>CAVZMU010000009.1:0-252958 GCA_963776455.1 uncultured Alphaproteobacteria bacterium
GCGGCGTTTTGATTCCACCTTGTTTTTCGTCGATATGAGGTCGGATATTCGGAGTCCTTGAGGAGCTCCGACACATGTCGATTTCAGAGCATAAGCATGTGTCGGATTCAGGTCCGGTGCAGCGGATTGAAGTGTTCACGGGTGCTGGGCGCCGGCGATCTTGGACGCCTGAAGAGAAGGCATCGATCGTTGGGGAGAGCTTCGTTGAAGGCGCGACGGCCTGCCAGGTTGCGCGACGACACGGACTGACCCCGCAGCAACTTTTTACGTGGCGCCGGCAGGCGCGGGGGTCGAGCGCCGAGACCGCTCCGGTGTTTGTGCCCGCATTGATTGAGGCGCGGGCTGCGGAGCCGGCGCGCAAGCGCGGGAGGCCGAGAGGCCGCCGCCGCGGCGATGCCCTCGGCGTCATTGAGGTCGAGATCGACGAGGTGACGGTTCGCGTTGGCCGCGGTGCGGAGGCAAAGACGGTCGCGGCGGTGCTCCGGGCCCTGAAGGCCGGCGCGTGATCGGGCCGACGGGCGCGGTGCGGGTGATGGTGGCGACGAGGCCGGTCGACTTCCGCAAGGGAGCCGAGGGGCTGGCGGCGCTGGTGCGCGAGACGATGAAGGCCGATCCGTTCTCGGGCACCGTCTATGTGTTCCGGGCGAAGCGGGCGGACCGGGTGAAGCTGATCTTCTGGGACGGCACGGGCGTGTGCCTGTTCGCCAAGCGGCTCGAGGATGGGACGTTCCGCTGGCCGAACATTCAGGACGGGGTAATGCGGCTGTCAGCCGCTGAGCTCTCGGCGTTGTTGGAAGGGCTGGATTGGAAGCGGGTTCACGCGGCGCGAGAGACGCCGGCGCCGCTGCAGCCGGGATGATTGCGGCACAGTAAATCAGGGTCATTTGAACGCTCGCGACGCACTGCGCCGCATGATCTAATCCCCGCCATGGCCGTTGTGGCGGACACGCTTCCCGACGATCCTGGCACGCTGCAGGCGATGCTGATTGCGGAGCGGGTGCAGAACGAGCGGCTCCGTCAGATCATCAAGGAGCTGCAGCGTCATCGCTTCGGGCGGCGCGCCGAGACGCTGCCTGAGGATCAGATGTTGCTCGGCCTGGAAGAGGTCGAGCAGGTCGTGGCGAGCGACGAGGCCAAGACCGAAGCGGCTGTCCCCGCCGAGCGGGCGGGCCGCGCTGCCAAGCGCCGCATGAATCGGGGATCGCTTCCCGCCCACCTGCCACGCGTGGAGATGGTGGTCGACATCGACGATCATGCCTGCCCATGCTGTGGCAACGCGCTCCATCGGATCGGCGAGGATACGGGCGAGCGGCTGGACATCGTGCCGGCGCAGTTCCGTGTGCTCGTCGTTCGCCGACCAAAATATGCCTGCCGGGCTTGCGAGAACGTGGTGGTGCAGGCGCCCGCCCCGGCGCGGCTGATCGAGGGCGGCTTGCCCACCGAGGCGACCGTGGCGCAGGTGCTCGTGTCCAAATATGCCGACCATCTTCCGCTGTATCGTCAGGCCCAGATCTATGCGCGGCAGGGGATCACGCTCGATCGCTCGACGTTAGCCGACTGGGTCGGCCGCGCCGCCTTCATGCTGCGGCCTGTCCACGATCGCCTGCTCATGGCGCTCAAGAGTTCGGCCAAGCTCTTCGCCGACGAGACGACGGCGCCGGTGCTCGATCCCGGACGTGGACGCACCAAGACCGGCCAGCTCTGGGCTTACGCACGTGATGATCGCCCCTGGGGCGGCAGCGATCCGCCAGGCGTGGCCTACGTCTACGCGCCCGATCGCAAGGCCGAACGGCCGATAACCCATCTCGCTGGCTTTAGAGGCACCCTGCAGGTCGATGGTTATGCCGGCTATCGCGTGCTGGCCGAGCGTGGCGATGTGCAACTCGCTTTCTGCTGGGCCCATGTGCGCCGCCGCTTCTACGAGCTCGCCGCCGCGGGTCCGGCGCCGATCGCCAGCGAAGCGCTCGAACGCATCGCGAACCTCTACGCGATCGAGAACGACATCCGCGGCCGCGGCGCCGAGCAGCGGCGTGCCATCCGCCAGGACAGGAGCCGGCCGATCATCGACGACCTTGAACCCTGGCTGCGCGCCAAGCTCGCCCTGATCAGCCAGAAGACCAAGCTCGCTGAAGCCATCCGCTACACGCTCTCGCGCTGGGAGGGCCTCACGCGCTTCCTCGATGACGGACGCGTCGAGATCGACTCCAACGTGGTGGAGCGCACAATCCGCCCAATCGCATTGAACCGGAAGAATGCTCTCTTCGCCGGTTCCGATGGCGGCGGCGAGCACTGGGCCGTCGTCGCCTCGCTGATCGAGACCTGCAAACTCTGCGGCATCGATCCCCAGGCCTATCTCACCGACGTCATCACCAGGCTCGTCAATGGCCATCTCAACAGCAAGATCGACGATCTCCTGCCCTGGGCCTATCCGGCCATGCCCGCGCTCAGAGACGTGGCCTGAAAACAGCGCTTACGCTACAGCGAGGCGGCAATACGGGACTTCATACGGTCGAAAACCCGGTCATCGACGAGCGAAGAGTGACCTCGAGAGCGCCCTGCCCACACTTGGCAGGGCGCCTTTTCTCTTTCGCCAAATAAAGTTTTCTGAGTGGCGCCTTGCCGTCAATCGTGGTGAACGGTGTTACATAACAATACATCAGATTACACTTGGGAGATACAATATTAGAACGATTTACGGAAGTACATGTACCCTGTATACTGTTGACAATTTTCCAAAATGAAAGGTAATACATGTCCAGGATACTTGGTCCATCTCCCGCCTGCCCAAACGTGGTCCCAATGGTCTCCCGTACCACCGAGCCGACCTTCGAAGACGCCATCGCGGCGATCGAGACCGCGCCAGATTTAGCCGATGATGCAAAGTCGCATTGGCCGTGCTCGTTGCGTCAGGTTGCCAGGGCCTTGAACCGCCCATTGGCTTCGATCATCGCCAGGATCACCGCGGTTCGAATACCGATGGACCGTATCCATCACGTCGATCTCAACATGGCGCAGAAGACGTGGAGCAACCACAAGTCCAATACTCGATCGGCTCTGCGCTGGTTCAGCAAGGAGAACAACCTCCCCGCTCGGGGAGCACCGCTTACTGCAGACTGGGCGCGACTATGCCATCAACTCGAACGTCGAGAGCGCCTCGACCTATACGCCTTGATGAGGTTTTGCTCGGCCCGCAACATCAAGCCTCAGGATGTCACCGAGGATGTCCTGGAGGCTTTCATGGTGTACCGCGGTGAGTGGACGCGGCTGGCGATTGACGCGGCAGCCCGCCGCAAAGTGGCGCGGGCCTGGAACCGTTGCGTAGAAGTCGCGGCTGGCTGGCCGGGCCATCGCCTCGTCGAGCCACCTATTAAGCCAAATGGCGGTCCGAGGCTGGATGACCTCCCGGCGACCCTGCGCGCCGACATCGAAGCGTTCATCGCGGCCAGGACAGTAATTCGCCGTGGCTGGAACGGAAAGCGCATCCGAGCCAACAGCCCAACCACGCTCCGGACGCGTCAGGCCGAGATCCTCGCGTTCATTGGCACTGCTGTGAAGTTGAGCTTTGCTCTCCCACATCTGACGTCCTTCCGGGTGCTCTTTAGGCCCGAGATCGTCCACCGTGTCCTCGACGATTACTGGGAGCGCAACGGCGAGGAACCCACGGTTTTCGTAATTGATATGGCCTGGAAATGCCTGGTAATGGCGCGGGAAGCCGGCGGTTTGAGCGAGGCCGACTACAAGCACCTTGATGATATCCGCGCCTCTTTCGAACAGCACCGGAAGCGTGGGCTGACCCAAAAGAACCTCGCTCTGGTTCGGACCGTGCTCACGCCCGGGGTGTGGGCGCGCGTGCTCAAACTCCCTGCCGAACTGATGAAGCAGGCGCGCGCGAACCATCAGGCGCCGGTCAAGGCGGCGGTCACCGCTCAAATAGCCTTGGCCGTTGCGATTTTGTCCATGGCGCCGGTCCGCATCGGCAATCTCGGCCGCATCCGCCTCGGCATCAACCTCGTCAAATACGGCGACCGGACTCCAACTACGTCATGGTGTTCCCGAGCCGCGACGTCAAAAATAGGGTTGACCTTGAGTTCCCACTGTCGGCGGCGCTTACGCAGCTTATCGACGAGTACGTGTTCAATTATCGGCCCGCCCTGATGCGCGGCAGCAACGAGGACTGGCTGTTTCCCGGAGAGGCCGGAGGGCACAAGGGCTTAACGACTTTGTCGGACCAGATCTCCGACAGGATCATGGACGGCACCGGGATCGACATGACCTCTCACATGTTCCGGCACGCTGCCGGGGCAATTGTCCTTCAAAGATTTCCGGGAAACTACGAGCTGGTTAGGCGGCTGCTTGGCCACAAAAACATCAAGACGACCACGGATTTTTACATCGGCTTGGAGTCGACCCAGGCCAGCGAGATTTACGGCAATCTCATCATCGATCACGTCCGCGACCATGGCGGGGAAGCCCATGGATAACGGTAGTCAGGTGATATCCAGCAAGCGTCATATTGTGCGCTCGCATCTGCGGGGCCTCTGGCCGGCAGCCGATTTAGCCGGCTGGGAGGAGGCCTGCCGGCCTGGTCGCCGCCTTGTTCGTGGGGGAGGCGCAAGCCACCTCAAGAAGATCGTACAAGACGATCTGGCTCGGCGTTATGGGTACTTCCTGGATTTCCTTTGCCGGCATGACCGGCTTGATCCGGCTGCCGGCCCCGCTGAGCATGTCACGCTCGACGCTGCGGCCGATTATATTTCCGAGCTGAAGGCGCGGGTCAGCTCGGTGACGCTTTATGGTTCGATCTGCAAGCTTCGCCGGGCCGCCGAACTCATCGCCCCTGGCAGCCAATATCCGTGGCTAAGGGAGATCGAGAAGGACCTCGCCTTCGTCATGGTGCCGAAGTCCAAGCGGGAGCGGGTCGTGCTCGCGAGCGTTCTCGTGGAAGCCGGCCTGACCCAGGTGGAGGAAGCCGAAACATCGATTCGCACCCCCATCCGACAAGCAACCCAGGTCCGAGACGGGCTAATGGTCGCCCTTCTCGCCATGATCCCCGTCAGGTTGAAGAACTTTTCTGCGCTGGCAATGGGAGAAACGTTCGTCAACGTCGATGGCCATTGGTGGGTCATGTTGGCGGGAATCCACACCAAGGAGCAGCGTCCTGATGAGCGCAGGGTCCATCAAGCCCTTATGCCGGCATTGGAGCGCTATTTGTCCCTCTACCGCCCGATCCTCGCAAGGCGAAAGGAATTGAACGCGCTTTGGCTATCAGCTCTTAACGGTGCATCGCTGACCGAATTTGGCGTGGAGGGCATCATACATCGCTCCACCCTGAAAACGGTCGGAATTGATATTTCGCCCCACCTGTTCAGAGCATGCGCCGCCACCACAGCCGCAACGCTCAAGGGCGACATGCCTTATCTCGGCAGCGGGCTCCTGAACCATCGGGATCGCCAGACGGTCGCCAAGCATTACAACTTTGCCACCGGCCTCAATGCCGCTCAGACCTACGCAAGTATTATCGAAAGCTACTGAGCGGAGGCCGGCCAGCCACTTCTTTTGCGGGGACGTGGTCGCCGGACAGCCTGCTGTTCCACTTACTGTCCCGACTAGATGCCAGCGCTGAGGCGGTAGGGGTTTCGTTATCACTTGCAACGATCGGTATTATGGCGACCCATAAAAGGCCACGGTGCGTCATCAGACGTTTACAGCGCCGCCGGAATAATGACAGAGCTTGTACGTGAGGAGAATTGCGGGCCGACCGCTTTCATGTTGAACGCTAGGTTTGCGAGCGGACTGCCTCGCTTGCTGTTATTAGGTTCCGCAGAAGGTCTGCAGCACTTCCTCGTCGAGCTGTGGCGGTTTTGCGTAATCCGCGAAGGCAGGCTGATCGTCATAAGGCCGAGCCAGCACGTCCACCAGTTCATGGAAACGAGAGAACCGGCCGGTCTCCGCCTCTCGTATGGCTGCTTCGATCCGGTGATTGCGCGGGATGAACATGGGGTTGACCGCACGCATGAGCTTGCGCCGTTCCTCTCCTGTCTGCCGTTCCAGCGACAGGCGTTCACGCCAGCGTTTTGCCCATTCGTCATACGCTGCCGGGTTCCTGAACAACGCCCGGAGATCGGCGTCGTGGCTCTCATCGGCCGCCGCTTCGCTCAAGGTCCGAAAAGTGACGGTAAAGTCGACCTCGTGCTCTGCCATGCGCGCCAGTAGATCCCTTCCGAGTTCCGCGTCGCTTTCAAGCGCGAGAGACAGTCCGAGCTTGCGCCGCAGGCCGGCGAGATAAGCATCGCCGTAGAGCCGGTCGAATTGCGCCAGCGAAGCATTCACGGCCTCCACGGCCTTATGGCCGCCGTCTGCGATCAGCGGCAGCAACGCCTCGGCAAGACGTGCGAGATTCCATTTGATGATCGCGGGCTGGTTGGCGAAGGCGTAGCGGCCGAACTGGTCGATCGAACTGAAGACCTTGGCGGGATGGTAGGCATCCATGAACGCGCACGGACCGTAGTCGATTGTCTCGCCCGCGATGGACGTGTTGTCGGTGTTCAGAACGCCGTGAATGAAGCCGACAAGCATCCACCAGGCGGTGAGGTCCGCCAGCCTGCCGGCGACGGCGTCGAAAAACGCGAGATACGGGTCTTCGGCATTGCGGACGGCCGGATCGTGACGCGCGACCGCATAGTCGGCGAGCGTGCGCAGGCTCGCGAGGTCGCCTCTGGCGGCAAAATACTCGAACGTGCCGACCCGCAGGTGACTCGATGCGACGCGCGTGAGAATGCCGCCAGGGAGCATGCGCTCGCGCCTGACGGTTTCTCCGGTCCACACCGCGGCCAGCGAGCGGGTGGTCGGGATGCCTAAGGCCGCCATGGCTTCGCTGACGATGTATTCGCGGATGACGGGCCCGAGCGCGGCGCGCCCGTCGCCACGCCGGGAAAAGCGCGTCGGGCCGGAGCCTTTGAGCTGAAGGTCGCAGCGCTTGCCGTCCACGTCCACGACTTCACCGATCAGAACCGCACGGCCGTCACCGAGCTGCGGTACGAAATTCCCGAACTGATGGCCGGCGTAAGCGAGCGCTATGGGCTCCGACCCGGGCGCGATGGCGCTGCCCGAAAGAATGGCGACGCCTGCTGGACTTTTGAGGAAGGCGGGGTCGATGCTCAGGCGATGCGCGAAAGAATCGTTCAGGCGCAACAGCTCCGGCGCAGCCACCTTCCTCGGGACGATGCGCTCGTAAAACGCGTCGGGGAGCTCGCGCATAGCTGTTATCGAACCGAATGTCCGCTGCCGTGTCCGCCGGAGCCGACCGCGCATGATTTGATAAGGATGCCATGCCCTCAAGGTCGGTCCTGCGTCAGAAAATGCAAGGGCCCGTGCGGCCGACGGAGCGGCAATTCGAGGCGCCTGTTCATCGAGAATTCCGCGCTTTCACATTCAGCGGGTCCACGTGCAGGTCGGGAACCAGTTTTGGCCGTTTCTACGGACGTAGCAGTGCCACGATCCTCCGGAGTTGGACGCTAAGCCGACATCGCCCCACATCGTAAATCTGACGCTGATGACCCAAGGCGGACATCAGCTGTAGCCGCAATGCCCGGACCACACGCGATGCCAAAAGTGCATCGCTTGGCGCACAATGCCATCTTCCCAGCTCTCACAAATGGGCAATGAAAAGATAGCAAAAACGACAAAAATCTGGAGGAAACGATGACGATGATTCGACCGGCGCTTCATCACGTCACCATCAAGACCAGCCGTATGGACAAGATGATCGAGTGGTACGGCACGGTCGTCGGCGCGAAGGTCCAGTTTCGCGACCAGGGCGCCTGCTGGATGACCAACGACGAAGCCAACCATCGCGTCGCGTTCCTGACGGTGCCCGGTCTCTCGGACGACGCGGAGAAAGTCCGCCACAACGGCGTCCATCACTTCGCTTTCGAATACGAGAGCTTCGACGATCTGATGTCGTCTTTCGATCGGATGCGCACTGCAGGGATCGAGCCCGCATTCTGCCTCGATCACGGCCTGACCATCTCGCTTTATTATCGCGACCCGGAAGGCAACTACGTCGAGCTGCAGAGCGACAATTTTTCCGACTGGAAGAAATCGAGCGAGTTCATGCGGACCTCGCCGGATTTCGCCGCCAATCCGATCGGGACTTTCTTCGATCCCGCCCTCGTCTACGACGCGCTCAAGGGCGGCATCGATTTCAAGACCCTACAAGCCTGCGATCCGCGCCGGGCAATATGTGCCGACGACCATCCCGAATATCGGGTTGCCGGTCTGAGACGGCTAAGAAGCCGCCCATGGAAAAGCGTCAGGCGGTACTGCTGGATCGACGGGACGTCGGTGCGCGTCACCGCCGATGTGGCCGCTCGAAAATGACCTTCTCTCTGTTCTGCGCGCAGCTTTTGAACGGGTTTCAGCTCGGCGTGCTTCTGTTCCTGCTGTCGGCGGGGCTGACGCTCGTTCTGGGCATCATGCAGTTCATCAATCTCGCCCACGGCTCGCTGTTCATGATGGGCGCATATTTCGCCGTGGCGGCCTACGACGCCACGAACTCGTTTGCTGCTCGCCGCGCTCGCAGCCGTCATCGGAACGCTCATTCTCGGCAGCGTGCTGGAGCGGGTCTTGCTCGCCAAGCTGTACGCGCGCGACCACCTTTATCAAGTGCTCGCGACGTTCGGCCTGATCCTCGTCCTGAACGAAGATGGCGCGCATCGTCTGGGGTCAATCGCCGATCTTCCTCAGCGTCCCCGACGCCCTCTCCGGAACGATCAATCTGTTCGGACTCGAATATCCGTCCTATCGCTTCGCCATCATCACCGTCGGCCTTCTCGTCGGCGCCGTTCTGTACGTCGTCATTCACAAAACCCGCGTCGGGATGCTGATTCGCGCGGGCGCGTCCGACGCGGAGATGGTGTCGGCGCTCGGCGTCAACATCCGAGCCATCAATACGGTCGTGTTTGGCGCCGCAGCCGCGCTGGCCGGTGTCGCCGGACTCATGGCCGCACCGATCCTGTCCGTTCAGCCCGGAATGGGCGAGCCGATCCTCATCATGACTTTGGTGGTGCTCATCACCGGCGGCATCGGCTCGATCCGCGGCGCATTCTACGGCGCGCTCATCGTCGGGCATCATCGATACGATCGGCCGCACTTTTTTGCCTGCGATCTTGCGTGAGCTGTTCGAGCGCAGCGTTGCACAGGCCGTCGGCCCCGCGGCGTCGTCGATGCTGATCTACCTTCTGATGGCGGTCGTGCTGGCGGTTCGCCCGGCAGGATTGTTTCCGGTGAAACATGGATAGTCATGCGTCACCGGCCGTCGACGTGACGCCGAAGGCTGGATAGCCGCCCCACGCTCACGGCTCGGACAACTGTTGGCTTCGCGATCATCCTGCTGCTCGCCCTCGTACCGGTTATCGCCGGCCTCGCCGGACAGCCTTTCTATGTAACGCTGATCTCCCGGATGATGATCTTCGCGCTCGCGGCGCTCGGCCTGAATCTCATTCTCGGTTACGGCGCGATGGTCAGTTTCGGCCATGCTCTCTACATCGGGATCGGCGCCTATTCGGTCGGCATCCTGAGTTTCTACGGCATCACCAATGGTTACGCGCATGTCGCGACTGCGCTGATTGCCGGGCTCATCATCGCGACATTGGTCGGCGCGGTCTGTCTGCGCACAAGCGGCGTGGCCTTCATCATGATCACGCTCGCTTTCGCGCAGATGTTCTATTTTCTCGCTGTCAGCCTCAAGCAACTTGGCGGCGACGATGGCTACGGCCTCCCTTCCCGCAGCGATTTCGGGGTCATCGACCTGAGCAACAACACGACCTTGTACTACGTCATCTTCGTCGTGCTGCTGCTCGTTCTTTTCCTCTTCTTCCGGCTTATTCACGCGCCTTTCGGCGTTGCGCTACGCGGCTGCAAGCAAAATGAACGACGCATGCGCGCGATGGGCTTTCTCGACGCGACGCATCAAGCTCGTCGCCTACGTTATCTCGGCGCTGGTATGCGTTCTGTCCGGCGTTCTGCTGGCCAACCTGACGCGCTTCGTATCGCCGTCATATATGAGCTGGGCCGCTTCGGGCGACATCCTGCTGATGGTGGTGCTCGGCGGCATGGGCACGCTGATCGGACCGATCGTCGGCGCAATCGCCTGGCTTTCGCTCGAAGAGCTCTTGTCGTCTTTCAGTATTGGCTTGCCGTGGGGCATCGACGACTTCGTTCGCGACCATTGGATGATCGTGCTCGGTGCGCTTGTCATCGTCGCCGCCCTGCATTTGAAAAGCGGCTTCTACGGCTACCTCGGCGAGCGAGAACGGGGCCGCGCCATGAACGCTCTTTCGGTTCAGGGCCTGGTTAAATCGTTCGGCGGCATTCGTGCGACGGACAATCTCGATCTCGACGTCCGAGCGGGCGAGATTCACGCGATTATCGGCCCCAATGGCGCGGGCAAGACGACGCTGATCAATCAGCTCTCCGGCGAGCTGATGCCCAATAGCGGATCAATTCGTTTCGGCGACGTCGATGTGACCCGCGAGCCCGTGCACCGTCGCGTCCGTCTCGGAATTGCGCGCAGCTATCAGATCACGTCGGTCTTTCATGGACTTCACCGCGTTGCAGAACGTGATGCTTGCCGTTCAGGGCGCGCGCGGCGAAACCTTTTCATTCTGGCGGCCGGTTGCGGCGGATGCGCAATCTCGTCGATCCGGCGCGCAGCATTGCTAGCGCGAGTGGGTCTGAGCGGTTTCGAGGATATTCCGCTGTCGGCGATGGCACATGGCGCCAAGCGGCAACTCGAGCTGGCGATGACGCTGGCGCTTCGCCCGAAAGTCATGCTGCTCGACGAACCCATGGCCGGAATGAGCCGTCACGAGACGGAAGGCATGATCGCTCTTCTGGCCGGCATCAAGGGATCATGCAGCATCGTCCTGATCGAGCATGACATGGATGCCGTCTTCGCCCTCGCCGACCGCATCACGGTGGTCGTCTACGGTCGGCCGATTGCAACGGGAACGCCCGAAGCCATCCGCAACAACGCCGCCGTCCGAGACGCTTACCTCGGCGATCAGGAAGAGCCGGTATGACTGTCTCGCCCCGACCAGAACCGAACGTGCTTCTCGATGTGAAGGACGTCGAAAGCTACTACGGCAGCAGCCAGGCGCTGTTCGGCATGAGCTTCGACGTGCGCGAGCGCGAGGTCGTCACGCTTATCGGGCGCAATGGCATGGGCAAATCCACAACCGTGAAGACAATCATGGGAATGCTCCAGCCGAAACGCGGCTCGATCGCACTTCGGGGCGCGGATATCGCCGGTCATGCCCCGCACAGCATCGCCAGCGCTGGCATCGGCCTAGTGCCGGAAGGCCGCCGCATCTTTCCGCAATTGACTGTTCGCGAAAATCTGGTCGCCACGGCACGATCGCGTGAGCCAGCTTCCGAAGCCTGGACGCTTGAGCGCGTGTATGACCTGTTCCCGCGGCTCAAGGAGCGCGAGAACAACTTGGGTTCCAATCTGTCGGGCGGCGAGCAGCAGATGCTGGCCATTGGCCGGGCCCTGATGACAAATCCTCGCCTGCTCATCCTCGATGAGGCCACTGAGGGACTGGCGCCGCTCGTTCGTGCCGAGATCTGGGCTTGCCTTGCACGAGCTCAAAACAGCGGGCGTGTCGATGATCGTCATCGACAAGAACATCGGACCACTCCTGCGGCTCGCCGACCGCCATCACATCGTCGAGAAAGGCAAGGTTGTCTGGAGTGGAGACTCTGCATCGCTGCGTGAGCGTCACGAGCTGCTGCAGCAATATGTGGGGATTTGACGCAACGCGTCGCGAACTCAATCCGGCCGCGATGCCGGAGCATATCTAAGACAAAACCAAGGGAGGAACTAACGATGATTAAGCGGACGAAGCTCGCCCTCGTGGCGGCGGCGCTCGTGCTTGCGAGCGCGACCGCCACCAGCGCGCAAACCCCGATCAAGATCGGCTATGTCAACACCTTCTCCGGGCCGATCGGATTGCTCGGGCAGGACATGTACGACGGCTTCATGCTCAAGGTCGAGCAGAACGGCGGCAAGCTCGGCGGCGTGCCGGTCCAGATCCTCAAGCAGGACGATCAGTTCAAGCCCGAAGTCGCGACGCAGATCGTGGAGAAGCTGATCGAGAAGGACAATGTGCCGATCATCACCGGCATCGCGGCATCGAACGTGATGATGTCGATCTACAAGCCGGTCATCGACAAGCAGGTGTTTCTCATCGGCGCCAACGCCGGACCGTCGCCTATCGCCGGCGCGCAGTGCTCGCCCTACTTCTTCGCGGCGTCCTGGCAGAACGACAGCTGGGCCGAGGCGGCCGGCAAATACGCCAACGACAAGGGCTACAAGCGCATGACCCTCGTCGCGTCGAACTACCAGGCCGGCAAGGACGCGATCAACGGCTTCAAGAAGTTCTACAAGGGCATCGTCGTCGACGAAATCTATCCCGGCATGACGCAGCCCGACTTCTCGGCCGAGATAACGCAGATCGCCGCGCAGAAGCCGGACGCGGTCTTTGCCTTCGTGCCGGCGGGCGGCGTCAATTTCATTCGGCAGTACCAGCAGGCCGGGCTTCTCAAGACACTGCCTTTGCTGACGGTCGGCATGGTGGACGGCACAACGCTGCCGACGCTGAAGGAGACGGCGTTGGGCATCCAGGCGACGCATTTCTGGGCGCCGGACACCGACACGCCGGTCAGCAAGCAGTTCGTCGAGGCGTTCGAGAAGAAGTACGACCGCATCCCATCGAACTTCGCCGCACAAGGCTACGACTCCGCGCTGTTGCTCGACGCCGCGATCGAACGCGTCAAGGGCAATGTCACCGACAAGAACGCCTTCATGGCGGCATTGAAGCAAGGCGTCGCCAAGTCGGTGCGCGGCACTCTCAAGTTCAACAACAACAATTTCCCGATCAATAACTGGTACGCGTTCGAAGTGGCGAAGGATGCCAAGGGCCGGGTGAGCCTGAAGACCATCGCGAACTCCGCTGACCGACTATCAGGACTTGTATCATGACAAATGCCCGATGAAGTAGGGCAGCCACCGGCACGGCGCGGCGCGCGAAATCTTTCCGCTCCGCGCTGTCGTTTCCTCAACATAAGGACGGCAAATGCTCCCAAGCCTCACCGCCCTTCATCTACCGCGTACGCTTTTCGGCGCAGGCTCGCTTGCATCGCTGGCCGACGAGCTCGTCGCCCTCGGCGTGCGGCGGCCACTGCTGGTGACGGACCAAGGGCTGGTGAAGGCCGGCCTCGCCGAAAAGACGATCATGGCATGCCGTGGCATGGTCGCCTTGACCGTCTTCGACAACGTGACAGAGAACCCGCTCTTCTCGGACGTCGATGGCGGCGTCCAGCAATATGCCCGCGCCACATGCGATGGCGTTATCGCTCTCGGCGGCGGCTCCGTCGTCGACACCGCGAAGTTGATTGCATTGCTCGCGACGAATGGCGGGACCGCTGCAGACTTTGTCGGCGTTCCGGGCGCCAAGCATGGCCCGAGCGCGCCGCTGATCGTGATCCCGACCACGGCCGGCACGGGAAGCGAAGCCTCGCCGTCGGCCGGCATTCACCCCAATGCACGCACCGCAACGCTCGGCATGAACTCGCGGTACCTGGTGGCCAAAGTCGCGATCCTCGATCCCGATCTCACGGCGAGCCTCCCCCAGCGTCTGACCGCTGCTACCGGCATCGACGCACTGTCGCACTGCATCGAAGGCTACCTGTCGAAGCGCGACCTGCCGCTCGGCAAGTCAATCGCGCTCGACGGTATCGTCCGCGTGGCAGGCGCTCTTCGCGGCGCGACGGCTCACCGCGATCCGGCCGCCCGCGCCGAGATGATGCTGGCGGCCCTTGCCGGCGGCGTATCGATCGGCATGGGCCTGGGGCCCGTGCATGCCTTTGCCATCACATGTAGCGAACAGGGATTTCATCACGGTATCTTGAGCGGAATCGGCATGGTCGCGACGTTGAATGCGACCGCCGCCCATATGCCACGCCAAACCGCGGAGATTGCCGCGGCACTCGGCGTCAAGGAACCGCTCAGCGATGCGGTTGCCGCGCTCATGACCGAGCTCGGCCTGCCGACAACGCTTGCCGATCTCGGCTATGTCGTGACCGACGCGGATGCTTTGGGCAAAGCCGCGCACCTCAGCTATTTCAACGCATCGGCGCCCTTCCATCCGACGGCGGCGGAATACGCGGCGATGATCGCTACGTCGGCGCGCCGCTAGTTGGGCAAGATGCGCGCCGCCCGCGCGACCTTGTTCCACTTCGCGGTTTCTTCGGCGAGAAACTGCTTGAAGGCGCCCGGCCGAAGGATCAGCGGCGCAGCGCCGAGGCTGGCAATCCTGGCCTCCACCGAGGGCTCCGCGAGGCACGCGTTCAAAGCACGATTGACCGAGTCCGCGATATCCGCAGGCAACGCCTTCGGGCCGCACAGGCCAAACGCAACGCTCGCTTCATAGCTGGAGACGAATTCGCCGACCGTCGGCAGGTCCGGCATCGTCTTTGCGCGGGCTGCGGTCGTCACCGCCAGAGCGCGCAGCCTGCCGCTTGCAATGTAGTCATCAGCCGGCAGATTGCTGAACATCGCCTGCACCTGCCCACCCAGAAGATCCGAGAGTGCCGGCCCGCCACCCCGATACGGCACGTGGACGAGATCGACCTGAGCCATCATCTTGAAAAGTTCACCGGCCATATGCGGAGGCGTACCATTGCCCGCCGACGCCATCGTGATCTTTCCGCGGTTCGCCTTGGCATAAGCAATGAACTCGGCGAGGTTCTGCACTGGCACGGAGGGGTGGACGAGCATCACCAGATGAGCCGCGCGAAATGCCGCCGATCGGCACCATGTCGCGGGAGAGATCGAAATCGTCGGCGAGCGGCGCACTCGGGATATTTGGCGTCGTGTTGACGAGCAACGAATAGCCGTCCGCCGAAGCACGCAGGATCGTTTCCGTCGCGAGATTGCCGCCCGCTCCGACGCGATTTTCGATGAGGAAAGTCTGCCCGAGACGTTCCGCGAGGGCCTGCCCGACGATACGCGCCAGCGTATCCGCGGCTCCACCCGCCGCGTAGCCAACGACAAGCCGCACTGGTCGTGCGGGATATTTCTGCGCGAGCGCAACGCGTGGAAGCACGGATAGGGCGCCTGCGTTTGCCGCGACGCGCAGGAATGCACGGCGTGACGGGTTCATGCTTCTCCCTCCGATCGACTTCTTGTTGCGAGACCGGCAGTGGACGCGGGTGCCTCACGACAGCCGCAACATCCGCCGCGCATTTCCGTTCATGATGGCGGCCATGGTCTTTTCCTCAATGCCTTGCTCACGAAGGGCATCGACCGTTTTCTTGATCGGGCCTAGCGGCGCGTCCGTCGCAAACAGGACGTGCTCGCCGCCAAAGAAGTCCAGCCCGCACTGAAGCGCGTTGGCTGACCCGAACATCGCGGTATCCGCATAGAACATGCGGAAGTAATCGAGATGCGGCCTCTTCAGGGACGGCAGGATTTCCGAATAGTCCTCGTCCTTCGTCCGGCTCCCGAGAACCTCGAGGCCCGGCCCGACCCGACCGTCGAAATAGGGAATCATCCCACCGAGATGATGCGTGATGACCTTCAAATCCGGATGGCGATCGAACAGCCCGGCAAACACAAGGCGCGCCATGGCGACCGACGTGTCGTACGGCCAGCCGAAGCACCACCACATTTCGAAGCGGGACTTCGCTTCGGTCTTGTAGTCGCTCATCGCCGCGGTCCGTGTCGGATGCAGCCACACCGGCCGATCGTGATGTGCCATGCGCGCGAAGAACGGCGCAAACCTCGGCTCGTCGAGGGGATAGCCGTTGATGTTGGTGTAGGTCTGAACGCCGACGGCGCCGAGCTCGTCGATGGCGCGATCGACCTCGTCCAATGCCGTGTCCACATCGTTCAAAGACACCGCGGCGACGAAGCCGGCGAACCGCGACGGGTGCTGTGTGCATAGTTCGGCCAGCTCCACATTGGCGATGCGGGCCAATTCGCCGCCGAGCTGGGCGCTCGTGCACTCTTCCAGCGAGGGATTCGGCAGCGAAATGACCTGGCGATAGTCGTCGACGGCATCCATCGCGCGGAACCGCGCGTCGAGGTCATATAATTCTTTGACGCCAAGTAGCCTGTCAATGATGTTGCGCAGGTCCGGCGACATCTTGGTCATTTGCGAGAGAAATGAACGCGGCGCCAGATGCGTGTAAGCGTCGATGATCAAGAGCGTCTCCTCATTGTTTGTTGCCGACCCGCTTCAGGACGTCTGGGCCGTTTTGTGCCGTTAGCGCTTCGCGCCCGTGACGCGATCAATGAAGGCCGGCCAGTCCGACGGAAGCTGGTCACCGCGCCAAGCCACGTGCTGATCGGGACGGATCAACGCGAAGCATGCCAGATAGCGCTCGCGCAAACGCTTGTCGGCGGGTGCCAGGATTGTCAGCGGCACCTTTCGCTGCGCCATCGCGGCAGCGAAAGCGACCAAATCGTCTGGCGAGTCGTCCGTAACCAGCAGCGTAAAACCTTCGCCAAAATGATCGTAGAGCGACGAGCCGTCTCTCAGCCAGATATGCGGCGCGAGGCAGCCCGGATGGGCAGAGGGCGTGTAGAGCATGAAATGCTCAGGCGGCGGTGTAGTGCCGTCCGGCACGATCACCGGCAATTCCTCATAGCGCATGCCGAGCACGATCCCGAGCGTCATGAACTCCCGCACTTTGGTGGCTTCGATGATGTCGGCGACCTCGTTCCGCGTCGCATCGCCGACGATTCCGTCATCTTCAAGTCCGGGACGGAACAGCTGGTTGGAGGTCGAGCCGAAATTGATGACGGCTTCCGCGATGGTCCGCTCATGGACCTTTCGCCGCTCGGCTTCATACGAAGCGAGAAGTACGTCGCCGCCCCATCCCTGCAGGCACGCCGCCAGCTTCCAACCGATATCGACGGAATCGCCAATCCCCATATTCATGCCAAAGCCGCCGAACGGCGGATGCAGGTGGCATGCGTCACCGGCGAGGAAGACGCGTCCCTGCGAATAGCGGTCGGCAACGAGACGATGCGCGACCCAAAGATCGGTGCCGACGATTTCAATCGGAAGATCGGCAAGACCGGTACCGCGGCGGATGAGGTCAGCCGGCTCGAGCATGGTCGGATCGACATCGCCGGCGAGCTTCGTTGCCATGAAAAACCAGAGTCCCTCCTCATCCATCGGACCGAGCAGCGAGGGTACGTCACCGTTGACCATCCAATACATGATGGCAGGCTCGTGCAGGTGTCGTTTAGCAAGTTCGGGAGAGCGAAAGATGATGCTGTAGTTCGTCGAGAAGGCGCCCTCACCGACCATCTTGGCGCCGATGACATCCCGCACGGCGCTGCGTGGCCCGTCGGCGCCGATCACATAGGAACTCGTGACTGTCGCGTTTTCTCCACTCTTCATATCCCGAATGGTCGTCGTGACGTACGCGTCCGACTGCGACAGCGTGACGAATTCATTCTGGAAATGGATACGGACGTTGGAGAACGACTCCGCCCGCTGCCGCAGCACCTCTTCCAGCGTATATTGCGGTACCCACTGTGCGGACTCCGAGTAGAGGTTATTCCGCTCGCGATTGCCATTCAGCGCGTTCTCGAAGCGCGCCAGCAAATGACCGTTCATACGCGTAGCAAAAACGACGGTCGAGGGCCGATCGCGGGCGATCGGCGACGCATCGCGTAACGCTTCGGCGATGCCCCAGCGCCGCAGATGCTCGCGCGTGCGAACATTCGTGGTCTTTGCGCGCGGGCTATACCCGACGCGGGCGTTTCGCTCGACAACGACGCAACGGATGCCCCGCAGTCCCAGTTCGATGCTGGCGGCAAGGCCGACGGGACCAGCGCCGACAATCAATAAGTCCGCGGTGTCATCGTGCATCGCGGCGCTCGCGAGACGGCAGCGGGATCGCTATAGGCATTCGGCACCCTCTCCCTGACAGTCAGCCGCTTGCCGCGGCCCTTTCCCCAAGGACTATCTCGGCGAGGCCAGCGTGTCAGATGGCATTGTGTCAGAAGCGATAGTAGGATCGCATCGCGGTATCCGGCCCCGGCTTGACCGGTCTGACTTGGTGCAGGAGCGTCCTTATGAAGCTGCATCACCTGCGCGACCTCGTCGCGATCGCGCAGCAAGGGAGCATCCGCGGTGCCGCGCGCCATCTCGGCACCGTCCAGCCGACCCTGACCCGCAGCCTCTCCGAGCTTGAGCGGGAGCTGGGCACGGCTCTTTTCGAGCGCCATTCCAAAGGCATGGTCCTGACCCCGCTGGGGCAGGCCTTCGTCACCCGCGCAACGGCGATCCTGAACGACGTTCGCAAAGCTGCAGAAGAGGTCGAGCAGCTGAAGGGCAATATGATCGGTTCCGTGACAGCCGGCCTTTCAATCGCTGCACATCTTCGATTGCTGCCGAAAGCGCTCCCACCTTTCAGGCAGCGTTTCTCCAAGGTGCGGCTTCATATTATCGAAGGCTTCTACCCGACGCTGGATACCGAACTGAAAGACGGTTCGGTTGATTTTTACGTTGGGCCCGATCCCGGCCTGAAGCTGTCATCCGCGCTGCGAAAAGAGTTTCTGCTCACCGGCGATCGCGCGGTCCTCTGCCGCATCGGGCATCCGCTCGCCAAATCCACGTCTCTCAATCAATTGATCGGTGCGGAGTGGATCACGACAACGATCACCTTGAAGGCCGAAAGCGAACTCGGTGACCTGTTCAAGCGATACAGATTGCCGAAGCCGGCGCTCGCCATGCAGAGCCAGTCGGCGCTCACGCTGCTGACCTGTCTCGCCAACTCCGATCTGCTGGCGATGGCGCCGACGCAGTGGGTCGAGTCCCCTTTCGCCAACCGGGTCATCACGACAATCCCAATTCGGGAAGAACTGACGCCGGCGTCCATCATTGCCGTCAGCCGGTCGGATTCGCCGCTCTCACCTGCCGCCGGCTTCCTGCTCGACTTGATGCGACGGATTGCCGGCCGTGAGGGACCAATGAAAACAAGCCTGCTGGCGCAATACCGAATGTGGACCCAGCGACACTGAGTTGTCGAGTTGAGACAGACGCAAAGAATAAAGACGAGCTGCTCGACACGTCGCCGACAGTTTTCGCCCGAAGCGCGGCACCAATGGCGCTGCGACGTACGGATTGCCTGGCCTCAGTCCCTGTGCGACGTGGCGATATGCAGCCAAGGTAGCGCAGGACGCATCATGAGCTAACGCGGTCCCGGCTCGGAAGAGCGCAACTTTTGGCCGCAACACGAACTTCGCGATGTTGTCCGGTTATGGCCCAAACTCTCCAACTTAGGATGGGCAGAGCAGATCCGCTCTGCCCAATTGGATCAGACGTCGACTTGTTCTGCTATCGCGAGGGCATCATCGACCTCAATGCCGAGGTATCGTACTGTGCTCTCGATCTTGGTGTGACCAAGCAGCAATTGCACGGCGCGCAAGTTTCCGGTCCTCCGATAAATCAGTGTGGCCTTCGTTCTTCGGAGTGAGTGGGTTCCGAATAGATGAGCATCCAGCCCAATGCTCCCGATCCATTCCCCAACAAGCCGGGCATATTGTCTTGTCGTCATGCTGCAGCCCGCGCGGCGGCCGGGAAACAGGAACTGTCCCGATTTCCTCTTGGTGGCTCTCAGGTGGTCATCCGCCGCTTGGCGCGTCGCCTCCGTCAACTCGAACTTCACCGGACGGCCAGTCTTCTTCTGACGTACGGTCGCCCGGTCCGTTGAGTAGCCGCCCGGCGCGATGTCCTCCACCTTGAGGGCCACCACGTCGCAGCCGCGGAGCTTGCTGTCGATTGCCAAGTTGAACAGTGCCAAGTCGCGTGTCTTTCCTTCGACCTGACGCTTGGTCCGGATCGACCAGACATGTTTCGGGCGGAGTGGCGGCCTGGCTCCGACGAGTTTTCCCTTGTTCCAGGGCACGTGCCTCATCGTGGGGATGGCCGGATTCGCAAGATCGCTCATGATCAATCTCCTCAGTTATTGAGGATGAGCATCATGCGCCAACGAAGGCGCCTAGGCTGACCCAAACGTCAGCTCTCGGATCGCTGCTGTCTTGGTCGCCCGTTCCAGCTCTCGTCTGCAGACACTGCTGACCCAAGGCGGAGCCTCCACTCTATCGCGGTACGGGTCGGCGAACAGGTTTGATAAGAAACAATTTTGGTCATGCGGCATCAGCAGAATGGGCCAGCTAATGCCGCGAAGAACAAAGGTTGGAGTTCGCGAGCACGAACCGGCTGTGTTCGACTTCCGTCATATCATCGGCGGGAAACATGCTTTCTAGCCGCAACTCCTCCGCCGTAACGGTCTGCGGAGTTCCGACCGTCGTGACCATCGAGAAGTAGTTCAGCCTCACGCCGTCTTTGACGAGAGTGAGGGGGATCACCGGCGTCGATCCACCTGGCGATGGCGCTCGCCATTCCGGCTTCACGCCGGGATACTGCGACAATTCCGCAAGAAGCGCCTTTGTCGTCTCGTCGACAACATGCCCGAGCGCATCGCGATACACGCGCCCAAGCAATCCGCGAGCCGTCTCCGGCCAGTTCGAGACAAAGGAGCGCATGCCTGCCGGATCGAACATGAGGCGCAACAGGTTACGAGGCTTAGGCCATTTGGCCAGATCGATGAAGCAGCCGAAGAATTGCGGTGCTGCGTCATTGCTCATCAACACATTCCAATACCGGTCCATAACGATTGCCGGGAAGGGCTCGTGCTGCCGGAGCATGCGTTGCAGAGCTTTACTGATGCTCTTCATGAGTGGCGCATCGAGAGCTTGATCAAAATACAATGGTGCGTAGCCCGCAGCAATCAGCAACTCGTTTCGTTCGCGCAGTGGCACGTCGAGCGCATGGGCAAGATCAAGCAGCATTTGACGGCTCGGGATACTGCGTCCGCTTTCGACAAAACTGATATGCTTCTGCGAGACACCGGCATCAAACGACAAATCCAGTTGAGACTTGCCACGAACGCCCCGCCACTGGCGGAGAAGAACGCCCGCGAGATTGGAGGCCGTTTTGCTACCGCCGGCCGTCGCCTTCATAGTCAACCGATCCCTTCTTTGATCCAATCGATCTGCGGCCTGATCCAGCGCGCTTTGAGGTAGGAGTGCCTTGAATGAAGGTACAGAATCTTGACCCAAGGCACTATTGCGGCGCTGGAGGCGGCCGCGCTGGAGGATCAACCGAAAGAAACCGGTCCCGACTGCGCCGACCCAACGACGCACCTTGGTGTTGTCTCTCTCATCCATATAAAAGAAATGGGTCATCGTGGGATGTACCGTCGGCGCCGTGCCGTCGTCGGGCGTCATGTCTACGACGCCGCGGAATACTTTTAGAAAGCCGGCATCCCAATATTCGCTGACGTGATGCAGAGCGGTGAAGCCGGTATCGATGAAAGCCTTCAGATTTGCGCGGATCGCATCTCGGCCCTTCCAATTCGCTACGCCGAGATTGCAGACGGCATCCTCGGTGAAGCAGTCGAAGGCCTTGCCGAAGGTCTTGTCGTCAATCTCCCTCCACATGTCGAGAAGCCACTGCGGCGGTTCCTTCCTTGTAAACACGACCTGCATAATTCTCTCCTAGATATCCGTCGCTTGCGCAATGCCCCCCCGCGCACCAAGCGCTTTGGACCGTTGTGCGCCGCAGGGATGATCGTAAAGATAGCCGGACGATGGATTAACTCAATTACATGCCAGGTAATAGGTAGACGGAGGCTGAATGCGGGCCTAATCGCGCGCGGGATTTTTCCTTGTGGCCCGTATCCGAAGAGCCGACTGCCGGCAGGTCGTTCCGCTTGCTGGTGCGCACCGGTCATGCTGATCCCACGTCGAAGCGATGCTGTTGACCCAAAGCGGAAGTTCCGCGCATGCGATCACTGCTGCCGAACAAACAGCCTCATAGCAAAGACCGGAATAGCTGCGCGGGCGCCCGCGATGCAGGACGACCGCGACCGTGCTGGAGGGTACCGAGCGAGTAACCTTCGGTCCGGCCCTCGCTTCCGATCGCGGAGCCACTGCGCCCACGCCGTTATCCGGGACCAAAATGGGATTGGCGCTGGCGAGACGCCGTTGCTCCGGGATTGCCGGAGGGCTATCAGGGAATGAGCCTATCAGTTGAAACAATGGCAGTTTGACCCCGATCCCGACGTTTTCGTTTGCGTGGGGGAGAATAGATCGCTTGATGACGACGTAGCGGGCTACGACACACTAGGCTGCCAAGGTGCAAGCTCTAGCCGCGCTCTATCACGGGCGAGGCGACGTCCGCTTGAGGTTGGCTGCTTGCCGGACCCGGCATGCCAAACTCTACGAGTCCCCATCTGCCGAGTATAAAAACGCTCCAAAGCAGCAGGATCTCGTCCCTGCCATCGCCATCGAAATCGCCGACGGACCAGTTTATCGTTGAATTCGGAAACGGCGTTTTTTCCTGAGTTGTTAGCGCGCTCGTCAGTGCCAACGGCAACGGCGCGCTGGCAACGTAACCGTAGGTGTACACGGCTACTGTGCCATCGGAATCCCACAATTGCGCGATCTGGGCCATTCCGGTTCCCTGGAAATCTCCGACAAGCCAAGCGAGTGTCGCAGGGCCGCGCGGAAGCGTGATGGAGCCGATGAGCCGCATTCCCTGGCCGCCATCGTCGCCATACATGAAGAACATCACCGCGCCGTTGTTGTCGACGGCCTGCACGATTTCGGTCTTGCCGTCTCCGTGGAAGTCCCCCACCAGCCAAGCCAGCGTTCCTTGCGTGCTGCAATTCGGCGGGTTCGAGATCGACAGGATATCCAGGCCATTCTGGCCAGATTTCCCAAACCGCAGCAGGCTGACGGCGCCGTTGTCGTCCCGCACCTGGACAAGTTGTGCCGGTTCGGTGTCGCCGAAGGCGCCGACGAACCAGCCGAGCGTGTTGGCGGTGACGGCGTTGTTCGGCGCCGTCGTTCCCTGTCGGCTGAGGACGCCGTTCGGGTCCGCCATGAAGAGCGTGAGGTTCGTCCCGCCATCGACGTCGTTGATCTGCACGAGTTGATCGTGGCCTTGCCCCAGGAAATCGCCCGCCAGCCACGAGGCCTGCGAGTTGGGGCCGAGACCATTGCTCGTGGCGGCCACCGTGAAACCGCCCTGATCGTTCGCGGTGAAGACAGTGGCGTTGATCTGGCCATTGTCCCACAACTGAACGATCTCTTTCTGCTCGTCGCCCAAAATGTCGGCGACGAGAAAAGCGAATGCGTCTGAGGCGGTGCCGGTGGCACCGCCGCCCAGGCTGCCCAATCTGCCTTCGGGGTCGTTGCCCCACGTCGTGAAGAAGAGCAGGCCCTCGAGGTTCCAGATCTGGGCCAATTGGGTCGTGGTTCCGTCGAAGGAGCCGGAACGCCAGGCGAGCCACGTCGGAGTTCCGCCTGTCGGTTCCACCGCCTGCTCGACCTGCATGCCGGAGCCGATCAGAGGAGCGTTTGCCGGATACAGCCAGTCGCCGTGCGATCCCGGGGCACCGACCCCATCCCCGTCTTTATATTTATCGAGCTTGTGGAGCTTGTCGGCCGCAAAGGCGACCGTCTTGACGAAACCCCAGTCGAGCGTCGAGAGGCCATCGCCATTGAAATAGGTGGCGCTGCTCAGTCCGTTGGTTGCGGGCTTTCCGAGGCGACCGGCGAACGCCGCCCACATCTGCGTGCCGATCGGATTGTTTTGGCTGTCCAATCCGAGCAGGCGAAGATCGGTCGGCGCCCACACCTGGCCCTCGCCAGCGACCGATAGGATGTCGACGACGTATGGCGTGCGGTCTTCGCTAATTCGCGAACCTTCCACGCGCGTGTTTCGTGACGAATGCCCGGTCAATGCCGGATGCACGATCGGATGCGTGTCGACCCAGTCCACGCGCTGGGTCGGATAAACCCGCGCATCGCCGTGGGCATCGAACTGAACGCTGGTGGGCCTGAATGTGCCGTCTGGCATTTTCTGCAGCGTCACGGCGACGTGCTCCACGTCGCCCTGGTGCGTACCATAGGTATTGACGATGAAATCGAACTCCCCGACCGGATTGAGCGCCCGCGCGGTCTGTCCGCCCTGATAGGCGTAGAGCATGATGTAGTGGATGCGCACGAGATCGCCGTATTCCTGCACGGCGTAATACATCGGCGCATTCGTGCCCTGGCCGGGATATTGGCTCTCGGCGATATCGACGTAGCAATTCGCCGCGGCGTGGGCCGCCAGATCCTGCTGGGTGGGATTGCGGATGGGAGCGGAAACATTGGGATCGTAGAGAGCCGCGTTGGTGAGGAGAAACTCGATCGAACAGGGAAAGAATTCTTCGTTCGGGTGAAACACGACACGTGGGCAATATCGGAGCGCCAGATCACTCGGAATGGTCATTTGAATTCCTCTGCGGCTGAGTAGAGACTAGTCGGGGTAACTCGTGATTGCAAAGGACACGTTCTATCGGTTCAGATGTGTTTCCCTTGGTGAAAGAACTGGGGCATCAAAGGCGCGGGTGAAGAGGTCATGGGAGCGCGACGCGTTCCTCGGGACGTGATCCTCATCGGTTCCGGAGACCCAGGCGTTCGAGGCGCGCCCTTGCGGCGTCTGTCCGAAGAGAACGCAAGCCTGATCGGCCCCGAGGAACGCGGCTTCGCGGAGGCTTCGGCGAGGTAATGCGGCGCGATCCGGTGTTTCACCGGCGTTGCGTTGGGTCACGGTTTCTTCGCGCACGGCGCCGAGGTTTTGGGCGGCAATCCCGACATCATGGCGTATAAATGGCGGCCACCTCACCTCGGTCCAGGACTTCGACAATACGCCTCCACAACCCATTATCGGCGGCAGCCAGTTCGATCTGATTTGATTCCGAGCGGGCGGGCCCCGCGCGGCAGCCTTGGTCAAGCCCCGCAGCACTCATTTCCGCTTATGGCCCTTCGCTGCTTCTGCGGCGCCGCGAATGATCGCCGCTGTTAGGGGAAGAGCGGACTTGTCGTAAATGTCGGTTAACTGGCGCGATTGACCCAAAGCGGCCCTTCGGGCCCCGCGGCAATTAGCGCGATGCCGCTCCAACGGTGACCGATGGGAGATGGAGTCCGCATTCCTTTTTGCTTTCCTCCTCCCACCACCAGCGGCCGGCGCGTTCGGGTTCGCCCGGTGCAATCGCGCGGGTGCAGGGCGCGCAGCCGATCGAGACAAATCCGTCTAGCATGCAGCGGATTGACCGGGACGTCATGGGTGGTCGCGTAAGACAGCGCTGCGTCGCGCGTCCAGTCGAACAGCGGGCTCAGCTTGAGCAGGTTGCGCTCGTCATCGACGCTCACGAGCTCCACCGTGCTGCGACTGTTCGACTGGTCCGCGCGCAGCCCCGTGATCCAGCCTCGCGCGCCTGACAGCGCACGATTGAGCGGCTCGACCTTGCGCACATGGCAGCACGCGAGGCGGGCCTCGCGCGACTCGTAGAAACCGTTGATGCCCTGTTTCGCGACCAGCGCTTCGAGAGCTTCGGTCTGCGGAACCATCGCGCGGACGCGGCGGCCATAGCGGCGCTCGGTCTCGGCCCACAGCTCGTAGGTCTCGGGGAACAGCCGGCCGGTGTCGAGCGTGGCGATCTCGATGTCGGCGGCCGTTTCGGAAAGCTGATGCGTCAGCACCTGGTCTTCGAGGCCGAAGCTGGTGGTGAACACGATCCGGCCTTCGACCGCGGCGCGGAAGCGCGCGATGCGCTCTGGCGGCGAGAGGGTCGCGAGCTCTGCGGTTGAGCCGCGCGGCAAGGGCCGAGAGATCGTTCGGTGACCGGCACGGGCTGGACCGTCGGTCGCGAGGATCAGGCCGCCGCCGGCAATACGGCCATTGAATTCGAGCACGACACGGCCGGTGCGCGGATTGAGCGCATACATGTCGGCGGCGATCGGCTGCGTCAACGCGATCTCGATTTCGCCGACGTGATTTTGTCCGATGGCGGCTGCCGCGACCACTGTCGAGCTTGCCCGGATCGACCGCGTTATCGATCAGCGCGACCGTGCCGCGGCCCTCGGCGGTCCCGATGCGCAACGTCACCGCGTCGCCGACGCTGAGCGGGCTTTCATGCAGCCAGAACACGCGCGCGCGCAGGCGCCGTGTCGATCTCGCGGGTGCGTCGACAGCCGAGATGATATCGCCGCGATCGACGAACACCTCATCGTCGAGCGTGATGCCGACCGATTGTCCAGCGTACGCATCATGCGGCACCCGGGACTCGTCAGGCACCGGCCAGGCCTCGATGGTCTGTACGCGCGCCTTTCGGCCGCGCGGCATGATGGTGACCTCGTCGCCGACCGCGATGCGGCCGGTCTCGACACGTCCGGCGATGATGCGGCGGTCGTCGAACTTGTAGATCGCCTGCACCGGAATGCGCAGCGCAAGGTCGGTCGCGGGGCGCGCCGGCGCGAAACGATCGAGCACCTTCAGCACGGTCGGGCCGGTGTGCCACGCGATCGGGCGGCGTCAGCTTGCGCGATGCCGTCGCCATGCCGCGCCGAGATCGGGATGATCGCCGTCGCGGTCAGGCCGAGGCTGGAGAAATGATCGACGATCTCGGCCTCGATATCGTGAAAGCGCTTCTCGTCGAAGCCGACGCGATCCATCTTGTTGATGACGACGGCGACCTGATGGATGCCCAGCAGATGCAGCAGGTAGCCGTGGCGTCGCGTCTGGTCGCGCACGCCTTCCGCCGCGTCGATGAGCAGAAGCGCGGCATCGGCCTGCGAGGCGCCGGTGATCATGTTGCGCAGGAATTCGGCATGCCCCGGCGCGTCGATCAGCACGATGTCGCGCGAGGCGGTGCGGAAGTGGATCTGGCTGGTGTCGAGCGTGATGCCCTGGTCGCGCTCGGTCTGCAGCGCGTCGAGCAGGAACGACCATTCGAACGGCATGCCGCGCCGTTCGCTGAAGGCCTTCAGCGATTCGAGCTTTCCGTCGGGCAGGCTGCCGGTCTCGTGCAGCAGCCGTCCGATCAGCGTCGACTTTCCGTGATCGACATGCCCGACGATGACGATGCGAACCAGCGGGCGGCTGTCGGCGCGCGCCGACGGCAACGCCCTCCCGAAGGGAGTTCTCGGTGACGAGGATGTTCATGATGTTGTTTCTTGCTGTTGGCGGTTGGTTTACAGGTAGCCGGCGGTGCGCAGCCGTTCGAAGGCATCTTCGGATTCGTGATCCATCGCGCGCCCGGCGCGCTCCGGCATGTTCGTCGCGTCCAGTTCGGCGATGATCTCGTCGATCGTGCGCGCCTGGGAGGGGACCGGAGACGTGATGTCCGAGTCGCCGAGCGAGCGGTAGCGCTTGCCGTCGCGCGCCAGATAGAGCGGGATGATCGGGATGCCTTCGCGGCGCGTGTAGGCCCAGATATCCGCCTCGGTCCAATGCAGGATCGGATGGATGCGCAGATGCGCGCCGGGCGGCGGCGACGCGTTGAACTGGTCCCAGAACTCCGGTGGCTGATCGCGCACGTCCCATCCGCCTTCGAGACCGCGCGGCGAGAACACCCGCTCCTTGGCGCGCGTCGGCTCCTCGTCGCGGCGGATGCCGGCGATCAGGCCGTCGAACTTGTGCTTGGCCAGCGCGAGCTTCAGCCCCTCGGTCTTGCGCGCCGCGGAACGCGCGGCCGGCGGCAGCGTCGGATCGACGCTGTCGATCGGCGGGCACTGCTCGACGATCAGGTCGAGGTCCCACTCGACCGCATAGCGATCGCGGAAAGCGTACATCTCCGGGAATTTCTTGCCGGTATCGACATGCATGGCCGGAAACGGCACGCGGCCGAAGAAGGCCTTGCGCGCGATCCAGATCATCACGTTGGAGTCTTTGCCAAGCGACCACAGCAGCGCGAGCTTGTTCAGGCGGGCGAAGGCTTCGCGGAAAATGAAAATGCTTTGCGCTTCGAGTTCGTCTAGCCGGTCCACACTCTCACTCCGCCTTGCGCCTGCTTTGCGACTGATGTTCACCCAACGGTCGCCGTCTGCCTGATGACGTGCCGGCGAGACGTCTCTCATGATGTGGCAAGAAAAGAATAGTCTTCAACAGAGCTATTCTTGGATTGCTTCATTCCAAGACACGAATGCCGCACAGCAGAATATTATTCTGTTTACTTCCGATGGTATTGTTCTATACGGAAAATAATTCTCGTCAACCCGGAATTTTGCCGGATGCGTTTTGCACGTGCTCATCACGGCCAAGACGCGCGGTCCCATTAGCGGATATCCGAGTTACAAATCATGCAAGTCGATACGCACGTTCTGTGCTTTGGCTAGAACGGAGAAGGCCGGTTGCTACATGTGGGCCAAAATAAGAACTCCATTTTATTGACCCGTTACTTACTCAAGCGCAGCTTATCGGTTCGACGCTACGGCCCCTGCCGCCGCGACATTGGAGGTACTTGATGCGACGAGTAATAGCCGGCCTAGCTGCGAGCCTGATCCTGCTTGGCACGCGCACAGGCTGCCGACATCAATCTGCTCAACGTCTCCTACGATCCGACGCGCGAGCTTTACGCCGCGATCAACAAGGCCTTCGCGGCGAAATATCAAGGCCGACACCGGCAAGACGATCGAGGTCAAGCAATCGCACGGCGGCTCCGGCAAGCAGGCCCGCTCGGTGATCGACGGCCTGCAGGCCGATGTCGTCACGCTCGCGCTCGCCTATGACATCGACGCCATCGCCGAGCGCGGGTTGATCGCGGCGGATTGGCAGAAGAAGCTGCCCGAACAACGCCGCGCCCTACACCTCGACCATCGTGTTCCTGGTCCGCAAGGGCAATCCGAAGGGCGTCAAGGATTGGGACGATCTGGTGAAGCCGGGCATCAAGGTCGATCACGCCCAATCCGAAGACCTCCGGCGGCGCGCGCTGGAATTATCTCGCGGCCTGGGGTTACGCGCTGAAGAAATACGGCTCGCGAGGACAAGGCCCGCGACTTCGTTCGCGACGTCTACAAGAACGTCCCGGTGCTCGACACCGGCGCGCGCGGATCGACGGTGACATTCGTCGAGCGCAACATCGGCGACGTGCTGCTCGCGTGGGAGAACGAGGCGTTTCTCGCGATCGACGAATTCGGCAAGGACAAGTTCGAGATCGTCGTGCCGCCGCTCTCGATCCTCGCCGAGCCGACCAGTCGCGATCGTCGACAAGGTCGTCGACAAGAAGGGTACCCGCGCTGCCGCCGAGGCTTACTTCAAGTTCATCTACTCGCCCGAAGGCCAGGAGATCGCGGCGCAGAATTACTATCGTCCGCGCGACCCGGCGGTCGCGAAGAAGTACGAGAACGATTTCGCCAAGGTCGAGTTGTTCACGATCGATGACGTGTTCGGCGGCTGGCGCAAGGCGCAGGCGGCGCACTTCAACGACGACGGCATATTCGACAAGATCTACACGCAATAGCGCGAGGACGCCGTGAGCGGGACAGCAGTGGCGACGGCGCGCAGGCGCAGCGTGATCCCGGGTTTCGGGATCACGCTCGGCGTCAGCCTGCTGTGGCTCTCGCTGATCGTGCTGATCCCGCTCGCCGCTCTCTTCCTCAAGACCGCGGAGCTGTCGTTCAGTCAGTTCATCGCCATCATCACCAGCCGCCGCGTGCTGCATGCGCTTGCAGCTCTCGTTCGGCCTCTCGTTTGCGGCCGCGCTCGTCAATCTCGTGTTCGGTTCGCTCGTCGTCTGGGCGCTGGTGCGCTACCGCTTTCCCGGCCGCAAGCTGCTCGATGCGATCGTCGACATTCCGTTTGCGCTGCCGACCGCCGTCGCCGGCATCGCGCTGACCACTCTCTATGCGGAGAACGGCTGGCTCGGCGGCCTGCTCGCCCCGCTCGGCATCAAGGTCGCATTCACGCCGCTCGGCATTTTCGTCGCGCTGGTCTTCATCGGCCTGCCGTTCGTGGTGCGGACCGTGCAGCCGGTGCTGGAGGACCTCGAAAAGGAACTGGAGGAGGCCGCCGCTTCGCTCGGCGCGAGCCGCTGGACCATCGTCCGCCGCGTCGTCCTGCCGAGCCTGTTCCGGCGCTGCTGACCGGCTTTGCGCTCGCGTTCGCGCGCGCGGTCGGCGAATACGGCTCGGTGATCTTCATCGCCGGCAATCTGCCGAACGTGTCGGAGATCGCGCCGCTGCTGATCGTCATCCGGCTGCAGGAATTCCGCTACGCCGACGCGACGGCGATCGCGGCCGTGATGCTGCTCGCATCCTTTCTGCTGCTCTTCTTCATCAACGGGCTGCAGCGCTGGTCCGAAGCGCGAACGGGGAGGCGGATGTGACGGTCTTGCCTGTTTCGGAATACGTTCAGCCGGACGAGGCATCGTTTGCGATGGGCCCGTGCGGCAAGGTACGACTGAAGGTCGACGGAAGGCCGACGTGCGGGCCGACCCCGCGTGGGTTCGCTGCGTCGATCATCTCGCTGACGGTCGGCGTTTCTCGGCCTGTTCATCGTGCTGCCGCTGATCAACGTGTTCGCGCAGGCCTTCTCGAAGGGCGTCGAGGCCTATCTGGCCGCGCTCACGGACGCCGACACGCTGGCGGCGATCCGGCTGACGCTGCTCGTCGCGCTCGTCTCCGTCGCGCTCAACGGCGTGTTCGGCCTGGTCGCGGCATGGGCGATCGCGAAGTTCGAGTTTCGCGGCAAGAACCTCCTGATCACGCTGATCGATCTGCCGTTCTCGGTCTCGCCGGTGATCGCCGGTCTGGTCTTCGTGCTGCTGTTCGGGCTTGCAGGGCTATGTTCGGTCCGTGGCTTGCCGCGCACGACATCAAGATCATCTTCGCGGTTCCCGGCATCGTGCTCGCGACGATCTTCGTGACGTTCCCGTTCGTCGTGCGCGAACTGATCCCGCTGATGCAGGAGCAGGGCACCGAGGAGGAGGAGGCCGCGCTGTCGCTCGGCGCCTCGGGCCTGCGGACCTTCTTCCGCGTGACGCTGCCGAACGTGAAATGGGCGCTGCTCTACGGCGTGCTGCTGTGCAACGCGCGCGCGATGGGCGAGTTCGGCGCGGTCTCGGTGGTGTCCGGCCATATTCGCGGCGAGACCAACACCATGCCGCTGCAGGTCGAGAGCGCTCTACGACGGCTATCAGGCCGCGGCCGCGTTCGCGGTCGCCTCGCTGCTGGCGCTGCTCGCGCTGGTGACGCTGATCGCGAAGGCGGTGCTCGAAAAGCGCACCGCGAAGGAATAACCGATGCGGATCTCGATCCTCAACGTCACCAAGCGCTTCGGCGATTTCACCGCGCTCGACCAGGTCAAGCTCGATGTCCGCTCCGGCGAACTGATCGCGCTGCTCGGTCCGTCCGGTTCGGGCAAGACGACGCTGCTGCGCATCGTCGCGGGCTTCGAGTGGCCGGACGAAGGCGAGGTGCAGTTCGACGGCGAGGATGCGCTGTCGCACAGCGTCGGCGAGCGCAATGTCGGCTTCGTGTTCCAGCACTACGCGCTGTTCCGGCACATGACGGTGTTCGAGAACATCGCGTTCGGACTGCGCGCGCGGCCGCGCAAGTACCGCCACAGCGAGCGGAGATCCGCCAGCGGGTCGACAAGCTGCTCGACCTCGTGCAGCTCGGCTGGCTCGCGGAGCGCTATCCGCGCCAGCTCTCCGGCGGCCAGCGCCAGCGCGTCGCGCTCGCGCGCGCGCTCGCGATCGAGCCGCGCGTGCTGCTGCTCGACGAGCCGTTCGGCGCGCTCGACGCCAAGGTGCGCAAGGAATTGCGCCGCTGGCTGCGCAACCTGCACAACGAGATCCACGTCACGTCGATCTTCGTCACGCACGACCAGGAGGAGGCGCTCGAGGTCGCCGACCGCGTCGTGGTGATGGACAAGGGCCGCATCGAGCAGGCCGGCACGCCGCAGCAGGTCTACGACCATCCGCAGACGCCGGCGGTGCACGAGTTCATCGGCGAGTCGATCGTCGTGCCGGTCACGGTCGAGGCCGGCGACGTGCGCTTCGGCGGTGAGCCGCTCGGGCTCGACCCGCAAGGACTGGCGAGCGGCGCGGCACTGCTGTTCGCGCGCCCGCACGATGTCACCATCGTGCCGACCAGCGGCGAGCACCGCCTCAAGGGCGTCGTCCGGCGCATCCACGGCATCGGCCCGGCGCGCCGCGTCGAGGTCGCGCTCGGCGAGCGAGACGGCCGAGACGCTGATCGAGGTCGATGCACTGCGCTCGCAGCAACTGCGCATCGGGCAACTGGTCGGGTTGCGGCCGGATCAGTACCGGCTGTTTCCATCGGGACGCTGACTGGTGCCAGGTCCGTTTGTGGCCCAATCCGCCGTATCGGGATGGGCAGAGCAGGTCCGCTCTGCCCAGGTAGATCAGACGTCGACCTGTTCTACTATCGCAAGGCCATCATCGACCTCAATGCCAAGGTATCGCACGGTGCTCTCGATCTTGGTGTGGCCAAGCAACAACTGCACGGCGCACAAGTTACCAGTCCTCCGATAGATCAAAGTAGCCTTGGTTCTTCTGAGGGAGTGGGTGCCGAACAGATGGGCGTCCAAGCCAATGCTGGCGATCCACTCTCCCACAAGCCGGGCGTACTGCCTTGTCGTCATGCTGGAGCCCGAGCTGCGGCCGGGAAACAGGAAGACGCGGCAGGATTCGCAAGATCGTTCATGATCACTCTCCTCAGTTATTGAGGATGACCATCATGCGCCAATCTAAGCACCTAGGTTGTCAGAACGGACACATGCCGGTCGCAGCCGACGCATGGCGGCAGGAGGAGTCTCCGGAGGATGTAATGAATGCCTGAAAGGTCATTTGAAAATCACGTCGTCAATCGAGTCGGGCAAACCGGGCTGCGCGAAAATCCCGCCGCCGAACGATCGCCAGCATCGTTTGACAATTCGGAATACCGCCCGCGCCAATAAACCAGCGCGTCACTACCCACGCTCGTCCGCACGGCGTGTACGCGGCCGATGACGATGGCGTGGGAATGCCGGTCGATGGTCTCCTCGACGCTGCAATCGATCGCTGCGAGCGCGCCCGCGAGCAGCGGCACGCCTGTCGCCAGCGTCAGCCACGGCTCGTCGCCGAAACGCGCGGCACCCTTGAGGCCTCCACGGCCCGCAAACGCCGGCGTTGGAATTGCGGAACAGGTCCCGCAGGATGCGGCCCTCCAGTTCGGCGATCTCGGCGGAGCCGCGTTCGCGCGGACGGGGAAGATCGACCGGTAGGTCGAGCGCGATCTTGCCATCCTCGATAATCAGCACGCGGTCGGCGAGCGTGACCGCCTCGGCGACGTCGTGGGTCACCATGATGGCGGTGAAACGCTGGTTGAGCCAGACGCGCTCCAGCAGCTTCTGCATGGAGATGCGCGTCAGGGCATCGAGTGCGCCGAGAGGTTCGTCGAAGGCCAGCACGCGGGGCTGACTCACGAGCGCACGGGCGAGCGCGACGCGCTGCTTCTGGCCGCCGGAGAGCACCGCCGGCCAGTCGTCCCGCCTCGCTTCGAGGCCGACGGCGCGCAGCGTTTCCAAAGCCCGCTCGCGTCCCTGCGACGAGTTTCGTTCGTCGCCGAGACCGACCTCGACGTTGGACAACACGCGAGCCCACGGCAGCAGGCGCGGCTCCTGAAACATCACGCGAACGGTGCGCGGCCGCGGCCCGGCTTCGTTCGGTGTCAAAGCCTGGCCGAACCAGAATTCGCCGCCGCTCGCCTGTTCCAGCCCGACCAACAGACGCAACAGCGTGCTTTTACCACAGCCGCTGCGCCCCACGACCGCGACGAACTGCCCGGCCGGGACATGCAGGTCGATGCCGCGCAGCACGTCGAGCTCGCCGAACGACTTGTTCAGGCCGCGGATGGTGATCGAGTTGCCGGTCGTGTTGCGGGCGGCCTCTCGCAGGTCGGGCGCGTAGTCCGCGACCTCTTCGACACGCCGAAGCGCATGCGCGGCCATGGTGGTCCTCATCGTTCCTGAAAGGCCGGATGCCAGGACAGGCACAGCCGCTCGAGCAGGCGCGCGGACGAGTTGGCGAGCTTGCCCAGGAGCGCGTAGATCAGGATGCTCAGCACGACGACGTCGACGAGCAGGAATTCGCGCGCCTGCATCGCCATGTAGCCGATGCCCGATGAGGCCGAGATCGTCTCCGCCACGATCAGGGTCAGCCACATGATGCCCAGCGCGTAACGCAGGCCGACGAAGATCGACGGCAGCGCCCCGGGGAGGATCACGCGCCAGAACAAGGTCGTCGGCGACATGCCATAGGTGCGGCCCATCTCGACGAGTTGCGCGTCGACCGTGCGGATGCCGTGCTGGGTATTGATGTAGATCAAGGCCAGGGCGCCCGAGCTGATGTTCAGTGACGCCCCTCCAACGTCTCTCCAATCGAAACAGACTTTTTCGACAGCATCGGCCCATGGGCGAAGTCTCGAAACAGCCCCTTGATGTCCGCTCACGCGTCAACAGCTGACCTTTCGTACTAGAGGCGCAAGCGCATAATTCGATCACGCTGCCGCCGAACGCGGCTTTGTTACCTGACAAAGGTGGGCGTCTAAAAGACTCCCAACGTGGATAGCCCATAGCTCCAACGCCTGCTTCCTTTCTGAGAGGAACTCGTGGCGTTGGTAGACGGCTGCGACGCCCGAGATCGTTCCGCTTTGGTGATTGAGGACCTTGTCGGCGATGTGAGGCGCGACGCCAAGCCTCGCCATGCCAGTCACTACGGTCCTCCGAAGATCGTGCAGGCGCCAACCGCTTACGCCTGACAGGCGATCAAGTTCGATTTTGAACCGGCTGAAATCTTGAAAGCGGTAACCGCCTGGTGTTGCGAAGATGAGTTGGATCGTTCGTGGCATTGCCTGGATGATCTCCCACACCCGGGACGACAAATGGATGATATGCGCCTTGTCGTTCTTGCTTCGAGCGGATGGGATGCGCCACGAGCGATTATTTTCGTCGATCTCCGCCAAGGACATTTGAGCCACTTCCTCGCGCCGCTGCCCCGTCAGCGCCAGGACTTCCAGTATTTGGCCAAACGGAGACCGCATAGTTTGCGCGGCTTGGATGACAGCCACGAGTTCCGAGTTGTCCAGAAAGCGGCCTCGGCTCTTTTCTTTCTGCGCTAATCGGTAGTCGTCGGCAGGCGACACGTCGATGACGCCACGGCCGAGACACCAGCGGAAGAACGACTTAACGAGCTTCAGCAGCTTACGCGCAGCAGCATTTCCGCGTTGACTAACGCCGGTAATGAGATCGACAACGTCTCGCCGCTTGATGTCTCGGATGCTCTTGGCCCCCCAGATTGGGATGACGTCCCGCCGAAGGCTCGCCGCAAGTTGGTTGGCCGTCCTGAGATGCTGCAGCCGATCCGCGATAAAAGCATCAACCAAGTCGCTGATCCGGTCAACAATCGATCGCCGCCGCGCTTCAGTCTTTTCCGCGGCAGGGTCACGACCTTCCACGCGGGCCGCAAATATCTTCTGGGCCTGTCCTCGCGCCATGGCGAGTGTGACGCGACCGTAGGGGCCGATAGTGAATTTCCGCAGCCGCGATTGACCGCTGGCCACCCGGTAAAGCACGATGAAGACCTTGCGGCCCTTGGGGGTGATCTTGACACCGAAACTGGGCAGACCGACGTCCCAATAGACGGTATCCTTGGTGCTCGGTCTCAGCGCATCGATGGCGCTCCTGGTGAGCTTGAGCTGAGGCATGCGTCACCCCTCTGTAAATGATACCTGGACCTCAAATAGGTAGCATCCTCGGGCAACAGCGGAAGCGTCAGGGCATCGCCGTCCTCATGAACATCGATGAAAGCGACACCGAATCAACGATCATCTATCTCAGTCCACCTCTATCCCTCCTGCGCCCTGGTTCGCAAGGGGAGAGGGAACACCGTTGAATTGTCGTACCTCACCTTAGACGGGATAAAGACCTCGAAGTTCACGTGTCGCCTACTCCGGCGTCGTGCGCAGCTTCTTCACCTCGGCGTCGGAGGGCAGCACGGAGGCACCGTCGACATACTTGAAGTCGACCATGGTGCCCTTGCCGTCCTTGACGGCGAGCTTGCCGACATAGGCGCCCATGGTGGCCTGATGATCGCTGGCGCGGTACTCGAACGGGCCGAACGGGCTGTCGACCTTGAGGCCGCGGAACGCCGCGATCATCTTCTCGGTGTCGGTCGAGCCGGCCTTGGCGATGCCGGCAGCGAGCGACTTCATCGTGACATAGCCGACGATGGAGCCCAGCCGCGGATAGTCGTTGTATTTCTTCTGGTAGGCGGCAAGGAACGCCTTGTGCTCCGGCGTGGTGATGGCGTCCCACGGATAGCCGGTGACGATCCAGCCGGCCGGCGCTTCCTCCTTCAACGGGTCGAGATATTCCGGCTCGCCGGACAGCAGGCTCACGACGGTGCGGTCCTTGAAGGTGCCGCGCGTCGTGCCCTCGCGCACCAGCTTGGTGAGATCGGCGCCGAACAGAACGTTGAAGATCGCGTCCGGCTTGGCGTCGTCGATCGCCTGGAGCACGGCGCCGGCATCCACCTTGCCGAGCGGGGGCGCCTGCTCGGCAACGAACTCGATGTCCGGCTGCTTGGCCTTCATCAGCGTCTTGAAGGCTTCGACCGCGGACTGGCCATATTCGAAGTTGGGATAGATCAGCGCCCAGCGCTTTTTCTTAGCGGCCAGCGCGTCCGGCAGCAGCATCGCGACCTGCATATAGGTCGTGGCGCGCAGGCGGAAGGTGTAGCGGTTGCCGTTCTGCCAGGTGATCTTGTCGGTCAGCGGCTCGGCGGCGAGGAAGAACACCTTGTTCTTGCCGGCATACTCGGTGACGGCGAGGCCGATATGCGACAGGAAGGTGCCGGCGATGATGCTGACGCCTTCGCGCGTCACCAGCTCCTCCGCGGCGCGCACGGCGTCGCCGGGATTGGAGCCGTCGTCGCGGGAGACGACCTCGAGTTTCTTGCCGAGCACGCCGCCGCCGGCGTTGATCTCCTCGATCGCGAGTTCCCAGCCCTTCTTGTAGGGATCGAGGAACGCCGTCTGCGTCTTGTAGCTGTTGAGCTCGCCGATCTTAATGGTCTGCTGGGCCGATGCGGCGTTCGCGAAACCGGCGGCGATGCCGGCCAGCGCGAGGGAAACGACGTGACGCCTAGTGATCATGGAGAAGCTCCTGTTTGACGTTCGTTCGTTCGGCCCCGGCAGGCCGCTGCCTGGATCAAATGGTCCGTGGGGTGCGAGGGGTTGTCAAGGTTGATGGCTGCTTCAACTCGCTCCGCCTCATGGTAAGGAGGCGCCAAGGGGGGCCGGCCTTCGGCCGGCCAATGACACGGTCCGCGTCGTCTCGAACCGTCGAGCGTGTTCTCATCCTTCGAGACGCCGCCCTCGGCGGCTCCTCTGGATAAGGGTGGGATTGTTTCACCGGTCCCGCATCCGGTCCATCAGCGCCTTTTCCTGGCCGCCGTCGATCTCGATCATCGTGCCGTTGACCATATGCATCAGCGGCGAGGCCAGCATGACGACGAGGTTGGCGCATTCCTCGGCTTCCGCGATGCGGCCCATCGGGATCGACGACGGCGCGAGCTTGTCGGCCTCGGCATAGGACAAACCCATGTCGCGCGACATTGCGGTGACGAGGCCGGCCCAGCGCTCGGTGCGCACCGGCCCCGGATTCACGGCGCAGAACGAGATGTTGTGCTTGCCGTATTGCCCGGCCAGCGACTTGGTGAGGTTCTGCCCCGCCGCGTTGGCGGCGCCCGGCACGACCTCCCAGTAGGAGGGCTTCACGCCGTCGTTGCCGATCAGGTTGACGACGCGGCCGCCGCCCTGCTTGACCATGATGGGCAGCACGTAGCGCAGGCAGCGCACATAACCCATGAACTTGAGCTGCAGGCCCTTCTCCCAGTCGTCCTCGGTGAGCGTCTCGATCACGCCGCCGGCCGCCGAGCCGGCGTTGTTGATCATGATGTCGACGCGGCCCAGCGCCTTGGCGCCCTGCTCGATGAAGTTCCTGGCGTCCGCGTCCTTGGTAAGGTCGGCGGGAATTGCCACGATCTTCCGGCCGGTCTCCTTGGCGATCTCGGCTGCGGTCGCCTCCAGCGGCTCCTTGCGCCGCGCGCAGATCGCGACGTCGACGCCCTCGCGGGCAAGTGCGCGCGTGATCGCCTTGCCGATGCCCTCGCTGCCGCCGGTGACGAGCGCGGTCTTGCCGTTGAGTTGAAGATCCATGCGTTCACATTCCCCGATGCGTCGACCCTCAGGGGCGGGGACGACAACGTAGGGCGGATTAGCGCAGCGTAATCCGCCAAATGGCCTCCGTGGTGGGTTACGCCTTCAGCTAACCCACCCTACGAAGCTGGCCTCAGTCATTGCACTGCCTTGTGGGCGAGCCAGCGGCCGGCTTCGGCGGCCGGAAAGAACTCGGCGAGCGCGTCGTTGAACGCCGCCGGCTCCTCGCTGTTGATGGTGTGGCCGGAGCGCGGGATCACCAGCAGCCCGGCGGTCGGCACTGTCCGCTTGAGGAACAGGCTGGGATCGAGGCAGGGCTCGTCCTCGTCGCCGACGATGACCAGTAGCGGCGGCACGAAGCGCTTGAGGTCGGCCTCCATCTCCCACAGCGTCGGACGCTTGGCCTGGAGGTTCTCCATCGTCATGGCGTGGCCATGCGCGGAATGCTCCGACAGCATTCGGGCAAACTCGGCGTAGCCGCGCGGGTCCTTGTGCTTGTAGGCCTGCCGCATCGGGCCGTCGCCGTAGGTGGCGGCGGAGAGCTTGATGTCCTGCGAGGCGAACATCTTCGCCGTCTCGCGCGACACCGCCTTGGCGGCAGCGCGGCGTTCCTCGTCGGGAAACGAGCCATAACCGGTGCCGGCCGCGACCACCGAGATGCAGCGCTCCGGATACCTGATCCCGACCTGCAAGGCTGTCGAGCCGCCCATGGAGTGGCCGACGACATGCGCCTTGTCGATCTTCAGCGCGTCCATCAGCGCGATCGCGTCGTCGCGGAAGATGTCCTGGCTGTAGCGCTCCGCGGCCTCGGGCACGCCGGACGGCGGATAGCCGCGCTGGCTGTAAGTGATGCAGCGGTGCAGGCGGGAGAAATAACGGACCTGCGGCTCCCAGGTGCGATAGTCCCCTGCGTATTCGTGAATGAAAACGATCGGCCTGCCGGTGCCGATTTCTTCGTAATAAAGGTGTGTTCCATCGGCCGTGACGATCGTCGGCATGTCCGCTGATCCCTCGCCGCCGCGGTATCCCGGGGGGCGCATCGTTTGCATACAAATGAAAGGCTAATTAAGTCGGGCGGGTGCCGCAAGTGATCAAAGCGGCAACGCAGGCGCGTCCACGCCGGCGCGAGTGCCGCGCGGCGTAGCGGCTACCTCGCGACGCCCTGCGCGGCTTCGCCCATCGCCTCGACGCTCATGTCGCCCGCGTCCGCGGAATGCCACGATGCGGCACGGGCAGGCTTCCAGCCCCTCGTAGCGCCACGGGAAGGCGCCGATCACGCAGCGCTGGCCGAGCACGAGTTCGATATCGCCGCCGATGTTCTCGGCGTGCAGCAGGCCCTCCTGGAACGCCCAGTTGTGGAACGGGAACATGTCCGCGACGCACGCGGCGGCCGGAGAGCTTGTGCGCTGTATTCGAACGTGCCGAAGAACTCGGCCGGCGTCTTGCCGTATTCCTTGGTGAACTGCGCCGCGATGTCGGGCCGCATGTTGCGGATCGAGGTGTTCATCGGGTGGTCGCAGGAGCCGGTGTCCATGCCGAACCACTTGATCTTCTTCTTCAGCATCCAGTGCATGGTGTCGAGGTTCGGTCCCGGGTGGAAGCAGAAGTAGCGCACCAGATCCTGCTGCTTGGCGCCCTCGTAATGCTTGTGCCAGCCGGTATGCAGGATGAGGATGTCGCCCTCGCGGATGTCGGCGCCGGCGCTCTCGATCATCTCCGGCGTGATCACGGTCCAGTCCGTGCACTTGTCGGAGATGTCGACCACCACGCCGCGGTTGACAGAGTAGTCGAGCGGCAGCGAGGCCATGTCGCCGGTGCGCCCGTCGGTCGCGTGCATGGCGCCGTCGAAATGGGTGCCGGCGTGCAGCGCGGTCTCGATGCGCTGCGCCACGATCATCTGGGTCTGCAGATTCTGCGCATAATACATCTTGTTGCCGGCATAGCCGACCCAGCCGGGCGTATGGATGTTCATGACGTGGGAGAGGTCGACGAGCTTCATGGAAAGGTCCTTGCACTTTGACAGAACGGCATGTTGACTTGGCTGGGATTGCTTAGCCCCGGCGCGCCCTCCTTAAGAGGTGCTACGCGCACCTAGACGTGGAAGGCCGGGACAAGCCCGGCCATGAGGCGCCCGAGCGGAGCAAGGGCCTCAGCTGCGGGACTCGGATCTCATCGCCCGCGCTAGCAGGACTCTGCCATGCTCGATTTCGCCACCCGGGTCCACAACCACAATTACCGGCTCGACCCGGTGATCCGCTCGCTGCTGGACACCGACTTCTACAAGTTCCTGATGCACCAGTTCATCTGGATGCTGTTTCCCAAGGTGCCGGTCGCGTTCCAGCTTATCAATCGCACCAAGGAGGTACGGCTCGCCGACGTCATCCCGGAGGCGGCGCTGCGCGCGCAGCTCGATTACGTGAAGGACCTGCATTTTCGCGAGAACGAACTGATCTGGCTCGCCGGCAACAAGTTCTACGGCCGCCGCGACATCTTCCGTCCGGAATATATCGAGTACCTGCGCAACTTCCGCTTGCCCGACTACACGATCGAGGCGCGCGACGGCCAATACATCCTCACCTTCGAGGGCGACTGGGCCGCCGTCACGATGTGGGAGATCTACGCGCTGGCGATCGTGAGCGAACTGCGCTCGCGCGCCGCGATGGCGACGCTCGGCGAATTCGAGCTCGACGTGCTCTACGCCCAGGCCAAGGCCAGGATGTGGGCCAAGATCCAGCGACTGCGCGAGTATCCCGGCATCCGGTTCGCCGAGTTCGGCACCCGGCGGCGCCACAGCTTCCTGTGGCAGGAATGGGTGACGACCGCCTTCGCCGACGAGCTGCCGGCGAGCTTCGTCGGCACGTCCAACGCATTCCTCGCCTTCAAGCACGCCGTCGAGGCGATCGGCACCAACTCGCACGAGCTGCCGATGGTGCTTGCCTGCATGGCCGACGCCGACGACGCGCTCAAGGCCTCGCAATACACCGTGCTGGCGCGCTGGCAGGAGGTCTATGACGGCGAATTGCTCATCATGCTGCCCGACACCTTCGGCATGACGCAGTTCCTGCGCGACGCGCCGGACTGGGTGGCGGACTGGACCGGCCAGCGCTTCGACTCCAAGGAGCCGTTCGCGGCGGGCGAGGAGATGATCGCCTGGTACCGGGGCCGCGGCCGCGATCCGCACACCAAGCGCGGCATGTTCTCGGACGGCCTCGACGTCGACAACATCATCGCGCTGCACAAGCACTTCCACGGCCGCATCCGCGAGAGCTTCGGCTGGGGCACGCTCGCCTCCAACGATTTCCGGGGCTGCCATCCGCGCGGGCTCGACACGCTCGATCCCATCAGCCTGGTGTGCAAGGTGGTGTCCGCGAACGGCCGCAGCGCGGTCAAGCTGTCCGACAATCCCGCCAAGGCGATCGGCTCGCCGGACGAGATCGCTCGCTACCTGCGGGTGTTCGGGCAGGATGGATTTAGCGATCGCGATGTGATCGTGTGAGCCCCGCATGCGCACCGAACTGATCTCCATCGCGACCGACACCTATCCGCTCGACGGGCTGTTTTACCAGCCGGAGGGTGGCGTGACCGCCGGCGCCGTGCAGCTCATGCACGGCAATTGCATGAACTTCTACACCGGGCCGTCGCGCTTCCTGCCGCCGGCGCTGACCAAGCTCGGCTATGCCTGCCTCGCCTATAACCGGCGCGGCCACGACGTGGTGGCGACGCTCAACAGCCGGCAGGCGGTCGGCGGCGCCTTCCAGCTCACCCGCGAGGCGCTCGCGGACAACGATTACGCCCGCGCATGGCTGGCGGCGCGGGGCTTCGCCGATCCGGTCGTGATCGGCCACAGCAATGGCGGCATGCTGGCGGTGCCGCATGTGGTGGCGCATCCCGGACACGCGCGGCGCTGGTGCTGATGTCGGCCCATGCCGGCGGTCCAGGCCTGATGCCGATGGCCGCCAGGACCGGCCTGTTCGGCGCCGAGCGCCACGACGAGCTCGTGGCGCAGGCCGAGGCGAACTGGTTGCCGCCGGCCGCGGGCAGCGAACTCATGCTCATGCCGGGCTGGTGGTATGTCGTCACGGCCGCGACCCTGGCCGATTACGCCACGACGATCCCTGAGACCCTGGCGCTCGCACCGCAGGTGGCATGTCCGACGCTGTACATCCGCGGTGACAAGGAGCCGTCGCATATCTATCCGGCGGAGGAATTCGCCAGGCGGGCCGGCGGCCCCTGCGAGGCCATGGTGGTGTCCCGACTGCGACCACTTCTATACCGGCCGGGAGGAGGCGGTTGCCGACATCGTCGCTGGCTTCCTGCAACGCCTTGAATTCGAAGGACTCGTAGGATGGGTTGAGCGAAGCGAAACCCATCGAAAGTGCGCCGAGAGGGTGGGTTTCGCTTCGCCCGACCCATCCGACTTGATCATCGGACCCCCGCTCGCTTACAGCTACACGGCTTCCGGCGCTGCCGGCTAAAACACAAGGAAACGCCCGACGATGTCTCGCGTCCTGTCCCTCGCAGAAGGCGTCGAGGCCGTGGTCCGCGACGGCGACACCGTGGCGATGGAAGGGTTCACCCACCTTATTCCCTTCGCGGCCGGGCATGAGGTGATCCGTCAGGCCCGCAAGCGCCTGACGCTGATCCGCATGACGCCGGACTTGATCTACGACCAGCTCATCGGCATGGGCTGCGCCGAGAAGCTGGTGTTCTCCTGGGGTGGCAATCCCGGCGTCGGCTCCATCCATCGTTTCCGCGACGCCTACGAGAACGGCTGGCCTAACCAGATCACCATCGAGGAGCATTCCCACGCCGCGATGGCCAACGCCTACGAGGCGGGCGCGGCGGGACTGCCCTGCGCGATCTTCCGCGGCTATGTAGGCGCCGACCTGCCCAAGGTGAACCCCAGCATCAAGTCCGTCACCTGCCCGTTCACCGGCGAGACGCTCGCGGCGGTGCCGGCGATCCGGCCGGATTCCGCCGTGATCCACGCGCTCCGCGCGGATCGCGACGGCAACGTGCTGCTGGAGGGCATCACCGGCGTGCAGAAGGAGGCGGTGCTGGCCGCGAAGCGTTCTCTCGTCACGGTGGAAGAGATCGTCGACGATTTCGGGCCGCGCAGCGCCAATGCGATCATCCTGCCGAGTTGGACCATCACGGCAATTGCCTGCGTGCCGGGCGGGGCTCACCCCTCCTATGCGCAGGGCTACTACAGCCGCGACAACGCCTATTATAAAGCCTGGGATGCGATCTCGCGGGAACGCGACACGTTCACCGCGTGGATGAAGGCCAATGTGCTGGAGAAGGGCCCGGAGGTCTTTGCCCAATACGCGCGCCGGATGCCGAACGCGGCGGAATGAATGATGGTTGAGAATTACAAGCCGAACGAGATGATGACGATCGCGGCGGCGCGCGCGCTGCGCAACGACGACGTCTGTTTCGTCGGCATCGGGGCGCCGTCTGCGGCCTGCAACGTCGCGCGGTTGACCCATGCGCCCGGCATCACGCTGATCTACGAATCCGGCACCATCGGCACCAAGCCGGAGGTGCTGCCGCTCTCGATCGGCGACGGTGAATTGTGCGACACCGCGCTCACCACCGTGCCGGTGCCGGAGATGTTCCGCTACTGGCTCCAGGGCGGGCGCATCACTGTGGGCTTCCTCGGCGGCGCGCAGATCGACCGCTTCGCCAACCTCAACACCACGGTGGTCGGCCCTTACGACAAGCCGAAGACGCGGCTGCCCGGCGGCGGCGGCGCGCCGGAGATCGCGATCTCGTGCGGCGAGATTTTTGTCATCATGGCGCAGGGCAAGCGCGGCTTCGTGCCGAAGCTCGATTTCGTCACGTCGTTCGGCCACGGCGAGGGCGGGGACCATCGGGCGCGGCTGGGCGTCAAGACCAAGGGGCCGACGCGGCTGATCACTGACCTCTGCGTCTTCGAGCCGGACGCCGAGACCAGAGAGATGATCGTCACGTCGATCCATCCCGGCGTCACGCGCGCGCAGATCCAGGACAATACCGGCTGGCCTTTGCGCTACGCCGCGCAGGTGAGCGAGACGCCGGCGCCGAATGCGGACGAGCTGCAGGTGCTGCGCGACCTTCACGCCCGCACCGCCCGCGCCCACGGCAAGGCGGCGTGAGTCCTAAGATGAACCCGCAACGAATTCTCGTCCGTCATCCTGAGGATGACGGACGACAGGCCGAGCAAGCTGCCTGCGCGGAGATGACGGTGCGTGTTGCCCGATCCGGCCTTGGCCGCTAGTGTCCCGCCCCAACAGCTAGAGCGTTCAGCGCCCGCACCGAGCTTCAGGGAGGACCACGTGCACAGACGCACATTCGTCGCCGGCACCGCCGCATCGGCTGCCGCGCTGCTCGCCGGCCCGTCGCTTGCGCAGGACGCCTATCCGTCCCACGCCATCACCGTCATCAACCCGTTCCCGCCGGGCGGCGCGTCCGACGTGGTGACGCGCCCGTTCGCGGCGGTGTTGGAGCCGATCGTCAAGCAGCCGGTGGTGATCGACACCAAGGCGGGCGCCGCCGGCGCGGTCGGCGCCCAGGTCGCCGCCAATGCCAAGGCAGACGGCTATACGCTGCTCTCCCACATCACCTCGATCTCGGGCTTCGCCGAGGTCGACAAGCTGTTCGGGCGCCAGCCGAAGTTCACCCGCGCCGACTTCATTCCGCTCGCCCGCTTCGTCGCCGATCCGTGCGTGCTGATCGTCAACGACCAGACGCCCTACAAGACCCTGAAGGACTTCACCGAGGACGCGGTCCAGCGGCCGGACTCCATCATCTTCTCCTCCTCCGGACTCTACGGCGCGCTGCACATCCCGATGGCGCTCTATATGAAGGCCGCCGGCGGGCTCAAGCTGCGGCACCTGCCGACCAACGGCGGCGGTCCGGCGCTCACCTCTCTGCTCGGCAACAACTCGCAGGCGCTGGCGTCCTCGGTGTCGGCATGCCTCGCCCAGGTCAAGGCCGGCAAGGTACGGCCGCTCGCGCTGTTCGGCGCGCAGCGCTCGAAGGCGCTGCCCGACGTGCCGACCATGAAGGAGCTGGGCTACGACATCGAGTATTATTTGTGGGTCGGCATGTTCGCCCCGAAGGGTACGCCCGAAACGGTGGTCACGTATCTGCGCGAGAACTTCAGGAAGGCCGCCAACACCGACCAGTTCAAGGCCGCGCTTACCAATCTCGGCCAGGAACTCGATTATCTCGATCAGCCGGAATTCGCCAAGTTCTGGGACGCCGATGCCGCGCGCATCGAAAGCGCCGTCAAGGATATCGGCCGCGTGCAGGGCTAGCGCTGCCAGCCCTCGCGAAAGAAGGCGGGCGCACTTGCAGCCGACAAAGGTAGGAAACAGGATGGATCGCCGCGGTTTCGTCATCGGCACGGCTGCCTGCCTCGCCGCCGGACCGGCATTCGCGCAGGATGCCTATCCCTCGCACGCGATCACCATCATCAACGCGTTTCCGCCGGGCGGCATCAACGACATCGTGACGCGGCCGCTCGCCGCGATGATGGAGCCTATCCTCAAGCAGCCGGTGGTGGTCGAGACCAAGGCCGGCGCGGCGGGCCAGGTCGGCGCGCAGGTCGTCGCCAACGCCAAGCCGGATGGCTACACGCTGCTGTCGCACAACACCGGCATCTGCGGCTACGCCGAGGTCGACAAGCTGTTCGGGCGGCCGGTGAAGACGTCGCGCGCCGATTTCATCCCGCTCGCCCGCATCGTCGCCGATCCCGTGCTGCTCCTGGTCAACGACCAGCAGCCGTGGAAGACGGCCAAGGAGTTCATCGACGACGCCAAGAAAAACCCCGACACGATCGTGTTCTCTTCGGGCGGGCTCTATGGCGCGACGCACCTGCCGATGGCGCTGCTGGCGAACGCCGCGGGCGGCCTCAAGGTTCGCCACCTGCCGACCAATGGCGGCGGACCCGCCATCACCGCCATCCTTGGCAATAACGCGCAGGCCACCACGCAATCCGTGTCGGCGACGCTGCCGCACATCAAGGCCGGCAAGCTGCGCCCGCTCGCGGTGTTCAGCGCGGCGCGCTCCAAGCTGCTGCCCGACGTCCCTACCCTGAAGGAGCTCGGCTACGACGCCGAATATTATCTCTGGGTAGGCATCTTCGCCCCGAAGGCGACGCCCGATGCGATCGTGAAGACGGTTCGTGCCGCGATCGGCAAGGCGGTGCATGCCGAGCAGTTCATGACCTCGCTTACCAATGCCGGGCAGGAGCTCGACTACCTCGACGGGCCCGACTTCCAGAAATTCTGGGACATCGATGGCAAGCGCGTCGACGAAACGGTGATTTCGATCGGACGGCAGGGATGAACGCATGAATATCCGCGCCGATCACGTCGGCGGCCTTGCCTTTGTCGCGTTCGGCGTCGGAATTCTGGCGCTCAGCGGCGACCTGCCGATCGGCTCGCTATCGTTCCCGGGCTCCGGCTTCCTGCCGACCATCGTGGCGGTCCTGCTGATCATCCTCGGCGGCTCGCTCATGCTGCGCGCCGGCGAGGGCGAGCCGTTGTCGTCGATCGACTGGAGTGATCTCCGTCATGCCGCGCCGGTGATGATCATCACGGCGGTTGCGATCACGGTCTACACGTGGCTCGGCTTCATCCTCACCTTCGTCCTGATGATGCTGGCGATCCTGGTCCTGGTCGAGCGCCGCAACGTCGTGCCCGCCTTGCTCTACAGCGTGTTCACGACCGGCCTCACCTACGGGGTCTTCATCTACGCCCTGAAGGCCCCGCTTCCGACCGGCCCTCTGGGCTTCTGATGCCGGGACATGGTCCGCCAGAGATGCGAAGGTCGGTGCAACATCGTCCCCTCCCCCTTGCGGGGAGGGACAGGGTGGGGGGAAGTCTCGAGCGCCGGACTTTCCGCTTACCCTAACCCCTAAACCCTCTCCGCAAGGGGGAGAGGGACCGGGAGGCTGTTCCCTCCTAACTTTCGGACGGCCGTCGACCGAATATTCTCGTAACAGGAACACCGCGTGGACAGCACCTTCGTCAGCCTGATGCACGGCTTCGCCGTCGCGTTCCAGCCGGACAATCTCTGGTACGCTTTTCTCGGCTGCCTGGTCGGCACGCTGGTCGGCGTGCTGCCCGGCATCGGCCCGCTGTCGGGCATCTCGATCCTGCTCCCCGTGACCTTCGGGCTCAATGCCACGCAGGCCGTGATCATGCTGGCCGGCATCTATTACGGTTCGCAATATGGCGGCTCGACCACCTCGATCCTGATGCGCATTCCGGGCGAGGCATCCTCGGTGATGACGTGCATCGACGGCTACGCCATGGCCAAGAAAGGCCGCGCCGGCTCGGCGCTGTGCATCGCGGCGGTCGGCTCGTGGGTCGCCGGCACCTTCGGCATCATCATGCTGACAATCGTGGCGCCGCCGCTGGCGAGCCTCGCGCTGAAGTTCGGGCCGCCCGAATACACCGCCCTGCTGGTGCTCGGCCTCATCTTCCTCGCCTACATGTCGTCGACCTCGCTGCCTCGCACGCTGCTGATGGCCTGCACCGGCCTGATGCTCGGCATGATCGGTATCGACAACATGACCGGCCATTTCCGTTACAGCTTCGATCTGCCGGAACTCGGCGACGGCATCGGCATCGTGCCTGTCGCGGTCGGCCTGTTCGGCCTCGGCGAGATCCTGGCGACGCCGAGCGCCAACGTCGTCGGGCAGGTCATAACGCCAAAGCTGCGCGAACTGCTGCCCAACCGCCAGGAGTGGCGCGAGGCGGCGTGGCCGATCGCGCGCGGCTCGGTGCTCGGCTTCATCATCGGTATCATCCCGGGCTCGGCGCACATCATCTCCAGCTTCCTGTCCTATGCGCTGGAGCGCCGCGTCTCGAAGCATCCGGAAGAGTTCGGCCACGGCGCCGTCGCCGGCGTCGCCGGGCCTGAGTCCGCCAACAACTCCGCCTCCACCGGCGCCTTCGTGCCGATGCTGGCGCTCGGCATCCCGACCGGGCCGATCACCGCGGTGCTGATCGGCGCCCTGATGATCCACGGCGTCAACGCGGGGCCGCAGCTCGTGACAGAGCATCCCGACGTGTTCTGGGGCTTCGTCGCCTCGATGTATGTCGGCAACCTGATGCTGCTCGCGCTCAACCTGCCGCTGGTCGGCATCTTCGTGACGGTGCTGCGCATCCCTTACGCGTATCTCTATCCGCTCATCATCATGTTCTGCATCATCGGCGTCTACGAGGTCGGGCATTCCATCGTCGATGTCTGGATCATGCTGATCATGGGCGTGCTGGGCTATGGCTTGCGCAAGTTCGGCTTCGATCCAGCGCCGCTGGTGCTCGGGCTCGTGATCGCGCCGACCTTCGAGCAGAGCCTGCGCCAGTCGCTGATCATGTCGAACGGCAATTACCTGATCTTCGGGCAGCGGCCGATCTCGGCTTTGCTCCTCGTCGCCTGCGCGGTGCTGCTCGCGCTGTCGGCGTATTCCATGATCATGAAGCAGCGTGACTGGCGCGCCAAGCTCGCCGAGGTGGAAGCCGGCGAGCCAAGCGCGTGAGCTGAAGCGAGCCGCCCGCAACGGGCTCCGCTCATTCCCGCGAACGCGGGAATGCAGATGCGCAACGTCGCCGCTGGGTCCGCGCTTTCGCGGGGACGAGCGGAGATCGTCGCAGCATCGCTCTCAGTCTCTGCTACCAGCGGTATCAATTGCTTCTTGCCGTGCCGCGCCCGATAATCGAGAAAACAACGCGAGGAGGAAATGATGGAACGATTGCCCCGGATGGGCGTCACCCGCGCCGACATGATGAAGCGCGTCGCCCGCTTCAAGGACCTCAAGGGCTTCGACGGCGGCCTGCCGGATTCCAAATATCCGAGCGCCGTGCGCACGCTCTACAACGTCATCGGCTTCCAGCCGCCCAAGGGCGAGGGCGCGACGTTCAACTCGCCGGTCGGCGAGGACGCCGCGCGCATGGCGGCAATTCCGATCTCGGAGGGCTTCAACCTCGGCTATTGCCGCGCCAAGCCCGGCAAGGGCCCGATGATGCACAACCACGACACCAACGAGACCTTCATCTGCATGACCGGCAAGTGGCGCGCGTCATGGGAAGATGAGAAGGGCGAGGTCGAATTCGTCGATCTCGATCCGCTCGACGTGATCTCGTTTCCGCCCGGCGCTATCCGCCGCTTCCACTGCGTCACGCCGGGCGATCCGGAGCAGGAATCGATCCTGATGTTCGTGATCGGCGGCGACGGCCCGGCGGCCGAGTTCACCGACAAGTCGTTCGCCGAACTGCAGCACGCCGGCGTGTGGCCGGCGAAGGTGGCGTGAGGCGGCCTGGCGACCACGGCTTTAGCTCCGCCTCATGGTGAGGAGGCGCACCGATGTTGGGCTAGCCCGACATTCGCAATTAAATCCCAAGTTGGGCAGGCCGACTTGGGTGCGCCGTCTCGACCCATGGGCAACACATGCTGCCCATCCTCCGAGACGCCGCCTTCGGCAGCTCCTCGGATGAGGCCGAAACAGGGCGGCGTGCAGCAAAGTCGGGCGCACGTTCATAATACTCAGGGAAGGGACTCACATGCTGTCATTTCTGCGGCCGGTCGCCCGGCTTCTATCCGTAGCCGGCGTGCTCGCCGCGACGGCGTTCGCACCCGCCGCGCAGGCTGCCGATCCGATCAAGATCGGCCTCGCGATGGCGCTGACGGGCGGGCTTGCCGGCAACGGCAAGGCCGGCCTGCTGGCGATCCGGATGTGGGCGGACGCGGTCAACGGCAAGGGCGGGCTGCTCGGCCGCAAGGTCGAGATCGTCTCCTATGACGACCAGAGCAACCCCTCGACCGTGCCGGGCATCTACACCAAGCTGCTCGACGTCGACAAAGTCGACCTCGTGGTCTCGCCCTACGCCACCAACCTGATCGCGCCGATCATGCCGATCGTGATGAGCCGCGGGCTCACCATGGTCAGTTTCTTCGGTCTCTCGGTGAACGAACAGTTCCACTACGACCGCTATTTCCAGATGATGCCGATGGTCGCGCCGTCGGTGCCGACCGCGTTCTTCGACGTCGCGATGGCGCTCAATCCCAAGCCGCAGACCGTGGCGCTCACCGGCGCCGACGCCGAGTTCGGCAAGGCGATCGTCGATGCGGCGCGCGAGGTCGCCAAAAAGCATGGCCTCAAGATCGTCTATGACCGGCCCTACCCGCCGAACACGGTGGATTTCGCGCCGGTGGTGCGCGGCATCGCGGCGGCGAAGCCCGACCTCGTCTTCGTCGGCTCATACCCGCCGGATTCCGTCGGCATGGTGCGGGCCGCCAGCGAACTCGGCCTTAAGACCATGATGTTCGGCGGCGGCACCGTCGGCCCGCAATTCGCGGCGATCAAGGCGCAACTCGGGCCGCTGCTCAACGGCGTGCTGAGCTACGAGTTCTATGTGCCGGCGCCGACCATCAAGTTCCCCGGCATCGATGACTTCCTCAAGGTCTACCAGAGCAAGGCCGCCGCCGAGGGCGTCGACGCGCTCGGCTTCTACGTGCCGCCCTACATCTATGCCGGCATGCAGGTGCTGGAGCAGGCGGTCGTCAAGGCCGGTTCGCTCGACCAGAAGAAGATCGCCGACATCATGCATGCCGACACGTTCTCCACCGTGGTCGGCGACGTGAAGTTCGATGCGCATGGCGAGTGGGCGACGCCACGTCCGCTGCTGGTTCAGTACCAGGGCATCGGCACCAACACCGTCGAGGAGTTCCGGCAGCCCGGCAAGGAAGTGATCCTGCATCCGCCGGCGCTGAAGTCCGGCGACCTCAAGGTGCCGTTCGGCGAAAAGTAACGTCGGCATTTGCTTGAATTTCTGGTGCGACGGCTTTCGCAACATCGGTCCTCCCCTTGAAAGGGGAGGGACAGCGAGGGGATCGGCCGCGCATCCGGCCACGTGACCCCCTCCCCGACCCTCCCCCTTGCAGGGGGACGGGGGTCGACCGAGCCAGCCGCAGTCCTCTGCCTTTCAATTCCAAATGTGATTCCCCTTCCGTCCCGCTTGGATTAGGCTCACCCGATTGGAGCCATTCCAATCCACGGTCTCGCCGTAAGCGGACCGGGAAAACTTCGGTGCGGAGGGAGATGCCCATGCGCCAGACGCTCACGCTCAACGTCAACGGCAAGGACCACGCCGTCGATGTCGATCCCGACATGCCGCTGCTCTATGCGCTGCGCAACGACGTCGGCCTCAACAATCCACATTTCGGCTGCGGCCTCGCGCAATGCGGCGCCTGCACGGTGCATGTCGACGGCCAGCCGGTGCGATCCTGCGTGATGGCGGTGTCCGACGCCGCCGGCCACGCCATCGTGACCCTCGCCGGCCTCGGCACGCCCGAGAAGCCGCATCCGCTGCAGACGGCTTACGTCGAAGAGCAAGTGCCGCAATGCGGCTACTGCATCAACGGCTGGATCATGACTGCCGCCACCTTCCTGCGGGAGAAGAAGAACCCGAGCGAAGGCGAAATCAAGCAGGCGCTGGAAGGGCTCAAATGCCGCTGCGGCACCCATGTCAGCATCCTGCGCGCCGTCAAGCGCGCCGCCACGATGATGGGTTGAGGGAGGGCATCATGACCAGACACGAAAAATCCGCCGCCTTCTCCCGCCGCGCCATCCTCATGGGTGCCGGCGCGCTCGTGGTTTCGATCGGCATGCCGGTCAGCCTCGACACGCTGCTGTCGATCAATTCGGCGCGTGCGCAGGGCGCCAAGCCGCCGCTCGTGCCCAACGAGCTCGCTTCCTACATCGCGGTCGCGGCCGATGGCAAAGTCTCGGCCTTCTTCGGCAAGATGGACATGGGCCACGGCCTGTTCGTCGCCATCGGCCAGATCGTGGCCGATGAGCTCGACGTTTCGTTCAACGCCGTCACCGTGTTCATGGGCGACACCGCCACCAGCGTGAACCAGGGCGGCGCCTCGGGCTCTACCGGCATCCAGCTCGGCGGCAAGCAGATGCGCGTCGCCGCTGCGGAAGCGCGCCGCGTGCTCGTCGACATGGCGGCCGAGAAGCTCGGCTTGCCGGCGAGCCGATCTCGCAGTCACCGATGGCGTCGTCCATGCCACGGCCGATAAGACGAAGAAGGTGAGCTATGCCGAGCTGATCGGCGGACGCTATTTCAACGTCCAGCTCGACTGGAACAAGCAATACGGCAACGCGCTCTACGCGCCCGGCAAGGCGCAGCCCAAGAAGCCTGGCGAGTACAAGGTCGTCGGCCAGCCGATCCATCGCGCCGATATCGCGCCGAAGGTGTTCTGCCAGGAGGACTACTGCACCGACATCAAGGTGCCCGGCATGGTGCATGGCCGCATGATCCGCCCGCCCGTCGCCGGCAGCGTGCCCGTGAAGGTCGACGACAGCGCGATCAAGGAATTCCCCGGCGCCCAGGTGGTGTGGGAGAGCGGTTTCCTCGGCGTCGTCGCCGACGCGGAATGGGACGCAATCAAGGCCGCCGACAGGCTCAAGGTCGAATGGTCCAAAGTTGCGCCGCCATTCCCGGACCAAGCCACGCTCTACGATCACATCCGCAAGGCGCCGGTGCGCAAGGCGGCGGACGAGAAGCCGGTCGGCAATGTCGAGGAAGCGTTCAAGGTCGCTGCCCGCGTGATCCAGGCGGAATACGAGTGGCCGTTCCAGTCCCATGCCGCGATGGGACCGGCGTGCGCGCTCGTCGAGATCAAGGACGGCCAGGTCACCTGCTGGAGCGGGACGCAGAAATCGCATTTCGTCCGCGACGGCATCGCCTCCACGCTCGGCATGCCCGCCGAGAAGGTCCGGGTGATCTGGGCGGTCGGTCCGGGTTCCTACGGCCGCAGCGACGCCGACGACGCGGCGATGGACGCGGCGGTTCTCGCCAAGGCGGTCGGCAAGCCGGTGCGCGTGCAATACATGCGCGACGAGGGCACCGGCTGGGACCCCAAGGGCCCGGCCTCGATCCACCGCGTGCGCGCGGCGATCGACGCCTCCGGCACCGTCACCGCCTACGAGTTCGTCAGCAAGGCCTTCTCGCGCGTCGAGGTCGACACCAACGGCTCGAAGCCGTTCGACACGCTCGCCGGCCAGACGCGCGGCGTCACGCTCCAGCCCGGCGACGGCTTCGGTGTGCCGGCGGAGTCCGTACGAGTTCGCCAACAAGCGCACCGCCTGGGAGGTGATCCCGCCGTTCCTGGAGCGGGCATCGCCGTTGCGCTCCTCGCACCTGCGCGATCCGGTCGGGCCGCAAATTCACTTCGCCAGCGAATCCTTCATGGACGAGGTCGCGGCGGGCCTCGGACCTCGATCCGGTTGAGTTTCGCCTGCGCCATATCAAGGACCCGCGCGACGTTGCGGTCATCAAGGCGGCCACCGGGAAGGCGGGCTGGGATCCCCGGCCGTCGCCGAAGAAGAGCCAGACCGGCAACATGGTCTCGGGCCGCGGCCTTGCCTATTCGCAGCGCAACGGCACGCGCGTCGCGATCGTGGCCGAGGTCGACATCGACCGCGCGACCGGCAAGATCTTCGCGCGCAAGTTCACCGTCGCGCATGACGCCGGACTGATCATCAACCCCGACGGCGTCGTGAAGTGCGTCGAGGGCAACATCGTGCAGGGGATCAGCCGCACGCTGTGGGAAGAGGTGAAGTTCGACGCCAACGGCGTCACCAGCGTCGACTGGATGACGTACCCGATCCTCGACATCACCGAAACGCCGGAGACGATCGACGTCGTGCTGATCGACCGGCCGGAGATCGCCTGCTCGGGCGCCGGCGAGCCGTCGATCCGTCCTGTTGCGGCGGCGATCGCCAACGCGATCTTCGACGCCACCGGCGTACGCATTCGCCGCGTGCCGTTCTCGCCCGACCGTGTGAAGCAATCGCTTGCGGCGGCGGAGGATACCGTGAAGCGCGGGTAGCAAACTCCACCCATTGCCGCGAATCCAGTGGCCAGAAATGCGTCCCTGCTTTCGCGGGGACGCGCAAGCGAGAATCGATTCGATTTCATCGAATCGTGACGATTACTTCGCCAGCGAAACCTCGGCGGCGTCCTTGTCCTCCAGGAATTCGACCGGCACTCCCGGCTCCACCAGCCCTGCCAGCTCCCGGGCATCCCAATTGGTGAGACGGACGCAGCCGTGGCTGTTGGTCTTGTCGATCTTGCTCGGCTCCGGCGTGCCGTGAATTCCATACGTAGGCTTGTCGAGCCCGATCCAGGTCGCGCCCACTGGGTTGTTCGGCCCGGGCGCAAGGCGCAGCGGCTTGTCGTTGTCGCCCTGCTGGAAATTCACCTCCGGGCGATAGGCATATTCCGGGTTCTTGACGACGACCTTCACGGCATGCGTGCCCGTCGGGGACGGCAGGCCCGTGCTTCCGATGGTCGCCGGATAAGCGACCACCAGCTTGCCTGCCGCGTCGTAGCCCAGGACCTGCCGGCGGGCTTTATCGGCGACGATGCGCTTTACCTTCGAAGGCGCGGTGCCACGCGGATCGGCGACGACGATGGTCGTGCCGGCCTTGTCGAATTCGGCGTCCGGGTTGAGCCGCTTGAGAAAGGCCTCGTCCATGTGGAACGTCTCCGCCAGACGTTCGGTGGGATCGCGGTAAGCGAGCTTGTCCAGCTTGGCCATTTCGGCGTAGTCGGTCGGCATCTCGGGAACAAACGGCCCGGCAACATCCTCGGGAAGGATCACATAGTCGACCAGGACCGGCCCCGCTCCGCCCTTGTCCAAGGCAGCCCAGAGCGCGTCCGTCACCGTGCCGTCCGCCGGCAAGCCGGCCATGATCTGGAACGCCGAAATCGCCTTGCTCAGGTTTCCGCCATTGAGGCCGTCGACCACGCCGGGAGACACATGATTGCGGTCCAGCAAGACCTGAAGCCGCACGAGCCGGGGATCGACCTGCTTGGAAAGCCAGGGACCGGCCGACGGCGCGGCGTTGGCCTGCTCGACGATCTGCTGCGGCGTCAGTGGCTTGGAAGCCTCGGTGAGCTGCTCGATCTTGGCGCCGATCGGGTCGGAGGGTTCAGCCGCCGCTGCGACCCCGGGGATAATTCCGCCGAGGATCACGCCCACGGCCGTCAGCATCGCTAAAGGTTGCATCGTCGTCCTCGCCAAACATGGTTACCGGGACAACGCCAAGATCGTTCGAATGTTCTCCATCGGTTCTGATCGTGGTTAGCGGGAGCTAAATACGCCGCCAATCTTGATTTGCGCCATTGCAGGGCGTCGTGCCGCATACCTTCCACCCTCATCCTAAGACGGCGTTGGACGGCCTCCTCAGGATGAGGGCGGCGTGCGGGATCACCGATTCCGCCCGGCGATCTCCGCCTGCCATGGCGCGACCTTGCGCTCGACCCAGCCGATCAGGCTGTTGAGGCCGATCGCCAGCACCATCAGCACGATGATCGGCACGAACATCGTCGCGGTGTCGAAGTTGTTGGCCGAGTTGATGATGATCGCGCCGAGCCCCGAGATGGTGGTGAAGAACTCCGCGATCACCATCGCCACCACGGCGCGGCCGACCGCGAGGCGGATGCCGGCCATGATGTAGGGCAGCGTCGCCGGCAACACGATGCGGCGCAGAATGGTGGTATCCGAGGCGACGAAGGACCTGCCGACCTCGATCAGGCTCTTCGGCACCGCGCGCACGCCGAGCCACGTGTTGATGGTGATCGGGAACAGCGACATCAGGAACACCACCGCGACCTTCACCTTGAAGCCCAGGCCGAGCCACAGGATCAACAGCGGCACCAGCGCCACCAGCGGCATCGCGTAGCCCGCGGTGACGTAAATGCCGAGCGAGGCTTCCGCGATGCGGAAGCGGCCGACGACGAGGCCGAGCGGCACGCCGACCACGATCGCCAGCACGTAGCCGGCCAGGAATGGCTGGAGGCTTTCGAGCAGCGCCTTGCCGAGATCGCCGGAGCGCGCCAGCTCCCAGAACGCGGCGGCGATGGCGCTTGGATAGGAGCCGAACACCGGGTTGACGTCGCGGCCGAACCATTCCCACGCCGCGAAGAACAGCGCGACGGAGGCCGCCGTGATGAGCGGGCGCGGGATGGTCAATGCCGCGTCCCGGACATGGCGTGCAGCGCCAGCCAGATGCGGTAGCGCGTGTCGGTGAACTCCGTGGAGCCGCGCACGCCCGCCAGATCGCCGCGCGGGCGCGCGAGCGGAACGTCGATCGTTTCCTGGATGCGGCCCTCGCGCATCACCACAACGCGGTCGGCGAGCAGCACGGCCTCGTCGAGGTCGTGGGTGACGAACAGGATCGTCTTGCGGGTGCGGCCGTGGATTTCCAGCAGCTCGGCCTGCAGCTCCTCGCGGGTCTGCGCGTCGAGCGCGCCGAACGGCTCGTCCATCAGCAGCACTTTGGGGTCGATCGCCAGCGCCCGGGCGATGCCGACGCGCTGTTGCATGCCGCCGGAAAGCTGGTGCGGCCGGCGGTTGGAGGCGTCGGCGAGACCGACGAGCTTGAGATATTCCATTGCAGTGTCGTGAAGGACGGCACCCCGCATGCCCTTCATCTCCAGGCCGAACTTTACATTCTCCAATGCGGTCAGCCAGGGCAGCAATTCGGCGTGCTGGAACACCATGCCGCGGTCATGGCCGCAGCCCCTGACCTCGCGGCCGTCCACCGTCACGCGGCCGCCGCTCGCGGCGTCGAGCCCCATTGCGATGCGCAATGCCGTGGTCTTGCCGCAGCCGCTCGGGCCGATCAGCGCGACGATCTCGCCGTCGGCGACCGCAACGCTGACATGGTCCAGCGCCTGCACGGTCTGGACCTCGCCCTCCACCCGCAGCGTGAAGCGCTTGGACACGTCGATGAGGCTGACGGCGCCCATTATGCTATGCGAGCGTCCTGGTTTGGCCCGGCGTCACTTCAGCAGCTCGAGCGCCTGCGCGCGGATATCCGGCGCCACCAGCTTGGCGAGGTCGGACGACGGCAGCTTGGTGGTCCTGGCCATCGTCTCCTTCATCCATTCGAGCTTGCCCATCGGAATCGGCAGGTCGGCATCGACGTCCTTGTATTTCACCGCCTCGTCGAAGATGAAGCCGGGACGCGGATCGTCGGCCTTGCCCTTGGTGACCTCCCGGGTCAGCGCGACCGTCTCGTCGCGATGCGCGACGGCATAGCGCAAGGCCGCGATCTCGGCGGCGACGAAATGAATGGCGTCGTCGCGCCGCTCCGTCAGCACCTTGCCGCTGGTGACGAAGCAGATGCGGATGAAGTTCGGCAGGATGTCGCGCGCGGCGAACAGGAGCCGGATGTTGGCCGGCGCGACGGGAAGGTATTCGGTCGAGACCACGCCGGCATCGGCCACGCCCGCGGACAGTGCCTTGAAGCGGTCGAGGTCGCTGCCGAGATTGGCGAACCGCACCTCGGAAGCCGGGACGCCGTATTTCTCCAGCACGGCACGGGCGAACAGGTCGGGCATCGCGCCCGGCGCCGAGATGGCAAAGTCCTTGCCGCGGAGGTCTTCCACCTTGGCCACGGTATTGCGCACGAAGATGCCGTGCACCAGGGTCGGCCAGTGGCAGCCGATGATCTTGAGGTCGGCGCCGCGCGACGACGCCACGATGGCGCCGCCGGGGCCGCCTTCGTAGCTGTCGAGCTCGCCGGCGAGCAGCGCCTTGAGGCCGATGGTGTCGCTCTTGATCTGCATGACCTCGATCTTGAGGCCCTGCTTTTCGGCGAAGCCGCGCTGCGCCGCCATCATCATGAAGCCGGCGTCGCTCTTGGCCTCGATGACGCCGTGGCGCCAGGCTTTCAGATCGGCAGCAATTGAGGGCGCGATCGAGAAGGCGAGGAGAAGCGTAGCGGCGGCGCAGGCCCGCCTACGTCGAGACCGATGTGGCATGCTCATTCCTGTCAACGCGTCATGGCCGGCCTTGTGCCGGCCTTCCACGCCTTTGGTTGTCATCGCCGGCCACGGGCAAGGCGTGGGTAGCCGGGACAGACCCGGCTATGACGGAGGTTTGCCTCGCGGACATCACCCAGCCGCTCAGCTCCCGCCGAGTTGCCCGTTCAGGACCGGGCCGATCGCCTCCCAGCGTTCGCCGTTGAAGCGCTGCATCTGCATCTGCTCGATCGGGAAGAAGTCCGTCGGCGCTGGTATTGATCTTGATGCCCGGCAGCAGCATGCCGAGCTCGAGGTCCTTGAGGCTGGCGGCCTGCTTCATGACGTTCTCGCGCGTGAGGTCGTCGCCGCACTGCTTGAGCACCTGCACCATGGTCTGCGCCACGCGTGTAGCCGTAGACCGTGAAGCTCGAGGTCTTGTCGCCGTCGGGGAAGTACTTGTCCATGAAGGCGAGCCAGTCCTTGTAGCCGGCGTCGTCCTTCCAGGTCGGATCGGTCGGATCCTTGAGGTAGTAGGTCGAGAGGATGCCCTTCGCGTTCTCGAGGCCGGCCGGCTTGAGCACGCCGCCGACCGAGCTGCGAGACGTTGTTGAGGAGATGAAGCGGCTTCCAGCCGATCTCGGCGACCTTCTTGATCGCCTGGGCGGCGAATTTCGGCGTCGTCACGTTGAAGAACACGTCGGCGCCCGAGGCCTTCAGGTTGACGATCTGCGAATCGACGGTCGGGTCGGAGGTCTCGTAGGGCTGCTCGGAGACGATCATGGTCTTGGCCTTGTCGCCGAGGCCGTCCTTCATGCCCTTGACGTAGTCCTTACCGTAATCGTCGTTCTGGTAGAGGATGCCGATCTTGGCGTTCGGGATGTTTCTCCAGCAGATACTTGGCGTAGATGCGTGCCCTCGGCTCTGGTAGGTCGGCTGCCAGCCCATGGTCCAGGGGAAGTCCTTCGGGTCGCCCCACTTGGTGGCGCCGGTCGCGACGAAGAGCTGCGGCACCTTCTTGGCGTTCATGTATTTCTGGATCGCCGTGTTCGACGGCGTGCCGAGCGGTCTGGAACATCAGCAGCACCTCGTCGCTCTCGACCAGCTTGCGCGCCTGCTCGACCGTCTTGGGCGGCGAGTAGGCGTCGTCGTAGGAGATGAAGTTGATCTTGCGGCCGTTGATGCCGCCTTCGGCGTTCACCTTCTTGAAGTAGGCCGCGATGGTCTTGCCGATCAGGCCATAGGCCGAGGCCGGCCCGCTATAGGGCATCGATGTTGCCGACCTTGATCTCGGTGTCGGTCGCGCCGGGATCGTATTTCTTCTGCGCGGCGGCGGGGCTTGCGGCGAGCGCGAGGCCGAGCGCGGCCGCGGCGATGGCATGGGGGCGAAACGTCATGGATTTCCTCCCTGTCGACGGATCGCGATCGGTGCGTCCGGCGTTTGACGGCATGTCACCACTAATCCGAGGTTGCGGTCAAACCCCGGAATGGGGAACTCAGGCGATCGTCACCCCGCCGTCAGCCACGATGACCTGCCCGGTGATGAAGCTCGCGGCCGGCGCCGCCAGGAACGCCGCGATCGGCCCGATCTCGTCCGGCATGCCGATGCGCCGTAACGGCGTGCCGGCGTTGCGCTTCGCCAGGGCCTCTTCGTTCTCCCACAGGGCGCGGGCGAACTCGGTCTTCACCAGCCCCGGGGCAATGCAGTTCACGCGCACGTTCTTCGGCCCCCATTCCGCCGCGAGGTTGCGCGCCAGCGCGAAGTCCGCCGCCTTGGAGATGCCGTAGGCGCCGAGCACCTCGGTGCCGCGCAATCCCGCGATCGACGACACGATAACCACGGCGCCGCCGCCGCGCTCCGCCATGTGGGGAATCGTGAGGTTGCAGAGCCACAGGCTGCTCTTGACGTTGGCACCCATGATCTTGTCGAACGCGTCGTCGGTGATCGCGCCCAGCGGTCCGAAATACGGGTTCACGGCGGCGTTGCAGACCAGGATGTCGATCGCGCCGTAGCGGGACTTGGTGCCTTCGACCAGCGCCTCGACCTCATCCTTGCGCGAGACGTTGCAGGGGATGACGGCAGCCTCGCCGCCCTTGCGGCGGATGCCATCGGCCGCCGCCTCGCAGGCGTCGGCCTTGCGGCTTGAGATCACGACCCTGGCGCCGAGCGAGGCCATGCATTCCGCGATTGCGAGGCCGATGCCGCGGCTCGACCCGGTGATGATGGCGACCCTTCCCGTCAGGTCGAACGGCGATGTCATGAGAGGCTCCTCGATTGGTTTTCGGTAGTCGGCCGCGTTCACATGCGGCTCATCCCAGCTTTCAATCCCTTTGACCGGCAAGGTGGCCTCAGGGTACTAATCGGCGACGCCGGACCCCAGAACAAGGATCCCATGACGATGCGCTCCATCCGCGCCCTTGCCGTCGCTGCCGCCCTCGTCGCCTGCGCGCCTGCCGCGCACGCCCAGACCGCCGACCTCACCAAGACCACCTGCAAGGAGTTCCTGGAAAGCGGCAAGGAGGGGATCATGATCGTCTGGTCCTATCTCTACGGCTTCTACGCCGACCAGGACGAGGATCCGGTCATCGATTTCACGCGGCTGACGAAGCTCGGCCAGGAACTCGCCGCCTACTGCAAGGACAACCAGCAGGTCGATATCCAGCGCGCGGCGCAGCCGATCTACGAAAAGAAGAACTGAACGTCGGCCTGCGATATCGCGTGGGCCAGCGACGCGCGCCTGCCCATTACGATCCGAGATAGGCGCCGCCATTCACGTGGATGGTCTGTCCGGTGATGTAGCGCGCGCCGGGGCCGCACAGAAAGCGCACCATCGCGGCGACCTCGTCGGGCGCGCCGCGCTTGCCGGTCAGCGTGGCATTGGGTCGAGTGATGCTGCGGCTCGGGCTCGCCCGCCGGCTCGCGCGCGTGCCGATCAGTGCCGGGCGACACGCAGTTCACCGTCACGCTGTCGGCCGCGAGGTCATGCGCGAGCGCGCGCGTGAAGCCGACGAGGCCGGCTTTGGCGGTGATGACATGCGCGCGGTGCTTCGCGCCGGTATGGGCGCTCAGGCCCCCGATATTGATGATCGCGCCGGCGCCGCTCGCCTGCAGGTGCGGCAGGCACGCCTTGACGCAATGGAACGCGCCGTCGAGCGTGACGTCCATGATCTCGCGCCACTCCGCATAGGTCATCTCGGCGATCGGCTTCTCGCGCCGCAGCGCCGCGTTGTTGACGAGGATATCGATGCGGCCGAATTCCTTGACGGCGAACCGACCATCTCGGCGACCGCCTGCGGATCGGCGACGTTCGCGATGAACGGCGGCCTTGCCGCCCGCCGCGATCGATTCCGCCACGACCTGCTCGGCCTCGGCTTTGTTCGAGCGCACATTGACGATGACCGTCGCGCCGCCGCCGCGAGCGCGCGCGCCATCGCGGCGCCGATATTGCGGCCCGCGCCGGTGACGAGCGCGACGCGGCCGGACAGTTCCTTCGCTTCACTCACCTAGCGCAACTCCTTCAGATCGATGACGGCCGTCGTAAAGCGATTTCGCCAGCTTCTGAGCGCGGCTGCGGCACGGTCCGATCTCCAACCGCCATGCCGCGCAGTTGAGCAGCGAACTTGTCCTCGATGTCGGCGCGCGTCAGCGGCTCCTGGGCGCCGCCGCGCAAATGCGGCTGGCGCTCCTCGATCACGCTGCCGTCGGCGCAGCGTCGCCCGGATGTGGCCGGTGAACTCGTTCGGATAGGGATTGCCGGATCGATGCGGTAGCGGACCTTCGCGCCGCGAGCGCGACGCACGCGCGGGTCCTTCACGGCGTCGTCGGTGAAATCGCCGAGGCCGACATTGCCGCGCACGAGCGCCGCCGCGATGCAGTAGGGCGTGCGAGAATTTGCCCGCATAGCCGTTGGCGGACGTCTGCTTGGCGGCGAGCGGCTCCCACAGCCGATGCACGGTGCCCTCGCCGACGTCGCAGACGATGTCCTTGATATCCTCCGGCCGTGATGCCGCGTGTCGGCGAGCCGCCGCGCGCAGTCGATGATAGGGATGCGTCATGGTCCCGCACGGATAGGGCTTGAACGCGAGCGTCTCGGTCACCCAGCGCTTGCCGAAATCGCCGATCAGCGCGTCGTAGTTGCCGTCGATGCGTATGGGCGAAGCCGTGGAACAGCCCGTGCGTGCCCTCGAACACGGTGCGCGGCCCGATGAAGCCCGCGCGCGCCAGCAGCGCGGCGCGCAGGCCGGACTGCGCCGCCCAGCCGGCATGCATGCGCTTGGTCCAGGCGCCTTCGGCGAGATACTCGATGATGCCGCTCGCCATGCTGCCGGCGATGCCGAGCGCGTCGACGATCTGGCTGCGGCTCGAGCCCAAGCGCCGCCGCGACGCCGGCCGCCGCCGCCCATCGCGCCGAACACCGCGGTCGGATGGAAGCCCGCCTTGTGCACCGCCTTCGGCGCCACGAGGCTCAGCCGGCACATCATCTCGACGCCGACCGCGATGCCGCGCAGCGCCGCCGCGCCGTCCGGATTGTGCCGCTCGCAGGCCGCGAGCACCGCCGGCACGATGACGGCGCCGGCATGCACCGGACCGCCCTCGAAGGTGTCGTCGAAATCCTCGCCATGCGCCGCGGTGCCGTTGACGAAGGCGGCGCCCGCCGCGCTCAGGCGTCCGGGCATGGCCGATCGCGGTGCAGGGCCCGTCATCGTCCCAGCCGGCGAGCGCGCGCTCGCACGTAATCCTGCGTTGCGCGCCGTGACGCAGAGGCCGATCACGTCGACGGCGAGATCCTCGCATTTCTCGCGCACCGCCGCCGGCAATGCTCGAGCGCGACGAATGCGATCGGCGAGTTGCTCGGCGACAGCGAGACTTTCGGAAGTTCGCTCATGTGTCTGCGCAACCGCGCTGCGCCGCCGAAGCCGGGAATGCGGTTGATCGACGATGACGACCGCGAAGGTGATCGACCAGCATGATGAGGCCGAGCACCGCGATGGCGCCGAGATCGCCGCTTTCGTTGAGGTCGAAGATCAGCACCGAGATCACCTTGGTCTCCGAGGTGAACAGCATGATGGCGGCGGACAGTTCGCGGATCACGCCGACGAAGATGAAGCACCAGGTCGCGATCACGCTGGTGCGCAGCAGCGGCGCGGTGATGCGGCCGAGCGTGCCGCAGCCGCGTCGCGCCGAGGATGCGGCTCGCCTCCTCGAGATCGGGATGGACGGCGCGGAACGCCGACTGCAGCTGCTGATAGGCGGCCGGCAGCGCGATGGTGACGAAGGCGATCAGCAGGATCCACAGCGTGCCGTAGAGCACGAACGGCGGCCGCGTGTAGCTCAGGAACAAGCCCGACGCCGAGCACGATGCCGGGCATCGCGACCGGCGCGGTCGCCAGGAAGCCGAGCGCGCGGTGGCCGGCGATCGCCTTGCGCGACGTGATGTAGGCGATCACCACCGCGATCAGCGTGCCGATGGTCGCCGACAGCACGCCGAGGATGAAGGTGTTCTTGATCGCGAGCTTGGTCGCCGAAAGCTCGAAGAACACGAACTAGATGTTGTGCAGCGTGACGTTGCTGAACGTGACGATCTGCGTGGCGACCCGCGAGAACGCGGCGTTGAGCAGCGCGCCATACGGCAGGAACACCGGATTGAGCAGCACCACGAACACGAGGCCGAGCGCCACCCAGTTCCAGGCGCCGAGCCGCACCAGCCGCGGATCGCTCTGCTTGCCGCCGACCACCGAATAGCCGCGCCGGCCGAGGATCATCGCTCTGGGCGCGCAGCAGCAGCACCGTGAGCACCAGCAGCGGCAGCGACGCGGCGGCCGCAAGCTCGGGCTTGGGCGGATACTGGAACAGGCTCCAGATCTTGGTCGTCATGGTGTGGAAGCCGGCCGGCAGCGCGAGGATCGCCGGCGAGCCGAACAGCGTCATCGCCTGCAGGAAGGCGACCAGCGCGCCGGCGAGCAGCGCCGGCAGCGCCAGCGGGATGGTGACGCGCCGCGCCGTCACCCAGGTGCGGCCGCCGAGGATCGAGGAGGCGTCCTCGAGGTCGCCCGGGATGCGGTCGAGCGCAGTTCGCGACCAGCACGAACACATAGGGAAACGTGTAGCAGGAGATGACGAAGATCAGCCCGGGCAGCGTGTAGATGTCGAACAGCGGCTCGTCCGCCGGATCGCCGGTGAGCGCACGATAGAGCCTGGTTGAGCAGCCCGGAGTTGGGCGCCGCCAGCAGCTCCCAGGCGATCGCGCCGAGGAACGGCGGCGTCACGAACGAGGCCGTCACCAGCGCGCGCACGGTGCGCGCGCAGCGGCATGTCGGTGCGCGCCACCAGCCAGCCCATCGGGGCGGCGAGCGCGCAGCAGATCAACGCCGATGAGGTCGCGATGATGACGGTGGTGATCAGCGGATCGACGAAGGTCGGATCGGTGACGAGCTTGACGAAATTGTCGAGCGTGAGCGCACCGCTCTTGTCGGTGACAGCTGTAATAGACCAGCCACGACATCGGCAGCACGATCAGCACGCACAGGAGCACCGCGAAGCCGATCAGCATCGGCCAGGACAGATCGAACCGGCCGGCTGCGTTCGACCGGAAGGGGCAGCGCGACGGTCATGATGCTTGAACCGGCATTCGGGAGATGACCGTAACCCCACATCCGCACGCGCTTGCACCGTCGATCTCTCCCAATGCGAGAGATGATGCGCCGTGCCATGGGCGCAATCCCCACGTCAAAGGGAAAGCGGTTCGCACCATCACACCCGAAAAATCTTCGTGTAGCGCGCCTTGATCTCCTCGCTCGCGCTCGACCCCGGCGGGATCGTCCTTCATCAGCTTGATCTCGGCGAGCTTCGGCCGGCCGGCTTTTTCCTGAACCTGGCGTGCACGGAATGCTGGGCGCGCGAAATCGACCAGCAGCTGCTGGCCCTCGCGCGAATGCAGCCAGTTCTGGAACAGCCGCGCGGCATTCGGATTGGGCGCCGGCTGAAGATCGCCGGTCGGCCCGGTGATCAGCGGCGTGCCCTCGCTCGGATAGACGACCTCGACCGGCTGGCCGCTTCCTTGAGCTGGATCAGGTTGTAGTCGTTGCCGTCGGCCATCACGGCGCGCTCGCCGAGCGCGAGCTTCTTGGGCGGATCGGTCGACGACTGCACCTGCATGACGCGCTGCTTGGCGAGCTTCTCCAGATACTCCCAGCCGAGATCGCGTGACGATCTGGATAGGTCGCGGTCATGATCGTGCCGCTATAGGCCGGATGCCCCTTGACCATCTTGCCGGCCCATTTCGGATCGAGCAGGTCGGCGAAGCTCTTGGGCGCGTCCTCGGGCTTCACCAGGTTGGTGTTGTAGCCGAGCGAGGAGAGCCAGATGCGGGTCGTGACGTAGAGCCGTCGGCGTCGCGATGCTCGGCGGGAAATGTCGCGCGACGTCCTCCGGCAGATAAGGCGCGAGCCAGCCGTTGCGCTTCCACACGATGAAATGCGCGCGCGTCCGCGCTGTTGACGACGTCGACGGCGTGGATGTTGCTTGCCATCTCCTGCGCGATGCGCTGGAACACGCGCTCGGCACCGGAGCGCTCGACGCGCACGGCGATGCCGGGATATTTCGCCTCGAACGCCTTGGCGAGCTTCTCGGCCACCGGCAGGTCCATCGCGGTGTAGAAGGCAAGCTTGCCTTCCTTCTTCGCCGCGTCGACGAGGGCATCGGTCACCGGCTCGGCGGCTGCGGGCCGCGGCGCGCAGGGGCCGCGCGAACACGGTGGCGGCGATGCGCCGTCCCCTTGAGGACGGTTCGGCGGGTTGATGTCATTCGGCTCATCGCGGTTACCAGCGCCCGCGCACCGTCACACCCGGAACAGCTTGGTGTAGCGCGCCTTGATCTCCTCGCTCTTGCTTCTCGACCGCCGCGGCGTCGTCCTTCATCGTCTTGATCTCGGCGAACGGCTTGCGGCCCGGCTTCTCCTTGGTCTGCGGATGCATCGAGCGCAGCCCGCCGACATCGATGATGAGCTGCTGCGCCTCCGGCGAGAACAGTAGCTCTGGAACAGCCGCGCGGCGTTCGGGTTCGGCGCCGCCTTGAAGATCGCGTTCGGCCCGACGATCAGCGGCGAGCCTTCGGTCGCATAGACCGGCTCGACCGGCTGGCCGGTCTCCTTGAGCTGGAAGATGTTGTACTCGTTGCCGTCCGCCATCACGGCGCGCTCGCCGAGCGCGAGCTTCTTGGGCGGATCGGCCGACGACTGCACCTGCATGACGCGCTGCTTGGCGAGCTTCTCGAAATACGTCCCAGCCGAGATCGCGCGCCATCTGGTAGGTCGCGGTCATGATGGTGCCGCTGTAGCCCGGATGCGCCTTGACGATCTTGCCGACCCATTTCGGATCGAGCAGGTCGGCGAAGCTCTTCGGCGCGTCCTCGGCCTTCACCAGGTTGGTGTTGTAGGCGATGACGCTGAGCCAGACGCGGAAGCTCGCGAACTGTCCGTCCGGGTCCTTGTGCTCGGCCGGATAGAACTTCGCGACATCCTCCGGCACGTAGGGCGCGAGCAGGCCGTCGCGCTTCCAGACGATGAAATGCGCGGCGTCCGAGGAGTTGACCACGTCGACCGCGTGGATGTTGCTCGCATATTCCTGGCCGATGCGCTGGAACACGCGCTCGGCGCCGGAGCGCTCGACCCGCACCGCGATGCCGGAATATTTCGCCTCGAACGCCTTGCGCGACCTTCTCGGCGAGCGGCAGGTCGACCGAGGTGTACCAGACGACCTTGCCTTCCTTCTGGGCGGCCTCGATCAGGTCCGGCGTGATCGCGGTCGCCGGCGGCGCGGCGGCGCGGATCGGCGATGCATAGACCGTGGCGGCGAGCGCCGCCGAGCCCTTGAGGACGTCGCGCCTGGAGACTGTCTTGTCGCGCATTCGTCTTCCTCCCTGTGGTCGTCGTCCCGATTATTGTTTGGGCTTCGGTCTAGCCCGCCAGCGCGCGGCAGCGCTCCGGCGGCAGCTGCAGCCAGACCTTGCGCTCCCCGGCGGAATGCTCAGGTCGGCCGCGCGCCACCACGCGCAACTGCGCGCCGTCGGCAAGCTCGACCATATAGTCGCGGCTGCTGCCGAGAAAGACCTGCCGCATCACGGTCGCGGGAACGATGTTCTCCGCTCCGGCCGGCGCGGCTGGTCAGCAGCCGGATGTCATGCTGGCGGATCGAAACGCGGCGTGTCGCGCGCCGGCGGGCGAGCGGCTTCGCCGGCGCAGCGCAGCGGCACGCCGGCGATCTCGACGCGGCCGTCGTCCGAGCTGCGTCCCCTGCAGGACATTGCTCGAGCCGATGAAGCGGGCGACGAATTCCGAGCGCGGCCGGTCGTAGATCTCCTCCGGCGAGCCGGCCTGCTCGATCTTGCCGCCGTTCATCACCGCGATGAGGTCGGCCGTGGTCATCGCCTCGGACTGGTCGTGCGTCACGTAGACGGTCGTGTAGCGGTACTCGTCGTGCAGCCGGCGCACCTCGAAGCGCATCTCCTCGCGCAGGTTGGCGTCGAGGTTGGAGAGCGGCTCGTCGAGCAGCAGCGTCTCCGGCTCGACGATCAGGGCGCGCGCGAGCGCGACGCGCTGCTGCTGGCCGCCGGACAGTTCGCCCGGATAGCGGTCCGCCAGCGCGTCGAGGCGCGTGGTCGCCAGGATGCCGGCGACCTTCCTGGCGATGACGGCACGGTCGAGTTTGCGCAGCGTCAGCCCATAGGCGACGTTCTCGGCGACCGTCATGTGCGGCCACAGCGCGTAGCTCTGGAAGATCATCGACATGTTGCGCTGCTCGGGCGGCAGCGTGCGCGCCGGCGACGACACCACCCGGTCGCCGACCGCGATCTCGCCCGCCGTCGGCTCGACGAAGCCCGCGATCAGCCGCAGCGTCGTGGTCTTGCCGCAGCCCGACGGGCCGAGCAGGCACACCAGCAGCCCATGCTCGATGCGCAGCGATACGTCGTCGACGACGGCGAGGGCGCCGTAGCGCTTGGTCAGCCCACGCAACTCAACCGATGCCACGTCCCCTCCCTCAACGCTTCTTGCCTTCACCCTCTCCCTTGCGGGGAGGGTCGCCGCGAGCGACAGCGCACCGTTCGTGTTGCGGCCTTTGCGTCAGGTCCCGGTGAAGGCCGGTTTGCGCTTTTCCATGAACGCGGTGCGGCCTTCCGTGTAGTCCTTGCTCTCGAAGCACTTCATCACGAGCGTCGGCGCACTGCTTGAGATCGCGCTTGGATTCGTCCTTCTGCGTCTCGCCGACGATGTACTTGACCGCGCTCACCGTGAGCGGCGCGTTGCCGGCGATCGTCGTCGGCGTAATTCTTCACGTAGTCCTCGATCTCGGCGTCGGGCACCACGCGGTTGACGAGGCCCATGTCTGTGCGCCTCGCCGGCGTTGAATTGGCGCGCCGTGTAGAAGATTTCCTTGGCGAAGGACGGCCCGACGAGATCGGTCAGCCGCTTGACGCCGGTGTAGCCGTAGCCCAGCCCCAGCTTGGCGGCGGGGATCGCGAAACGCGAGGCGTCGGTGGCGATGCGCAGGTCGCAGCATACCGCGATGCCGAGGCCGCCGCCGATGCAGTAGCCGCGGATCATCGCGATGGTCGGCTTGGGATATTCGCGCGATCGCGACGCTGGTCTCATCGACGGTCGACGTTGTAGCGCGCGATCGCTTCCTCGTTGGCGCGCTCGTCGCCGAAGCGCGAGATGTCGGCGCCCGACACGAACGCCTTGCCGCCGGCGCCGGTCAGCACCACGACGCGAATCTCCGGGTCCTTGGCGAAGTCGTTCATGATCCGCGCCGTCGCCTGCCACATGTCGAGCGACATGGCGTTGTGGCGCTCCGGATTGTTGAAGATCAGCGTGCCGACGCCGCCCTCCTTGCGGGAGAGCACCTTGTCGGTGTCGGCCATCGGGCGGCTCCGTTCGGTCATTGCGGCATCGGACATGGTTTTAGCCTCGCTTGACTCAGATCGCATTCGCCTGGCGCAGAGCTGGCGATTTCGTCCGCGCTGAAACCGAATTCGCCGAGCATCTCGTCGGTGTGCTCGCCGAGCTTCGGCGGCGCGCGTGTCGATCTGGCTCGGCGTCCGCGACAGCGCGATCGGCTGGCCGACCACATGGACCGTCTTGCCGTCCTTGTGTTGACCACATTCTGGGCGATGCCGAGATGCTCCACCTGCGGATCGGCGAACACCTGGTCGATCGCGTAGATCGGCCCGCACGGCACGCCGGCCTCGTTGAGCCGGTCAACCCACTCGGCGCTGGCCGTCTTGACGGTGTGGCGCTCGATCTCCTCGTTGAGCTCGTCGCGGTTGGCGCTGCGCGCCGCGGCGGTGGCGTATTCCGGCGCGTCCGCGACCGCGGCATGCCGAGGCGTGTCGCACAGCTTCTTCCACATCTTGCCGCCGGTCGGTCGCGATGTTGATGTGGCCGTCGGCGGTCTTGAACACGCCGGTCGGGATGCTGGTCGGGTGGTTGTTGCCGGCCTGCGGCGGCGACCTCGCCCTTGTTCAGCCAGCGCGAGGCCTGGAAATCCAGCATGAAGATCTGCGCCTGCAGCAGCGAGGTCTGCACCCACTGGCCTTCGCCCGAAACCTCGCGCTCCAGCAGCGCGATCATGGATGCCGAGCGCGCAGAACAATCCCGCGCACAGGTCGGCGACCGGGATGCCGACGCGCACCGGGCCCTGTCCGGGCAGGCCGGTGATCGACATCAGCCCGCCCATGCCCTGCGCGATCTGGTCGAAGCCGGGGCGCTTGGCATAAGGCCCGTCCTGGCCGAAGCCGGAGATGCAGGCATAGACCAGGCGCGGATTGACCTTGCGCATCGTCTCGTAGTCGATGCCGAGGCGGTCCTTCACGTCGGGACGGAAATTCTCCACCAGCACGTCGGCGCGCTCGACCAGCCGCTTGAGCGCGGCGATGCCTTCCGGCGATTTCAGGTTGAGCGTCAGGCTGCGCTTGTTGCGGTGCAGGTTCTGGAAGTCCGGCCCGTCGCGCGGCCCGCCGAGCGGCTCGCCCTCGTCGATCGCCGGCGGCATCTCGATCTTGATGACATTGGCGCCCCAGTCGGCGAGCTGGCGCACGCAGGTCGGGCCGGCGCGCACGCGGGTGAGGTCGAGGATGGTGAAGCGGCTGAGGGCCTGGGAAGCGTGGGGCACTGGCATTATGGAAACTCGAGGATGCGCGCGTAACGATGCATGATGTCGGGGCGGGCAGACCATCCTCGATATCCCGCAGATTGTCTAGGAAGGCGAGTGCATATCCTCGTCGTATCGGGCTGCGGGGCAGCGCCCAATAAACGGGCGATGGCATCGCCGCGGCGAAGTTGATCGGCCGTTGGCGATGTGCAACATCGCCGCGGGCGAGGCGAACCAGTATGGCGTTTGAACATGGGTGACAGCTATGCCGTCGTGAAGGTCGCGGCGGTGCAGGCCGCCTCGGTCTTCCTCGACCGCGAGGGCTCGACCGAGAAGGCCTGCCGCCTGATCCGCGAAGCCGGCCGCAACGGCGCGCGCGTCATCGGCTTCCCGGAAGGATTCATTCCGGCGCATCCGGTCTGGTACCACCACCATGCGGCGACCGGCGCGCTCGCCAACCGGCTGGCGATCGAGCTGTTCAAGAACTCCGTCGAGATTCCGGGTCCGAGATCGACGCGCTGTGCGCCGCGGCGCGCGACGCCAACGCCTATGTGGTGATCGGCGTGTGCGAGAAGATGCCGAACACGCATCGGCACCATGTTCAACACCCAGGTCTATATCGGCCCCGACGGGTCGACTGATCGGCAAGCACCAGAAGATCATGCCGACGGTCGGCGAGCGGCTGGTCCACATGGGCGGCTACGGCGACACGTTCGGCGCGTTCCAGACCGAGTTCGGCCCGATGAGCGGGCTGATCTGCGGCGAGAACTCCAATCCGCTCGCGGTGTTCGCGCTCACCGCCGAGGGCACGCGCATCCACGTCATGAGCTGGCCCAACCATTTCCCGACCAGCGGCGATCCGATGCGCAACCGCGTCTCGGTCGATTCGCCAGGCTTTCGCCCAGATGAGCAAGGCCTTCGTGATCTCGGCCTGCGGCACGGTCGACGAGCACATGATCGAGATGCTGCGAGCCGGCGCCGGAGGCGGAGAAATTCCTGCGCAGTCCGGATTGCTGCGGCGGCAGCGTGATCGTCGCGCCCAACAGCCGCATCATCGCCGGACCGATGGGCGCCGAGGAAGGCATCCTCTATGCCGACTGCAATCTCGAGATCGGCATCCAGATGAAGCTGCGGCACGACTTCGCCGGCCATTACAATCGGCCGGATATTTTCCACCTGCACGTCAACCGTGCGGCGCCACGGCTCTACAGCGTGCATGGGGCGGAGGATAATCTGGCGCTGCCGGGGGTCACTATCACCGCGCCCAGCCTCAACGCCACCGCGCCGAGCGCGCTCCTGACATCGCCCGACGCCGCGCGATCCGGCAGCGGCGCCGCTTTCGAAACCATCGCAGGGGAAAATGACAACGGCCGGAGCACCTGACATGGAGATGGCCGCCGTCTCGCCGAAGACCGCCGCGGTGGATGGCGACGTGCGCATCAGGGTGCGCGGCCTCGGCATGCATTATGGCCCCCACGAGGTGTTCCGCGGCGTCGACATCGACGTCGGGGCGACCGAGGTGCTGGCGATCGTCGGTCCCTCGGGTTGCGGCAAGACCACGCTGCTGCGCTGCATCGACGGACTGATCCCGCCGACGTCCGGCACCGTTGCAATCGAGGGCGTCACGGTCGACCAGCCGCTGCCGGGCGTCGCCATGGTGTTCCAGCATTTCGGGCTGTTCCCCTGGAAGACGGTGGCGGCGAACGTCGCCTATGGCCTGCGACTGGCTGGCGTCGCCAAGGACGAGATTGCGCGGCGCGTGCCGCATTTCATCAAGCTCGTCGGCCTTGCCGGGTTCGAGAACGCCTATCCCTACCAGCTCTCCGGCGGCATGCAGCAGCGCTGCGGCCTGGCGCGGGCGCTGGCGATCGAGCCCAAGGTCCTGCTGATGGACGAGCCGTTCGCCGCGGTTGACGCCCAGACCCGGGAAATCCTCCAGTTCGAGCTGCTGCGCATCTGGCAGATGCGGCCGACCACCATGGTGTTCGTTACGCATTCCATTGAAGAAGCGGTGCTGATGGGCGACAAGGTCGTGGTCCTCAAAGGCCGTCCGGCGAGCGTGTTCGAGGTGGTCGAGGTCGATCTGCCGCACCCGCGCAGCCGGGCCACCCTTGCCGAGCCGCGCTTCGCGACGCTACGTGAGCATGTCTGGACGACGTTGATGGACGAAGCGAAAGCCGCAGAACTGCAGTTGCAGGCCTGACGGCCGCGAACCGCAGCGACGGTGACGACAGTAAGCACAACGGGAGGAAGCGATGGCGAGAACAAGCCGCACCACGATGGCCGCGCTGGCGCTGGCGGCCTTTGTCCTGGGATCGGGAACCGCGCGCGCGCAGGAGACACTGCGCCTCGGCCTCCCAGCCATCCCGCCGGTCTTCATTACCGTGCAGGCCTTCGTCGCCCAGCAGGAGAAGCTGTTCGAGAAATACGGCGTCAAGGTCGATCTGCGGCAGTTCGATAGCGGCGCCAACGCGGCGCGCGCGACCATCGCGGGCGATGTCGACTTCGCCATCTCGCCGACGCCGCTGCTCGTCAACATGATCTCCAACGCCAACGCCGACCTTGTCGGCCTCTATGGCTATCCGCATCCGGACTGGGTGCTGGGCTCGATGGACCCGGCCAAGAAGTGCGAGGACATCAAGGGCCAGCCGGTGGGTGTGGACTCCGACGGCGGCGCGCGCTCGATCGCGCTCAACCAGCTCATCCGCTCCTGCGGCCTCACCGCCAAGGACACCCAGCAGGTCGCGCTCTCCTCCAACGTCGGCACCGCGATGGCATCGGGCCAGCTCAACTGGGGCGTGCTGCATATCGACGACCTGCCGGTGATCGAGCGCGAGGCCAAGAAGAAGGTCACCATCGTGCTCGACATCAACAAGGTGTCGGTCAACCACTACATGACGCTGACCGCGAAGCGCGAGACGGCGGCGAAGAAACGCGACGCCATCGTCAAGGCGATGGCCGCCCTGATGGAGGCGACGAAGTTCATCAACGACCCGAAGAACGCCGACGCCGTGGCGCGGGCCGCCGAGCCGACCGGCCGAACCCCCGAGGACGCCAAGGCCTCGACCAAGATGTATATCGACATGCAGTTCTGGCCGGTGAGCGGCCCGGGTCTCGACAAGAAGGACATCGACGCCGTGATCGAGACGCAGAAGAAGGTCGGCGGCATCCGCCCCGACAAGACGCCCGTGACGTTCGAGCGCTATGCTGATCTCGCGCTCTATGAGGACGCGCTCAAGCTGATGCAGTCGAAGTCCAAGTAAAATCACGGCGGGCGGATTGCTCCACATGTGTTGCGCCGGACTCCGCTCATTCCCGCGAAAGCGGGAATCCAAATCTGCATGTGGTGTCCTGGGTCCCCGCTTTCGCGGGGACGACCGGAGAATGGATCGCGGAAGAAACATGCCGAACTTGAACCATGCCGCGTGAAACCCTTTCCGTTCGCTGGCTGACCTATGCGGTCGCGCTCGCGATCGGGGCCGTCATCTGGCAGGTCGCTGCCGCCTATACCAACCCGGCCTTTCTGGCGTCATTCACCGAGACGATGTCGAAGATCGGCGAGACCGTCGCCTCCGGCGTGCTGATAGAGGCGCTGGCGAGCTCGCTCACACTGTTCTTCACCGGATTCATCGCGGCGTCCATCGCCGGCGTGCTGCTCGGATTGCTGCTGGCGCGGGTGCGGCTGCTGCGCGTCGCGCTCGAGAACTACATCATGGTGCTCTACTCGACGCCGATGGTGGCGCTGATCCCGTTTATCCTGTCGATGATGGGCTTCGGCTTCGCGCCCAAGGTGCTGGTGGTGTTTTTGTTTGCGCTGTTCCCGATCCTCTACAACACGATAGAGGGCGCGCGCAGCATCAAGCCCGAGATGATCGAGGTTGCGCGCTCGTTCCGCTCCAGCGAATGGGCTTTGTGGCGCGATGTCATGATTCCCTACACCCTGCCCTTCGCGCTCACCGGCATCCGCCAGGGCGTCGGCCGCGGCCTGGTCGGCATGGTGACGGCGGAATTCTTCCTGTCGTCGAGCGGCATTGGCCAGTTGATCATGCGTAGCGGCCAGGATTTCGACATCCCGAGCCTCTATGGCTCGATCCTGGTGGTGACGATCCTGGGCGTGATGATGATTTCGCTCGGACGCGCCCTGGAGAATCGTTTCGCCGCATGGCGGGGGCTCAACCGATGAGCGCCACCGGACTGGCCTTGCCACAGAAGCCGGCGGCGACGCTGCGCTCCGTGATGCTGAGCGACACCGCCGTGAAGAGCATCGCAGGCGTTGTCATCCTCCTGGTGTGGGAACTCGTGGCGCTGCTGTGGGCGCCGCCCTTCGTCGCGCGCCCCAGCCGCATCATCGCGGTGTTCCCGAGCGTGATGACCAATCCGCAGTTCTGGCGCATGGCCGGCTCGACGCTGGCTGCGGTGTTCGAAGGCCTCGCCATCGCGGCGGTGTTCGGCACCATCGTCGGCGTCGCGATCGGCCGCGTGCGGCTGTTCGACCGTCTCACCTCGCTCTATGTCAGTGGCCTGTTCGCGATGCCGATGACGGCGATCCTGCCGCTGATCTCGCTGTGGTTCGGCTACACCGAGCAGGCGCGGCTGGCGACCGTGATCTTCGCGGCGTTCTTCTCCGTGGTGGTGAATGTCTCCGATGGCGCCCGCGCGGTGGCGCCGGAATTCATCGAGGTATCGCGCTCGTTTCGCGGCGGGACGTGGTCGCGGCTGTTCGACGTCATCCTGCCGGCGTCGGTGCCCTACCTGCTGGCGGGGCTGCGGCTCGCAGCCGGCCGCGCCCTCATCGGCGCCGTGGTGGCGGAGTATTTCACCACGGTGCAGGGGCTCGGCTACTACATCCTGTTCCAGGCGCGCACCTTCCACCACAACGAGGCCTTCGTCGGCGTCGCGCTGCTCGCCGCCGCCGGCGTGCTGTTTGAGGTCCTGCTGCGGCAGGGCACGATGCGCCTGCTGCCGTGGTATCGCCGTGGCGAGCTGGGCGGATAAGCCAAGGCGCCTCACGCCGCCAGCCTGACGAACCGCTCGTCTCGTCACCCTGAGGCGAGACGACGGGCAAGGCCCATGGCCGGCCGGTGACAGGGCCGCTATGCGGCTACTCAGGGTGACGGCCGCAACAAAGTGCGACGACCAGGGACGATGACCATGACCTCCGATCCTCTCGTACAATCGGCGATCGCCCATTGGGCGCCGCGCTTCGTCGCCAACGGGGTCGCGCTCACCGATTTCGAGGAGGTCACCGCCTCCATCGCCACGTGGGAGGATTGGTGCACGGCGTGGTCGGACCGCGCCGCCGTCCATGAGGCGATGGGGCGCGAGGCCTTGGCGCGGGGCAAAGACCTCAGCGCCGGCGAGCATCTGCCAGCGCGCCGGCGTTTACTACCACTTCGCCAAGTTCGTGTTCGTCAACGACGTGCCGCAGATGAAAGCCGCGCACATGAAGGCGGTGGAATGCCGCGACCTGGCGCTGCCGCATCTCGATCCGCCCGGCGAGCGCGTGGAGATCCCCTACGATGGCGCGATGCTCTACGGCATCCTGCGCAAGCCCGCCGGCATTTTGCGGCCCCCCGTGATGATCATGTGCTCCGGCCTGGATTCCGCGAAGGAGGAGATGGACGCCTACGAGCGGCCGTTCCTGGCGCGCGGCATTGCGACGCTTGCCTTCGACGGCCCCGGCCAGGGCGAAGGCGAATACGATTTCGCGATCCGCGGCGACTACGAAGTGCCGGTCAAGGCGGTCGCTGATTACATCGAGTCGCGCCGCGATCTCGATGCCGACCGCATCGGCCTGTGGGGCGTGAGCCTCGGCGGCTATTACGCGCTCGCGGGCGGCGGCGTTCGAGACGCGCGTCAAGGCCTGCATTGCGCTCGGCGGCCCGTTCGACTGGGGTTCGTCGTGGGACGGGCTGCCGGAGCTGACGCGCGAGACGTTCCGCGTGCGCGCGCATTGCGCGACCGTCGAGGACGCGCGCGCCAAGGCGGCGACGCTGTCGATGGCCGGCATCGCGCAGAACATCACCTGCCCGATCTTCATCATGAACGGCAGGGCCGACCGCCTGATCTCGTATCAGAACTCCGAACGCCTCGCCCGCGAGGTCAAGGGGCCGGTCGAGCTGATGATCGTCGAAGGCGGCAACCACGTCGCCAATAACCGTGGCTACCGCTGGCGCCTGCAGTCGGCCGACTGGATGGCGGAGCGGCTGGGAGCGTGAGCCGAACGATCAATCCATGCTCCGCTCGTTCCCGCGCAAGCGAGAACCCAAGGCCGCATTTGTAACCACAGTAGCGTGTGTCATGTGTGGTTTCCCGCCTTCGCGGGAATGAGCGGAGCGTGCTTGAGCAGCTCGGCGGACCAACAAGAAACGCTCTTCACGCTACCTTTTCCAGCTTCTGCAGGCAGCGTAGGACGGGCGGCATCGGCGTATCCGGAAAACTGGTCTTCCAGTTGGTGACGCCGACCTCGGCGACGTAAAGGTCGCCCTTGGAATCGACGGCGAGCCCATGCGGCGCGAGAAACTTGCCGGTTTCGAGCCCCGGTCCGTTCTCGCCGCCGAGGCGGCCGATGCGCTTGCCTGCGGCGTCGACGATCGTCAGGCGCGGTCCGAGATTCGGCGTCTTGAGGTTGACCGGCATGCCCGGGCCAAGCTCGCCGATGATGAAGTTCGGCGCCTTGCCGCCGCAGCAATGCAGTGCGCAGGGCCGGTGCAGGTTGTTCCACTGCGTCTCGTACTTGCCGTCGCCGTCGAACACCTGCACGCGGTGGTTCTCGCGATCAGCCACATAGACCCAGCCGTCCGCGTCGGTGACGATGTTGTGCACGATGTTGAACTGGCCCGGGTCGGAGCCTGGCTCGCCCCAGGTTTTGATCAGCTTGCCGTCCGGCGTGTATTTGTGGACGCAGGCATTGCCGTAGCCGTCGGATACGTAGATCTCGCCCTTGGGCGACAGGGCGGTATGGGTGCAGCGGTGGAACGGCTCGCCGCTCATGTAGGGCGCGGGCTTGCCGGGGATGCCGATGGTCAGCAGCACCTTGCCGTCCGCGGTGCACTTGCGCACCGTATGGTCGCCGTCGTCGGTGCAATACAGATTGTCGTCGGCGTCGATATGCAGTCCGTGCGGACGGCGGAACACGCCCTCTTCCCAGCTCGTGATGAAGTTGCCGTCGCGGTCCAGCACGACCATCGGATGGGCGCCGCGGTTGAACACATAGATGCGGTCCCGGCTGTCAGCCGCGACGGCGGCGACATCCCGCAGGTCCCAGCCATCCGGAAGCCTTTCCCATCCCTCAACCACGCGATATCGATGCTCGCCCGAGCCCAGAACGACGGACATGGAAACTCCTCCCGGATGATGTTCGGCAACGGCCTTTTTTGGCCGATCGCCCTTCATTGCGCCCTCTTCGGTCGGCGGGATAGAGTCCGGACGGCATTCCGGCAGCGCGATTTCCGAAGGCCTCAAGGAGCAATCATGACGACGCATTCGCTCGAGTTCACCGGCAAGTTCGGCATCGGCCAGCCGGTGCGGCGGGTGGAGGACCATCGCTTCATTTCCGGCGCCGGCCGCTTCGTCGACGACATCGACCTGCCGCGGCAGTGCTATGGCGTCGTGGTGATGTCCACGCATGCCCATGCGCGGATCAGGGGCATCGACGTCGCGGCGGCGCAGGCCGCGCCCGGCGTGATCTGCGTCCTCACCGGCGCGGATGCCAAGGCCGATGGCATCGGCACGATTCCTCCCGTCATGCCGGAGGACATGGGCGGCCCCAAAGGCTACCGGACCTTCTGGCCGCTGCTGGTCGCCGACAAGGTGCGCGCGGTCGGCGAGCGCGTCGCCTTCGTGGTGGCGGAGACGCTGGCGCAGGCGCGCGACGCCGCCGAGCTGGTGGAGGTCGACTACGAGTCGCTTCCCGCCGTGACCTCGGCCGAGGACGCGGTGAAGGAAGGCGCCCCCGTGGTGTGGGACGAATGCCCGGGCAACGTCTCCTTCACGCTGATGTTCGGCAGCAAGGAGGCGACCGACGCGGCGTTCGCAAACGCCAGGCATGTCGTGACGCTGCGGCTGCAGAACAACCGCGTGTTCCCCGCCGCGATGGAGCCGCGCGCGGCGCTCGGCGAATACCGAATCTCGGATGACGCCTACACGCTCTACACCACGTCGCAGAACCCTCACGGCAACCGCAGCACCCTGGCCGGCGCCGTGCTCCACATCCCCGAGATCAAGCTCCGCGTCATCTCCCCCGATGTCGGCGGCGGCTTCGGCATGAAGTTCGGCGCTTATCCGGAGGATGCGCTGGTGCTGTGGGCCTCGAAGCGCTGCGGCCGTCCGGTGAAGTGGACCTCGACGCGCAGCGAATCCTTCCTCACCGACAGCCATGGCCGCGACCAGGTCGTGCGCGGCGAGCTGGCGCTCGATGCCGAGGGCAAGATCCTCGGCCTGCGCGTCAACGGCCTCAACGACATGGGCTCCTACATCGTCGGCGCCGCGATCGTCATTCCGCTATTCGCATCGCGGCTCGCGCCGGGCGCCTATGATGTTCCGGCGGCGCATATCGTGAGCAAGGCGGTGTTCACCAACACCACGCCGCTCGCGCCCTATCGCGGCGCCGGCCGTCCCGAGGCGGCGTACCTGGTTGAGCGGTTGATCGACCGCGCCGCGGCGGTCACCGGGATCGAACCGGCGGAAATTCGCAGGCGCAATTACATCGCGCCCGCCAAGATGCCCTACAAGACATCGACCGGCACCACCTATGACAGCGGCGATTTCGCGCGCGTCATGGATGGCTGCCTTGAGCTATCGGACTGGAACGGCTTCGCGGAACGCGCCGCGGCCTCGAAGCGGGACGGCAAGCTGCGCGGGCGCGGTCTGGCCTATTTCATCGAGGAAGCCTCGGTGTTCAACGACCGCATGGACCTGCGGTTCGATCCCAGCGGCATGGTGACGATCCTCGCCGGCACCCATTCTCACGGTCAGGGCCACGCCACCGCCTTCGCGCAGCTCGTCTCCGAATGGCTGGGCGTGCCGTTCTCGTCGATCCGCTACGTGCAGGGCGACACCGACGCGGTGCCGATGGGCCGCGGCACCTACGGCTCGCGCTCGTCGATGGTCGGCGGCAACGCGCTCAAGAAGGCGGCCGATTCCATCATCGAGAAGGCCAAGGCGATGGCGGCGCACCTGATGGAGGCCGCGCCCGGCGACATCGAGTTCAAGGACGGCAAGTTCAGCATCGCCGGCACTGACCGCTCGATGTCGATCACCGATACCGCCAAGGCGTTCTACCGCCCGATGTTCCTGCCGCCGCAGTTCGGCATCGGCCTGGAAGCTTCCGGCACTTTTGCCAGCGAGCCGCCGAACTACCCCAACGGGTGCCATATTTGCGAGGTTGAGATCGATCCGGAGAGCGGCGCCATCGAAGTCGCGCGCTACACGGCGGTGGACGATGTCGGGATGGTGCTCAACCATCTGCTGGTGGAAGGCCAGATCCATGGCGGCGTCGCGCAAGGCCTCGGGCAGGCGCTGATGGAGAACGTCGCCTACGACACGTCGGGCCAGCTCGTCTCCGGCAGCTTCCAGGACTATGCGATGCCGCGCTCGCTGAGCATGCCGCACATCACGTCCGACGTGGTCGAGGTCCCGGCGACCACCAACCCCCTCGGCATCAAGGGCTGCGGCGAGGCCGGTGCGACCGGCGCGCCGCCGGCGATCATGAACGCGATCCTCGACGCGCTGCGTCCGCTCGGCATCGATCACATCGACATGCCGGCGACGCCGCCGCGCATCTGGCAGGCGATCCAGGGCGGGCAGGCCGGCGGACAGAACGGCCAAAGGTGACCACGCTTTCTCTCGTCGCGCTGGGTCTCGTCGTCATCGCCGGGCTGGTCCCGATCCTGCTCTGGTCGCTGCTGATGCGGGGCTCGGGCCCGGCCATTTCGCTGCTCGTGGCCGTGCCGCTATTCGCCCTGGCGTTCCTGGTGCCGGCGTGGCCATGGCTGTCGGGCGCCGTCACGATTCCCTGGGACGCCAAGGCGCAGTTCTATCCGCAGCTCCAGTTCCTGGCGCAGTCGCTGGCGCGGGGCGAGTCGCCGTTCTGGGCGCCCTATGTGTTTGCCGGCTGGCCGCAGATCGCCGATCCGCAATCGCTGATCTTCTCGCCCCTCCATGTCCTGCTCGCGATGGCCAATCCCGATCCGGGCTTCCGTGCTTCGGACGGTGCCGCCTTCGCGATGCTGTTCTTCGGCGGGCTCGGCATCATCCTGCTGTTCCGCGACCGCGGCTGGCATCTCGGCGGCGCGCTGGTCGCGGCATTGAGCTTCGCGTTCGGCGGCGCCGCGGCATCGCGCATCCAGCACATCGGCGAGGTGATGAGCCTGTCGTACTTCGTGCTGACGCTATGGCTCCTCTCTCGTGCACTGGACCGATCGTCGTGGCGCTGGGGCGTCATCGCGGGCATCGCGGCGGCGCTGATGGCGATCGGCCGCGACCAGGCCGCATTGCTTGGCCTCTATATCCTGGTCGGCTTCGTCGTCGCACATTGGTTCGATGGTGCCGGCCGATCGCAGCGCCTGCGCGCCAGTGTCCTGCCGCTTTTCGCCGTCGCGCTCGCCGGGCTGCTTGTCGTGATGGTGCCGGTGGTGATGAGCGCGCTGCTCGCCGCGGACTCCAATCGCCCCGTCATCGACTATATCTCCGCCGGCCGCGGCTCGCTGCATCCGGCGCATCTGCTGACGCTGTTCGTGCCGGACCTCTACGGCGCCGCCGATCCCGCCGTGCCCTATTGGGGCCCGCCGAGCTTTCCGTGGGGCGTGACCGGCCTGTTCCTGGCGCAGAACATGGGTCAGCTCTATCTCGGCGCGCTGCCGCTTGTTGCGATCGTCATCTTCGGCATCGCGCGCGGCCTGCTGTGGTCGCGCGACATCCGTTTCTTCACCATCGCGACCGGCCTGGTGCTGCTCTACGCGCTTGGCTGGTACACGCCGGCGTTCCGGGCGATGTACGAGGTGATGCCCGGCGTCGCGCTGTTTCGCCGTCCCGCCGACGCCGCGTTTCCGCTTGGCGCGCTGCTGGCGATCCTCGGCGGCTATCTCGTCCATCGCTGGCTATCCGGAACGGCGCTCCGCCCGAACCTCATTCAGCGCGCAACCGCGGTCGCCCTCGTGATCGCGCTGGCCGCGCTTGCGGCGGGCGTCGCCGCTCACGTCGGCATGCTCGACGTTGCGCTGGTTCCGATCGCGGTGGCGCTGGCCTGGGCAGCCGGCGCGATCGTCGCCTTGCTCGGCTCACGCGTCTTGGCGTCGCGCCGGCCGCTCGTCGCCGCGATTATCGTCGCGGCCTTCGCCACCGCCGACCTCGCCTGGAACAACGCGCCGAACGAATCGACCGGGCTGCCGCCGGCGATGTACGACGTGCTGCGGCCCGACACCACGAACGAGACCATCGCGCTCCTGAAGGCGAAGCTCGCCGAGACCGCGGCGCCCAACCGGCGCGACCGCATCGAGCTCACCGGCATCGGCTATCCCTGGCCCAATGCCAGCCTTGTGCACCGGCTCGATCACCTGTTCGGCCATAACCCGCTGCGGCTCGCGGATTTCGCGGCCGCGACCGGCGTCGGCGATACAATTGCTGTGCCGGACCAGCGCAGGTTCGCGCCGCTGTTTCCGTCCTATCGCTCTGTCATGGCGGACCTGTTCGGATTACGCTTCATCGCGACCGGGGTGCCGGTCGAACAGATCGATCCCGCCCTCAAACCTGGTGACCTGACGCTCGTGAAACATACCGCCGATGCCTTCGTGTACGAGAACCTGCGTGCGTTGCCGCGGGCGATGCTGGTCAATGACTGGAAGAAGGCCGACTTCGCGGGATTGAGTCGCGATGGCTGGCCGGCCGATGTCGATCCCAAGCACACCGTTTTGTTGGAGCGCGCGCCGCCTTCGTTTCCGACCCCCATCGCGATCTCGGGCAGCGAGGGGTCGGTGCGGATCGCGAGCTCCACCAATACCAATGTCGTGCTCGACGTCGATGCGCCGGACGGCGGCATCGTCCTGCTCAATGATGCATGGCATCCGTGGTGGCGTGCCGAGCTCAACGGCGAGCCGGCCGAAATCCTCAAGGCCAACGTGCTGTTCCGCGCCGTCGCCGTGCCCTCAGGACATCATTACCTGCGGTTCAAGTTCCGTCCTTTCCAGGGCGCGTGGCAGCAGATCAAGGAGAAGCTGACCTCGCGATTGATGCGCTGAGTTAGCATTGTACTCCGCTCATCCCCGCGCAAGCGGGGATCATCTGCCATGTCGAAGGCTGGATTCCCGTTTTCGCCGGAGAGAGTGCTGGCCACAGCGCTACGGCGGGCCGCGGAAATCCCGGAAGATCATGTCCGGTGCGCTGGTATTGTGGCGCGAGGCGACCGAACGGCCGGCCCATAATTCGACGCTGCTCGCCTGCTTGAACGCCATCACCGGGTCCTGGCGCCACGCCTGCGAGCCCTTGGCGCGCCATCCGACCTGCGCGACGTCGGCATTGACGTCGGTGACGAACATCGACCGCAAAGCCGCGAACGGCCGCTCCGCCGGAATTGCCGGATCGAGGCCGACATCGAGCACGATCTTATCCTGGTCGAGCGCATCGAGGCGGATGCTGGCGCTGCCGCCACGCACGAAACTGAGTTCGCAAGGTGCGCGTCACCGGATCGAACATGACCTCGCGGACGTCGACGAACGGCCGCGCCCCCGTCTCGATCGGTCCAACCATGAAGGACGACCCATAGGCGCTCCAGCGCAGGTTCACCGGCGGCAGCGGGCGCGCGCGCCAATAGCCGTCGGCCGGATACAGCACCAGCACCTCCTCGGCGCGCTCCTGGAAGCGCGTCCAGAGCTGCAGGAGATGGAGGCCGGTCTCGACGCGGTCGCCGACCCGCACCGTCACCTGATTGGGCCGCCAGAAGCTCGGGAAGGTGTAGCCGATGAGCTGCCATTCCGGCGTCTCGTAGAGCGTCACGCGCCGCGGCGTGAAGGGGTGTACCGGATCGCTCGACATGTCGCAGTTGCGGAAGTCGGGCGCGTAGCGGTCGACCACGATGGTGCCCATGTAGGCGGGATGCTCTGCCACGATGGTGAAGCGGCGCACGTCCGGCGAAACGAGCTTGAGATAGACATTGTCCTTCTCGGCACACAGCGTCGGCTCGCTGGCATTGACGACATCGACCGCGAGGTCATCGGCGGCTTGCATTGCTGACGGCGCGGCGCAGACGAGAAGCGTCAGCGCGATAACCGCGGGCGTCACGCCGTGAGGGTCAAGCCATCGCATAGACATCTCCCGAATTGGCATTGTCGGGCAGCGCCGCCAGCCACGCGGATATCTCCCGCGCCGTGGCACGGCCATCATGCATGAGGTTCTGGCTCTCGCCGAGAGCGGCGTCGAAGCGGGCATAGCCGAGCGCCGCGCATCGTGCGACGCAGGCGAGCGCAACGTCGCGTTGGATCAAGGTGAACTCGAACGACAACGCCGCGACCGCGCCGAGTCAGCCCTGCCAGCGCTTCCGCCTCGAAACCCTCGACATCGATCTTGATGAAGGCCGGGACGCCATGGCGCGCGACCAGAGTGTCGAGCGTCGTCATCGGCACGGCGACGCTGCGCGTCCATGCCTGGCCTTCCCAGCCCCGGGCGCCATCCGCCGCCCGCACGAAATCGTCCGAGGCGGTGGAGACGGTCGGGTTGTCGATGTTGAGCTTGAGGTCGATCGTGCCGGCATCGCGGCCGACCGCCTCGGCCTCGATCGTCACGTGCGGGATCGCGCCCATAGAGCAGCCGGAGCGCGCGCACGAGCGCCGGCTGCGGCTCGACCGCGACGACGCGCGCGCCCAGCCGGCGGAACGACGCCACCCGGTCGCCGACATGCGAGCCGACGTCGAACACGAGGTCGCCGGGTTTGACGAACGACGCATAAAGCCGGTCCATCGCGACCGCGCGCGCCTCGTCGCCATAATAGAGCCGCAGGGACCGGGAGACGCCGCGCGTGACCGGGAGCGTCTCCAGCACCATCGTTCAGGCCGGCCGCGGCAGCGGGTGCGCGGCCTTTGCTTCGAGCGCCGGAAGCGCCAGCGTCAGCAGCGCCGGCGGCGGATCGGTTTCCTCCGGCAGCCGGCCGATGCCGAGCCGCAGCATGGCGCGCCCGACAGCCGGCGACGATGTGATCACCGCCAGGGGCACCGCCAGCGCCAGCCCGCCCGCGATCAGCAGGCCGTAGGGCAGGGCGCCCGGCGCCGCCACTGCGAGCGCGCCGAGGCAGGCAAGCCCCAGCAGCGTATGCGGCCAGAGCTGCAGGAGCGCCACGCCGACCGGCACCGCGTGGTCGTCGCGCGTCTGTCCGCCCCAGCCGACGGCGCGGCCGAACAGCAGGCCGCCGAAGAATATGGTGTGGCCGAGCCACATGATCGGCGACAGCATCAGGAAGAACACGGTCTCCACGGCGACGCTCGCGAGCAGCCGCGCCGCGCCGCCGAACGAACGCCGCGCGTCCGGCCGCAACAGGATGTCGATCACGGTGAGGAGCTTGGGCGCGAACCACATCACCATGATGATGGCGAACAGCGTACGCCCGGAGCCCGGCTGCATGAACCCTTCGGTGCCGCGAAGCGCCACGGCGGCGGTGCCTACGATCAGCAGCGCGATCCAGGCCGGCGAGCTCACGAACATCAGCACCCACAGGATGAGCTGATAGCGACTCACCGGCTTCAGGCCCGGCAACGCGATGAACGGCCAGTACTGCATGTTGCCCTGGCACCAGCGCAGGTCGCGGCGGATGAATTCGAGCAGCGTCGGCGGGTTCTCCTCCCAGCCGAGGTCTTCCTCGGGCAGCACTCGAACCTCGAAGCCGGCGCGGCGCATCAGCACCGCTTCGAGCTGGTCGTGGCTCAGGATATGGCCGCCGAGCACGCCGCCACCCTCGCGCGGCGGCAGGTGGCAATGTTCGATGAACGGCGCGAGCCGGATCACCGCGTTATGGCCCCAGTAAGGGCCGCAGTCGCCCTGCCACCACGCGCTGCCGATGGTGTAGGAGCGCATGTTGAGCCGCATGCCGAACTGGAAGATGCGGGCGAAGGCGCTGGTCGACGGCATCGCCACCACGAGGCCCTGGAGGATGCCGAGGTTCGGATCGGCCTGGATCACCCGCACCAGCCGCAACACCGCGTCGGCGGTCATCACGCTGTCGGCGTCGAGTGTGACGGCGAATTCGTGGTTGTGACCCCAGCGCTCGCAGAAGTCGCGGATGTTGCCGGCCTTGAACGCGGTGTTGTCGGTACGGCGGCGATAGGTGATGGCGAGCTTGTCACGCCACGCCGCGGCGAGCGCGTCGAAGCGCGCCTGTTCGGTGACGGCAATGGCGTCGTTATTGGTGTCGCTCAGGACATAGAGATGAAATCGGTCGGCGATGCCGGCCGCAACGAGCCCGCCGATCATCGGCGCCAGGTTGCGCACCACGCGCTCCGGGTTCTCGTTGCGCACGCAGACCAGGATCGCGGTCGAGGATGCGATCGGTTCGTCGCCGCGCACGCGGGCGGCGACAGGAAGCACCGCGGCGATGGGATCGCTAGAGAACCGCATCAGCAGGAAGCCGATCGTCGCGTTCCAGAATCCGATCACCGACCATGGCAGGGTCACCGCGAACAGCGCGAGGATGACAGCGTCGAGGCCGCCGAAGCCGCCAGCCGACAGCGCCCTTGCGGCGAGCCAGAGCAAGCCGGCGATCGACGCGCCGACCAGGGCCGCGAACAGCAGCCTACGCCCGGCGAGCGAGGCGCCGGAGCGTTCCGAGACGGCATCGATTTCCCTGCGATTAAGCGTGTCGAGCATAGGGCGCGGGCTCACGAGTGTCTTTTGCGGCGGCACAGGATATAGCGGGGGAGCCTGAACGAAGTCCAACGGGGAAGCCTAAGTGCCTGCCGATTCCGCGAACGAGACCGAGGCGCTGTGGTATGTCGGGCCCGGCCGCGCGGAAATCCGGGCCGGCTCGGTGATGCCGGCGGGGGCGGGCGGCGTGCAGGTCCGGGCGCTGCACGGCGCGCTCAGCCGCGGTACCGACCGGCTGGTCTTCGAAGGCCGGGTGCCTGAAGCCGAGTACCAGCGCATGCGCGCCCCGTTCATGAGCGGGGCTTTCCCCTTCCCGGTGAAATATGGCTACGCGACGGTCGGCCGGGTCGAGACCGGCCCGGACGACCTGGTGGGCAACGTCGTCTTTGCGCTCCATCCGCACCAGACATTATTCACGGTGCCGGCGGACGCTGTCGTTGCGGTTCCGCCGGACGTGCCTTCGGCGAGGGCCGTGCTCGCCGCCAACATGGAGACCGCGCTCAACGCCTTGTGGGATGCGGCGCCCGGCCCGGCCGACCGCATCGCCGTGGTGGGCGGTGGGGTGCTCGGATCGCTTGTCGCCTACCTGTGCGGACGGCTGCCGGGCACCTGGACGACGCTGGTCGACGTCGATGTCACGCGCGCCGATACCGCGCACGCGCTCGGCGTCCATTTCGCTCTGCCCGACCACGCGCCCCTCGATTGCGACGTGGTGTTCCATGCCAGCGCAAGCGCGGCCGGACTCGAGACGGCGTTGCGAATCGCCGGCGAGGAAGCCACCGTCACCGAGTTGAGCTGGTACGGCGTGGGCGACATCCCGGTGGCGCTCGGCGGCGCTTTTCACAGCCGCCGCCTGCGCCTGATATCGAGCCAGGTCGGACGCGTGGCGCCGTCCCATCGGGCGCGCTGGACGCCGCGCCAGCGGCTCGCCGCGGCGCTCGATCTGCTGGTGGATCCCGTTCTTGACGCGCTGATCGCGCCGGCGATTCCCTTTCATGAGCTTCCGCTGCGGCTGCCGGATATCCTGGCGCCGGGAAGCGGTGCGCTGTGCCAGGTGATTCAATACCCGCCGGGCTGAGCCGGCAGGTCGACCGAGGGGATGTCCGTGTACGCCGTCGAAGTATCCGACCACATCATGATCGCGCATTCGTTCCGCGGCGCGGTATTCGGTCCGGCGCAGGCGCTGCATGGCGCGACGTTCGCGGTGGCGGTGGCATTCCTGTCGGAAAAGCTCGATCCCAACGGCATCGTGGTCGACATCGGCCGCGCCAATCGACGAGCTCAAGGCGGTGCTCTCCGCGATCAACTACAAGAACCTCGACGAGGTGCCGGAATTCAAGGGCCACAACACCACCACCGAATTTCTCACCAGACACCTGTTCGATCGCATCGCCGACGCGGTGCGCGACGGGCAGCCTCGGGCGCGAGCCGCGCGAGATCGCGGCGCTGCGCGTTACGATCGGCGAAGTCGCCGACCGCGCGCGCGTGGTACGAGGCGCCCTTGTGGTGAGGCGGGTGGCCTTCGCGGTGCCGGGCAGCCTCGCGACGCCGACCGGCGGCTACGCCTATGACGCGCGCATCATCGCGGAGCTGACCGGTATGGGCTGGCAGGTCGATGTGCTCGACATCGGCGACGGCTTTCCGCTTCCGGCACCGGACGCGCGCGCCGCTGCGCGCGCGGGCTCGTCGCGGTGACCGATGGGGTGCCGATCGTGATCGACGGGCTCGCGCTCGGCGTGCTGCCCGAGGTCGCGGCGGCGCTGAGCCCCACGCATCCGGTGATCGCGCTGGTCCATCATCCGCTGGCGCTGGAAAGCGGACTGTCGTCGGCGCAGGCCGATGCCTTTCGCGACAGCGAGCGCCAAGCGCTTGGCTACGCCCGTCACGTCGTGGTGCACAAGTCCTGCAACGGCGCATGCGCTGGTCGCCGATTATGACGTGGCCCCGGATCGCATTACCGTGGCGCCCCCCGGGACCGATCGCGCCTCGCGCGCGACGGGAAGCCACGACGGCACGATTGCGCTGCTTTCGGTCGGCTCGCTGGTGCCGCGCAAGGGTTACGACGTGCTGCTGGCGGCGCTCGCGACCCTGCGCGATCTGCCCTGGCGGCTCTCTATCGTCGGTGCACGCCGCGACGAGGCGGCAGCGGCGCAGATCGAAGCGGATATCGTCGGCCACGATCTGGTTGGACGCGTCGTCCTTGCAGGGGCGGTGACGCCGGAACGGCTTTCGGCGCTTTACGACAATGCCGACGTGTTTGTGCTTGCGTCGCGGCATGAGGGCTACGGCATGGCGTTCGCGGAAGCGATCGCGCATGGGCTCGCCGTGATCGGCACCACGGCAGGAGCGATCCCCGACACGGTGCCGGAAGCTGCCGGCATCCTGGTGCCGCCGGACGATGTCCCCGCGCTCGCCGCAGCGCTGCGCCGGATCGTTGGTGACGCCGCGGAGCGCGCGCGGCTCGCCGATGGCGCATCGGGACGCTGCGGCGCGGCTCCCGACCTGGCAGTCGTCGGCGCAGATATTCGCCCAAGCCATCGAGGCCGCAACGTGACCAGCTTCAAGGCGGACTGGCTGGCGTTGCGCGAGCCCTATGACCGCAAGCGCGCGCAATTCCGACGTGCTTGCCGAGGTCGCCGCGACCTTCGCCGACCTGCCATCGATCAACGTCGTCGATCTCGCCTGCGGCACCGGCTCGACGCTGCGCGCGGTGTCCGCGCGGCTGCCGGCGCGCCAGAGCTGGCGCTTGGCCGACAACGATCTCAGCCTGCTGGCCCGTGCCAAGGCGGCATCGTCGGCCGCGGATCATCATCAATCCGACGCCGGTCGACCTCGCGCATGATCTCGAGGCAGCGCTCGACGGCGCCGTCGACCTCGTGACGACCTCGGCACTGCTCGATCTCGTGTCCGAGGAGTGGCTCGAGCGTTTTGTGATCGAGACGGCGGCGCGCCGCCTGCCGGTCTATGCGGCGCTGACCTATGACGGGCGCGCCGAGCTCGATCCGGTCGACCGCTTCGACGCCACGATCTTGGCCGCGATCAACCAGCCACCAGCGCGGCGACAAGGGGTTCGGCCCGGCGCTGGGCCCGGCGGCAGCGGCGGCGGCGATTGCGCGCTTCAAGAGCACCGGCCACGTCGTGGCGTCCGGTCCGGCGGACTGGGTGTTCGCGCCGCAGGACCGCGACATCCAGAACGAGGTGCATCGCCGGCTGGGCCGGCGCCGCGCAGGAGATGGGTGAGCTCGCGCTGGCCGAGATCGCCAAGTGGGTCGCCCGCCGCCGCGACCTCGTCGCCGCCGGGCGCTCCACGATGCGCGTCGGTCACGTCGATTTTTTCGCGCGGCCGACGCCGATCCGCTGAGCCGAGAGATCGCAGTCGCACAGCACCTCGTCGCCGAGCCGGTAGGTGCGCATCGGAGTGCGGAGCGCGTCGTCCACGCGCGCGATCGGCGGAAGGGTGATGCCCGGCCGGTCCCGATCCCGAGGATGAGGGGCGCGACCACGACGTGCAGCCGGTCGAGGCAGCCGGCGGCGAGAAAGCGCGACACCGTGTTGGCGCCGCCCTCGATCAGGATGCGGCGGAAGCCACGATCCGCAAGCGCCGACAGGATCGCGGCAGGGGCGATATGCCCGTGCTCGGCTTGCAACAGCAATGCCTCGACCCCATCCGGCAGGACGCATGGCGCGGCGCCGGAGGCGATGAGCACCAATCGGCGAATTCCGTCCTCGGCCAGAAGCCGGGCACCCGCCGGCAATCGGCCGCGCGGGTCGATCACCACCCGGGCCGGATGCGGACCGGCGACGCGCCGCACCGTGAGCTGGGGATCGTCGGCGAGCGCGGTGCTGACGCCGACGACGACGGCATCGACCAGGGCCCGCAGCCGGTGAAGGTGCGTCAAGGCCCTCCGTGCCCGTTGATGTAATGGGAATGGCCGCTTTCCGTCGCGATGCGGCCGTCCAGCGACTGGCCGATCTGGCCGACGACCATCAGGTCGTCTATCGCGCCGGTCCTCAGTGGGCCGAACAGCCCCTGCCACGGCGGCGGCAGGGGCTCGTCCCCGTTCCGGAACGCGGCCGGAATTGCGGACCAATCCGCCTTCGGGTACTCGTCTGCGGCTAGCTCGGACAGGATCGCAACTCCAGGGGACGGCCGCGGCATGGGAATGAAGGAGAACACGGTGCTTGATACCGGAGTTTTCGCGGCATCTTCAAATCGGCACCATAAATTGCCATAAGGGCGAAGTCGGCCGGAAGGGAGCAGCGCGGAATACCGCTATGCGCCCGGGGTTGACCCTTGTGATAATTGGAATAATTTTGAAATGCGTAATGGTTTCGGCCTCTTGGCTTCGCGTCTGTTGGGCGACAAGGACCATATCGGCGTCGAACGCGGCCTGGCCGAGTTCCGGGCCGGCCGGCCCGTAATCGTGTCGGCGGGCCAGAAGTCGATCGTCGCACTGCCGATCGACGGGGCCGACGACGACCGCTTCGCGGCCTTCCGCGCCCTGTGCGCGCCGGCATCTCCGCGGCTGGTTGTCACGAAACGCCGCGCGCTGGCGCTCGGCATCGAGGCGTCGGAACCCGTCCTGCTGACGCTCGCCCGCCACCGACGATGCGGAGTCCGTGCAGGCGCTTGCCTCCGATGCCCATGCCGACCGGGCGCTTGCAGCCGCTCCCGCCGGCCCCGCGGCAGCGGCCGCGATCGAGCTTGCCAAGCTGGCGCAGAGGCTGCCCGCGCTGATGGTCAGCCCGGCCGTCACGGCTGCGACCGACGGCTTCGACCCGCCGCTGATCACCGTGACGGCGAGTGCGCTCACGCGGTTCCAGCAGGAGGTCGTTCGCAGCCTCGCGATCGCAAGCGACGCGCGGGTCCCGCTGGACGCGGGCGTTGCAGCGCGGTTCGTCGTCTTCCGCAATTCGATCGGCGGCGGCGCCGTCGCCATCATCGTCGGCGAACCCGGATTTTTCGCGGCCCGTCCCAGTGCGGATGCATTCCGCCTGCCTGACCGGCGACGTGTTCGGCTCGCGTCGCTGCGACTGCGGCGACCAGTTGCAGCTCGCGCTCAAGCGGCTCCAGGCCGCCGGCGGCGGCATCATCCTCTACCTCGACCAGGAAGGGCGTGGCCTCGGCCTGGTCAACAAGATGCGCACCTACAAACTTCAGGACGGCGGGCTCGACACGGTCGACGCCAACACCACGCTCGGCTTCGACGACGACGAGCGCGACTACGCGGTCGCCGGCGCGCATGCTGGACATGCTCGGCTGCACGCGCGTGCTGCTGCTCACCAACAATCCGGCCAAGCTCTATGGTCTGACCGACGCCGGCATCGAGATCTGCGGGCGCATGTCGCTCAAGACGCCGATCAACGCCGACAATCGCCGCTACATGACCGCCAAGGCGCGCCGGGCCGGGCATCTGCTTGACGGTTTTCTGAACGAGTCCGAAAGCGTCGACGTCAAATACCCGGAACATGGCTTGGTGCCGCCGACCTGATCGCAGCGAACGCGGAGCGAACATGCGCAACGAATTCGGCCGCCTCCAGACTCCGGGCTATACGCCGGTCGCGCGCTGGCTGCACTGGATCACCGCCGTCCTGGTCCTCATGATGATCCCGGTCGGCATCTATATCGGCCGGGCCGAGAACGTGCCGGATGTGCTGTACGACCTGCACAAGTCGATCGGCGTGCTGCTTCTGCTGCTGGTGCTGTTTCGCCTGATCTACCGGCTGTCGAACCCGCCGCCGCCCTTGTCGGAAGACATTCCGCCGGTCCAGCGGCTCGCCGCGCACGTCAATCACTGGGGCCTTTACGTCCTCCTGATCGTTCAGCCGCTCGTCGGCTGGATCGCGACCTCCGCGTATCGGGCGCCGGTGCCGTTCTTCGGGCTGTTCGAACTGCCGCCGATCTGGCGCGAGGACCGCGCGTTCTCGGACCAGATGTATGGCTTGCATTTCTATGTCGGGTTGCTGATCGCAGTATTCGCGATCGGTCACATCGGCGCCGCGCTCTATCATCACTTCGTCCGCAAGGATGACGTGCTCCTGCGCATGGTGAGAAGCTGACGGCCGGGCGCGGTCCGGCAGGCACCGCCCATCAACGGCTGTCGCTTGCCGCGCTGCCGCGGCTTCACGGCGGGGTCGCGCGCCCGGGTTACGACATCGGCGCGTTGCGCAACGGCATCCTGCATCTCGGTATCGGCGCGTTCCACCGCGCCCATCAGGCCTGGTATACGGACGCCGCGATCGCGGCGGACGGCGGGGACTGGGGCATCGTCGGCGCCAGCCTGCGCGGGCCGCAGATGCGCGATCGCCTCCTGCCGCAGGACGGTCTCTATACGCTGGTCGAGAAGGGCAGCGCCGGCACGCGCCGGCGCGTCATCGGAGCAGTACGCGCCATGGTGTTCGCGCCCGACGATCGAGCTCGCCTGCCGATGCTTATCGCCGATCCGGCGATCCGCATCGTCACGCTGACGGTGACCGAGAAGGGGTATTGCCACGATCCGGCGAGCGGAAAGCTCAACGCGCAACATCCCGACGTCGTGCACGACCTCGCGAACCCCGACATGCCGGCCAACGCCATCGGCATCATTGTGGCCGGCCTGATGCGGCGGCATCGCGCCGGCGGCGCACCGATCACGCTGCAGACCTGCGACAACCTGCCCCATAACGGTGCGACATTGCGCGGCATCGTGCTCGACTTCGCCGCTCGCGCGGACGCCAAGGTGACGGCCTGGATCGCGCGCGAGGTCGCGTTTCCCAATTCCATGGTCGACCGCATCGTGCCGGCGACCACCGATGCCCTGATCGCGGAGACGGACGCCGCGCTCGGGCTGCATGACGTCGCGCCGGTGCAGGCCGAGCCGTTTTCCCAGTGGGTAATCGAGGACATTTTCGCAGCGGGCCGGCCGGCATGGCACAAGGTCGGCGCCGAGTTCGTGGCCGACGTCGCTCCCTATGAGGAGATGAAACTAAGGCTGCTCAACGGCAGCCATAGCATGCTGGCCTATCTCGGTTATCTCGGCGGCTTCGACACCATCTGGCAGGTGATGCGCGAACCCGCTTACGTCGCGCTGATGCGCGACTTGATGCGCGAGGAGGTCGCACCGACGCTCGCGCTCGCCGGCCGCTACGACCTCGACGCCTATCAGACGAGCATCGTCGAGCGCTTCGCCAACCCGGCGCTGCTGCATCGCTGTGAGCAGATCACCATGGACGGCTCCCAGAAGCTGCCGCAGCGGCTGCTCGGCACGGTGCGGGCGAACCTCGCGGCGGGACGGCCGTTCCGGCGGCTCGCACTGGCGGTGGCGGCGTGGATGCGGTTCGTCACCGGGGTCGATGAGAACGGCAGGACGTTCGTCGTGCGCGACCCGCTGGCCGATATGCTGAAGACGCGCGCGCAAGCGGCCGGTGGCGATCCAGATGCCATCGCCGATGCGCTGCTTGGCGTTGAAGCGGTGTTCGGCCGCGACCTGCCGCAAGCGTCGGCCTTCCGTGCCGAGCTCGGCGATGCCCTCGCCACCTTGCTGCGCAACGGAGCGCGCGCAACCGTTCGCGCTTATGTCAGTTCTTAATCAAAAGGGCCGCGCCAGGCGCGGCCCTCGGAAAGAATGGAAGCGGCCTCGTAGAAACTGCCCCAGCTATTCTCGACCGGCGCACCGATCCCAGCAGCTTTGACGAATCCGATAACAGCCGCCGCCGCCTTCCTGCTGGCATGCGTGGTACTGGCGAATGCAGCGCTTCTGGCACGCGTTCTCGGCGGACGCCGGTGAACTCGTGACGACCATGATGCTGACAACGATGCCGACAGCCGCCAGAAGGGATGCAAGGATCGAAAGGCGCATTGGCGTTTTCCTCAGATCATAGATTTACGTTGGGCTCGCGCGCGCGGCGCCATGGTAACAAGATGTTCCGACGCACGGAAGCCGCTTTTTCTGATTGATTGTAAAAAGAACGCAGCGCCACGAAAAGACGGATGTCCTTGTGGCGGTTCGGCCCGGGAACTAGGATTGCGGGTGCTCGACCACAGGAACTGCCCGTGCCGCTGATCGCCGACACTCTCGACGAAGTCCTTGCCGCCATCACCGATGGCTGCACGCTGCTCATCCCGCGCGAGACCGGCGGCGTCGCCATGGCGGCGACGCGGGCGCTGATCCGGCGTGGCGCGCGCGACCTCGATCTGGTGACGCTGCCGACCGCGACGATGCAGGCCGACATGCTGATCGGCGCCGGATGCGTGCGCTCGATCGAGACTTCGGCCGTGAGCCTCGGCGAGTTCGGCCCGGCGCCGCGCTTCACCAACGCGGTCACGACGGATGCGATCCGCGTCAAGGATGCGACCTGCCCGGCGCTCTATGCCGGCACTGCAGGCGACGGAAAAGGGCGTGCCGTTCATGCCCGATGCGTGGCCTGATCGGCTCGGACATCCTCAAGAACCGGCCGGATTGGCGCGTCATCGACAATCCGTTCGGCGAGGACGATCCGATCGTGCTGATGCCGGCCCTCAAGGCGGACGTGGCGCTGTTCCATGCGCCGGTGGCCGACCGCGAGGGCAACGTGTGGATCGGCACGCAGCGTGAGTTGGTGCTGATGGCGCACGCCGCCGAGAGAACCATCGTCACCGTCGAGGAAATCCACGACGGCAACCTGCTCGACGATCCGGTGCTGGCGGCAGGCACGATCGGCGGCTTCTACGTCGAGGCTGTCGCGGTGGCGACGCGCGGAGCGTGGCCCCTGCCGCTGCCGGACCGCTATGCCGCATGACGGCGCGCATCTCGCTGACTACGCCCGCGCCGCCGCGACCGCCGATGGCTTTGCCCGGTATCTCGACCAGTATGTCTATGACCGTCGCGCCGCCTGATTTCCGCGACGAGGAACTGCTCGCCGACGTCATCGCCGGCCTGATCGGTGATGCACGGCACGCCGCCATCGGCAATGCCTCGCCGATCCCTGCGATGGCGGCTTTGCTTGCGCAGGCGCGCGGCAAGGGGCGACCCTACGTGTCGCTGCTCGGCAGCCGGCGGCATAATTTCTTCACCGACGGCGGACGCGAATTGTTCGACTGCGCCGGCCAGGGCCGCATCGATGTGTTCTTCCTGTCGGGCGGGCAGATCGACGGACACGGCAATATCAATCTCGTGAGCATCGGCGACCAGCACCATCCCAAGGTGCGGTTTCCCGGCTCGTTCGGCTCGGGCTATCTCTATTACGTCGTGCCGAAGGTGATCCTGTTCCGCTGGATCACACGCCGCGCAGCCTGGTGCGACGAGGTCGATTTCATCAGCGCGCCGGGCACGAGCGCCGCACAACGTCTATCGTCCGGGGGGACCGATCGCGCTGGTCACCAACCGCTGCCTGTTCTCGTTCGATCGCGCGCGGAAAGGATTCCGGCTCGAAAGCGTGCATCCCGGCCATACGGTCGAGGAGGTGGTCGCGCAATACCGGCTTCGAATTCGAGATTCCGGATAACGTGCCCGACCACGCCCGCGCCATCGGCCGAGACCCTGCGCCTGATCCGCGAGGTCGTCGCGCCGCAGCTCGCCGAGACCTATCCGCAAGTTCGCCGCCGCGCGTGTTTGGCATCGAACAGAGACAGGCAGGCTGATGTCGCTGCACAAACCTCCAGATCGATCCTGAGCGCCTGTGGGGCGAGATCATGGAGACGGCCGCCATCGGCGGCACGGCCAAGGGCGGCGTTGCACGGCTCACGCTGACCGATCTCGACCGGCAGGTGCGCGACTGGTTCCGCGCGCGCGCCGAGGCGCTGGGCTGCGTCGTCACCGTCGACGACATGGGGGCGATGTTCGCGCGGCGGCCGGGCCAGCGCGACATGCCGCCGATCGCGATGGGCAGCCATCTCGACACCCAGCCGACCGGCGGCAAGTTCGACGGCGTGCTCGGCACGCTCGGCGCGCTGGAGGCGCTGCGCACGCTGCACGAGGCCGGCTACGAGACCTACGCGCCGATCGAGGTGGTCAACTGGACCAATGAGGAAGGCTCGCGCTTCGCGCCCGCCATGGTGGCGTCCGGCGTGTTCGGCGGCGCCTTCGACAAGGAGTGGGCAAAGGCGCGGCAGGATCGCGAGGGTATCGCCTTCGGCGAGGCGCTGGAGGCGATCGGCTATCGCGGGCCACAGACCTGCGGCGATCATCCGCTGTCGGCCTTCTTCGAGTTGCACATCGAACAAGGCCCGATCCTGGAGGCGGAGGGAAAGGAGATCGGCATCGTCACCGACGTCCAGGGCATCCGCTGGTACGAGGCGACGATCACCGGCCAGGATGCCCATACGGGCGCGACGCCGATGCATCTGCGCAAGAACGCGTTGCTCGGCGCGGCGCGCATGATCAATGCGATCGACGTCATCGCCAAGGCGCATGCGCCCTACGCCGTCGGCACCGTCGGGCTGCTGGAGGTGAAGCCGAACTCCACCAATGTGGTGCCAGGCGAGGTGTATTTCACCGTCGACCTCCGGCATCCCGATGTCGCCGTGCTCGATGCGATGGAAGCCAAGCTCCATGCCGCGTTCGACGAGGTCTGCGGCGCGCTCGGCCTCGGTGTGGCGAAGACCCGGATTTTCGAGAATCCGCCGGTGAAGTTCGATCCCGGCTGCGTCGCTTCAGTGCGCGAGGCCGCGAAGTCGGCCGGCTTCACCACGCGCGACATGGTGTCGGGCGCCGGCCACGACGCGGCTTACGTGTCGCGTGTCGCGCCGTCCGCCATGGTGTTCGTGCCATGCCGCGGCGGCATCAGCCACAACGAGGCGGAGTTCACCTCCAAGGAGCAATGCGCGGCGGGCGCCCAGGTGCTGCTGCAGGCCGTGCTCGACTACGACCGCAAGCTCGCGGAACGTCACGGCGTAGGATGAAGAGCACGTCCCTTGCGGGTCAGCCGAACAACCCTGCGGCCCAATAGGCGAGCGCGGCGATCGCCGCCGTCGCCGGGATCGTGATGACCCACGCGATCACGATGTTGGATGGCGACGCTCCAGCGCACCGCCGAGACCTTCTGCGCCGCGCCGACGCCGATGATCGCGCCGGTGATGGTGTGGGTGGTCGAGACCGGGATGCCGAGCCAGGTCGCGAGGAACAGCGTGATTGCGCCGCCGGTCTCGGCGCAGAAGCCCTGCACCGGCGTGAGCCGCGTGATCTGCGAGCCCATGGTCTTGACGATGCGCCAGCCGCCGAACAGCGTGCCGAGACCCATCGCCGCCTGGCAGGCCAGCACCACCCAGAACGGCACGTAGAACGTGCTCGCCGAGCATGCCCTGCGAGTAGAGCAGGACGGCGATGATGCCCATGGTCTTCTGCGCATCGTTGCCGCCGTGGCCGAGCGAATAGAGCGACGCCGAAACGAACTGCAGGCTCCGGAACAGGCTGTCGACCGCATAGGGCGTCCTGCGCACGAACAGCCAGGACACCGCGAGCACGAGCACCAGGGCCAGGACGAAGCCGAGCAGCGGCGATAGCACGATCGCCGCCGCGGTCTTGGTGAGGCCGCTCCACACGATCGCGCCCAGGCCGACCTTCGCGATGCCCGCACCGACCAGGCCGCCGATCAGCGCATGCGACGAGCTCGACGGGATGCCGAGCAGCCAGGTGATGACGTTCCAGACGATCGCGCCCATCAGGGCGCCGAAGATCACCGGGCATCGACGATGTGCGGCGTCGATGATGCCGGTGCCGAGCGTCTCGGCGACATGCAGCCCGAAGAACAGGAAGGCGATGAAGTTGAAGAAGGCGGCCCAGGCCACGGCATAGCGCGGCGCAGCACGCGCGTCGATACGATGGTGGCGATGGAGTTCGCGGCGTCATGCAGGCCGTTGAGGAAATCGAACACCAGCGCGACGGCGATCAGGCCGACGAGCACGGGGAGCCCGAGCGAAAGACCGTCCATGATGCGCGCGCTCCGGCGTGTTCACACGTGCTCGATGACGATGCCGTGGATCTCGTTGGCGACGTCGTCGAACCGGTCGACCACCTTTTCGAGGTGGTCGTAGATCTCGATGCCGATGATGAACGCCATCGCGTTGGCGGGCGCGTTCGCTTGGTAGAGCGCCTTGAGGCCCGGCGTCGTGCAGCTCGTCGGCACGTCCTTCGAGCGCCGAAATCTCCTCGGTGATGGTGCTCAGCCGGGCGGCTTCCGAGGTGATCGCGCGGAGCAGCGGCATCGCCTCGTGCAGCAGCCGCGCGCATTTGACGATCGCGTCCCCCATCTCGCGCATCTGAGGGGTGAAGGCGGTCACGTCGAACAGCATGATCGCCTTGGCGGTCTTCTGCATCTGGTCGATGGTGTTGTCCATCGACGTGATCAGATCCTTGATGTCGCCGCGGTCGAACGGCGTGATGAAGGTGCGCCGCACCGCGATCAGGACTTCACGCGTGATGTTGTCGGCGTCCTGCTCGCGGTCCATCACCGTTTTGTAATGCTGCGACACCGCAGCGCCGCCTTCGAGCATGGCGCGCAGGGCTTCCGCGCCGGCGAGCACCATCTGCGAGTGCTGCGCGAACAGCTCGAAGAACCGCTCCTCCTTGGGCATCAGCTTGTGAAACCAGCCCAGCATGGTCGCTCCTCGAAATCGGTCCCGACAGCTCGGAAAGTGGAGTTCCGGCGGTGTCGCCGCATCCGTCATGCGCGCGGCGCACGCGAGCCGACTTTGGCCCATCTTGCGCAGCGTGTCGCGCCTCGCCCAGCGCGGTGGGAGCTTTAACGACAAGAAAAACGCCCCGGCGATCGGCCGGGGCGCTGGGTTTGATCATCGTACGGGCAGCGGCAAGCCGCCCGGTCGTCGCTCAGGCGAACACGCTGTGCTCGACGCTCTGGTGGACGTAGCCGTACCGGGTGTGGCTCGGCTCCGGTCCGTCCTTGTCGTACTGGGCCTTGAGGGCGGCGAAGCGGTCGCCCTTGAGGTCGAGCATCGCCTTCTTGGGGTTGATGTTATAGAGCCGCGCATTGTTGCCGCCGAAGATCGCGGTCTTCACCGGGCCGTCGGCGGCGCCGAGCGGCGCGAAACCGAACTTCTTCTGCATGTCCTCCGGAATTTCGAGCCGGCGCAGGCCCTCGATCTGCCACTGCGGCGAGCCCGTCCATACCGCGTCGGTGCCCCAGTTCACGCGGTCGACGCCGAGGCCCTTGATGAGCGTGCCCATGAGCGCCGCGCAGACGCGGGGCTGCGCCACCAGCGTGGTGGCGAAGAGCTGGCCGACGTCGCCATAGACGTTGTTGACGCCGTACTGCGCCGGGATGTCGGCGAGATCGGAGGTCCAGGAAATCCGGCCGGTCCGCTCGAACTCCGCGAGCGCCACTGCCGGATCGCCGCCGACGTGACGATAGGCCGAGTGATAGATGATGAAGTTGAGCTGCGGCCAGTCCTTGGCGGCCTGCCCGACGTCGTCGACGGCGGCATAGCCACGCAGATTCGGGAACTGCTTCTCGATCGACGGCGCGAACAGCCCCTTGTGGACGCAGACGTTCTTGATGCCGGCTTTGACGAATTTCTCGTAGGCCTTGTAGGTGACCTTCTCGTCGTCCATGCGCCAGGGATACTTGGCTGAGATCCTTGTGGGTGTTGTCGCCGATCGTGTAGCCCTTGACGGATTCCGGCTTGAGCTCGAGCCCGGCGTCGACCTGCTCCAGCCAGCCGGGCCGTCCCGGCGTGAAGATGATGTGCGAGAACAGGCGCCGCGAGCCGGCTTCCTTGTTCACCTTCTCGCGGGCCTGCGCCATCTGCTCGTTGGTGAGGAACCAGTCGTGCTCGATCTCCGAGGGCGCCGACGAGATCAGTGCGATCTTGGTGTCGCTGTCGAGGAACATCTCCTTGATGTAGTTGTCGTACTTGAGGTCCTCGATGGTCTGCTCCTTGCCGACCAGATCCTTGTTCCAGCCGGCCTTGCCGACGGCGTTGCGCATCGCGACGAAGTTCATGATGCGGGTGTCGTCGCGCAGGAAGTGTGTGTGCATGTCCATGATGAACTGGTCTTTGAGCGAGTCGGCGCGCTCCTGCGCCATCGCCGGCGTCGCCGCTTCCGCCTTGCTCACGTCGAACAGCGGTCCATAGACCTCGTTCATCGCGACGAAGGACGCCGCCATGCCGGCCGCGGTCTGGAAGAAGCGCCGCCGGTCCAGGCCCTGCTTGCCGCCGAGGTCGTCGGCCATCGCCAGCAGGCGGTGCTCGACCTCCCGCTGCTTCTCGTTCTGCGGATCGGGATAGAACTCGTCGCTCGACACGATCGCGTCGGGATCGGCGTGTTGTGGGTGACGAATTCGGACGGGACGAGCTCGGATATTTCCTGGTCGCTCAGCAGACCGCTCATGGGCATCCTCCTTGGCGTCCGATCGCCGCAAGCGCGCCGCTTCGACCTCGGACTTATTCCAATTCTAATCCCGGGCGTCGGTGTTGCGCCATGCTCTCGCGGCTCATGCCTGCTGGCCGCGCGCCACATCCCTGTGGCAGTCTGCCGGCCGCTACGAATTCGGCAAGATCGAGGGAAATGCGATGACCGGCCCGATGCTTCCGCGCGAACGCTGCGAGTTCTCGGCGATCGTCGATCGCCCGCCCCTCAAGCTTCCGGGCGGCGCGCGCGTGGTGTTCTGGACCATCGTCAACTACGAGGTCTGGGACATTTCCCGGCCGATGGCGCGGCAGGTGCTGCCGGCGCCGACCGGCGTCCCGCTGCTGCCGGACGTGCCGAACTGGAGCTGGCACGAATACGGCATGCGGGTCGGCGCCTGGCGTTTCTACGAATTGTTCGAGCGGCTCGGCATCCGTCCGACGCTCGCAGCCAATGCCCGCATCTGCGAGGACTATCCGCGCGTCGCCGACCAGGCGAGGAGCGCCGGCTGGGAGTTCATGGGCCACGCCTACGACCAGATGCCGATCCACAAGCATGAGGATCAGGCCGGCATGATCAACCGCTCGATGGACATCATCGAGAAATTCGTCGGCAAGCGCCCGGTCGGCTGGCTCGGACCCGGCCTCACCCAGACCCTCGATACGCCGGAACTGCTGGCCGCAGCGGGCGTGAAATACATCGGCGACTGGGTCTATGACGACGAGCCGACTGTAATCAGCACCGCGAAGGGGCCGCTGGTGACGCTGCCCTACTCGGTCGAGCTCAACGACATTCCGATGATGCTCGTGCAGCACCACGAGAGCGATTACCTGCTCAAGCGCACGATCGACCAGTTCGACCGGCTCTATGCCGAAGGCAAGGATCGCGCGAAGATCATCGCGCTCGCGATCCATCCGTATATCTCGGGCCAGCCGCACCGCATCAAGTATCTCGAAGCGATCTACGACTACGTCAACAGCTTCGAGGGCGTGCTGCACTGGAACGGAGCGGAAATTCTCGACTGGTATTCGTCGCTGTCCGCCGGCGGCAAAGCCGGCGCGATGACGTAGGAGCTACGCGACCTTTGACGTCGGCTCCGCTGCGGCCGCGGACCGCGCAACGGCATCGGCCGGCATCGCTTTCTGCATCAGGTCGCGGTAGACCGCGCTTGCTTCCAGCGCGCGGCCGATGAGCACGACCACCGGGCCCGCGATCTGCGCGTGCTCCAGCCGTGCCGCGATGTCCGACACCCGTCCGGCGATCAGCGTCTCGTCGGGCCGCGTCACGCCCGCCACCGCGACGGCCGGCGTCGCCGCATCGAGCCCACGCGCGACCGCCGCGGTCGCCAGTTCGTCGAGCGTCCGCTTGGGCATGTAGACCGCGGTCATCGCGGCGGGATCGGCGATGCCGGCCCAGTCGATGTCGTCGGGCAGGCGGCCGGCCTTGCTGTGGCCAGTGACGTATTGCAGTCGCTGCGCGAAGCGGCGGTCGGTGAGCGAGACGCCGAGCCGCGTCGCCGCCGCTTGCGCCGCCGAGATGCCGGGCACGATGGTGACGGGAATACCTGCGGCGCGGCACACCGCGATCTCCTCGCCGGCGCGGCCGAAGATCATCGGGTCGCCGCCCTTGAGCCGCACGACGTCCTTGCCGCCCTTCGCCAGCGTGACCATCAGCTCGTTGATGTCGTCCTGCTTGCAGGACGGCCCATAGCCCTTCTTGCCGACCGCGATCTTGCGCGCTTCGCGCCGCGAGAATTCCAGCACCTCGGTCGAGACGAGGTCGTCGAACAGGATGACGTCGGCCGACTGCAGCGCGCGCACCGCCTTGAGCGTGAGCAGGCCGGGATCGCCGGGGCCGGCGCCGACCAGCGTCACTGAGCCCTTGTGATCCTCGCGCCGCGTTTCGCCCACGAGCTCCGCGAAATCCGCCTCGCCGGGCGCGACGTCGGCGCGCTCGAACGCGAAGGCCGCGAAGTGCTGCCAGAAGCGCCGCCGCGCGCGCAGCCCGAGATCGAGCGACTGCACGCGCAGCCGCCAGCCGCGCGCCGCCTCCACCCAGCGCGCGAAGCCGCGCGGCAGCAGCGCTTCGAGCCGCGCTCGCACGGCTTGAGCGAACACCGGCGCGGCGCCGTCGGTCGAGATGCCGACCACCAGCGGCGAGCGGTTGACGATCGCGCCGAACGCGAAGTCGCACAATGCCGGCTTGTCCACGACATTCACCGGCACGCCGGCCGCCCGCGCCGCGGCGGTGAAGCGCGCGCCTTCGGCATTGTCCTCGATCGCCCCGACGGCAATTGCCGCGCCCTTGAGGTCGTCGTCCATCCAGGCGCGGCGATGCAGCGTCAGCGGGCCATGCGGCGCCTCGGCGATCGCCGCGAGCAGTTCCTCGGAGGGTTCCGCCGCATAGACATCGACCCTGGCTCCGGTCGCCGACAGCAACTCCGCCTTCCAGGCCGCCGCGGGAGTGCCGCCGGCCAGCACCGCGCGCTTGCCGTCGAGCGCGAAGAACACCGGCAGCCGGGCCAGCGGCTCCATCCGCGGCGGGCGGACCTCAGTGGGCGAGTTCATGCTCACGAGCGATGATGCTCCTCAATTCCGGCAGGCAGGTGCCGCACTTGGTCCCCGCGCGCAGGGCCGTCCCGATGTCCTCGGCGCTCACAGCCGCAGTCGAAACAATCGCGTCGCGGATCGTATCCAGCCCAACGTTGAAGCAGGCACAGATCACAGGACCCGCATGATCCCGGGATTTAGTGCTTTTCGCGGGCTCCGCCATCGAAATCGGAATTGCGGCGACGGTTCGCGAATCGAACAATTGCCGGGTCGCGCTCCATTCCGGGACGGCGTCACCGAGCCCGATGAAAAGACATCCTTCCACGCGGCCTTCGATGAACGCGGCCATCCTGTAAACGCCGCGCGGACGATCGACATATTCCGTCAGCACCGCGTCGGGGCCGAACAGGCGCGGCGCGAGATCGCGCCAACTTGTGATCGGCCCGTTGGTTGCCAGCCGATAGCCATGGGCGTCCGGGACCGAAAGGCGCGACCACCACGTGCCCTTCGGCAGCCTGATCGGGACCCGCGACAGCGCGAAGCCGTAAAAGGCGAAATGCATCGGCGAGGCGGCGGCGGGCGTCGCCTTGGCTTCCGGCTGGCCGGAATAGGGATCGGCATATGACGCGACCAGGGCGCCGGTGCGGGCCGAAGACGCGGTCTCGTCGCTCCAATGGATCGGCACGAAGATCGAGCCTCGCTGCTGGCTCACGCTCACCACCACCTTGAGTGTGCAAACGCCGTGCCGGGTCTTTACCTCGGCGAAGCCGCCATTGGTGAGCTCGTAGGCCGCCGCGTCGCCAGGATGCACCTCGACGAACGGCTCCGGCCGATGGCCGCTGAGGCTCGGACTGAGGCCCGTGCGCGTCATGGTGTGCCATTGGTCGCGCACGCGGCCGGTGTTCAGGCGCAGCGGAAAATCATCGCTGACGGCTTCTTTCAGCGCCGGCTGCTCCGGGGCGATGAATCGCGCCTTGCGGTCGGGCGTGAAGTAGCCGCCGCCAGCGAAGAAGCGGTTCGGCCCATCATCCTGGGGTGCGAGCCCGGAGGGTGAGCCTCGAAGGATGCCGGCCGCCGGCTCCGAGCTAGCGCCGTCGCCCTTCGAGGCTCGCTGCGCTCGCGCCTCGGGGTGACGGCTGGGCATCGGCCACTGCACGGGAGCGAGCGCGTCGAATGCGGCATCCGACAACGACGCCAGCCTGCCGATGTCGAAATCACGCGTGCCGTCATTCTCGAAGCCGGACAGCGCGGCGTGCTCGCGGAACACATCCGCCGCCGATTTATAGGGGAAGGCGTCCGCGAAACCCATGAGGCGCGCGACCTGCGTCACCATCCACCAGTCCGGCTTGGCCTCGCCAGGCAGCGGCAGGAACGCCCGCTGGCGGGAGATGCGTCGCTCCGAATTTGTGACGGTGCCGTTCTTCTCGCCCCACGCCGCGGCGGGCAGCAGCACATGCGGGCACGCCGCGAGCGTATCGTTCGATGCGACATTCTCGGAGACGACAAACAACTCCAGCTTCCGCATCGCGTCGCGCATCGCACCGGCGCGCGGCAGCGACACCGCGGGATTGGTCGCCATCACCCACAGCGCCTTGATCTCGCCGCGCTCGACTGCCTCGAACATGTCGACGGCCTTGAGGCCTTCGCGCGTCGCCATGTTCGGTGCGTTCCAGAACCGGCGCACGCAATCGACGTCGTCCGGCACGAATCCCATATGCGCGGCGAGCTGGTTGGCGAGGCCGCCGACCTCGCGTCCGCCCATCGCGTTGGGCTGGCCGGTGAGCGAGAACGGCCCCATGCCGGGCTTGCCGATACGGCCCGTCGCAAGATGGCAGTTGATGATGGCGCCGACCTTCTCGGTGCCCTGCGCCGACTGGTTTACGCCCTGCGAGAAACAGGTCACAGCGCGGGGCGTGGCGCGGAACCAGTCGAAGAATTGCGCGACATCGGCCTGCGGCAACCCCGTCGCCGAGGCGGTGGCGGCGATATTCGGCGCGATTTCGCGGGCGCGGGCAAGCGCATCCTCCAGACCGGATGTATGCGCCGCAACATAGGCAGTATCGAGCGCCTGGGTTTCGGCCAGATGCACCAGCAGGCCGCAGAACAAGGCCGTGTCCATGCCGGGCGCGATCGGCAGGAACAGGTCGGCCTCTTCGCCGGTCATGGTCCTGCGCGGATCGATCACGACAATGCGGGCACTGCGCGCGCGCCGGTTCGCCACCATGCGCTGATAGAGGACGGGGTGGCACCACGCGGCATTCGAGCCGACCAGGACAAGAAGATCGGCCTCGTCGAGATCCTCGTAGGTGCCGGGCACGGTGTCGCTGCCGAAGGCGCGGCGGTGGCCGGCGACCGAGGATGCCATGCACAGGCGCGAGTTGGTGTCGACATTGGCCGAGCCGATGAAGCCCTTCATCAGCTTGTTGGCGACGTAATAGTCCTCGGTGAGCAGTTGTCCGGAGAGATAGAACGCGACCGCGTCCGGGCCGTCGCGCGCCACGATGTCGGCGAAGCTCTGCGCGACCTTGTCGAGCGCCTGATCCCAGGTCGCCTGCCGCAGCGCGCCGCTGGTGTGCCGCATCATGGGTTTCAGCAGCCGGCCTTCCAATCTCAGCGTCTCGCCGAGCGCAAAACCTTTCGAGCACAGCTTGCCGAAATTCGCCGGATGGTCGGGATCGCCGGTGGTGATGGCGCCACCGCGGCCGTCGGGCCGAGCCCGCACCCCGCAGCCGACGCCGCAATACGGGCAGGTCGTCAGAACGGCGGGCTGCTGCACCAGCGCGTTCATGGGTCAATAGACGTCGGTCTGGTAGCGGCCGCGTTTCTTGAGGTCGGCGACGAAGGCAGCAGCATCGGCGCGCCCGCCATGGATCGCGACGACCTCGACCAGCGCCTTCTCGACGTCTGCCGCCATGCGCTTGGCGTCGCCGCAGACATAGACATGGGCGCCGTCTTTGAGCCAAGACCACACCTCGGGTCCGGCTTCGCGCAGACGGTCCTGCACATAGACCTTCCCACCGTCGTCGCGCGACCACGCCAGGCTGAGCTTGCTCAGCACGCCCGCGTCCGACATGCCGGCGAACTCGTCCTCGTAGAAAAAGTCGTGCGCCGCGCGCTGGTGGCCGAAGAACAGCCAGTTGCGGCCGGGTGCCTTGGTCGCCGCGCGCTCGTGGAGGAAGGCACGGAACGGCGCGACGCCGGTGCCGGGGCCGATCATGATCACCGGCACGTTGGGATCCACCGGGAGTCCGAAGGCGTGCGCCTTCTGCACATAGACGCGGATGCGGTCGCCGGGTGCGACGCGATCCGCCAGATAGGTCGAGGCGACGCCCTGACGGACGCGCTCGCCGTGCTGGTAACGCACGGTATCGACGGTGAGCGACACGCACGTATGGTCGACCTTGGGCGACGACGAGATTGAATAGAGCCGAGGCTGCAGCGGATCGAGCGACTCGATAAAGGCTTCTGGATCAGGCCGTATGCTGGGAAACTTCTCCAGCGCGCCAAGGACGTCGAGCAGTGCGGCATCGCCGTCGGGGTCGCCACCGGCCGCCAGCGCCTTGGCCTTCGCTTTGCGCTCGCCGCCGACCATGTAGGACATGAACTCGAACAGCATGTCGGGCGCCGGCGACAGCGACACGCCGTCGGTCAATACCTCGCGCAATGTACGCCCGGCGATGGGAAAATCGTCCGGCGCGTCGATTGCCGCGATCACGGCATCAACCAGCGCGGCGTCGTTGACCGGAAAGATGCCGAAGGAATCGCCGACCGCGTAGTCGAGCTCGGTCCCCTTCAGGTCGAACTCGATATGCCAGGTCTCCTTCTCCGAGCCCTCCTTGTTGAGGCGCCGGCGGGAGAGGAAGGTGGCTTCAGTGGGATTGTCGCGCGACCGGCCCAGTGCGGTGGCAGTCGCAGCCGTAGCAGGGGCAGCAGTCGCCATCTCGGCGGGTGGCGGGGCGGGCGTATTCGGCGCGGAATTGTCCAATTCCTGCGCCAGCGTCTTGAGCATCCGGGCGGTTTCCTTGCCGCCGGGCACGCACAGGTTCAGCCGCCCTTCCGCCCGCGAAGCCAGGGCGTCGGAATAATCCTGACAATTGTAGCCGCATTGTCCGCAGTCCTGCTGGGCCATGGCCGCCATCATGCGGCGGCGTAATGGCTTTCCCTCTGCAAGATTCATGCGATCCGGGAGCGGCAGGGTCTGGTCGTGCCAGGGCGCGCCGTCGTCCTTGGCGGTAACGGGCGAGGCACTATCGCCAAAACCGTCCGGAATCAGCGCTGCGGCCTGGGCCGGCGACAGCGCCGTCACCTGGTTGTCGAGCGAGATCAGGCCAGCGAAGAAGCCGCCCAGCCAGGCGCGCTGCTCCGGCGAGAATGGCGCATCTTCGGGCAGCAAGGTCGTCATTGGGGCACGCATGGGCGAATTCATGCGGCCTCCTGCTCGTCGAACATCTGCTTGAGCGTATCGGTCTCGTGGCGGCGGCTGAACGCGAGGAACGTCTCCTCGCCGGCGCGGTGCGCCAGATAGGCCTTCAGCATGCGCTCGACGACCGCCGGGGCGTCCTCCGCCTTCACGTCGCGGTAGACTTCGCGGCCGAGCGCGGCATCCGGCCCGAAGCTGCCCCCGACATGGATGTGGTAGCCCTCGACGGTATCTTCCTCGGATACCGGCACGCGCGCACCGATCAGCCCGATGTCGCCGATATAATGCTGGGCGCAGGAGTGATGGCAGCCGGTGAGGTGGATGTTCACCGGCGTATCGAGCGTCAGGCGCGCCTCGCAATGGCGGGCGATGGCATCGGCGTGCCCCTTGGTGTCGGAGGCCGAGAAGCGGCAGCCGACATTGCCGGTGCAGGCCACGAGCCCGGCGCGGATCGCGGTCGCCTGGACGGCGAGGCCGAGCGCCGCGATCGCCGCTTCGGCTTCCGCGACGCGGATGTCCGGCACGCCGGAGATCAGCAAATTCTGCCACACGGTGAGGCGGATATCGCCGTCGCCCATCCGGCGCGAGACTTCGGCAAGACCACGCATCTGCGCCACCGTCGATCTTGCCGACCGGGAACACCACGCCGATCCAGTTCAGCCCAGGCTGCTTCTGCGGATGCACGCCGATGTGCGCTGCGCGGTCGAACGCCGGACGCGGACGCCACGGCCTCGGGCGCCACGCGGTCGAGCTTGCGGCCGAGCTTCTCCTCGACGAGTGCGAGAAACTTCTCGTGGCCGAAACGGTCGAGCACGTATTTCAGCCGCGCCTTGTTGCGGTTGGTGCGGTCGCCGTGATCGATGAACACGCGCACCACGGCGTCCGCCACTTCGGTGGCGTCGGCAGGCTGCACTACCACCCCGGTATCGCTTGGCGAAGTCGCGATGTCCGGTAATGCCGCCGAGGCAGAGCCGGAACCAGACGCCGGGCGCGACGCCGAAGCCGTCCTTCACCTCCACGGCCTGGAAGCCGATGTCGTTGGTGTCCTCCAGCACGGCGATGCGGCCGGCGCCGTCGAACGCCACGTTGAACTTGCGCGGCAGGCCATAGAGCGCGCGCTCGTTGAGGATGTGATGATGCCATTCGCGGGCGTAAGGCCGCGTGTCGATCAGCTCCTGCGGATCGATGCCCGCGGTCGGCGTGCCGGTGACATTGCGGATGTTGTCGGCACCGGTGCCGCGCGAGCCGAGGCCGAGATCGATCAGTTCTTCGACCATGTTGACGGCGTTCTCGGGCCTCGATCTCGCGCATCTGGAGGTTGGCGCGCGTGGTGACGTGCGAGTAGCCGCCGCCGTAGCGCTCTGCGAGATCGGCGACGCCGTCGAACTGCCAAGCTTCAGGATGCCGTTATGGATGCGCAGCCGGCACATGTAGGAGTTTTGGTTCGGCGCCACATAGAACAGGCCATAGTAGCGCCAGCGGAAATTGTCGGCCGGCTTGGGAAACTCATTCTTCGCCGCTTGCTCCTTGAGCCGGTCATAAGCGTCGAAGGGGTGTTCCTCGCGCTTGAACTTCTCCTGGTCGCTGAGCTTCTTGCCGTCCCTGATCACGCGGTCTTGCGCGATGAGATGCGACGCGTCCGGACCGACGGGTTCCGCCGGCGCGCCCGTTCCCGGCGCGCCGCCGAGCGGCCCGAGGCCGCGCACGGTACGCACGGCGCTGAGGCCGGAGACATAGCCCTCGAGATATCGCTTCTGTTCCGGCGTGAAGTCGCTGGACATGACGGCGCCGACGTCCTGTCTATTCGGCTGCTTGCGCGTGGCCGTAGGCTTCGGCGATCATGAAATCCGACAGGATCGTGTAGGCGGCGGTCCAGGCGGTCGCGAGCTGTGGCGTCCACGCCTCGCCGAGGCCTTTTTCAAGCGTCCATAGCAATGCGGCGCCGACGATCGGATAGTGATCACGCACGACGCCGTAGTTGACGTGGCGCTTCGCCAGCATGCTGGCGGCCGGCAGCACCGACGGCAGATCGCCAAGGCCGTTGACCACGACGGCGAGCATCGCAATCAGCTTGCGGCGCTGCTCAGCCATGTCCCCCTTGAACATAGGCCTCACCTGCGGCGCGATCTCGAACAGCCGGTCGTAGAACAGCACGGCGGCCTGATCGGCGATCGGCACGACCTTGGCGAAGCTCGCCTGGATCATCGCGACCTGCTCGGCATTCATATCGCGCTCCTTAGGCGTTCGTTACGCGGCTTCGACGAAGCGGTGGCGCTCGTACAGGAATTCGAGCACGCGCTGGCGGCACTTGAGGTAGGTGGCGTTGGCGGCGAGCTCGAGCCGCTTGCGCGGGCGCGCGAGCGGCACGTCGAGCACCTCGCCGATATGCGCGGCGGGTCCGTTGGTCATCATCACGATGCGGTCGGAGAGCAGCACGGCCTCGTCGACATCATGGGTGATCATCATCACGGTGTTGCCGAGCTTGGCGTGGATCGCCATCACCAAGTCCTGCAGATGCGCGCGGGTCAGCGCGTCGAGCGCGCCGAACGGCTCGTCGAGCAGCAGCACCTTCGGCTCCATGGCGAGCGCGCGCGCGAGGCCGACGCGCTGCTTCATGCCGCCGGAGATTTCCGCCGGCCGCTTGTCCTTGGCATGCCCCATCTGCACGAGCTCGAGATTGTGCATGGTCCAGGCGTCGCGCTCGGCACGGGATTTTCTGCCACCGAACACCTTGTCCACGGCGAGCCGCACGTTGTCGTAGACGGTGAGCCACGGCAGCAGCGAGTGGTTCTGGAACACGACGGCGCGGTCGGACCCGGCATCGTTGACCTCGCGGTTCTCCAGCAGCACGCCGCCGCTCGACACCGGCACCAGCCCGGCCACGATGTTGAGCAGCGTGCTCTTGCCGCAGCCGGAATGACCGATGATCGAGACGTACTCGCCTTGCTCGACGGAGAGCGTGATGTCGCTCAGCACCTCGGTCTCGGCCGAGCCGCGGCGAAACGTCTTGTCGACGTGATCGATCTTGAGATAGGACGCCATCGCTGTCTCCCCTTCAGTTCGCCGACGGTGCCGCGCGTGACGATGGTCGCGACGAGCGGCGACGATGCGGTCGAGCACGAAGCCGATGATGCCGACATAGACGAGCGCGAGGATGATCTCGCTGATGTGCGAGGAGTTCCACGCGTCCCAGATGAAGAAGCCGATGCCGACGCCGCCGATCAGCATCTCGGCCGCGACGATCGCGAGCCAGGACAGGCCGATGCCGATGCGCAGGCCGGTGAAGATGTAGGGCGCCGCCGACGGCACCATGATCTTGCAGAAGAACTCGAGGTGATTGAGCCGCAGCACCGCCGCGACGTTGCGGTAGTCCTGCGGGATGTTGCGGATGCCGACCGCGGTGTTGATGATGATCGGCCAGATCGCGGTGATGAAGATCACGAAGATCGCCGACGGCTGGCCGTCGCGGAACGCCGCGAGCGACAGCGGCAGCCAGGCGAGCGGCGGCACGGTGCGCAGCACCTGGAAGATCGGATCGAGCCCGCGCATCGCCCAGATCGATTGACCGACCAGCGTGCCGAGCGCGACGCCGGCGATCGCCGCCAGCGCATAGCCGAGCGCGACGCGCTGCAGGCTCGCCGACAGATGCCAGAACAGGCCCTTGTCGATGCCGCCGCGATCGAAGAACGGATCGACGATCAGTTCCCAGGTGTCGCTGAGATCACCCGCGACGGCGGCGGCAGCGTCGCGCCGGCGCTTGCGGCACAGCAATTCCCAGATCGCAGCAGCGATGGCCGATGACGACGATCGGCGGCACGATGCTGCGCCGCGATGTCGCGCAGCGTGCATCGCGAGCCGGCTCGCGGCCGGCGGCCGCTTGAACTTCAGCGGTACGACCTTGGCCGGTTCGGGCGGCGATAGGCAGCGACATTTCGGTCTTCGTCGCGGCATGTTCATGCGGTGCATGTTCCTGGCAGAACGGGCCGCCCGCGGCATGGCGCGCATGCACGACTTCCACGCGCTTGATCGAGAGGCTCTTGAGGTAGGCGGCCGGGTTCTCCGGATCGAACACCTTGCCGTCGAAGAAGGTCTCCTTGCCGCGCGACGTCGAGGTCGGGATGTCGGCGGCGGCAACGCCGAGCTCCTTCGCGGCCTCGCGCCAGAGGTCTTCGCGGTTGACCTTGGCGATCAGCGCCTTGGCGTCGTAGCCGGCTCTCGAACTTGCCCCAGCGGATGTCCTCGGTGATGAACCAGAGGTCGTGGCTCTGGAACGGATAGGAGGCGTGGTCCGCCCAGTAGCGCATGATGTGCGGCGAGTTCTCGACCACCTTGCCGGGAATGCCGTAGTCGAACTTGCCCTTGATGCGGTCGGTGACGTCTTCGACCGGGACAGTTGATCCACTGGCGCTTGGCGCAGATCGCCGCGGTCTCGGCGCGGTTCTCCATCTTCTCGCACCACTGCTGCGCTTCCATCACCGCCATCAGCAGCGCCTTCGCGGCCTTCGGATATCTTGTCGACAAGGCCGCGCGCATGCCGAAGCGATTTTTCCGGATGCTTGTTCCAGAGTCTCGCCGGTGGTGATCGCGGTGTAGCCGATGTTCTGGTGGATGAGCTGCAGGTTCCACGGCTCGCAGACGCAGAAGCAATCCATGGTGCCGACCTTCATGTTCGCCACCATCTGCGGCGGCGGAACGACGATGGTCTCGATGTCCTTGTCGGGATCGATGCCGCCGGCGGCGAGCCAGTAGCGGATCCAGAGGTCGTGCGTGCCGCCGGGGAACGTCATCGCGGCCTTGATCGACTTGCCGGAGGCCTTCTTCTTCTCGAGCGCCGTCTTGAAGGGCGTGGTGTCGACGCCGACCTTGAGGTCGGCGTATTCCTTGGCGACCGAGATGCACTGGCCGTTCAGGTTGAGCCGCGCCAGGATGTACATCGGCGTCGGCACGTTGTTCTGCGTCACCTTGCCGGCACGAGATCAGGTAGGGCATCGGCGTCAGGATATGCGCGCCGTCGATGCCGTTGCCTTCGCGCGCCGAGCACGAGGTTGTCGCGCGTCGCGCCCCACGACGCCTGCTTCTGCACTTCGACGTCGGGCATGCCGTATTTGGCGAAGATGCCCTTCTCCTTGGCGACGAACAGCGGCGCGGCATCGGTGAGCGCGATGAAGCCGAGCTTGGCGGCCTTGGTCACCTCCGGGCCCGCCGCCTGCGCGAAGGCGCCGCCGGGAAATCTCGACCTGGACCGCGCCAAGCAGCGCGGCGGTGCCGGCGCTGGCCTTCAGGAACGTGCGGCGGCTGATGCCGCGCGTCGCGTCTTCGCCGTCGTCAGTCCTTTGGTCATGTCCGTCGTCATCGCTCGTGTTCGCGAATAGCCCGTGCCGCCTGCGCGGCTCGCGTCGAGCCAAACAAAAAAAGCCGCAGCCTGAGGCGCGCAAGGGCGCGCCCTCAGAACAGCGGCGTTGCTGTCGGCCCGTCGTTGGACCTTGAGACGCCAGCTCGGTGGCGATGCCTTCGCCAAGTACTATTCAAGCTTCGTGCCAACTCGGCGTCAGATAGAAATTGACTGATTACAATCGATTAGCTGAACTGCCAGATCAATGAATCGGCACATGGTTCAGCGCTGCCTAACTGCGCACCATTGAGGCAGCTGATGCCCGATTTTTGTGCAGCGCAACAATTCAGCTGCCGAATCGCGTCAGCGATGCCGGATCTGCGCCACGCCGCGAGATGGGCCGCGATGTCGTCGGCATCGAAGGCGGGCCCGGCGAATGCGCCGATGCCGTCCGCCGGTTCGCCGCCGGAAGCGGCGCGGTCGTCGTGCCAGCGCGGCGTCATAGAGATCGGGCCGGAACACCGCCTTCGCGGCGGCGAGCAGCTTCCGCCGACAGCGGCGCCTGGCCCCAGCGCACCATCTGCGCGTAGAGCCACGCGGCCTGCACCGGGTCGGGCCGCGCCGGCGCCGTCGCGGCCGACCAGCAGATAGCGGTCGCTCGGTGCGCATCGTGCCGTCCGGCGCGACCTTCAGCCGGCCGTCGAGCGTGCGGCGGATGCACCTCGGGCGCGACGCCGATGCGGTTCGGCGCCGCGAGAATGGCCGCGACCTCGTCGCGGTTGGCGACGTCTTCGACGAAGTCGGCGGCGCGGCGATGCGCGCGCACCAGCCGCATGCAGCACATCGGGATTTTCCTCCGCCCAGCGCTGCGCGCACGGCCAGCACCTTCTCGGCCGCGCGCGCCAGAATCTCGGACACGAAATGCAGGATGTGGCCGATGCCGAGATCGACCGCGACCGAATTCCACGGCGCGCCGACGCAGAAGCCATCGACATGCTTGTTGGCGAGGCTCTCGACCATGTAGGGCGGCGGCAGCACGACGAGCCGCACGTCCTCGTCGGGATCGACGCCGCCCGCCGCCATCCAGAAGCGCAGGTGATAATTGTGGGTCGAGAACGGGAACGTCATGCCGAAGGTGAGCGGCTCCTCGCCGCTTGGCCTTGCGCTCCGCGACGACGCGCGCGAGCGCGCGCGCCGACACCATCGGATCGAGGATGTCGCCGTCGGCCGCCGCGGCGAGCGCCGCATAGCAGCGCCGGCGACACCGTGATGGCGTTGCCGTTCACGCCGAGCCCGAACGGCGCGACGATCGGCACCTTGACGTGGCCGAGGCCGAGGCTCGACGCGATCGCCACCGGCGCGATCAGATGCGCGGCATCGAACAGGCCGATGTTGAGCTTGTCGCGCACGTTCGACCACGACACTTCGCGCACCAGCTCGACGTCGAGGCCTTCGGCGGCGGCAGAAGCCCTTGTCGACCGCGACGATCAGCGCCGTCGCGTCGCAGAGCGGGATGAAGCCGATCCGCAGCTCGTGTCGGCGTCGCTCATTTGAACATCTCCGCGGCGGTGATGACCGATTGCGCGATCTCGGCGATCTTCTTGCTTCTCGTTCATCGCGGTCTTGCGCAGCAGCGCATAGGCCTCTTCCTCGGTGAGGTTCTTGGCCTTCATCAGGATGCCCTTGGCGCGGTCGATCACCTTGCGCTCTTCGAGCGCGGTCTTGGTCTGGTCGAGTTCGTTCTGCAGCCGCGAGAACGCGTTGAAGCGCGAGATGCAGAGATCGAGGATGTGCTTGATGCGCTCCTTCTTGCAGGCCGTCGACGATGTAGGCCGAGACGCCGGCATCGACCGAGGCCTGGATCGAGGCGGTGTCGCTCTGGTCGACGAACATCGCGATCGGCCGCTTCACGACGCGGCTGACCTGGAACATCTGCTCGAGCACGTCGCGGCTCGGATTTTCGAGATCGATCAGGATGACGTCGGGATCGATCGCATAGATGCGCGCGAGCAGGTTCGCGGTCTCGTCGATGCGCACGACCTGGGCGAAGCCGGCCTCGCGCAGCCCGTCCTCCAGGATCGCGGCGCGGATCGGGCTTTCGTCGACGATGACGATCTTGAGGAAGGCGTCCATCGGCCCTTGCGCGGGTCGACGGCGGCCGTCATCCAGCGATGGCATGTTGCAAGCTGCGTGCCAAATGGGCGACGCGCGGATCATTCGCATCGAATTCGACACCTCACCCTGAGCATGCGTAGGGTCTGGCAAAGGCGCGTCTTGCTGCCGTCTCCGCGCGCGACCGCCACTAGTCTGTGCGTCGCACAAGACTGCGCTCAGCCCGCCCTTCGGCAGTCACGCTAGCCGATTCGTGCGGCCCCGTGTTGGCGTGGAAGTCGCGGCCGTTGGCGGTGGCCGCCACGAAACCGGCGCGGATGACGAAATCGCCGAAGCGTTCGCCCTCCTGTCGATCGCTGCTGTAGGCCGCGAACAGCGGATCGAGCTCGCCGCGATCTCCGTCGTCGTCGAGATCCTCGGCATAGAGCTTCGACAGCCGCGAGCCGTCGAAGGCCGCGCCGAGATAGAGGTTGTAGCGGCCAGGTCCTTTGCCGACCAAGCCGATCTCCGCGAGGTAGGGCCGCGCGCAGCCGTTCGGGCAGCCGGTCATGCGGATGACGATCTCGTCCTCGGCGAGGCCGTGCGCGGCGAGCCGCTGCTCGAGTGCGGTGATCAGCTCGGCAGGTAGCGTTCGCTCTCGGCGAGCGCGAGCCCGCAGGTCGGCAGCGCCACGCACGCCATCGCGTTGCGGCGCAGCGCCGAGGCGTGTCGGTGAGGCCGTGCTCCGCGACCAGCGCCTCGATCGCCTCGCGCTTGTCGGGCGCCACGTTGGCGACGATGACGTTCTGGTTGGGGGTGAGCCGGAAGTCGCCGTCATGGATCTCGGCGATGCGGCGCAGTCCGGTCATCTGCGCGCCGCCGGGAACGTCGTCCTTCACGCGGCCGTTCTCGATGAACAGCGTGAGATGCGCGCGGCCATTCTCGCCTTGGTCCAGCCGTAGCGGTCGCCGGTCGGAGTGAACGTGTACGGCTTCGGCCTTGCCGAGCTTCACGCCGCTGCGCTTCTCGACCTCGGCCCGGAAAGCGTCGAGCCCGCGGTCCTCGATCGTGTATTTCGAGCCGCGCGTGCTTGCGGTCGGTGCGGTCGCCCCAGTCGCGCTGCACCGTCACTACGGCCTCGGCGATCGCGACCGCGTCTTGCGGCTTGCAGAAGCCCATCACGTCGGCGGTGCGCGGATAGGTCTCCGGCTCGCCGTGGGTCATGCCCATGCCGCCGCCGATCGTGACGTTGTAGCCGGTGACGTCGCCCTTCTTGTCGAGGATCGCGATGTAGCCGAGGTCGTGCGCGAACACGTCGACGTCGTTCGACGGCGGCACCGCGATCGCGATCTTGAATTTGCGCGGCAGGTAGGTCTTGCCGTAGATCGGCTCGCTAACATCCTCCGGCTCGCCGCCCGCGATCTTCTCGCCGTCGAGCCAGATCTCGCGATAGGCCGGGGTAGCGCGGCAGCAGGTGGTCCGAGACACCGCGCGCGCAGTCTCGAGCACGGCGGCGTGGGCGCGCGACTGGTGCGGGTTCGGGTTGCAGATGACGTTGCGGTTGACGTCGCCGCAGGCCGCGATGGTGGTGAGCAGCGCCTTGTCGATGCGCTGCATCGTCTCGCGGAGGTTCGGTCTTGATGACGCCGTGGAACTGGAATGGTCTGCCGCGTGGTGATGCGCATCGTGCCGTTGGCATAGTCGCGCGCCGATCTCGTCGAGCGCGAGCCACTGTGCCGGCGTCAGCACGCCGCCAGGGATGCGCACGCGGATCATGAAGGCGAACGCCTTCTCCATCTTCTTGCGCGTGCGCTCGCCGCGCAGGTCGCGGTCGTCCTGCAGGTACATGCCGTGGAATTTCACGAGCTGCTGGTCGTCCTCGACGATCGCGCCGGTGATCTCGTCGCGCAGCCCTTCCGCCAGCGTGCCGCGCAGGAACGCGCTCGCGTCCTTGATGCGTTCGTTGCGGGAGAGTTCTTTGGTCATTTGTTAAATCCTGATTCCCCCTCGCCCGCGTCTTCGGTGCGACCTCTCCCCGCTGGGGAGAGGTGAATCCGCTGCGCCACCGAAATCTACCAAGACATCACAACAAACGTGGCGAGTGAGGTGTGGCGTGGCCGCGTGCTCCCACCTCTCCCGGGTGGGGCGAGGTGAACCGCGGAACGCGCGGGCGGGTGCGGGGCGCTAACCTCTCGGCAGATCAATACACGTCCTGCAAGATAGCGCTTGCCGCGGTCGAGCTCGACGCACCGCCTGCTCGGCGGCCTCGGGCGCTCAGCGCCTTCACGTCGGCATAGGCGCGCACCAGCGCGATGCGCACGTCCTTGGCCATGCGCCTTGGCGTCGCCGCAGACATAGAAATGCGCACCGTTCGTCGAGCCAGTCGACGAGGTCGCGGCGGTGCTCCCAGATGCGGTGCTGCACGTAGACCTTGTCCGGCGATCGCGCGAGAAGGCGACGTCCATGCGGGTGAGCGCGCCGTCCTTGACGGCGTCCTGCCATTCGAGCTGATAGAGGAAATCGTGGGTGAAGCTGCGGTCGCCGAAGAACAGCCACGACTTGCCGGTCGCGCCGACCGCGCGGCGCTCCTGCACGAAGGCGCGGAACGGCGCGACGCCGGTGCCGGGACCGACCATGATGATGTCGCCGCTCGGCTGCGGGCAGGGCGAAATGCTTGTTGGGCCTGAGCTTGACGTGCAAGCTTGTCGCCCTTCTTGAGCGCGCTCGGCGACGTAGGTCGAGGCGACGCCCCTGCGGGCGCGGCCGTGGGTCTCGTAGCGCACCGCGGAAACCAGCAGATGCGCCTCGTCGCCGACTTCCGGCGCGACGATGCGATCGAATAGGCCCGCGGCGCCAGCGGGCGCAGGATGCCGCGAAGCTGCTCGGCGGAGAGCGCGATCGGGAAATGTTCGATCAGGTCGATGAGCTGCCGGCCGGCGATCCAGGTCCGCAGGTTCTCCGACTCGAGCAGCGCCTTGACGCCGGATGGCCGGTCGAGGCGACGTAGGTTTCCAGTGTCTTGAGCGACAGCGTGGTGATGTCGCGCGATCGTGGTGAGCTCGTCGCGCAGCGTATCGTCGGAGGCAAGCCTCGCCGCCTTCAGGATCGCGTCGACATAGTCCGGATCGTTCTCGGCGAAGATGTCGAGCGAGTCGCCGGGCTTGTAGGCCAGCGCCGCGCCGTCGAAGGCGAGCTCGAGGTGAATCGTCTCCTTGTCGGAGCGCGACGAGTTGAGATTGATGTGCTCGGTGACCTCGGCCTCGACCGGACCGGTGTCGGCGGGGCCTGCGGCCGGGCGCCGAAATCGACCTCGATCACGTTGCCCCGCGCGGCATCGGCCGGCGGCGCGAGCGCCTTGACCGCATCGCCGATCCACTTGGCCGACGGGCTCGGCGAAATCGAGGTCGCAGTCGACGCGGTCGACCGACGCGCTTGCCGCCGAGCGCCGCGAGACGCTCGTCGATCGCCTTGCCGATGGCGCAGAACTCCACGTAAGCCGTGTCGCCGAGCGCCAGCACGCCGAACTCGACGCCGTCGAGCCGGGCGCGCGTCGCTCATCAGGTCGGCATAGCCGCGCACGGCCCGCGCCGGCGGATCGCCTTCGCCCCAGGTCGCCGCGATCACGACGAGGCGCTTCACCTTTGCCAGAGCGTCGCGACGTCGAGGTCGGCCATGTCGAGGAGCGTAGGCTTGAGGCCGATCTTGCGGGCGGCTTTGGCGAGGTCGCCGGCGAGCTTCTCGGCGTTGCCGGATTCCGTCGCGTAGAGGATCGTCAGCGGCTCCGCGGCCTGGGGGGAGGGCGCGGTCAGGGGGGACTAGCAGCCGACGCATCGAGTCCTGCGAGGAATCCGGCAAGCCAGGCGCGCTGGGTCGGAGTGGCCGTACCCACGACGCGATTGAGGAGGTCGATCTCGTCTTCGGCGAACGGAGCAGTCTTGGGGATCGGCGACACGGTCTTGCCTCGTGGCCGAAGAATTACGCGATGGCGTCAACTACTAGCGAGTGGCGTCAACCTGCTAGATAGAATGTCATTCTCCGGTTCGGCAATGCACGGGGATAAATAAGAACGTCATGCCAAAAAGGCCCGCTCGCGGGCAATTTCCGACCAAGTCAGGGTTGCTGCGGGGGCGAACCTACCAAGACGGTTTTGCCCGTACCCCGCCGCTGAAACGCACTCACAGGCTCGCTGGAAAGACGTGGTTCAGCACCGCCAGCACGATCAGCAAGGTCACCCCGATGCCGAGCGACCAGCCGACCAGCTTGGTCTCGATCGGCAGCCAAGGCTCCGTCTGGGCCTCGGCGAGTTCGGTTCGAATGTTCGATTGCGCCATGATTGATTCCTTATTTTGTAGGTGGCTGAGGCGAAGCGCGCCCCCCATCACTCAGGAGCTGACGTAGGCGCGTCGCTTCGCACGTTGCCCATCCTGCGAAGGTCAGCCGACCAGCGGCGGCTTCACGCCGGCGAAGAACAGCCAGGAGATCGCCAGCCCGACCCAGATCACGAAGCCGAACAGGCTGACACACGTAGACCGACGGCGAGCTTGCCGATGCCCTCCTCCCACAGCCGGCGGAAGTTCGAGAGCACGCCGATGGAGAAGAAGGTCAGGATGAAGAAGATGACGCGGAAAGTGTTGGCCTCGCCGATCGCGGCGGGCAGCTTGGCGGCGATCGTCGGGCGGCGTCGCGAGCGCGAGATAGAGCCCGACCGCGAAGGTGACGACGAAGCCGAGGATGAACTTCGGGAAGCGCTGCCAGATTTCCGACGCACGCGCCTTGTCGCCCTGCCTGCTTGTTGATGTGATTGGTCCAGATATAGCCGAGGATGAAGGCCCAGATGCCGATGAAGATGTCGATGAAGACCTTCACGGTCGCCGTGGTGCCGAGGATCCAGCCGGGCTGATAGTTGATGCCCTCGCGCGGCATTCCGGGCGAGGATCAGGGATTCGGTGATGCCGCCGCCGGCGATCGCAGCGCCGTCGGTCTTGATCGCGAGGCCCATCCACGCCGCCGCGACCAACGGCTCATGCGCCAGGAAAGTCTGCGCCAGGAACGGCAGGATCAGCACCTCGACCACCGCGAACACCACTACCAGCGACGACACCAGCACCGGAATCGATCGGGGCGCGCGCGGATCGCACCGCCGGTCGCGATCGCGGCCGACGACGCCGCAGATCGAAATGCCGGAGGCGAGCGGCGCCGCCCACTCGCGGTTGAAGCCGAACCAGCGGCGCGCGACGAAATACACCACCGCCCAGTAGATCAGGTAGGCCTCGACGATCGCGGCGAGCGCCGCGGAGCAGCAGCGAGGTCGCGAGGTTGAGCTTGCTCGCCGCCGTGACGGCGAAGAAGCCGCCGAGGATCACGATCGCGATCTTGATATAGAGCTCCGGCCGCACCGCCTCGCGGATGGTTTCGGCGAAGCGCGGGAAGACATTGGCGATGACGAGGCCGGCGACCAGGGCGACGATGAAACCGCCCTCGTTGGTCAGGCGAAGCGACCACGAGATGCCGAACTTCTGGAAGTCGGCCGGCGTCACCGCGGCGAAGTTGGCGTAGCTGCCGACGATCCAGCCCGCATAGGCGATCCAGAACACCGCAGTGAAGGCGAGCGCGAAGCGCTTGACGTCGCTCCGCAGCGCGGTCGCGGCACCGCTCAGCACGACGAGGAGCGCCAGGTAGGTCGCGACCAGCGCGCCGACGCCGCCGAGCCACGCGTAGGATTTCGACGCGGTGCCGAGCGCATTGCCGAGGTTGTTCCATACGGACGCGGTGACCACCCAGCCGATCAGGTCGACATTTGCGACCCCGGCCAGGGCGAGCGCAAAGATCGCCAAGCCGATGATGACGGAAAGCCAGTCCTCGCTCAGCCGCGGCGCGATCTCGACGTTATCGGCGCGGCGGGGAGCAGACGTGGCCCAGGTCGCTGTATCGGTGGAAGTGGACATGAGGAAATCCTTGATCGGTAACCGGGCTCACCACGGCATGTGCGGCAGGGTGCCGAGGCAAAGCGCCGCGACGAACAGCAGCGCAGCGAGGATCGCCACCGCATCAAATGAGGGAGTGTCGCTTCCGGCGAGCATCAGGGAGGGAACGGGCCATCGCGGCGTCCGTACGGGCAAGCACCGCGTTGGAATAGAATATAATTTTTATAGAAAGCAATATGTCGCTCCAAAAAAGAATATTATGGCAAGAGTTAGAGATTTTAGCCGAGTTTACTTCCTTATAACGCGCTGATCATGGAGCGAACCGTCTCGCGGATAACGGCATCATCGCGACACGCTTTGCCCGCAGCGAACTCGCACGCAGGCACTACGGGGGATCGCCCAACGTCCCGTCCGAACATCGGCGCCTTCGGCGTAGCCGGTCATCTACTCGGCCCCACGCAGTGCCCTTCTCTAGACGGTACGATCGAGCTCTTGTCCTCGCGCAGTGCGTTTTACACGGCTTGTCCGCAACCTTCCGGCTTCAGTACGCGCTTCGCCGACGGCGGATATTTCGCAAGCTTCGAGGCCGGCCGGATCGGCCGCGGCGCGAAATTGCCGCCGCAGTTCGGGCACACGCCGCCGAGCTTCGTCTCCACGCAGTCCCGGCAGAACGTGCATTCGAATGTGCACATCATGGCGTCGGCTGCCGCCGGCGGCAGGTCCTTGTCGCAGCATTCGCAGTTGGGTCGCAGTGCCAGCATGTGCGGCTCCTCCGGATTGGCGTTGGGGCGCCAAATTGACGCGTGGTCTCGTCGTGCGATCGTCAGCCGTGCGGCGACGTCCCTGGAATCACCGGCAGCAGCACGTAGTTGTCGTGGCCGTTGCCGAAATGGATCGTGGTCTTGCCGCCGTAGAGAGCTAGCGGCCGCGCCCGCGTCTCGTCGTGCAGGAACGGGCCGCAACCGGTGAACTCGTTCTTCATGTTGGAGAGCTTGCCGCCGGAGCCGCCCGGATAGACGTAGTCGCGGCCGCGGACCGTGAGCGCGATGCGATAGCCCGCCGGCACCACGATGCAGGTCGGCCAGATCTCGATGTCGAGGTCGTAGACCTCGCCCGGCGTCAGCGGCTGCTTCTCATCGAGCGTATGATAGGGCCGATGCGGCTCGGTCAGCTTGTCGTCGAGCTTGCGAGCGAAGCGCGCAGCCAGCCCTGCGCGATCGGGGTGTGCGGGTCGAGCGCGCCCTGGAACACGATCTCCTTCAGGTCGGGCGAGAACACCCGCACGACCAGGAACAGGTCGGCGTCCGCGGTGCTCGAAGAGATCGCAAGCTTGGCGGCGATCGGCCCGGTGATCTCGGTCTCCTTGGGCAGCGGCTCGGTGAGGAAGGTCACGCCGTCACCGAGCGCGTCGAAGGTGATCTCGCCGGGGGCGCCATGGTTGGAGGCGAGGCGGTAATGCGAATTGAGATAGAACTTGGTCCACTTGGTGCGCGGGATCGGCCATTCGTCCTCCATGCGCTCGACGAACTTGTCGACGTGCCGCACCTGGAGCTGCACCTTGGGCTCGTCCTTCCAGCCGGTCTTGTCGCCCTTGAGGAAGTGCGCGAAGAACCGCTTCTGCATGCTGACGCCGTAGTCGGTATAGAAGTGCGTCCAGTGCTCGATGCCGTGGGACTTCGAGCCACTTCTCCTTCGAGGCGGCGCGCACAAAGCCCTCGAAGTTGCCGCGCGGGTGCAGACCCTGGCCGCCCCAGTTGGCGGCCGACAGGAACGGCACCGTCACCTTCGACCAGTCGGGCGACATCGCCTTCCAGAACTCGTCGTCGAGCGGATGGTCGAAGAGCGACCTTGCCGAAGTCGAAGCGGTTGGCGCCGAGTTCCTCCTGCGTCAGCGTCTCGGGACCCGAGACCCAGTCGCCGGTCATGCGGCTGCGATAGCCGCGCTTGCCCAGGCCGTGCTGCACGGACTTGACCTGCATGTCGTACCAGTTCTGCAGGAACGTGCAGAGAATGCCGCCATGGTGGCAGACGTCGCGGTAGAAATCGGCCGCGCCCTCCCAGATGCACATCGCCGCCAGGTGCGGCGGCTGCAGGCAGGCGACCTGCCACTGGTTCATGGCGTAGTAGGAGATGCCGTTGAGGCCGACCTTGCCGTTGCTCCAGGCTTGCGCGCCGGCCCATTCGATGCAGTCGGCGAAGTCCTTCGCCTCCCGCGGCGACCAAAGGTCGACATAGCCCGGCGAGCGCCCGCAGCCGCGCGAATCGACCCGCACGCACGGCGTAGCCGTCCGGCACCCATTTCTCGGGATCGACGACCTCCCAGTTCTGGTACTTGTTGGTCGAGCCGGTGACGACGTCGGGATGGCTCTCCGCCATGCGGTCCCACGCCGTCTTGTAGCCGTCCTGAAAGGCAAGCCATTTGCCATAGGGCCCGTAGGTCATGATGACGGGGTACCTGCCGTCCTTCACCGGCCGATAGACGTCGGCGCGCAGCACGATGCCGTCCTCCATGGTGATCGGGACGTCCCAGTCGATCCGCATGCCGTCGCGGATTTCGCTGACCTCGCGGTAGCCCATGAGCGCTCGCCTTCCCTGCATGTTGTCGTGCGCGGCTCGTCGCCGGCACCCGTCTTTTGTGCAGCGGCATCATCAGAGACCCGCCGCGCGGCGGCAAGCCCTTACAGGCTCCGTGCCGATTTGCGCAGTCCAGCCATGACGAAGAGGTGACACGCGGCCGCGACATACGGCCTTACGCCGCGGGTTCATTTGAACTAGTCTAGGTCCAAGTCCCACGACTTCGCGGATATGCCGCGCATGCGCATTTCAGGAGGCCGCATATGGCACGTCTCACCATCAACGGGCAGAATCACGACATCGATATCGATCCCGACACCCCCCTGCTGTGGGCGATCCGCGAGTGGGTCGGGATGACCGGCACCAAGTATGGCTGCGGCATCGCGCAATGCGGCGCCTGCACGGTGCATGTCGACGGCCAGGCGACTCGCTCCTGCTCATTTCCGGTGAGCGCCGCCGAAGGCAAGAAGATCACCACCATCGAGGGTCTTGCCGTGAATGGCAGGCTGACCCGCGTCCAGCAGGCCTGGGTCGACAACGACGTGCCGCAATGCGGCTACTGCCAATCCGGCATGATCATGGCGGTCTCCGCGCTGCTCAAGGAGAACCCCAGGCCGACCGACAAGGACATCGACGAGGCGATCACCAACATCTGCCGCTGCGGCACCTTCCAGCAGGTCCGCGAAGCGATCCACATGGCCGCGGCCAAGGCATAAGGGAGGGCATCATGAACTATGTTCCGCAGATGAATCGCCGCTCCTTCATCACCGCCGCGGTCGCCGTGGGCGGCGGGCTGGCGATCGGCCTCGACATCCCGTTCGGCGGCCCCGACGTGGTGCGCGCCGCGGACGGCGCGCCCGAAGTCACCGCCTGGGTCACCATCAAGCCGGACAGCAGCATCACGATTCGCATCGCGCGCTCGGAGATGGGCCAGGGCACGATGACCGGCATTGCCCAGATGGTCGCCGAGGAGCTGGAATGCGACTGGTCGAAGGTCACGACCGAATATCCCACGCCGGGCCAGAACCTCGCGCGCAGCCGCGTCTGGGGCGATTTCTTCACCGCCGGCAGCCGCGGCATCCGCACGTCGCACGAGATTTGCCGCAAGGGCGGTGCCATGGCGCGCATGATGCTGGTCCAGGCCGCGGCGGACGCCTGGAAGGTGCCGGTTTCCGAATGCAGCGCGGCCAAAAGCGTGATCACGCATAAGCCGACTGGCCGCATCGTGACCTACGGCCAAGTCTCCGAGACCGCTGCCAAGATCGAGCCGCCCAAGGACGTCGTGCTCAAGGACCCCAAGGACTGGACGATCATAGGCAAGCCGCTCAAGCGGCTCGATACCGTCACCAAGGTCGACGGCCGGCACATCTACGGCGCCGACATCAAGGTGCCGGGGATGCTGCTCGCCGCGATTAAGGCGTGCCCGGTGTTCGGCGGCAAGATCAAGAGCTTCGATGCCGCCAAGATCGCCGGCATGAAGGGCGTCAAGAAGGTGCTGCAGGTGGGCGAGAACGCCGTCGCGGTGCTGGCCGACCATTGGTGGGAGGCCCATGTCGCGCTGGAGGCGCTCCCCATCGAATGGGACGACGGCGGCAACGGCAAGGTGTCGAGTGCGAGCATCGCCGAGATGCTCAAGGGCGGGCTCGACGCCGAGCAGGCTTTCGTCGGCAACGAGGCAGGCAACGTCAAGGACGCGTTCGCCAAGGCCGCCAAGAAGGTCGAGGCGGTCTATGCCTATCCCTACCAGAACCACGCTCCCATGGAGCCGATGAACGCCACCGCGCTCTATACCGCGGACAAGTGCGAGGTCTGGGCGCCGACGCAGAACGGCGAGGCGGCGCTCGCGGCGACCGCGGAAGCCTCCGGACTGCCGATCACCAAATGCGACGTCTACAAGATGCCGCTCGGCGGCGGCTTCGGCCGGCGCACGGCGAACGACTATATCCAGCAGGTCATCGCTATCGCCAAGCAGATGCCCGGCACGCCGATCAAGCTGATCTGGTCGCGCGAAGAGGACATGACGCAGGGACGTTACCACCCGACGTCGCAGGCCAAGATGACCGGTGCGCTTGATGCCGACGGCAACCTCACGGCGCTGCACATGCGCATCTCCAGCCAGTCCATCCTGGCTTACGTCGCGCCGCAGTCACTGCAGAACGGCAAGGACCCGGCAGTGTTCCAGGGCCTCAATCCGAGCGGCACCGAGGGCGTGTTCGGCTACGAGATCCCGAACCTGCTGATCGACCACGCGATGCGCAACCCGCACGTCCCGCCGCATTTCTGGCGCGGCGTCAACAACAACCAGAACGCCATCTACCTGGAATCCTTCATCGACGAGCTCGCGCTCGCGGCCGGCAAGGACCCGTTGGAGTTCCGCCGCAAGATGATGGCGAAGTTCCCCAAGCATCTCGCCGTCCTCAACGCGGTGGCCGAGAAGGTCGGCTGGGGCACGCCGGCCGAGAAGGGCGTGTTCCGCGGCCTCGCCCAGCACATGGGCTATGGCAGCTACGTCGCGGCCTGCGCCGAGGTCTCGATGAGCGACAAGGGCATGCTGAAGATTTACCGCATCGTCGCGGCGACCGATCCCGGCTATGCGGTGAACCCGGCGCAGATCGAGCGGCAGATCGCCGGCTCGTTCATGTACGGCCTCTCGGCACTGCTGTACGGCGAGTGCACCGTGAAGGACGGCCGCATGGTTGAGGAGAACTTCGATACCTACAACTCAATGCGCCTTGCGGACATGCCGAAGGTCGAGTGCATCATCAAGCCGTCGGGCGGCTTCTGGGGCGGCGTCGGCGAGCCTACGATCTTCGTCGCAGCGCCGGCGGTGCTCAACGCCGTCTTCGCGGCGACCGGCAAGCGCTACCGCACCTTCCCGCTCGCCAAGCACGATATCCGCACGTCGTGATGCGCAAAACCGGAGAAGCAGATCTGGCCGCCATGATGCGGATCGCGGGTGCAGCGAGTTTCACCTCTCCCATGGGGAGAGGTGAAATCGCGAAGCGATTTGGGTGACGGGGTTGGACCTATCGAGAGGCCGTAACCCCTCCCCCGACCGCGTTGCACGCGGTCGACCTGTCCTTATGGGAGAGGTGGGGCACCGTGCCGTAGGCGAGGTCAGCGTTCAAACTCCAGCGCGCCGCCGGTTTCTCGGGACCGTGCTCGGTGCGGCGGCCTTTGCGTTCGCGCGGCCCGCCTTCGCCCAGGATGCCCCCCGCGTGGTCGTGGTCGGCGGCGGCTTCGGCGGCGCCACCTGTGTGCGCGCCCTCAGGCGGCTCGATGCCAAGCTTCAGGTGACGCTGGTCGAGGCCAACAAGACCTTCACGGCCTGCCCGCTGAGCAACGGTGTCGTGGCTGGCATGCGCGAAATTGCTGCGCAGCAATTCGCCTACGACGTGCTCGCCAAGGAGGGCGTCTCGCTCGCCTTCCAGCCCGCCGCCAAGGTCGATGCCAAGGCGCGCACCGTCACCCTCGCTGACGGCACGGCGCTCCCCTACGACCGCCTGGTGCTGGCCCCCGGTATCGACATCCGCTGGAATGCGATTCCCGGCTACGACGAGGCGGCTGCCGCCGTCATGCCGCATGCCTGGCAGGCCGGTCCGCAGACGGAATTGCTGCGCAAACAACTCGACGCCATGGAGGACGGCGGCCTCGTGGTGGTGACGGCGCCGCAGCCGCCCTACCGCTGCCCGCCCGCGCCCTATGAGCGCGCCAGCCTGATCGCCCATTATCTCAAGACCAGAAAGCCAAAATCCAAGATCATCATCGTCGACGCCAAGGACTCGTTCTCCCAGCAGCGCCTGTTCCAGGCCGCGTGGAAAGAGCTCTATCCTGGCCTGCTGGAGTGGTTGCCGCTGTCGAATGGCGGCAACGTCACCGAGGTCGACCCGAAGACGCTCACCGTCATGAGCGACTTCGAGAAATACGAAGCCAAGGTCGCGAACATCATCCCGCCGCAAAAGGCCGGGCGGATTGCCGAGATCGCCGGCGTTGCCGACCGCACCGGGTGGTGCCCGATCGATCCGGTGACATTCGAATTGACGCTGCAGCCGGGCATCCACGTCATCGGCGACGCGGCCATCATGGGGGCGGTGCCGAAATCGGCGTCCTCGGCCCATGCCGAGGCCAAGGAATGCGCCGCTGCCATCACGAAAATGCTGCGCAGCGAAAAACCCTCCGAGGCGAAGCTGACGGGGAGTTGCTACAGCCTTGCGGCGCCGGATTACGGCTTCTCGATCGCGGGGAACTACCGTACCGCAAATGGCCTCTATGCTGAGGAGGCCGCGGGCGTATCGAGCCCGGCGGACGCGCCCCGGGAGCTGCGCGCCAAGGAAGCAGCGGATGCCGATGCCTGGTTTGCGAAGATCACGGGCGATGTGTTCGGCTGACGCCATGACCTTTCGGTCAGCGCCGGCATGTCAGCCGTTCGTCCTGGCGAAAGCGGGAACCCGACAGATCCTACGACAGACGCTGCGGGTGCTGTTTTGGGTTCCCGCATTCGCGGGAATGAGCGGCGCTTGTACGAGCGCTTGGAGCGACGACCTCCGCCCCTACACCATCGCAGGCGATTCCATCCCGCAGTCGCTCACCGGCGCGCCGGGCGACGCCACGAAAGGCCGCGCGATCGTCGTCAGCCGGCAGGGCACCTGCCTGCTGTGTCACTCCGGGCCGTTCCCGGGGGAGAAGTTCCAGGGCGACCTCTCGCCCAACTTGGCCGGCACCGGGTCGCGGTGGTCGGAAGGCCAGTTGCGGCTTAGAGTGGTGGATGCCAGCAAGCTCAATGCGGACACGATCATGCCGTCGTATTATCGGGTCGATGGATTTCAGCGGGTCGCGACCGCGTTTCGCGGCAAGCCGATCTTCACCGCCGAGCAGGTCGAGGACGTGGTGGCATTCCTGATGACCCTGCGGGACGAGCCGAAATGACGAATGAAGCCGAAACACGCGGTGGCGAGGGGGATTTCCGAGCGTCGGAGCGTGCTCCGCTCATTCCCGCGGAAGCGGGAATCCAGCTTGGCTTGCCTTGTTCCTCGCTCCCCGCTTCCGCGGGGACGAGCGGAACGAGGCTCCATGCGGCGCGCTTGGACTATGCGGCCGTGACCCGCCGCACCATCCTCGCCACCGCCCTTGGCGCGGCCTCCGTGATGCTCGTCCGTCCTGCCCGCGCGACGCCCGACACGATGAAGGCCGCCATCCGCGACGCGGTCGGCGAAGCGCCGGTCAAGACCGGCCGGGTGAAGCTGGAGGTTCCGCCGCTGGTTGAGAACGGCAACACCGTGCCGCTCGTCGTTACGGTGGACAGCCCGATGACCGAGGCCGATCACGTCAAGGCGATCTACGTCTTCAATGAGAAGAACCCGCAGCCCAACATTGCGAATTTCCATCTCGGCCCGCGCTCCGGCGTCGCCAAGGTCTCGACGCGCGTCCGCCTCGCGGATTCGCAGAAGGTGATCGCGATCGCACAGATGAGCAACGGCGCATTCTGGTCCGCCGAGGCCGACGTCATCGTCACCCTCGCGGCCTGCGTGGAGGGCATCTGATGGCGCGCGCGCTCGTCAATGTCCCGGGCAAGGCGAAAAAGGGCCAGGTGATCGAGATCAAGACGCTGTTCTCACACATCATGGAGACCGGCTACCGGCACGACGAGAACGGCAAGGCGATCGCGCGCGACATCATCAATAAGTTCGTGTGTTTCTATAACAACGTGGAAATCTTCCGCGCCGACCTGTTCCCCGCGATCGCCGCCAACCCGTTCATCACCTTCTCCACCGTCGCGACAGAAAGCGGCGTGATCGCGCTGCAGTGGACCGACGACAAGGGCGAGACCTATTCGGAAACCGCCCGCATCACCGTGGAATGAAGGCGGCGCAACCTATTCTCCCTTCGTCATGGCCGGGACAAGCCCGGCCATGACGAAGATCGGTTTTCTGACTGTCCTCTTTCTCGCGTGCGTTCTCATCGCGACGCGCGGTCTGGCGGCCGACGCTGCCGCTGACAAACGTTCCGGCTATTCCTTCATGAGCCGCGATACTCAGGCGATGCAGGACGACGACACCGCTAATCCTGGCATGCTCGGCGTGCTCGATGGAGAGGCGCTGTGGAGCACCAAGGCCGGCGCAGCAGACAAATCCTGTGCCGACTGTCACGGCGATGCCGCGGCGAGCATGAAGGGCGTGACGGCGCGCTACCCGGCGTTCGATGCCAAATCCAATCGCCCGATCGACATCGAGCAGCGCATCAACATCTGCCGCGCCGGCAAGCAGAACGCGACGCCGTTCACCCGGGAGACGCGCGAATTGCTGGCGCTCACCGCGTTTGTCGGTAGACAGTCGCGCGGCGAGCCTGTTGCCAGCCCGGCCGACGATCGCCTCAAGCCCTTCGTCGAGAACGGCCGCCGCACCTACATGACGCGCGCGGGCCAGCTCAATTTGTCCTGCGCCAACTGCCACGACGACAACTGGGGCCGGCGGCTTGCCGGCAATGCGGTACCGCAGGCGCATCCCACCGGCTATCCGATCTACCGCCTGGAATGGCAGAGCCTCGGCTCGCTGCAGCGGCGCCTGCGCAACTGCCTGTTCGGCATGCGCGCGGAGGCCTATCCGTTCGGCGCGCCGGAACTGGTCGATCTCGAGCTCTACCTGATGTCGCGTGCCCAAGGCATGCCGCTGGAGACACCGGGCGTACGGCCGTAACCTGCGTTGACGAGACGGACTTGATCGTTAGCATGCAAACGGATTTGACCCCAAGGCTTTCGCCCGCCCGATGAAGCCCGCGCCCTTTACCTATCACGCGCCCAGAACGGTCGAAGAAGCGGTCGCGATGCTGGCGGAGGTGGCGCCCGACGATGGCCGTGTCCTGGCGGGCGGCCAGAGCCTGGTGCCGACCATGGCGTTCCGGCTGGCGCGGCCGGCGCATCTCGTCGACATCAACGGTGTGGTCGAACTGACGCGGCTCGCGGTCGACGGCGACGCGCTATCGATCGGCGCCGGCGTGCGTCACGCGGCGTTTCATCGGCCCGTGATCGACGGGCCGCTGGGGCGCCTGCTGTCGACGGTGGTGCACCACATCGCGCATTATCCGATCCGCACGCGCGGCACGTTCTGCGGCAGCCTCGCGCATGCCGACCCGTCGTCGGAATGGTGCCTGGTCGCGGCGACGCTCGGCGCCACGATGGTGGCCAGGAGCACGCGCGGGACGCGCAGCGTCACGGCGGACGATTTCTTCCAGGGCCTCATGACCACGGCGCTCGCCGAGGACGAATTGCTCGTCGAGGCACGGTTGCCGCTGCTCGGCGCGGATACGCGATTCGGCTTCTACGAATTCAGCCGACGCGCCGGCGATTACGCGCTCGCCGCCGCTCGGTGACCTTTCGTCTGGTGGACGGCCTCATCACCGAGCCGCGCATCGGCGTCGGCGGCGCCGAGGCGCAGCCGCGCCGCATGCTCGAGGCCGAGGCCGCGCTTGCGGACCAAGTGCCCCGCGATGCCGTCTTCCGCGCCGCCGCCGAAGCCGCCGCCGACGCCGTCGATCCGCTCGAAGACATCCAAGCCGATGCCGAATACCGCCGCGATCTCGTGCGCGCCGTGACGCGCCGCGCGCTGGAGCGCGCCGCATGAACGCACCCACCAAGGGCTCGGGGACAACATGGGTCGGCCGCTCGATCCGGCGGCTCGAGGACCCCGCGCTGGTCACCGGCCGCGGCCGCTTCACCGCGCGATCTGGCCGCCACGCATTGGGTGCGCTTCGTGCGCAGCCCGGTCGCGGCCGGCCGCATCATCCGCATCGCGCCGCCGGACGGCGCGACCGTGATCACGGCGGCCGACCTGCGCGACGTGAAGCCGATCCGGCCGATGCTGCACAAGTTCAACTATGTGCCGGTCGGCCAGCCGATCCTCGCCGACGGCGTCGTGCGCTTCGTCGGCGAACCGATCGCGGCCGTGGTCGCATCGAGCGAGGAAGAGGCCGAGGACATCGTCGATCGCGTCGAGGTCGAGATCGAGGACACGCCGCCCCTGGTCGATGCGCGCGCGGCGCTCGCCGACGGCGCGCCGGCGTGCACAGCGAAGCCGCCAACAACGTCATCGTCGAAGGCCGCGTCAAGACCCAGGACTTCGACGCGATCCAGACCGGCGCCCATCGGCGTCGTCACCGGCGCATCCGCTCGCGGCGCCAGAACGCGATGCCGCTCGAGGCGCGCGGCGGCCATGCGGCCTTCGACGCGGCGACCGGCCGCATCACGCTGACCTGCTCGACCCAGATGCCGCATCTGATGCGCACCGCGATCGCCGATCTCCTCGGGATGCCGGAATCCGACCTGCGCGTGGTCGCGCCCGATGTCGGCGGCGGCTTCGGCCAGAAGATGTCGCTGCCGCCGGAATACGTGCGTGCTGGTGTGGCTGGCGCGGAAGCTGCGCAGCTCGGTCGCCTGGACCGAGGACCGCCGCGAGAACCTGATCGCCTGCTTCCACAGCCGCGACCAGTACGTCGACGCTCGAAGGCGCCTTCGACGCGGACGGCAAGCTGCTCGCGCTCGCCGCCGACGTGATCGCCAATGTCGGCGCCTATTCGTGCTTTCCCGACCACCTGCGGCGGTCGAGCCGCTGATGGCGCATGGCCGAGATGCCCGGCCCCTATGACGTCCGCGCCTATTCGCTGCCACGCGCGCGGCGTCGTCACCAACACCTGCCCGATGGCGCCCTATCGCGGCGTGTCGCGCCCGGTCATCACCTTCGCGCTGGAGCGGCTGATGGACAAGGCGGCGCGCGCGCTCGGCATCGAGCCAGTCGAAATTCGCCGCCGCAACCTGATCGACGAAGTTTCCCTACACCTCGGCGACCGGCCTCGTCTTCGACGAGGCGACCTATCGCGAGACCATGGAGATGGCGGTCGAGCGCGTCGACCTGCCGGCGTTCCGCGAGCGGCAGACAGCAGGCGCGCACGCAAGGCCGCTATCTCGGCATCGGCTTTTCGACGTTCTCCGAGCGCACCGGCTACGGCACGCCGGCCTTCGCGGCGCGCGGCATGGAGATCACGCCGGGCTGGGAGACCGTCGAGCATCACGCATGGACCCGTCCGGCTTCGTCGAGGCGCGCATCGGCGCCTCGCCGCACGGCCAGGGTCTGCGAACCACGCTCGCGCAGATCATCGCCGACGAGATCGGCGTCGACGCCGGATCGGATCAAGGTCATGCACGGCGACACCGACCGCACGCCCTACGGCTTCGGCACCTTCGCCAGCCGCTCGCTGGTGATCTCCGGCGGCGCCAGCCTGCTGGCGGCGCGCAAGGTGCGCGCCAAGCTGATCAAGATCGCCGGCCACCTGCTGGAAGCCGCGCCCGAGGACATCGTGCTGCGACGCCGGCGCCGCGCAGGGTCACCGGCACCGACCGCGTCGATCCCGATCGCGCAGCTGGCGCGCGCCGCCTATCACCAGGCGCATCTGCTTCAAGGGCGAGATCGAGCCGGGCCTGTCGCGAGCAGGCGACCTACGATCCGCCCGGCACGTTCTCCAATGCCTGCCACGTCGCGATCGTCGAGGTCGACATCGAGACCGGCGGCGTGACGATCGAGACGCTTCGTGGTCGCCGAGGATGCCGGCCGCCTCATCAATCCGATGATCGCCGACGGCCAGATCCACGGCGGCGTCGCGCAGGGCATCGGCAACGCGCTGCTGGAGGAGATCATCTACGACGAGACCGGCAACATCCTGACCACGACGCTCGCCGACTACCTGCCGCCGACCTGCGCGCGAGATTCCGCCGATCGAGTTGCATCACATCGAGACGCTGACCCGGCCATCCATCACCAAGGCCAAGGGCCTCGGCGAGGGCGGCGCCATCGGCGCGCCGGCCGCGGTCGTCAACGCCATCAACGATGCGCTGTCGCCGTTCGGCGTCTCGATCGACGAGATGCCGGCGACGCCGCAGCGCATCCGCGCGGCGCTGCGCGACAGCGGAAAGCGTGACAGGCATGAGCACCGAAGCACCGACATCACGCTCACCATCAACGGCCGCAGATCACGCGCATCCGTGTCGAGCCGCGCCGCACGCTGGCCGACGCCATCCGCGAGGATTGCGGCCAGACCGGCACCCATATCGGCTGCGAGCACGGCGTGTGCGGCGCCTGCACGGTGCTGCGTCGACGGCGAGCCGGTGCGCTCCTGCCTGATGTTCGCCGTGCAGGCCGACGGCAAGCGCCATCCGCACCGTCGAGGGCCTGGCCAACGGCGACGAGATGCATCCGCTGCAGCGCGCCTTCATGGAACATCACGGCCTGCAATGCGGCTTCTGCACGCCGGGCTTCCTGATGCTGGCGGTCGGCGTGCTGGAGCGCGAGCCCGATATCAGCGACGAGGACCTGCTCGACGTGCTGTCGTCGAATCTGTGCCGCTGCACCGGCTATCAGAACATCATCAAGGCGGTGCGCGCCGCCGCCGCCGAGATGCGGCGCGATCGCGGGCTGACGGCGCAGACCGCTGATGCCGCTGATCGGCCGCTCCGTCCGCCGCAAGGAAGACCCGCCGCTGCGTCGACCGGGCGCGGGCCGCTTCGCCGCCGACATCTCGTTCCCGCACCAGCTGCACATGCGCGTCGTGCGCTCCGCCTATCGCGCATGGCCGCATCTCGCGATCGATGCCGACGCCGCGCTGGCGCTGCCGGGCGTGGTCGCGGTCTGGACCGCCGCCGACGTCGCCGACATCCCGCCGATCGATTTCCGCCTGACCCGGATCGAGGGGCTCGAGCCCTATCGCCAGCACGTGCTCGCCAGCGACCGCGTGCGCTATGTCGGCGATCCGGTCGCCGTGGTGTTCGCCGACCGATCCCTATCTGGCCGAGGACGCCGCCGACCTCGTCGAGGTCGAGATCGAGGAGCTGCCGGCCGTGCTCGATGCCGACGCGCCGCCGGCGAGTTCGCGCCGGGCCGCTCGACCGAGCCGCCGTCGATCCGCAAGGGCTATGGCGACGTCGATGCCGCGTTTCGCGACGCCGCTCACGCGGTCGTCGCGCTCGACCTGTCGATCGGCCGCCATTCCGGCGTGCCGCTGGAGACGCGCGGCGCCATCGCGCCGCTACGACGCGGCGCGCGACGTGCTGGAACTGTACGGCGCCGCCAAGGTGCCGCACTGGAACCGCGACCAGCATCGCCCGCATGCTCGGCCGCGCCGCCGAGCAGCGTGCATCTGTACGAAGGCCATGTCGGCGGCGGCTTCGGCATTCGCGGCGAGCTCTATCCGGAGGACGTGCTGGTCTGCGCCGCGGCGCTGCGCCTCGGCCGCCCGGTGAAATGGATCGAGGACCGGCGCGAGCATCTGATCGCCGCCAATCATTCGCGCCAGCAGCACCCATCGCATCCGCGCCGCGGTCGACGCCGACGGCCGCATCCTCGCGATCGACGACGAGTTCTTTCACGACCAGGGCGCCTATGTGCGCACCCACGGCGGCGACCGTGCCCGATCTCGCCGCCGCCATGCTGCCCGGCCCCTATCGCGTGCCGGCCTATCGCGCGCGTCGGCCATATCCGCCTCACCAACAAGACGCCGTGCGGCACCTATCGGGCGCCCGGCCGCTTCGAGAGCACGTTCGTGCGCGAGCGGCTGATGGATGCGATCGCGGCGAAGGTCGGCATCGACCGGCTCGAGGTGCGCCGGCGCAACTTCATCGCCAAGGCGGAGATGCCGTACCGGCGGCCGTTCGACACGCTCGGCACCGAGATCGTGCTCGATTCCGGCGACTATGCCGCTGCTGCTCGACAAGACGCTCGCCGCGATCGGCTGGGACGCGCTGCAGGCGAAGCTCAGCGCCGCCGCGCGGCGGGCGAACTGGTCGGCGCCGGCCTCGGCATGTTCGTCGAGAAGAGCGGGCTCGGGCCGTTCGACCAGGTGCGGGTCGACGGTCGACGGCAGCGGCGCCGTCGAGGTGGTCACCGGCGCGGCCTCGGTCGGCCAGGGCATCGAGACCGTGATCGCGCAGATCTGCGCCGACACGCTCGGCGTCGATTACGCGCGCATCCGCGTCATCCACGGCCAGACCGACCGCATCGAGTACGGCCTGGGCGCATTCGCCTCGCGCGTCACGGTGATGACCGGCGAGGCGACGCGCCGCGCGGCGTCCGCCGTGCGCGCCAAGGCGATCGACGATGGCCGCCGAGCTGATGCAGGCGCCAGCCGACGAGCTCGACATCGTCGACGGCGTCGTCGTGCGCACCGACGCAGGCGGGCGCCTCGATCGCGCTCGGCGATGTCGCGCGCGCGCTGGCGCCGGCCGCCAAGACGCGCGGCGAGCGCAATCCGGGCCTCACCGCCGAAGGCTGGTTCCACACCGACCACATGAACTATCCTTACGGCGTCCACGTCGCCGGTCGTGCGGTCGATCGCCGACACCGGCGGCGTCGCGGTCGAGCGCTATCTGGTCGCCTACGACATCGGCCGCGCGGTCAATCCGATGCTGGTCGAGGGCCAGATCGTCGGCGGCCTCGCGCAGGGCATCGGCGGCGCGCTGTTCGAGGAGTTCCTCTACGACGAGCGCGGCGAGCCGCTGTCGTCACCTTCGCCGATTACCTGATGCCGACCGCGCGCGAGATGCCGCCGGTCGAGGTCCTGATCACCGAGGACGCGCCGAGCCCGCTCAATCCGCTCGGCCTCAAGGGCGCCGGCGAAGGCGGCGTCAACGCGGTCGGCGCGGCGATCGCCGCGGCGATCGACGACGCGATCGGCACTCCGGGCGCGATCACGCGGCTGCCGGTGACGCCGCAGCGGCTGAAGGCGATCTTGCGGGATCGTACGCCTCTTTAATCGCGAACGATTATTTGCGCTCCGCTCGTCCTCGCGAAAGCGGGGACCCGGGCGTCATCGGCGGCTTTGGATTCTGCTTGCGCAGGAATGAGCGGTAGGTGGGCGGGCAGATCACAAGTCCGAGAATCGGCGGCCTGCTCTCATCACCCCAGCTTGGCCAGCAACTGCGCCAGCACCCGCTGTTCATCGTCGGTGAGGGGAACCAGGGTCGCGGTCGTGATCCTGACGGCGACCTGTATGGCGGCTTCGGTCGCGGCGCGTCCGGCGTCGGTCAGCATCACGGCGCGGCGCCGGCGGTCCTGCGGGTCGTGCCGGTGAGTGACGAAGCCGCGCAGATGCAGCCGGTCGACCACGCCCTTGATGGTCGCGGCGTCGAGATAGATCAGGCGGCCGAGATGGTTCTGCGAACACGGTCCGACCTCGAAGAGCTTGGCAAGCGCCGCGAACTGGGTCTGGGTCAAGTCCTTCGATCATGCGTGACATGAAGATCGACGGTGTGGCGCTGCATCGCGACGCGCATCAGGAAGCCGACCTGCTCGTTGAGCCGGTAGTCCACAGCCGGCGTGGCCCCGGCACTACCGGACACGATCTTAAGGTGAGGCGGCGTCTGCATGGGGGCTATCAAGAGGTCGAATGACTAAACCAAGACGGGAGGCGGTCAAAACACAACCACGACGAAACACAACACGTCATGACACACTAGGTTCCTTTGTCACACTGTCAAAAACGTGCGCTGGATCTCGTGTCGCGAGCAGCTCGGCCATCGCTCCGTGCCAGCGGATCTGGCCCTTCTCCAGCACATAGACGCGGTCCGCGACGCAGCTCGGCGAAGTGGATGTTCTGTTCCGACAGCAGGATCGAGAGCCCTTCCTGCTTCAGCTCCAGGATGGTGTTGGCCATCTGCTCGACGATGATCGGCGCCACGCCCTCGGACGGCTCATCGAGCAGCACCAGGAGCGGGTTGCCCATCAGGGTGCGCGCCACGGTGAGCATCTGCTGCTCGCCGCCGCTCATGCGGCCGCCGAGGCGGTGCGGCATCTCCGCCGAGGTTGGGAAACAGCTCGAACAGCCGCTCCGGCGTCCAGGCCGGCGCCGGCGTGCCGTCGGGAAACGGGCGCGGCGGCTGGCGGCCGATGTCGAGATTCTCCAGCACGGTCAGGTCGGAGAAGATGCGCCGGTCCTCCGGCGTGAAGCCGAGGCCGCAGCCGCGCGATCTCGATAGGGCTCGAGCCGCGAGATGTCGCGGCCGACGAAGCGCACGCGTCCGGCGCGGCGCGCCGACCAGGCCCATGATGGCCTTCATGGTGGTCGACTTGCCGGCGCCGTTGCGGCCCATCAGGGCGACGACCTCGCCGCGGCCGACCTCGAAACTGAGGTCGAAGAGATGCGCGCGCGCCGTACCACGCGGAAGGTTTTCGACCGCGAGCAGAGGAGGGTTCGTGATCCGGGCACGGCCTCTCGTCTCCCTGCCCTTGCGGGAGGGAGTGATGCGGAAATCACCGAAGGACCCCCACCCACGCTTTGCGTGTCGACCCTCCCCGCAAGGGGGAGAGTAAGGGCGCTGGAGGCGCGGCGCTCTCACAGCGCTGCCTGCGAATGTTCGAACGTTTTGCCGGTGCCGAAATAGACCTGCTGGACCTGGGGATCGTCGCGGATCGCCTTGGCGTCACCGTCGGCGATCAGCTTGCCGCGCGCCAGCACGATGATGCGGTCGGCGAAGGCGAACACCACGTCCATCGAATGCTCGGTGAACAGCACCGAGATGCTGCGCTCGACCACCAGGCGCTTCACCAGCGCGATCAGCTCGTTGCGCTCGCGCGGCGCCATGCCGGCGGTCGGCTCGTCCATCAGCAGCAGCCGCGGCGCGTTGGCGAGCGCGATCGCAAACTCCAGGCGCTTGACGTCGCCATAGGCGAGCTCGCGGCTCGGCGCGGTCGGCGGCATCCCGCATGCCGACCTGGCCGAGCAGGTCGAGCGCGCGGTCGCGGTGGCGCACGGCCGGCCGGCTGCCACCAGCGGAAGATCTCGCCGGCATGCGAGATCAGCGCCATCTGCACGTTCTCGATCACCGTCATCGAGCCGAACGTCGCGGCGATCTGGAAGGTGCGGCCGACGCCGAGCCGCCAGATGTCGCGCGGCGCCAGCCCGACGATGTCTGCGGCCCTCGAACGGATGTCGCCGGAGTCCGGCGCGAGCTGGCCGTTGATCATGTTGAAGCAGGTCGACTTGCCGGCGCCGTTGGGGCCGATCAGCGCGAGGAACTCGGCCTTGCGCGACCGCGAAGCTCACCTCGCGCACGGCGCGCACGCCGCCGAACGATTTGCGACAGCGCGGTGACCGCGAGCACGCTCATGCGCGCCTTGCGGCGCGAGCAGCAGCTTTGCGAGGCCACCGACAATGCCGGCCGGGAAGGCCAGCACCAGCAGACAGGATGATGCCGCCCAGCAGCGCGCGCCAGTATTCGGTCTGGCGCATCACGGTGTCCTGCAGCACCGCGAAGACCGAGGCGCCGACGATCGGCCCGGTCAGGGTCTGGATGCCGCCGAGCAGCACCATGACGAGGCCGTCGATCGAACGGCCGACGTCGATCGTCTCCGGCGAGATCGAGCCCTTGGCGAAGGCGAAGATGCCGCCGGCGACTCCCGCAACGGCGCCGGCCACCGCGAAGGCGATCCAGTGCACGCGCCGGACGTCGATGCCGATCGCCTCGGCGCGCAGCGGCGAGTCTCGCCCGGCCCGCATGGCGTAGCCGAACGGCGCGAACAGCGCGCGGCGCAGCATCAGCACGCCGGCGACCGTGATCGCCGGGTGAGCAGGAAATAGGCGCCGCGGTCGTCGAACGGCGGCGGCGGCCAGATGCCGAGGACGCCGTTGGAGCCGCCGGTCAGCTCCTCCCATTGGAACACGATCGACCAGACGATCTGCGCGAAGGCGAGCGTCAGCATCGCCAGATAAACGCCGGACAGGCGCACCGCGAACCAGCCGAACAGCAACGCGCCGGCGAGCGCGGCAAGCGGGGCAGCCGACCAGCGCGAGCGGCATCGGCGCGCCGAGCCACTTCACCAGCAGCGCCGCCCCGTAGGCGCCGAGGCCGAAATAGGCGGCATGGCCGAACGAATGCATGCCGCCCGGCCCCATGATGAAATGCAGGCTGGTGGCGAACAGCACCGCGACCAGCACGTCGATGCCGAGCACCAGCGTGTAGGGCGAGCCGCGCGCGATCAGCGGCAGCAGCGCAAGCACGACCAGGACCGCGAGACCGAACATCTTCAGCACGGGTGACGCCGGCCGGATCGGGTCCTCGGCTTCAGCAATCGAGCGCACCGTCTCCTGCGCGCGGCCAAGCAGGCCGTAGGGCCGCGCGATCAGCACGACAGCCATCACCAGGAACTCGGCGACCAGCGTAAACTTGGAGAAATTGATGCCGACGCCGGCGATGGTGACGATGCCGATGACCGATGCACAGCGCCTTGATCTCGGCGATGAGCACGGCGGCAAGATAAGCGCCTGTGATCGAGCCCATGCCACCGACCACCACCACCACGAAGGCATCGCTGATGACGTTGAGGTCCATGGCGAGGTTCGCCGGCTCGCGCGCGACCTGCAGCGCGCCGCCGAGACCGGCGAGGAGTGCGCCGAGCGCGAATACCGTGGTGAACAGGATCGCCTGATTGACGCCGAGCGCGCCGACCATCTCGCGGTCTTGCGTCGCGGCGCGGACCAGCCGTCCGAAGCGGGTGCGTGCGAGCGCAAGATGCAGCGCGAGCAGCACGAGCGGTGCGATGACGATCAGGAACAGGTCGTAGCTCGGCAGGCGGCGGCCAAGGATTTCGACCGCGCCGCGAAGGCCCGGCGCGCGCGGGCCGAGCAGGTCTTCCGGTCCCCACAGCCACAGAGTCACGTCGTTGATCACGAGCACCAGCGCGAAGGTGGCGAGCAACTGGAACAGCTCCGGCGCGCGGTAGATGCGCCGCAGCAGCACGATCTCGATCACCGCGCCGATCAGCCCGACCAGCACCGCGGTCGCCACGATGCCGCCCCAGAAGCCCAGGCCGCCGCCGACCTTGGTGGCAAAGGTCCAGGCAATGTAGGTGCCCAGCATATAGAGCGAGCCGTGCGCGATGTTGACGATGCGCGTGACGCCGAAGATCAGCGACAGGCCGGCGGCGACGAAGAACAATCCGGAGGCGGAGGCCAGCCCGTTGAGCGCCTGGAACAGGAGGGCCTGGAGATTCATGAATGCGGCACACCAACCTTTTCGGCTGATGAGTAGGGCTGCGCCGGCGCGGCGCACTCCTCTTCCCCTCTCCCCTTGTGGGAGAGGGTGGGTGAGTGGTCGAAGACCACCAAGCCAGGCGAGGAGTCCGCCTCTCGCGAAAGGAATCCGCCACCCGGCCGATCCTCGCTTTGCTCGGATCGTCCACCCTCGCCCACAAGGGGAGAGGGGAACCGAGCACGTTGCGATGCCTGTGGACTCATCACGATCGCTTCGATTATCACAGGCCCCGCGCCTTGCAGGCGCCGTCGAGGAAGCCGCGCACGATGGCGAGCAGCTCCGGCTCGTCGAGCAGGAAGGCGTCGTGACCCTTGTCGGTGACGATCTCGGCGAACGACACCCGCGCGCTCGCGGCGTTGAGCGCGTGCACGATCTGGCGCGATTCCGACGTCGGGAACAGCCAGTCCGACGTGAAGGAGACGAGACAGAACCGCGTCGACGTGCCCTTGAAGGCGTTGCCGAGAATGCCGTCGTGATCGGCAGCAAGGTCGAAGTAATCCATCGCGCGCGTGAGGTAGAGATAGCTGTTGGCGTCGAAGCGTTCGACGAATGATGAGCCCTGGTGGCGCAGATAGGACTCGACCTCGAAATCGGCGTCAAACGAGAACGTCGCCTTCTCGCGGTCCTGAAACTTGCGGCCGAACTTGCGGTGCAAGGCCGCGTCCGAGAGATAGGTGATATGCGCACCCATACGCGCGACGGCGAGGCCTCGCCGCGGGTTCGTGTCTTCGACGAGGTAGCGCCCGTGGCGCCATTCGGGATCAGCCATCACTGCTTGGCGGCCGACCTCGTGGAACGCGATGTTCTGCGCCGAGTGCCGCGTCGCGGTGGCGAGCGGGAGTGCCGAGAATACGCGGTCCGGATAGCTCGCCGCCCATTGCAGCACCTGCATGCCGCCCATCGATCCGCCGGCAACGGAGAACAGCGTCGCGATGCCGAGCTGGTCGAGCAGCATCGCCTGCGCCCGCACCATGTCGCGGATGGTGATGACCGGGAAGTCCAGGCCCCATGGCCGGCCGGTGCGCGGATCGGTCGAGGCCGGGCCGGTCGAGCCCATGCAGCCGCCGATCACGTTCGGGCAGATGACAAAATAGCGTTCGGTGTCGATCGGCCGGCCGGGGCCGACCATCGTTTCCCACCAGCCGGATTTGCGTGTCACCGGATGGACATTGAAGGCATGCTGGTCGCCGGTCAGCGCATGGCAGATCAGCACCGCGTTGGTGCGCGCGGCATTGAGCGTGCCGTAGGTCTGATAGGCGATCTGGAATGGCGAGAGCAAAACGCCGGCATCGAGCGTGAGCGGCGTATCGGCGCCGAAATGCGCGACCAGCGAATGCGGATTTTCCGCTTCGCCCGTGCGACCGACCTCCTTGACGACCGCCTCGACCATCGCGCTCCCCATGTCCGGCAACACGCTACAATCCGGCCTGTCGACCGGGCTTTCGGCGGAGAGAACGGCCGGAACGGCTTAGATAGAACGCCCGAGCTTCGAGTCAACGTTTTCTTTGATTTCGCGGGAGTGGTACATCCAATCGCCAAGGTCGACATACACTCTTGCGCCTTCGTTCATCAAGATCAGACTGAAGACCTCGCCATGCCCAAGCCTCCGCAAACCGACATTCCCTCGCTCGCCGACCTGAGACGCGACATCGACCGCATCGACGAGAGCGTCCACCGGCTCTTGATGGAGCGCGGCGACATCATCGACCGCCTGATCGCGGTGAAGAAGAGCCAGGAGACCGGCTCGGCGTTCCGGCCGGCGCGCGAGGCCGACATGATGCGCCGCCTGGTGCAGCGCCATCGCGGCATCCTCCCGCTTGATACCGTCGAGAGCATCTGGCGCGTCATCATCGCGAGCTTCACCTATGTGCAGTCGCCGTTCTCGGTGCACGCCGATCTCTCGGTCGGCGACGCCGCGATGCGGGATTCCGCGCGCTTCCATTTCGGCTTCACGGTGCCGCTGCTTCCCCACATGGGCGCCTCGGGCGTCGTCGCGGGCGTATCGACCTCCAAGGGCGACCTCGGCCTCGTGCCGGCGGTGGCGATGGCCGGCAGCGGCGCATGGTGGACGGCGCTGGAGTCCGATTCCGCGCCGAAGATCATCGCGCGCCTGCCCTTCGTCGATCGCGCCGACCATCCCGCCGCGCTGCCGGTGTTCGTGATCTCGCGCGCCGCCGCCGAGGCCATGGTGACGGAGGTCGAGGTGTGGAGCGTGCGCGTTTCCGGCTGGGGAGCGGGACCGGCGCGCGCGCTTTCGCCGCTCGCCGAAGCCATCGCGGTGCCGGACCGCGCCTTCGACGGCGCAACGCTGCTGGTCTCCGTGCCGCAGGGCGGCAACCTCGATGCGGTCACCGATGCGCTGGTTGCGGCCGGCGCCTCGGTGCGCTCGGCGGCCCTCGTCGGCAGCCATGCGACCCGCTATACGGTCGCCAACGGCAAGCCGCCCGAGGCGGCCGGCCGCTGATCTTTGGAGCTTCCGATGTCTGCAAGTCCGCGTCCGGTGCCCCGTCCCGGGGTGCTCGACATCGACGCCTACGTGCCCGGCAAGAGCGGCGCACCAGGCGTCGCCAAGGTGTTCAAGCTGTCGTCCAACGAGACGCCGCTCGGGGCGAGCCCGAAGGCGATCGCGGCGTTCCGCGCGAGCGCCGAGCACCTGCATGATTATCCGGACGGTGGCTCGACGGCGTTGCGCGAGGCGATCGGGCGCGCCTTCGGCCTCGATCCGGCGCGCATCGTGTGCGGCTCGGGCTCCGATGAACTGCTCAACCTGATCGCCGACGCCTATCTGCGCGAGGGCGACGAGGCGATCCACACCACGCATGGATTCCTGGTCTACCCGATCGCGACGCTCGGGTCGGGCGCCAAGCCCGTGGTGGCGCCGGAGAAGGACTTCACCGCCGACGTCGATGCCATCCTGGAACGCGTGACGCCGTGCACCAAGATCGTGTTCCTGGCGAACCCCAACAACCCGACCGGCACCTATGTGCCGTTCGACGAGGTGAAGCGCCTGCATCGCGCCCTGCCCACCGACGTGCTGCTGGTGCTCGACGCCGCCTATGCCGAATATGTCAGCCGCAACGATTACGAGTCCGGCATCGAGCTGGTCGCGACCTCCGACAACGTCGTGATGTGCCGGACCTTCTCGAAGATCCACGGGCTGGCGGCGCTTCGTCTCGGCTGGCTCTACGGACCGGCGCATATCGTCGATGCGCTCAACCGCATCCGCGGCCCGTTCAACGTCAATGCACCGGCGATGGCGGCCGGCGTGGCGGCGATCGAGGATGCCGCGCATGTCGAGACTTCACGCGCCCATAACACGCGCTGGCTCAATTGGCTCACGGAGGAGATCGCGACGCTCGGGCTGAAAGTGACGCCGAGCGTCGGCAACTTCCTGCTTATTCATTTTCCGACCGAAAAGGGCCGCACCGCCAAGGACGCGGATGCTTTCCTCACCGCGCGCGGGCTTATCCTGCGGCAGGTCTCCGCCTACCAGCTTCCGGACGCGCTGCGCATGAGCGTCGGCACCGAAGAGGCCAACCGGCTCGTGGTGGCCGCGCTGGCGGAATTCCTGGGAAAGAAGACGGCGTGAGCGACGAGCCTCTGTTCGAGCGGCTGGCGCTCATCGGGGTCGGCCTGATCGGCTCCTCGATCGCGCGCGCCGCGCGGGAGCAGGGTGTGGCGCGCGCGATCGTAGCGACCGCGCGCTCGCCGGAGACGCGCCGGCGCGTCGCCGAACTCGGCATCGCCGACGAGGTGGTGGAAACCAACGCCGAGGCCGCGAAGGGCGCCGACCTCGTCATCGTCTCGATCCCGGTCGGTGCCTGCGGCGCGGTCGCCGCCGAGATCGGCCCGCACCTGAACGCGGGCGCGATCGTGTCCGACGTCGGCTCGGTGAAAGCCTCCGTGGTCGGCGCGATGGCGCCGCATCTTCCGGCCGGGGTGCATTTCGTGCCGGCCCATCCGGTCGCCGGGACGGAGCATTCCGGCCCCGACGCCGGCTTCGCCGAACTGTTCGTCAACCGCTGGTGCATCCTCACGCCGCCGCCCGGCGCCGACCCGGAAGCAGTCGCGCGCCTTGCCGCGTTCTGGCGCGCGCTCGGCGCCAATGTCGAGACCATGACGCCGGAGCATCACGACCTCGTTCTGGCGATTACCAGCCACGTCCCGCATCTCATCGCCTACACCATCGTCGGAACCGCAGATGAACTGGAGACAGTGACGGAATCCGAGGTGATGAAGTTCTCCGCCGGCGGCTTCCGCGACTTCACCCGCATCGCGGCGTCCGACCCGACGATGTGGCGCGACGTATTCATGAACAACAAGGACGCCGTGCTGGAGATGCTCGGCACCTTCAGCGAGGATCTCGCAAAGCTGACGCGTGCGATCCGCCGCGGCGACGGTGACGCGCTGTTCGAGCACTTCACCCGGACGCGGGCGATCCGCCGCGGCATCGTGCAGATCGGCCAGGATTCGCCGGCACCGGATTTCGGCCGTCCGCATCCGACGCTGCCGATGGCGCCGGTGCCGCGGCCCTATGCGGCCGATACGGAATAGGACGCGCGACCGCTCAATAGAGCGGCGCCGTCCGGCCCAGTGGGATCGGCCCGAACGACACGGCGCCGTCATTGAATCGCAGCGGCACTGAGATCGCCCGCTTGCCTTCCAGGTCGGCCGGCTTGCCCAGGAACGACAGCCCGGCGATGGCGAGAAGGCCGGTATTCCGGCCCTGTCCACTGACGAGGGTCTGAATAAGTTGATCGAAACCGGCGAGCGTCACGCCGAGCGTGCCGTCGATGCGGCCATTCTGGCTCAGGCCGAGGTCGCCCTTGGCAACCGCGACCGCGGCGCCCTGCCTGACCCGGATATTGGTGATCTCCAGGCGGCCGCCCGCCGCCTGCCACTCCCGCAGCCGTGCCGGCAGCGGCTTGGGCCGGAAGTCGTTGACGCCTCGCAGCACCGCGGCGATCTCTGCATCGACCGGCCGGCCGGCCAGCAGGCCTCCGCTGGGCACCACCGCGTTGGTGAGCGCCGCCGCCACGTCCAGGACCGGCCTGTCGGGTGTCGAAGACGGATCGAGCCGCACGTGAACCTCGACATGGTCCGCCGTCGCCAGAACTGGATTGCCGGCCATCCCGGGCTGGTCGAATTTCGCGCCGTCGATCACCACCGACATGCGTTCCGGCATCGGATTCAGGCGCAGGCTCGCCTGCGCAAGCGTCCAGTTGGAGGTCAGCATCGGCGGCTGGTCCGGTGCGGCGACTGACAGCGGCCCGGTGATCTCGCCGATGATGAGATTGGGCTGAAAGACCTGCGAGACGGCGAGGAATTCCTTGGCCTTGAGCACCAGCGATGCCGACCTGATCTCGGCGGTGGGCTCCGTGCAGCGCAGCTCGATGCGGAACGGGTAGCCGCCAAGGGTACGGGACGCGCAGTTATAAACCCTGCCGTTGCGCGCCTCCTGCTCCATCCAGGTGGCAATGCCGTTCTCGGCGACGCGCGCGGCGGAATACCAGATGCCGCTCCACACCGCCGCGAGCACGACGAGAATCACGAATGGGAGGAACAGCGGCCAGCGCCGCCGGCGCACCGCAACGGGACTATCGGTCATCGCAAACGCTCCCGCAGCAGCCGGCAATGTTGCACAGCCCGGACCGGGCTGTTAGGCGACCTGCTTCGCCGGCAACCTACCATCATTTTCGACATCCCATGGATCCGAGCTTCGATCGTGCCGATGAAGACCTCTGGGTGTTCGGTTACGGCTCGCTGATCTGGCGGCCGGGCTTCGACTTCACCGCGCGTCTTCCCGCGCGCCTCAATGGCGCGCATCGTGCCTTGTGCGTCTATTCGTTCGTGCATCGCGGCACGCCGGAGCGGCCGGGCCTGGTGCTCGGTCTCGACCATGGCGGGTCCTGCCGCGGCATCGCTTACCGGGTGCCTGCTGCGGCGCGCGTCCAAACACTGGCCTATCTCCGCGCGCGCGAACAGGTCACCAAGGTCTATCGCGAATGTGTCCGTCCGGTGACGCTCGATGACGGCAACGTGCGCGTCCGGGCGGTGTGTTACGTCGTCGATCGCGGTCATCCGCAATATGCTGGCCGGCTGAGCCTCGACGAGCGGCTCCACCTCGTTCGCCAGGGCCATGGCTCGTCTGGCGCCAACCCCGACTACGTGATCGCAACCGTCGGCGCCCTGGAAAGCCTCGGCTTTCGCGACCGCGAGCTCCATCTGCTGGCGCAACGCCTGCATGGCGGCCACGAGCCGCGTGCGCCATAGCGCGCGACGCCGTCATGCGTCTTCGCGTTTGCGCGACTGTGCCGGGACCAGCCGCGCCATCACCGTCTCGATACTGTCCTTGAGGCGGTCGAGGAACGTGTGCTTGTCGAGTCCGGGCGGGATGACCTCGAGCAGCTCGATGCTCACCCTGCCGGGGTAGCGCTGGAAAGACCGGCGGCCCCACGCGACGCCCGAATTGAGCGCGATCGGCAGGCATGGCACGCCGAACGCCGTGTAGAGCTGCGCCACGCCGTATTTGTAGGCGGGCTCGGCGCCGGGGGCCTGCCGGGTCCCTTCCGGAAAGATGATGAGCTGGCGCCCGCGCGCGATCTCGGTCCGCGCCGCCTGGGTCATGCCCATGAGGGCGGAGGAGCGGGCGCCGCGGTCGACCGCGATCATGTCGGCCTTCCACAGATACCAGCCGAAGAACGGCAGCCACATCAGCTCGCGCTTCACGATGAACAGCGGATCGTCGAACAGCGGAAGCAGCGCGAAGGTCTCGAGGAGGGACTGATGCTTCGCCGCGACGATCAGCGGCCCGCGCGGAATCTTCTCGCGGCCGGAAAACACGACGTCGATGCCGCAGACCGCCCTGAGCAGCCAGATGCTCGTGTTGGCCCAGCTCTTGGCGAGCACGATCACCGCATGCCGGTTCATCAGCAGCGTCGGCAGCCCGGCGATCAGGTGCACGAACAAGTTGAGATAGAACAGCAGGTTGAATATCGCGGAGCGAATGGCAATGGACACGGGCAGGATCCGTTCAGGTCAGGCGCACCGCGAACGATGCCGCTATCGGTCGGCGAACCGGGTGCGATCGGTCTCGGCCGCGAAGGCCGGCTCGAGCCGCATCCGAACCTGCGCCAGGATATACTTCAGATATTCGGAAACGAGGAGCCGGGTCGTGAGCGCGCTGGTCCACCACCGTTCCGCGCGCTGCTTGTCCGCGACTACGGGGAACGGGATCAGCGCGATGTCGGGGAGCTGCCGGGCCAGTTCGGCCATCGTGCGCGGCATGTGGTAATTCGAAGTGACGACGATGAGCGAGCGGAAACCCCGCTCCGCCACCCAGCGCCGGGTTCCGACCGCGTTGCCCACCGTGTTGACGGCGGAATGGTCGAGATCAACGCAGCAGGAGACGAGACGCTCGTAAGCCGGGATCGAGCGGGCGATCTCGCCGTAGCTAGTCGCCGGGTGCACGCCGGAGATCAGGAGACGCTTGCCGCGGCCCTCGGCGAGCAGCTCCATCGCGTCGGTCACCCGCGACGTGCCGCCGGTGAGCACCACGATGCCGTCGGCGGTCCGGTCGAGCGATATCTCCTCGGTCGGCACCAGCCAGACGAACCAGGCGAAGCCCGCCGCTACGGCCAGCGCGCCGATCCCAAGCGCCGACAGGCAGCCGCGCCCCGCCCGCCGTTGCCAGCGGGTCTGCCCAACCTTTGTCGGGATCGGCTCCAGACTTCGTCGCGTCGATGGCTCGCCGACCATCATCTCGTGCACCTCGCCCGCCATCCTAGCGCGGAATGGGGCCGCGGCAGGGCATTACTCGATCGCCGCGAGGGTGCGATGGACCGTGATGCGGGAGGTCACGGCGGTGACCGCGGCGATCAGGATCACGAGCGCGATGACGGCGGTGTATCCCTTGGCGCCGAGCGAGAAGGTACCGAACAGGGCGCCGATCTGGTTCTGTCCGGCCGTGCCCTGGAACCAGTTGCCCAGTACGGCCGCGAGGGCGAATCCCGCAATCGCCATGCCGCCGCCGATGGCGCCGCCCTTGAAGCCGAGCAGAAGAAAATGCCGCTGGAACTCGCCGGCGATGAAACCGTGCCTGGCGCCGACGAAGTGGAGGACCTCGACGATGGGACGGTTGGTCGACATCGCCCCGCGCGTCGCGAAGGTCACCGACAGCATGGTGGCGACCAGCACCAGCCCGAGAACGCCCAGTCCGGCGCCGACTGCGGCGCGCGCCATGGCGCGCATGTGGTCGATCCAGCCGCGGTGGTCATCGAGGCTCGCGCCGGCGACCTGTTCGGCGAGCCGCTTGCGCAGCGTTTCGAGATCGGGCGAGCCGGAGCCGGCGAGACGGACCACGATGAGGCGCGGCACCGGAAGATCGTCGAGCGACAGCCCCGTCCCGAGCCAGGGCTCGAGCAGGCGCGCGGATTCGTCCTTGGTGTAGGGTCGCACATCGGCCACGCCCGAAACGGCGCGCGCCATGTCGGCCGCCTTGGCGACGTCGCCGTCGATGTCGCGTCCGGGGACAGGCCTGATCTGGATCGTCACCTCGCGCGCGACCGCCGACTGCCACTCATTCGCCGCCGCGCCGACCAGGACGACGGCGCCGAGCGTCAGGGAGGCGAGAAACGTCATGATGGCGATGACCGCGACGAGGGCGCGGCCGGCGATCGAGTCGAGCGGAACGATCGAGGTTTCCGGGCGCGCGGCCGGACGCGCCGCCTTCCCGGGCGAGCGGATCGCTTCGCGCCGATGAGAGAGAACCGCGTCAGTCATAATTGTGCAGCCGGCCGTCATGCAGCACGAGGCGCCGCGCGTCGTATTGGTCCATGAGGGCAATGTCGTGAGTGGCGATGATCACGGAGGTGCCGGACCTGTTGAGCTCGACGAACAGGCGCAGCAGGCGCTTGCCGAGCGCGGGATCGACGTTGCCGGTCGGCTCGTCGGCGAGCAGGAGCTGCGGCCGCGCGATCACGGCGCGCGCGATCGCGGCGCGCTGCTTCTCGCCGCCCGACAGCACCGGCGGCAGCGCCGCCATGCGATCGCCGAGGCCGACCCAGCGCAGCAGCTCGATCACCTCGCCGCGATAAGTCGTCCTCGCTCCTGCCCTGCACCCGGAACGGCAGCGCGACGTTCTCGTAGGTCGTCAGGTGGTCGAGCAGCCGGAAATCCTGGAACACCATGCCGATGCGCCGCCGCAGCGTCGCCAGCGCGTCCTTGGTCAGGGTCGCGACGTCCTGACCGAACAGCGAGATCAGCCGCGCGTCGGTCTCAGGGCCAGGAACAGCAGGCGCAGCAGCGAGGTCTTGCCCGCGCCCGAAGGTCCGGTCAGGAACTGGAATGAGTTCGGCTCGATGCGGAAGGTGAGGTCGCGCAGAATTTCGCCGCCGACCCCGTAGCGCAAGCCCACGTTCTCGAATCGAACCACGGCGTTCTCCAGCCAAGCCCTCGTGCGGCGTCCGCGCCGCCCGGAACCTGCTCATCCACCTGCAAGCGGTTTTTCGCGCCGATGCCCTTAACGCAGCATTAACGATGCGGCGCCGGCGCGCACGGGAGCCCGAAAAATCGTTAATTTTCATGGTTTCCGATCCGTTAACGAACCACTGTTACGGTTCGCAGGGCCGCATTTTTACCTCCATCGCCGATGCTGATCGTCTGTCCCAACTGCACGAGCTCCTACGAGGTGCAGCCCGATAAACTGGGCGACGCCGGCCGTTCCGTGCGGTGCGCGCGGTGCGCGACGACGTGGTTCGCGGCGGCGGGCGCGGGGTGGTCGGTGCCGAGCCGCACTCTGATGCCAAGTGCCGAGACGACACCGAATTCCGGTCAGCAGATCGAAGGCGGCGAGTTCGGCTGGACCTTCAATCCGGACGATGACATCGCGGATGCCACGCAGGCGTCCCCCCGCCACGACGCGGCGGGGGCCTCCGACGACGGCGCGCCAACTCAATCCGGGGAATTTCAGACGGAACCGGATGTCCTGCCGGGCGAGATCGAGCCCGTTGTGATATCCGACGCGCCGTCGCTGGCGCCCATGATCGACGGCGACGTGGTGACGCCCGCCGAAGGCGAGGCGCACGAGGCGGCGGAGAACATCGAGACGCTGGCCGCGCGCCGCGCCAGACGGGCGGGCAAACGCAAACGGACGTCGCGGCGGCCGGGCCTGCCTGTCGTCATCGCGGCGATGGTGGCGATCCTCGGCGGGCTTCTCATCGGTCGCAAGCAGGTGGTGCAGTTCCTCCCGCAGACCGCCTCGCTTTATGAGGCGATCGGGCTGCCGGTCAATCTGCGCGGCTTGGTCTTCGACGGCGTGAAGACCATGCGCGAAACCAGCGACGGCGTCACCGTGCTGGTGGTCGAAGGCAGCATCGCCAACGTGACGCCGCGCACGGTCGAGGTGCCTCGGCTGCGCTTCGGCGTACGCAATGCCGCGGGCCTGGAAATCTACGCCTGGACCGCCATTCCCTCGCGCACCATCCTGCCGCCGGGCGATGCCGTGGAATTCCGGTCGCGCCTCGCCTCGCCGCCCGCCGATGCCCGCGACGTCGTGGTCCGGTTCTTCAATCGCCGCGACATCGTGTCAGGACGCTGACGCCATGGCGCGCATCCTGATCGCGGAGGACGAGGACAGCCTGCGTAGCCTCGTGGAGCGAGCCCTTGCGGAGGCGGGCCACGAGGTGGCCGCAACAGCCGACGGCGCGGCAGCGCTCGACCGGATCGTCCGCGCCGAAGGCCAATTCGACCTCCTGCTGACCGACATCAAGATGCCGGTGATGGACGGCATCGCGCTGGCGCTTGCCGTGGCGCGCGACTATCCGGACCTCAGCATCCTGCTGATGACCGGCTATGCCGACCAGCGCGAGCGCGCCCATGGGCTCGACGCCTTGATTCAGGACGTCATCACCAAGCCGTTCTCGGTGGCGGACATCCAGTCCGCAGTCGCCGCCGCGCTGGTCGCGGGCAAGCGGCGCTGAAGCGCCCTCTATGCCGGCAAAGCGCCGCTGAGCGAGCGCTGACGCGCCGTGCCGTTCAGAAATCCTTCAACAGCCGCTCGATATAATCGAGCTCGATCTGCGGCCGCGCAGGCTCGCCGAGACGGCGGCGCAGTTCTTCGAGAATGCGCCGCGCGCGCTGCACGTCGATCTCGCCCGGCACCTTGACGGTGACGTCGTCGCCGTAATCGCGCCCGCGCAACGGACGGCCGAGCGGATCGGTGTCCTGGCCGGCGCGGGCTTGGCCGTTGCGCCCGGGCTGGCCGTTGGGCCCGGGCCCGTTCTGCCCCTGCATCGCCTGGGCCATGCCCTGCGCGCCCTTGCGCATGTTTTCGATCGCGCGGCCCTGCGCATCGACGGCGCCATCGGCGTTGCCGTCGCCGAGGGAGCCTTCGGCCTCGCGCATCGCCTCTTCGGCGCGGCCGAGCGCTTCGCCGCCACCGTCGCCTTGCTGGCCCTGCTGCCCTTGCTGGCCCGCCTGGCCACGCTTGCGCATCTCGTCCAGGAGCTTCTTGAGCTGCTCGCGAAGCGCCTGCTGGTTGCCCCGCAGGTCACCCATCTGGTCGCCCTGCTGGCCTTGCTTCCCCTGTTGACCCTGTTGGCCTTGCTGGCGTTGCCCGCGCTGGCGGTCGCGGCGCTGGTCCTGACCCTGCTTGAAGGTCTTGTCGCGGAGTTGCTGCTGCTTGCGGATCATGTCGCCGAGCTCGTCGAGCGCCGACATCATGTCGTCGCCGTCGTCGCCGTCCTGCTGCTGGCCGGGCCGCGCCATCTGCAGGTTTTCCAGGATCGACTGCAGCTCTTCGAGCAGCCGCTTGGCGGCATCCTTGTTGCCTGACTTGGACAGATTCTCGATGCGGTCGAGCATGTTCTTGAGGTCTTGCGGCCGGACCTGCCGGGTATTCTGGTCGAGCGGCCGGGCAAGCTGCTGGGGGTTCTTGCGCATCTCCTCGGCCAGCGCCTGCATGAAACGGTCGAGCGCGGCGCGGAGCTGGTCCGTGAGCTTCTTGATCTCCTCCTCGCTGGCGCCGCGTTCCAGCGCCTGGCGGAGCGCATCCTGGGCGGCCCGCAGCGCGGCTTCCGCGTCGGAGACGTTGCCGTCCTCGATCATCGTCGCCAGCGCCCACAGGCGGCCGACCACGTCGCGGAGGTCGTCGTCGGTCTTGGCATTGGTGAGCTGATGGAAGATCGACCGCAGGCCGAGATAGATGCCGGCCTCCGGAATGTATTTCTCCGGCGCGATGGCGAGCGCGTCCAGGCCCTGCATGACCTTGCCGCGGGTCTCGGCGTCGAGCGCGAGCATGCGGCGAAGCTCGACCAGCGACCGCGCCAGCGGCTTGACGAACACGCGCTGCGGCAGGGTGAATTCGTGCGGGGCGGAGCGGCCTTCGTTGTTCGCCTCGTCGCGCGCGACCAACGTCATGGTCACGTCGACGCCGGCCCATGGATGCTCGGTCAGGTCCTTGGTGGTCTGGCCGGCACCGCTGCGCGTGCGCGCCTGGGGCATCACCAGGGGAATTTCCGGCGCGCCGAACAAAGCGTGCGGCTCCTTGCCGTCGATGCCGGCGGCGGCCTTGCGCTCGAAGGTCGCGCGGCCGTCGACGACGCCGTAGTCGTCCTCGACCTTGTACTGCAGCAGCAGGCCGCCGCGCCCTTGCGCTTCCGGATCCTTGGCGAGCGCGATCGTCGGGGCGCGGTCCGGAATCGCCGTGAAGGTCCAGGTGATGTCGTCGTCGCCGATGCCGCGCAGCGTGATCGTGCCGCCATCCTTGATGGCGTAGCGGCGCTCGTCGGTGCCGGCGGGCGGCGCCGCGCCCTCGCGACCCGCGTCGGTGACGCCTCCCGTCGCGATCACGTCGAGATGGGCGCTGCCGGTCGCGCGAATGACCAGGATACTGCCGGCCGGCACCGACAGCGGCGCCGCGGCGGGAACCGGTTCGCCGGCGCGAATTCCCGGCAGGATCGCCGGCGGCTTGCCGGTGTAGTTGGGCGGCGTCACCCAGGCATCGACGCGGTAATTCGCCGCCGCCACTGCGCCGGTCCAGTCGAAAGCCGCGGTGATGCGCCGGATGCGCTCACCGCCGGCGCCGAAGAAGGTGGCGACGACGAGGACGAGAACGAAGGCGCGGATCGCATAGGGGTCTCGCACGAGGAGACGCGGCGCCGGCCATCCGGCCCTGAATGCGCGCGCCGCCTGCAGGGCCCGCTCGACATGGGCTCGCCACAGGGCGCGGGACCATGGATCATCCGCTGTCGGCGCCATGTCGTCGGCGATCGCGGTCGCGGGACGGTGCGGAAGTCCGCTGACTTGGTCGAGGCGGCGCAAACCGTCCTGGGAGGTGGGCATGCTGAGCCGCAGGATGGGCACGGTAGCGGCGGCGACCACCACGAGCAGCACGAACAGGCCGATGGCCCGGCCCATCGGTGGCAGCGCCAGCCAGAGCCCGGCCCAGGACACGATGAGGAAGATGCCGACCGCGGTCGCCAGCGCGGCAAGGGCCGGCCACAGGCGTTCCCACAGAATCGCGTAGCGCGCGCGCGTCAGCGCTTTTTCAAGGATGGCGTCGCTCAACTGCCGCTCGACGCGCCGACGCGGATTGCTGGAACCAGTCACCGGCTCGCTCACCCTGATGTCTCCGCTGGTGTGCGGTGCACTCTATCACGGGTACCGGCGAGGGCTACTACACACTGCCGCTACCCGGTCCATCCCGTAGCGCCGGATCGGATCCGCGCCGGGGCGGAATTGCGGCTGCATTCTGCCTGCCGAATGTGTGCCCGAGGCAGGTTACATCCAGGGCGGGAGCCGGTCCTGCCCAATGAGTTCGTCGACTTCCATGCGCGGCCGCACTACGGCCCATTCGTCATCCCGGACAAGCACTTCGGGGACTAGGGGCCGGGTATTGTAGGTGCCGGCCTGGACCGCGCCATAGGCGCCGGCCGACATGACGGCGAGCAGGTCGCCGGCCTTCATTTGGGGCATGTCGCGGTCGAGCGCCAGGAAATCGCCGGATTCGCACACCGGGCCGACGACGTCGGCGACGATCCGCCGCGCCTCTCCGGTGGGTTCTGCGACCGGCCAGATTTCATGGTGGGCGTCATACAAGGTGGGGCGAATCAGGTCGTTCATCCCGGCATCGACGATGACGAAGGTCTTGGCCTCGCCGCCCTTCAGGTAGAGCACCCGCGTCACCAGGATGCCGGCGTTGCCGACGAGCAGCCGGCCGGGCTCGAAGATCAGGGTGCAGCCGAGGCCGCGCGTCGCCTGCTTGACGACCTCGGCATAGCGTTCGGGATCCGGCGGCGGCTCGTTGTCGTCGCGGTATGGGATGCCGAGGCCGCCGCCGAGATCGACATGCTCGATGCGGTGGCCGTCAGCCCGCAGCACGCGCACAAAATCCGACAGCAGCGCGAAGGCGTCGCCGAACGGCTCCAGTTCGGTGATCTGGCTGCCGATATGCATGTCGACGCCGATGACCTTCAGGCCGGGAAGCTTCGCGGCGTGGGCATAGACGGTGCGCGCGGCGCCGATCGGGATGCCGAATTTGTTCTCGGATTTGCCGGTCGCGATCTTGGCATGGGTCCTGGCGTCGACGTCCGGGTTGACGCGGATCGAGATATTGGCGGTGCGCCCCTTGGACTGCGCGATCTCAGACAGCAGCGCCAACTCGGGCTCGGACTCCACGTTGACGCAGAGGATGCCCTCGTCCACGGCGAGCGCCAGCTCCCGCGCCGTCTTGCCGACGCCGGAGAACATGATCCGGCGCGCGGGGATACCGGCCGCACGCGCCCGCTTGAGCTCACCCTCCGACACCACGTCGGCGCCGGCGCCGAGCCGGGCCAAGTCGCGATCACCGCCTGGTTGGAATTCGCCTTCATGGCATAGCAGACGAGCGCCGATACATCGGAAAACGCGTCGGCGAAGACCCGGTAATGCCGCTCGAGGGTGGCGGTGGAATAGCAGTAGAACGGCGTGCCCACCGCGTCCGCGAGCACGGCCAGACTCACCCCTTCGGCGTGGAGAACGCCGCCCCGATAGGCGAAGTGATGCATCGGGTGCTTAGTCGAGCAGCCAGTCGAGGATGAAACGCCGCTTGGGCGGCGGGGTCGTGCCGTCCGGCTGGGCAGCAGGCGCCGGCTGTCCGTCGACCGTGGTGGTCGGAGCAATGGCCGCGTTTGGCGGCGGATCGAGACCTGCTTTGCGGCCGCAGCCCGCAAGCGCCAGCGTCGCCGCGAGCGCACCCGCGACGGCTAGCCTGGACAAGGGACGGTCGAACCGGATCACGAAACGCTCCTGATTTGCCCGCACTATAGCAGGATCGGAAGCAGGACGGGAGAGGCCGCCGGACCTGGCTGTGTGTGGGCAGCCAGTGTCCGGACTTTGTCTCAAAAACGCTGATAGCCGGCTCATACCAGCGGCTGCTGGCCGTAAGTCATCATTATCAGCGCTCGCGTGGAGCGCCGATGCTCGTTGAACAGGCGGCGGGCGGAATTTTTACGTTAGCCGCCCGGATGCGTCGTGATTAGAGCGCTGGCGACGAACCGCCAATTCGCACTTTGCCGCTGTCCGCGGTCATCGGCTTTGGAGCCCTAAGGACGGGCGCGAACGTGGGCGACGAGCCGCCAAGCTTCACTTTACCATTGTCTTCTACGAAAACCGTTTGCGTGATCATTGTCATCTCCTGCTGTGGCGCGAGCTTTTTTTCACTCGGCAACCCATCATAGCAGAGAGAGGCTTTCTACGCGTGACTCGTAGCTTGGGTCGACGAGGCACAACCCTACATCAGAAAGCTCTTGGCTCTTGAGCCGAATTTTACCGTCGAGCGATTTGGCAGGGTCTATCCCATTCTCAAGGCCGAAGATCGCGAGCGCTATACGCGGGGTCTCGCCCTGGCCGGCGTGCCGGCGACGTAAGGATCGTGAGGCGTTCGAGTCCGGCGCTACGCCATGACACCTGCAGTCGAAACGCTTGACGGAAATCATCTCATATTGCGGGACCCGCACCTTCCTTCTCCAGCCGCTTGAGCCAGCGCTTGGCCTGGGCCTTTACGTTACGCGGCGCAGTGCCGCCATAGCTCACCCGGCTCTTCACCGAATTATCGACGGAAAGTACCGAGAACACCGCGTCGGTGATGCGCGATTCTATCGCCTGCATCGCTGTGAGCGGCAGCCGGTGCAGCGGCAGGCCGGCCTCGGCTGACGCCGCCACGATCCGTCCGGTGACGTGATGGGCGTCGCGGAATGGCAGGTTGAGTTCCCGCACCAGCCAGTCGGCGAGGTCGGTCGCGGTGGCATAGCCTTCGCCAGCCGCCTTCTTCATGCGCGCGACGTCCGGCTCCATGTCACGCACCATGCCGGTCATCGCGACCAGCGAGAGCGTCAGCGCGGAGAGGGCGTCCATCGTGCCCTCCTTGTCCTCCTGCATGTCCTTTTGATAGGCGAGCGGCAGCCCCTTCATCACCACCATCATGGCGTTGAACGCACCGAGGATGCGGCCGACCTTGGCGCGCGACAGTTCGGCGGCGTCGGGATTGCGCTTCTGCGGCATGATCGAGGAGCCGGTGGTGAACTTGTCGGACAGCTTCAGCAGCCCGGTGAGCGGTGAGCACCAGATCACGATTTCCTCGGCGAAGCGCGACAGGTGCATGGCGGTGATCGAGGCGGCGGCGAGCGTCTCCAGGACGAAGTCGCGATCCGACACCGCATCGAGCGAATTCGCCGTCGGCCGGTCGAAGCGGAGCGCCGTGGCGGTCATGTCGCGGTCGAGCGGAAAAGAGGTACCGGCGAGCGCCGCCGAGCCGAGCGGGGATTCGTTGAGCCGCGCGCGGGCGTCGGCGAACCGGCCGCGGTCACGCGCCGCCATCTCGACATAGGCCAGCAGGTGGTGCCCAAACGTCACCGGCTGCGCAGTCTGCAGGTGGGTGAAGCCCGGCATGACGGTGCCAGCGTGCGCCAGCGCCTTTTCGACCAACGCCCGCTGGTAGTCGTGCAGCAGGCTGTCGAGCTCGTCGATCGGCGTCGCGAACGAACAGCTTGAAGTCTGTCGCCACCTGGTCGTTGCGGGAGCGCGCGGTGTGCAGCCGCCCGGCCGCCGGCCCGATCATCTCGGCGAGCCGCGACTCCACATTCATATGGATGTCTTCGAGGTCCTGCCGGAACGTGAACCGGCCGCCCTCGATCTCTGACAGGATCGTGTCTAGACCTTTGGCGATGCTCGCGGCATCTTCCGGCCCGATGATGCCCTGCTGGGCAAGCATCGCGGCATGCGCCTTCGAGGCGGCGATGTCCTGGCGGAACAGCCGGCGGTCGAAGTCGATCGACGCGTTGATCTCCGCCATGATGGCGGCCGGCCCGGACGCGAACCGGCCGCCCCACATCGAGTTGCTCATTCAGTCCACCTGGTACCGACCATGCCCGTGCAAAGCGACCATCCTTCCGGCAGATTACGCCCTCGCCGCATCGCAATCGCAGCGGCGACCTGCGTGATCGCCCTGGCCGGGTTCGCGGTATACGGGATCGCCGCGGCGGCGCGCAATGACGGCGTCTGCCACGCCGCGGTCGACGTTGCGAAGCGCTTGGCCCCGTTGTCGCGGGGCGAGGTGGCGGCGGTCACGATCGCGACCGAAGGGCGTGTCGTGCCGAACCTTGGCTTCAAGGATGCTGACGGCAAGGAGCACACGCTGGTCGACTTCCGGGGCAAGACCGTGCTGTTGAACCTCTGGGCGACGTGGTGCGTGCCCTGCCGCAAGGAAATGCCGGCCCTGGCGGCGCTCCAGGACAAGCTCGGCGGCCCCGATTTCCAAGTCGTGGCCGTCAACATCGACACCCGCAACCCCGACAAGCCGAAGGCCTGGCTCAAGGAAGCCGGCATCGAGCGCCTTCCATACTACGCCGACATCAGCGCCAAGGTGTTCATGGAGCTCAAGGCCGTCGGTCGCGCCTTCGGCATGCCGACGACACTGCTGATCGATCCGGAAGGGTGCGAACTCGGCTACATCGCCGGTCCGGCCGAATGGGCGAGCAACGACGCGGTCGCGCTGATCGGGGCGGCGCTCGCCAAGTGATCGCCCAAGTCGGCCGCCAGCCGCGGAACGAAGCTCAGGCCGTGATATCGAGATTCTGTCCGAGCCCGGCGGCAGCGTCGGCAAGCCGGTTGGCATTCTGCGATGCCGCGTCGACAAGCTGGGCGACCGACGCTTCGGCATTGGCGTTCATGCGCATGAGCTTCGCGCCGACCGCAAGCTGGGTCTGCGCCACGCGGGCGGCGACGAGGCCGCTGGCGATCGATACCGGATCCATCAGGCGATCTTGTCGAGTTTGGCCAGCGCCAGCGCGGAGAGACGCTTTTGCGTGATCTTGCTGGTGAGGGTCGCGCTGCCGACGATGAAATTGGTCTGTGCCGCCTGGAAGGCGGCGGCGGCGTTGGAGCTTTCGTCAATGTATTGTTGCGTCATGGCGCGCCGGAAGCTGCCCCATGCTTGGTAGCTCTGGTACATCTTCTTGGCGATGCTGATGGCCATTGTCGCGATACCCCGCCGGACCATAGGCCGCGCCGGTTAACGAACCATCGATCGCGCAATGGCGTGCGGAGCAGCGCGCCTCAGCGCGTCGGCACCGGCTTTTCGCCGCGGTAATCGTAGAAGCCGCGCTGCGTCTTGCGGCCGAGCCAGCCGGCCTCGACATATTTCACCAGCAGCGGGCAGGGCCGGTACTTGGAGTCCGCCAGCCCCTCGTGCAGCACCTGCATCACCGACAGGCAGGTGTCGAGGCCGATGAAATCGGCAAGCTCCAGCGGTCCCATCGGATGGTGCGCGCCGAGCCGCATCGCGGTGTCGATCGCCTCGACGTTGCCGACGCCCTCGTACAGCGTGTAGATCGCCTCGTTGATCATCGGCAGCAGAACGCGGTTGACGATGAAGGCCGGAAAGTCCTCCGACACCGCGATCGTCTTGCCGAGCTTGCTGACGAAGGCCTTGGTGGCCTCGAACGTCGTGTCCGACGGTGGCGATGCCGCGGATGATCTCCGTCAGCTCCATCAGCGGCACCGGGTTCATGAAGTGAATGCCGATGAAGCGCTCCGGCCGGTCGGTCGCCGAGGCCAGCCGCGTGATGGAGATCGAGGAGGTGTTGCTGCCGATGATGGCGTCCGGCTTGAGCATCGGACAGAGCGAAGCGAGGATCTTGCGCTTGACCTCTTCCTTCTCGGTCGCGGTCTCGATCACGAGGTCGCAGTCCCCGAACGCTTCCATCGTCTCGGCAGGCTGGATGCGCTGCAGTGCGGCCTTGCGCTCGTCTTCCTTGATCAGGCTCTTGGAAACCTGCCGCGCCATGTTGCCGTTGATGGTGGCGATGCCGGCATTGATTCGCTCCGGCGCCACGTCGTTGAGCATGACCGAAAAGCCGGCCAGCGCCGACACATGCGCGATGCCGCTTCCCATCTGGCCGGCGCCGATGATGCCGACCTTGCGGATGTTGAGCTTCATGGCGGCGGGATCCGGCGATTGGCGGTCGACCACTTCGAGCTTCGGCATGGAACTCCTCGTCGGTGGGCCGCCGTTTCTACGCCGATCCGCGCGCCCTGACCATGGGTGCCGACATGCGATTATTTGCCGGCTTTGCCGAGTTCCTCGGCCAGTTCCGGCAGGGCCTGATACAGATCCGCGACCAGTCCGTAATCGGCGACCTGGAAGATCGGGGCCTCCTCGTCCTTGTTGATCGCGACGATCACCTTGGAGTCCTTCATGCCGGCGAGATGCTGGATCGCGCCGGAAATGCCAACCGCGATGTAGAGGTCGGGCGCCACTACCTTGCCGGTCTGGCCGACCTGCCAGTCGTTCGGCGCATAGCCGGCATCGACCGCCGCGCGGGAGGCGCCGACCGCGGCGCCGAGTTTGTCGGCGACCGGCTCGATGTATTTGGCGAAGTTTTCGCCGGCTCTGCATCGCACGACCGCCGGAGATGATGATCTTGGCGGAGGTCAGCTCAGGCCGGTCGGATTTCGACAATTCCTCGCCAACGAAGGACGACAACCCGGGATCGGACGCCGCCGGAACCTCTTCGATCGACGCCGTGGCGCCCCCGCCGCCGGTCGCCTGGAACGCCGCGGTGCGGACTGTGATGACCTTCTTGGCGTCGTGCGACTTCACCGTCTGGATCGCGTTGCCGGCATAGATCGGGCGCTGGAAGGTGTCCGGCGCCTCGACCTTGATGATGTCGGACATCTGCATGACGTCGAGCAGTGCGGCGACGCGCGGCATGACGTTCTTCCCGATCGAGGTGGCCGGCGCGACGATCGCGTCATAAGGCGCGGCGAGCGAGATGATCAGCGCCGCGAGCGGCTCGGCCGTCGCATGTTCGTAGGGCGCAGCGTCGGCGAGCAGCACTTTGGCCACGCCGTCGAGCTTGGCCGCGGCTTCGGCCACCGGGCGGCACCCCGATCCGGCGACGAGAACGTGGATTTCGCCACCCATCGCCTTGGCGGCGGTGAGCGCCTTGGCGGTGGCGTCGCGCAGCGACGTGTTGTCATGCTCGGCGAGGACAAGTGTCGTCATCAGAGAATCCCCGCTTCGTTCTTTAGCTTGCCGACGAGATCGGCGACCGAGGTCACTTTGACGCCGGCGCCGCGCTTCGGCGGCTCGACCGTCTTGAGCACCTCCAGCCGCGGCGTGATGTCGACGCCGTAGGCATCCGGGGCCTTGTCGGCGATCGGCTTCTTTTTCGCCTTCATGATGTTCGGCAGGCGAGGCGTAGCGCGGCTCGTTGAGGCGCAGGTCGGTGGTCACCACCGCGGGCATTTTCAGCTTCACGGTCTGCAGGCCGCCGTCGACCTCGCGGGTTACAAGGAGGTCGGCCGCCCTCGATCACCAGCTTGGATGCGAAGGTGCCCTGCGGCCAGTCCAGCAGCGCCGCCAGCATCTGGCCGGTCTGGTTGGAGTCGTCGTCGATCGCCTGCTTTCCGAGGATCACCAGATCGGGCTTCTCCTCGTCGACGATGCCCTTGAGGATCTTGGCGACCGCGAGCGGCTCGACCGGCCCGTCGGTCTTCACCAGGATGCCGCGGTCGGCGCCCATCGCGAGCGCGGTGCGGATGGTCTCGGAGGCCTGCTGCGGTCCGATGGAGACCGCGATCACTTCGGTCGCCTTGCCGGCTTCCCTCAGCCGCACGGCCTCTTCGACGGCGATCTCGTCGAACGGATTCATCGACATCTTGACGTTGGCGAGTTCGACGCCGGAGCCGTCCGCCTTGACGCGAATCTTGACGTTGTAGTCGACCACCCGCTTGACGGGCACCAGTATCTTCATCGGCCCGTTCTCCGGGAGGTGCTTGAAAGGCGCGGCACCCTAATGGCGGCGCGGATTGGGTGTCAACGAGACGAACCAGCCGGCGGTCAGCCTCCTGCCGCGCCGGTGCCGCCTGCGTCCGGAGTGGCGGCCGGCGGATGCACGCATTCGAACAGGCGCACGCCCGGCGGCCTCATCATGACGAACAGGATGCCGCCGGCCGCCATGCCGCCGATGTGGCACCAGTACGCGATCTCGCTCGCCGAGGTCGATCGCAGATTGATGAACTGCAGCAGCACAAAGGCCCCGACGACCCAATAGGCCCTGATCCTCAGCGGGATGATGCTCAGCAGGATCGTGATCTTGGCGCACGGCCGCAGCATCGCGTAGGCGATGACGAGCCCGGAAATCGCGCCCGATGCTCCGATGAGCGTCACGCGGGCCTGCGGATCGCTCGCCACGAACACCAGCGCTCCGACGATGCCGCACAGCAGATAGAAACCAAGGAACCGCGCGCGGCCCAGGGTCTCCTCGATATCGTCGCCGAACACCCAGAGGAAGATCATGTTGCCGAACAGGTGCCCGAAATCGCCGTGCAGGAACATATAGGTGACGACCGTCGCGACGGACGGCAATGCGCCGGGCACATAGGCGTCGCCAGCCAGCGCGGCCGGCAGCAGCCCGAAGATATTCGCCAGATCCTGCGGATCGCCGGAACCGGTGCCGACCTCGATCCAGAACACGACGACGTTCGCGACGATCAGCAACCACGTCACGACCGGCCGCACCGGCAGCCGGAACGGATTATCGTCATAGAGCGGCATCACCATCGAGGTTCTCGATTCCGGTCAGAGCATGATCCCGAAAGGCGGGAACCGGCTTTCGATAAGACCATGCTCAACTCAGCGGTTCTGGCCCGGCATCCAGAGGACGTCGCCCGCGCCCTTGTCGTTGGCATACCGTCCGGCGACGAACAGGTAGTCGGAGAGCCGATTGACGTATTTCAGCGCCGCAGCGGTGACTTCCTCGCCCGGCTGGTCCCTGAGCTCGACCATAAGCCGTTCGGCGCGCCGGCACATCGTGCGCGCAAGATGCAGGTAGGACGCGGCAGGACTTCCGCCCGGCAGGATGAACGACCTCAGCGGCGCAAGGCCATCGTTCAGCCGGTCGATCTCGCGCTCAAGCCACTCGACCTGGGCATCGGTGACGTTGAGCCGCGCGCCGTCCGGCCCCTTGCCCTTCTGCGAAGGCATGCAGAGGTCCGCCTCGACATCGAACAGATCGTTCTGGATGCGCGAGAGGGCGGCGTCGAACGGCGGGTCACCGGCCGTGTGGAGCCGGACGATGCCGAGCGCGGCGTTGACCTCGTCTACCGTTCCGTAGGCGGCGACCCGCAGGTCGTATTTCTTGCGCCGTTCGCCGGTGCCGAGCGACGTCGTTCCGTCGTCGCCGGTGCGGGTGTAGATCCTGTTGAGTACGACCATGTCGGCTTTAACGGTTGGCCCATCGTCTTTTCCGAAAAGTCCGCCAACTTTTCGGGACCATGCGCTAGTGCTGCATCACCCAGATCGTCGCCATGATGACGATAATGGCGACGAACTGCAAAAGCACGCGCCAGCGCATCAGTTTTTGCGAGGTGCTGGGCGAGCCGCCCCGCATCATGTTGACGAGGCCGAGGAGCAGCACGACGACGACCGCGCCGATCGCGAAAGGCACAAGGTAGGTGGATAAATAATCGGCCATGACGTCTCCGAAGCACGCAACTTTGGCGGTGCCCCTCCGTACATGAAAGACGAAGCTGCCGGAGAAATGGCCTGAGCCGCTTGCATAGCGCAAGGGCCGCGCAGCGGCCATGCAATATTCCGTGGCCGGCATTCCGGTGGACGCGCATTTCGCGTCTCCACCCACCGATGCAACGAAATAATGCGGTCGGCATTGAAGGATTCCGTGCCGGGCCTCAAATGCTCTGAAATGAATATGATCGGCGCAGTTGGAGCGCTCTTGGAGAACGCATGTCCCATTCGCCGCCGCACTGGACACCCCGGACCCTCGCCGCCCAGGCGATGGGCACGGAAGACCCGACGACGCGGGGCATCGTTCCGCCCGTCCACCTCAATACGACCTTCATCCGCGATCCCGACAACGGGTATCGCTCGGGCTACGTCTACGGCCGCCCGGATAATGCCACGGTACGGCATGCCGAAGAGGTGATCGCGGCGCTGGAGCACGCCCACGAGGCCCTTTTGTTCGGGTCCGGCATGACGGCGGCGATCGCGGTGATGCTCGCCCTTCCACCCGGCGCCCATGTCATTGCGCCGCGGGTGATGTACTGGGGCTTCCGCAAATGGCTAGTGGAGGACATGCCGCGCTTCGGCTATCGCGTCGACCTCGTCGACATGGACGACCTCGTTGCGGTGAGGCGCGCCGTGAAGCCGGGCGAGACCAAGCTCATCTGGGGCGAGACGCCCTCCAATCCGCTGTGGACGATCATCGATATCGCCGCCATCGCGGCCATCGCGCATGACGCGGACGCCTCGCTTGCAATCGATTCCACGGTCGCGACGCCGGTGTTCACGCAACCCCTGACGCTCGGGGCCGACATCGTCATGCATTCCGCAACCAAGTATCTCAACGGCCATTCCGACGTGATCGCCGGCGCGCTCGCCACCGCGCGGGAGGATGCGATCTGGGAGCGCCTCAAGCACGTGCGGGCGCTGCATGGCACGATCCTCGGGCCGTTCGAGGCCTGGCTGCTGATGCGCGGCTTGCGGACGCTGGACGTGAGAGTGAAGGCGCAGGCCGACAGCGCCGCCCTGCTGGCCACCGCGCTCAGCCGGCACGAGAGGGTCGTGGACGTGCTCTATCCGGGCCTCGCCCATCATCCCGGGCATGACCTCGCGGCGCGCCAGATGATCGGCGGCTTTGGCGGCATGCTGTCGCTCCGCGTGAAAGGCGGCGAGGCCGCCGCGATCGATGCTGCGGCGCGTGTCGAATTGTGGAAGCGCGCCACCTCGCTGGGCGGGGTCGAGAGCCTGATCGAGCATCGTGCCTCGATCGAGGGGCCTGGTTCTCCCTGCCCTCCGGACCTGCTGCGGCTCTCCGTCGGGCTGGAGGACCCGGAGGACCTTTACGCGGACCTGGACCGCGCGTTGCGGGGAGCGAACGCCTAAATCCTTGCCGTGATCGTCAGTTGCTGCCTTCCAGCAGGCGGCGCGCGATCACCTGGGCCTGGATTTCCGCCGCGCCCTCGAAGATCGACAGGATGCGCGCATCGCAAAGCACGCGCGACACCGGGTATTCCAGCGCGAAACCGTTGCCGCCATGGATCTGCACCGCGTTGTCGGCGGCCGACCAGGCGACGCGGGCGGCGAGCAGCTTCGCCATGCCGGCTTCCAGGTCGCAGCGCCGGCCGGAATCCTTCTCGCGCGCGGCGTAATAGGTGATCTGACGCGCGATCATGATCTCGACCGCCATCATGGCGATCTTGTCGGCGACACGCGCGAAAGTGACGATCGGCGTGCCGAACTGCACGCGATCCTCGCCGTAGCGCAGCGCCAGTTCCATCGCCGACTGCGCGACGCCGATGGCCCGCGCCGCGGTCTGGATGCGGGCGGACTCGAAGGTCTGCATGAGCTGCTTGAAGCCCTGGCCTTCGACGCCGCCCAGCAGGTTCGCGGCATCCACCTTGAAGCCATCGAACGCGATCTCGAATTCTTTCATGCCGCGATAGCCAAGCACCTCGATCTCGGTCCCCGACATGCCTTCCGCGGGGAATGGCTCGTCGTCGCTGCCGCGCGGCTTTTCGGCCAGGAACATGGAGAGGCCACGGTAGCCCGGCTCCTTCGGGTTGGTGCGCACCAGCAGCGTCATCACGTCGGCGCGCACCGGATGGGTGATCCAGGTCTTGTTGCCGTGGACCTTGTAGAGGTCGCCGTCGCGCACTGCGCGGGTTTTCAGCGAAGCGAGGTCGGAGCCGGTGTTGGGCTCAGTGAAAACCGCGGTCGGCAGCACCTCGCCGGACGCGAGCTTGGGTAGCCATTTCTGCTTCTGCGCGTCGGTGCCGCCGCCCAGGATCAGTTCCGCCGCGATCTCCGAGCGGGTGCCAAGCGATCCGACGCCGATATAGCCGCGCGACAGTTCCTCGGAGACGACGCACATCGATTCCTTGCCGAGGCCGAGGCCGCCATAGTCTTCGGGAATGGTGAGCCCGAACACGCCGAGCTCCGCCATATGCTCGATGATCTCCATCGGGATGTATTTGTTCTCCCGATGCCAATCCTGGGCATGCGGCACCACCTCGCTGTCGGCGAACTTGCGCATCTCGTCGCGGATGGCTTCGAGGGTGTCATCGAGGCCGCAATCACCGACTGTGGCGCCGTGATGCGCGCGCATCAGTTCGACCAGCCGGGAGCGGTTCGCCGCGGTGTTGCCGCCCGCGATCAGCGCCTCGACGGCCGGGGTGACGCGCGCCGCGACCTGGGCCGCGGTCAGCCCAAGGTCCGACGGGCGAACCATCTCGACCTGGCTCATGGGAATGCCGCCGAGCATCTGGGCGAGGTATTCGCCGATGCCGATCGCGACCAGCAGCGCCTCGATCTCCTGGAACCGCCCGGCCTCGCGCATGCGTTCGGCATAGGATGCGAGTTGGCGCACCGCCTCCACATAGGTGGCGAACCAGGCGAGCCCGTGGGTGGCGCGCTGTTCTTTCTCGATCAGCCGGCTGGACGGCCGGCCATCAACGGACACCCGCCGCCGCATCGCCAGCGTGGCATCGGTCAACAAGGCCTCGACAGTGCCGACCGCTTCGCGCGCGCTCTCCACCAGGTCGTCTGAAGGGATACGGGATATTGCCAGGGACATGACCAAAACCCTCGATCCGCGCTGCCTTGGAGCGCCGCACAACGGTACGCGTGCGGTGCACAAAAGCAAAGCCGAAAGCGGCGGCGGATATTCAGGCCGCGCCCGTTTTGCGGGGCATGGACGGGCAATATGGGCCGGCGCCTTGCGGTGGCGAAAAAGCCGGGCTTTGCCAGATTTTAACCAAGCTGGCGTTCCCTGTTCTGCGGTGCCGACCAGCCCTGGCCGCCGAGCCGTACAGACAGGGCGCCGCCACGTGGGACCCGATGATCATGGCACGCTTCTTCTCGGCCCTTTCGGTGCGCACCCGTATCGGCGTGCTCGCCGTGATCCCCCTCATCGGATTTGTCGCGAACGGGGCTGCCTATCTCTCCGGTCAAGCCGAAATCGGCCGCGCCTTCGAAGGCGTCAAGCAGGCTGCGGGCCTCGCCGATGCCAGCCGGGAGTTCAAGAGCGCGGTTGGGACGATGGAGAACATGGCGCGGGCCTTCGTCGCTCGCGCGCACAAGGACCATGTGACGAAGTTCGACAGTTCCGACGCCCTCGCGCTGGAGAAGCTCAAGACCATCGCCGGCTTGTCCGAGCCCGCCGCCGCCAAGGAATTACAGCATTTCGAGCGCGCCCTTGGGCGCCTGTCGTCGAATTTCCAAGAACTCGTGGCCGAGCAGGAGCACCTCGGATTCACTGAGGCCGACGGTCTGAACAAGCTGCTGCGCGATTCGGCCGAAACGGTGGAACGGATCATCAACGATCTAAGCTGGCTGCCGCGCACCGATGCGCAGCAGCTCTCCCTGTTCCTGCTTCAGATGCGCCATGACGAAGCCAAGCACATGCTGCAGCACGACGCCGACAGCCGCCAAGCCTTCGCGGCGGCGCTCGATGAGTTCAACACCACCTTCGACAAGGCGGTCGGCGCGGAGGTCATGAAGACGGAACTGCGGGACGCGGTCTCCGCCTATGCGGCCGCCTTCGACGAATGGCGCAAGGCCAGCGATTCCGTCGGCAGCCGGCTGGCGGGGATCGAATCCGACACCCAGCTCCTGATCCGAAACGGCGACGACATCGTGAAGTCGGCCTACCAGCACCAGGACGCCGCCACCGCCGCCTTCGCGGCGTCGCAGTCGCGCACCGGCCTCATCATCGTGCTGGTCGGATGCGTGGCCGTGTTGTCCGGCCTCGTCTTGAGCTGGTGGATCGGGCGCACCATCACGCGCCCGCTGTCGAAGCTCGCCGATGCCATGGGCCGCCTCGCCGAAGGGGACACGTCGGTGACCATCCCGGCCACCGACGCCCGGGACGAGATCGGCCGCATGGCGCGCAACGTCATCGTGTTCCGCGACAACGCCATCGAACGCGAGCGGCTTGCCGCCAACGAGACGGAGACCCATCGCCAGCGCGAGCGGCGCGGCGAAGCGATCCGGACGACCATCGCCCATTTCGAGCAGTCGGTCGATCAGGCGCTCGGGAAAGTCCGGGATGCGGCCGAGCGCCTCGACGGCGCGGCCTCCGCCCTCAACAGCGCCGCCGATTCGGTGTCGGCCGAGGCCCGCGATGCCGAGCGGCGGGTCGGGGCGGCGTCCGAGAATGTCAGCTCCGCGGCCGCGTCCGCGGAAGAACTGACGGGATCGATCGGGGCGATCGCGGCCCAGGCTGCCAAGTCGACCGAGGTTGCGAGCCGCGCGGTTTCGGAAGCCCAGCGCACCGTCCGCACGATGTCCCAGCTCTCCGGCGCCGCGACCCGCATCGGCGAGGTCATCGGCCTGATCCAGGCGATCGCGGGCCAGACCAACCTGCTCGCCCTGAACGCCACGATCGAGGCGGCGCGTGCGGGCGATGCCGGCCGCGGCTTCGCGGTAGTTGCCGCGGAGGTGAAATCGCTCGCGGGACAGACCGGCAAGGCGACCGAGGAGATCGCGGCGCAGATCGGCGCGATCCAGATGGCTGCCGGCGATGCCGCCCATGCCATCGAGCAGGTCAACGCCATCATCTCCGACATGTCCGGTATCGCCGCCAACGTTGCAGCGGCGGTCGAGGAGCAGAACGCCGCCGTCGGTAGCATCGCGGAGGGCGTCAACCGCGCCTCCAGCGAAGCGCGGTCAGGCTCCGAAGCCATGAGCCGGGTCGCCGGGCGCAGCCAGGATGCCCGCGAGACCGCGGGCGACGTGAAGTCGCTCGCCGAGACCCTGGCGGCGGAGGCGGAAAGCCTCGATTCCGAGGTGCGGCGCTTTCTCGCGGACGTCCGGGCGGCCTGACCAAGCGCCTCCGGTGAGCGCAAAACCGGGCACAGCACGGGAACGTGACAAAGCCAAAAGCGCTCCCGGTGGCTGGTACGGTCGTGACCTCTTCAATATGGAGAGGGCATGATCCGCCTGAGCTTCATCCACCGCAGCGGCCGCGTCGCCGTCGAGGCGTTCCGCCGGTTCCTGGCGGACGACGGATGGGCGATCGCGAGCCACATCGCGCTGTCGGCGCTGATGGCGCTATTCCCGTTCTTCCTCGTCCTCACCGCGCTCGCCGGCATCTTCGGCTCCAAGGACCTTGGCGACGAGGCGGCGCGCATCGTGCTGGAGGCCTGGCCGGAGGCGGTGTCCGCGCCGATCGCACAGGAAATCCACACCGTCCTGAGCCGGGCGGACGGACAATTGCTCACCGTCGGCGTCGCGCTTGCGCTCTACTTCGCATCGAGCGGCATTGAAAGCCTGCGCATCGGCCTCAACCGCGCCTATACGGTGCTCGATCCGCGGCCGGTCTGGGTGTTGCGCCTGGAATCGATCGCCTATGTGCTGATCGCCGCCGTGGCGCTGCTGGGGCTGTCGTTCCTCGTCGTCCTGGCGCCGCTGATGTGGCGCACCGCGCTGAAATATCTGCCCGGGCTGGAGCCATTCTCGAACATCGTGACGTTCGCGCGGTTCACCATCGCCGCCACCCTGCTGATCGTGACCCTCATCCTCGTGCATCTGTGGCTGCCCGCAGGACGGCGCCGGTTCCGGGAGATCATGCCCGGGATCCTGGTTACGCTCGTCCTGTGGCTCGCGGCCAGCACCCTGTTCGGGCGTTATCTCGCCGACTATGCGTTCACCTACTCGTTCTATTACGCAGGCCTCGCCTCGCCGATGATCGCCCTGGTGTTCCTCTATGTGAGCGCGTCCATCTTCGTCTATGGGGGCGAGCTCAACTCGGTGATCGAGGAATGGCGCCGCAAGGATGAGCGCCGCGGCGCCCCGCGGAAGGACCGAACCTGACTGACACCACGAAGCCCGTTCAGGGCACGAGCTTAGCATTCCAGGTGGTGGCGCCCTTGGACGACGGCGTGAACGTCATCTCGACTTCGGTCCGCACCGCACACTGGTCGTAGGCCCAGCGCTCGACCCACGACGCGCCGGCTCCCTCCGGCGCCGTGGCCAGGAGCGTATCGATCAGGGTCGTCCGGTCGCAGCCGGCAGGCCGAATCGGCTTGACCACCATCTTGGCGGCATGGCTCGCGTCGTGCTGGAGCGCGGGATCCGTGATGGTGCCGCCCGGCAGCAGTTCGGCGATGCGGCCCCGGTCGCCGTCGAGCAGCAGCAGAAAATTGCGTTTCGCGCGCGGTGCGCAGGCGACCACATAGCTCTCGATCCAGGAGACGGCACCCGGCTTGACCGGCGAAGGAATGACGTCGGCCAGCGTCACCTGCGGGTCGCCGGGGCACTCGAAACCGGGGATCGTGCGCGCCGAGCGCCGCAGCGCCTCGTGGCGCAAGGTAGTGAAATCGTCGGAAAAGATCTTGCCGGCGATTTCCGGCCCAAACGCCTTGATGGCGGCCTCGGGCTTCGCCTTGATGTAGCCCGGAGTATCGGCACGCGCAGCGTCCGCGCCGCCAATCACCGCAAAGATCGCCAAAGCCGCGCTACGGCGCTTCATCGACATCGGGTCCCGTCGCTTCTCCACATGCCACGAAAGCATGGAAGGGCCGAAGGCGTCGATAGCGCCGGGGATTGTGTTGAGATTACGGTGAAGAGCAGCCGGGCGACCGGCGAGCGGAATCAGCCGCGCCAACCTCAAGCGGCGCTGGAGGTGAGTTCCTTGACCTTGCGAAGATGATCGACGGCGTCTCGCGCCGCCTTGTTCTGGGTAAACATCTCCAGGTTTTTGACGTCATCCGCGTCGACCGGGGTCAACGCGAGATCGGTATAGTCCAGGCCCTTCGGATCGTTTGCCACGCGGCGATAGATCGCCCAGAGCTTGAAGAATTCCGGCACCAGTCTTCCGATCTTCGCCACCGTGTGGAGGGCGAAGCGCGGATAGAAGGTCAACATCGACTCGCGGGGCAGGCCGGGGCGGCGCTCGTCCGGATGGCTCAGGCGGACCACGCCGCTCTGGAGCGGGTGCACCTTCTCCACCCGGAAGGCGAGGCTGAACAGGAGCATGATCTTGAACAGCCCGAAGATCTTGATGCCCGTCGCCCGGGCGCGCCGCAGAATCGTCTCCATGTGCTCGGCTGAATAGTATATCCGCCAAGCATCGGCATAAGCCTGCTCCCATTCCGCCCGCGACATCTTCGGATGGCCGGTGACGACGTGCTCGGTCTCGTAGTTGTTGAGATCGGCATCCATGTGCACGCCCTTGTTGTGAAGGACCTTGTGATCCTCCGAACCCGGCAGCGGCGTCAGGATGAAGAACTCCAGCATGTCGACCGGAAGCTCGCGCTTCACGATCTCGATATCGCGGCGCACCGATTCCGGCGTGTCGTTCGGGAAACCGATGATGTAGCCGGCGTAGGTCCAGATGCCGACCGCCTTCCAGGCCAGCATCATGGTGCGGTATTCGGTGATCTTGTTCTGGCGCTTCTTGGCGGCGAGCAGGTTGTCCGGATTGATGTTCTCCAGTCCGATGAAGATGCGCGTCACGCCGGCGCGCTTGCGCACTTCTCGATGAAGTTCGGGATCTTGTGGCACAGCGTGTCGACCTGGATCATGAAGCCGAGGTCGAGCCCGTGCGCCTCGCGCAGCTCGATGAGGCGGTCGAAGATCGATCTCCCAGTCCTTGTTGCGGGCGAAGTTGTCGTCGGTGATGAAGAAGCGATTGATGCCCTGCGCCAGATTCCGCCGGATGATGTGCTCGATGTCGTCCGGCGTGCGCTTGCGCGACTTGCGGCCCTGCACATTGATGATCGTGCAGAACGAGCACTGGTAAGGGCAGCCGCGCCCGGCATCGAAGGTCGTCATGTTGCCGAGCGTGCGCTTGACGAAGTTGCGCGGCAGGAACGGAACGGTCGAGCCTTCGAGCCCGGGCAGGTCGTTGACGAAATTGTAGATCGGCTTGAGCGTCTCCGCCGGCGGCATCCGGATCAGCGTCTCGATGCGGCCTTCGGCTTCGCCGGCGAACAGGCTGATGCCCATGTCGAGCGCTTCCTGCAGGTCGGCCATGACCTTCGGGAACATCGCCAGCATGCCCGGAGACGTGGAACCCGCCGATGACCACCGGAATGCCGGCGGCGCGCAGCGGCCGGGCGATGTCCAGGGCGCGCGGATACTGGTTCGACTGCACGCCGACCAGGCCGACGAGGCCGAAATTTCCGTCGCTGCTTGAAGTCGCGCGATGATGCGGTCGATGCGCACGCGGGTATTGGTCTCATCGATCGGCGTCGACCTCGATGTCGACGTCCGGACCCAGGACCTTGTGCTGCGCGGCTTCGATCGCGATCCCGTAGACTGCCGCGAGCGAGTTCGACGGCATGAAGATTGCGCAACCACCGGATCACGTAGCCGTCGTCGTCGTAATGCGACGGCTTGATCAGGATGATGCGGAACCGCCGCTTCGCGGCCCGGGCGACCGATCCGCTCGTCGGCGTCTGCGGAACTGGCAGGGAGTCGACTGCTTCCGACCGAAGAAATGTCAAAGGCGGCTTCCTTATCCGAACACGGCGATGCCGCGCCGCCGGAGCGGAACGCAAGAGCCGGGCGAAGGTACCATCCCCGGCATGGGATGTCGCGATTTAATATGGTCGGTCAGCGGATTAAGGCCTGCCATGGCTTAGCCGCCACACCTTCGACCCTCTCAAATCTGGAGTTCGACCGAGGACTCCAGGCGCAGACAGCGAACGTCAGTAATAGTCCTTGCCGCCCATCGCCACGGTCTCCAGCGCATCCTCGAACGTGCGTAATCCGGGCCGCGGCGCGTTGACCAGCACGGACATGTTGCCGGGCGGGTGCTGGTTTTTATACATCTTCTCGTGCGCCAGTGGGATCTTGCCCCACGGGAAAACCTCGCTCATGCAGGGGTCAATGCGCCGCTCCAGGACAAAGCGGTTGGCGGCGCTTGCCTGCTTGAGATGGGCGAAATGCGATCCCTGGATTCGCTTCTGGCGCATCCACACATAGCGCGCGTCGAATGTGAGATTGAAGCCGGTGGTGCCGGCGCAGAACACCACCATGCCGCCGCGCTTCACCACCAGGCATGAGACTGGGAAGGTCTGTTCCCCCGGATGCTCGAACACGATGTCGACGTCGCGTTTGCCGGTGATGTCCCAGATCGCCTTGCCGAAGCGGCGCGCCTCCTTGGTCCATTCATTGTATTCGGGCGTGTTCACAATGGGCATCTGGCCCCAGCACTTGAATTCCTTGCGGTAGATGACGCCCTTGGCGCCAAGATTGAAGACGTATTCCGCCTTCGATTCATCGGACACGACGCCGATGGCATTGGCGCCGGACGCCGCGACGAGCTGGATGCCGAACACACCGAGGCCGCCGGACGCCCCCCACACCAGCACGTTGTCGCCGGGCTTGAGGGTGTGCGGCGGATGGCCGAACAGCATGCGATAGGCGGTCGCAAGCGTCAGCGTATAGCAGGCCGATTCTTCCCAGGTGAGGTGACGCGGCTTGAGCATCAGTTGCCGCGACTGCACCCGGCAGAACTGCGCGAACGACCCGTCGGGGGTCTCGTAGCCCCAGATGCGCTGGGACGGAGAGAGCAGCGGATCGCCGCCGTTGCAATCTTCGTCGTCCCCGTCGTCCTGGTTGCAATGGACGATGACTTCGTCGCCGACCTTCCAGCGCCTGACCTTGTCGCCGATCGCCCAAACGACGCCCGAAGCGTCGGACCCGGCGACGTGAAAGGGATGCTTGTGGACGTCGAGCGGCGAGATCGGCTGGCCGAGACCGGCCCATATCCCGTTGTAATTGACGCCGGCCGCCATCACGAGGACGAGCACCTCGTCCTCGCCGATCGGCCAGGTCGGCACGACCTCGACCTGCATGGCGCTCTCAGGCGGGCCGTGGCGGTCCTTGCGGATCGCCCAGGCGTACATCTTCTCCGGAACGTGTCCGAGCGGCGGCAACTCGCCGAGCTCGTAAAGGTCCTTCGGAGGAGGAGGCGATACTTTGGCAATGGCGACGGCCGTCATGCTCGCTGCACCCGTGGCTCTTGCGGTTACTCGAAGCCAAAGTCTGCCGTAATGGATGTTGCGGTGCAACACCATTGTCATCCGGGCCGACGCGTGGCCCCGGCCATGGCCGGCGGTCAGCAAAAAACAGCGGTATATTCGTCGGGCAGCTCTCACACGATGTGACGAGTTGCGGCTATGTTGCTACATCGTCGGCGCCGCCACGGAGCAACAGCCGTGGACGGCAGGCAACAACAGGGAGAAGATAATGAATGTTCTGTCTGGTCAGGGAATCCTCGTCATTCTCCTGGTCGGCCTGATCGCGGGCTGGCTCGCCGGCAAGATCATGCGCGGCGCCGGCTTCGGCATCGTCGGCGACATTCTCATCGGCATCGTCGGCGCGCTGATCGGCAGCCTGCTGTTCAGCTATCTCCACATCGGCCCGATCGGCGGATTCTGGATCAACGCGATCATCACCTCGACGATCGGCGCCGTCGTCCTCCTGTTCCTGATCGGCATGGTCAAGCGCTGAACGTTCCGGACGAATTAAGCCGGCCCGACGCATGTCGGACCGGCTTTTTCATTCGCGACGTCGCGGCGCGGACGTCCGCCGGCCGCGTCGTCCCCGTCGTCAGTCGAGCACTTGCCGCGGGATTGGTCCGCCGCCGCAGACGTAGCAGCAGCTCTTGCAGCCGTTCTTGTTGTTATAGCCGACGCCCCAGTACTTCTTGGCGTTCCCGGTCACCCACCCGCCGAGGCAGACCTTCTCGCCGTCGCGGCAGCTGATCGGATAATCGTGAGTCTCGGAATCGTTGAGGTTGTAGGCATCGCCGCCGCCCGGCCATTCGTGGCTTCGGGTCTGCGAGTAAAAGGCCACCTGGACCTTGTATTTGTAATTGCTCTTCACCTTCCAGGTCATCGTCTCGGCGGACGCCCCAGTCGGCTGCACCAACGCGCCACCGACGACGGCGAGCAGGAACGCCAGCAGGATACGCTGTACCAGTCTTTTCATCATTGGTGATCTCCCCTCTGAAGGCGCGCGACCTAATCTCGCGCACCACGACTATCAGATGCCCTGTCCGTCCCGATAAATACCAAACGCACGGCCCAAGGCAATCCCGTCAGCCTTGCCGACGGCGAGACAGATTGTCCCCACGAAAAGTAGGTGTTGTCAAAGCCCTGGAGCGTGATACGAATTTATGCTGCAGTGCAAGAAACGTCAGGTTCCCGACACGCCGAAGGACCGCGTCATGGCGACGGACCGCGACCCACCCTGGCTGTTCCGCACCTATGCCGGCCATTCGACGGCGGCGGCTTCCAATCGCCTCTATCGGACGAATCTCGCCAAGGGCCAGACCGGCCTTTCGGTCGCCTTCGATCTGCCGACCCAGACCGGCTACGACGCCGACCATCCCCTCGCGCGGGGCGAGGTCGGCAAGGTCGGCGTGCCGGTCTCCCATCTCGGCGACATGCGCGCGCTGTTCGACGGCATCCCGCTCGCGACGATGAACACCTCGATGACGATCAACGCCACGGCGGCCTGGCTGCTCGCGCTCTATATCGCCGTCGCCGACGAGCAGGGCGCGCCGCGCGCCGTCGCTGCAGGGCACCACCCAGAACGACATCATCAAGGAATATCTCTCGCGCGGCACCTACGTCTTCCCGCCGGCGCCGTCGATGCGGCTGACCACCGACACGATCGTCTTCACCTGTCGCGAGCTGCCGAAGTGGAATCCGATCAATGTCTGCTCCTATCATCTGCAGGAGGCGGGCGCGACGCCGGTGCAGGAACTGGCCTTCGCGCTCGCCACCGCGCTCGCCGTGCTCGATACGGTGAAGGCGTCCGGCGAGGTCGAGGGCGAGGATTTCGAGCAGGTCGTCGGGCGCATCTCGTTCTTCGTCAACGCCGGCATCCGCTTCGTCACCGAGATGTGCAAGATGCGCGCCTTCGCCGAGCTGTGGGACGAGATCTGCCGCGAGCGCTACGGCGTGACCGACGAGAAGCTCCGGCGCTTCCGCTACGGCGTGCAGGTGAATTCGCTCGGCCTCACCGAGCAGCAGCCGGAGAACAACGTCTATCGCATCCTGCTCGAGATGCTGGCCGTCACGCTGTCGAAGAACGCGCGCGCCCGCGCCGTGCAGCTGCCCGCCTGGAACGAGGCGCTCGGCCTGCCGCGGCCCTGGGACCAGCAATGGTCGCTGCGCATGCAGCAGATCGTCGCCTACGAGACCGATCTCCTCGAATACGGCGACATCTTCGACGGCTCGCACGGTGATCGCGGCCAAGGTCGAGGCGCTGAAGCGCGGAGGCGCAAGGAAGAGCTCGCGCGCATCGACGCCATGGGCGGCGCGGTCGCGGCGGTCGAATCGAGCTACATGAAGCAGCGGCTGGTCGAATCCAATGCCGCGCGCGCTCGCGGCGATCGAGCGCGGCGAGCAGATCGTCGTCGGCGTCAACCGCTTCACCGAAACCGAGCCGTCGCCGCTCACGACCGGCGAAGGCGCGATCATGATCGTGGCGCCGGAGGTCGAGGCCGAGCAGATCGAGCGGCTCAAGGCCTGGCGCGGCGACGCGCGACGCCAAGGCCGTCGCCGCCGCGCTCGGCGAACTGCGCGCCGCCGCGCAGGAAGACCGCAACATCATGCCGGCCTCGATCGCCGGCGCCAAGGCCGGCGTCACCACCGGCGAATGGGGCGCGGCGCTGCGCGAGGTCTTCGGCGAGTATCGCGCCCCGACCGGCGTCGGCCGCGCCGCGCGCAATGACGGCGCGGCGCTCGACGACGTGCGCGCCGGCGTCGAGCGGGTCTCGAAGACGCTCGGCCGGCGCATCAAGTTCCTGGTCGGCAAGCCCGGCCTCGACGGCCATTCCAACGGCGCCGAGCAGATCGCCGTGCGCGCGCGCGACGCCGGCATGGAGGTGGTCTATGAGGGCATCCGCCTCACGCCCGCCGAGATCGTCAACGCCGCGCTGGAGGAGGGCGTCCACGTCGTCGGCCTCTCGATCCTCTCCGGCAGCCACGTGCCGCTGGTGAGCGAGGTGATGGCGCGCATGCGCGCGGCCGGCCTCGAGCGACGTGCCGGTCGTGGTCGGCGGCATCATCCCGCCGGAGGACGCGCCGCACGCTGAAGAGCGCCGGCGTCGCCGCGCGTCTACACGCCCAAGGACTACGAGCTCAACCGCATCATGGCCGACATCGTGCGCATCGTGGATGCGGGCGCGCTCCAGGCGGCTTGAGCGAGCGGAACGGCTTCCGAGATCTCTGCAGGAATCTTTTTCAGTGCGCGCCGGCGCCGGCTGTTCCTTGACGCGGCTGACGATCTGCGTCGGATTGACGAAGCGCAGCGCGATCAGGAGCCAGACCAGCGTCGGCGCCATGTAGATGACCGCCATCGCGTCGATCGATTGCGGCGCGCGCACGCCGGCGGCGAACACCGCGTAGTAGAGCGCGACCACCAGCGTCTGCGAGTCCGGGCCGGCGGTGAGGAAGGTCAGCTCGAACATCGCGATGGTGCGCACCAGCACCAGCAGCGAGGCCGCGAGGATGCCGGGCATCAGCAGCGGGATCAGCACGTGGCAGAAGATGCGCAGCGTGCCGGCGCCGAACACGCGCGCCGCCGCCTCGAGCGTCGGGTCGATCTGCTCGATGAACGGCGTCATCACCAGGATGACGAACGGCACCGTCGGCACGAGGTTGGCGAGGATCACGCCGCAGCAGCGTGCCGCCGAGATGCGCCTGATACAGCACGGTCGCCAGCGGGATGCCGTAGGTGATCGGCGGGATCATCAGCGGCAGCAGGAACAGCAGCATCACCAGCCGCTTGCCGCGGAAACTCGCGCCGCGCCAGCGCATAGGCCGCCGGCACGCCGATCAGCGACCGACAGCAGCACGACGGCGAGCACGACCTCGAAGGTGACCAACAGCACGTCGCCGAGCTGGAATTCCTTCCAGGCCGCGACATACCAGTGCGTCGTGTAGCCGTCCGGCAGCCAGGTGCCGAGCCAGCGCGCGCGCGAACGAGTTGGTCGCGACCGCCGCGATCATCAGCGCGATGTTGACGACGAAGAACGCCATCAGGCCGAGCAGCAGCCCGCTCCAGGCGCGATAGAGCCAGTGGCTGCGGTCCGATGCGTTCATCCTTTGCCCCCGCCGCCGGGCCGCGATAGAAGCGCGCGGCGCAGCCCGAGCACCGATCGACCACGACGATGAGCTGCGCGAAGCCCATGATCATCGCGATCGCCGAGGCCATCGAGTAGTCGTACTGCTCGAACGCCGCCTGGTAGGCGGCGATCGAGATCACGCGCGTCGGGCCCGCCGGCGCGCCGAGCAGCACGGCCGATGGAAACACCGAGAAGGCCTGCACGAAGGACAGGCAGAACGTGATCGCGAGGCCCGGCGCCAGCAGCGGCAGATAGATGTGGCGGAACTGCGCCCACGGGCCGGCGCCGAGCGTCGCGGCCGCGCGCTCCAGCGCCGGATCGATGCCGGTGACGTAGGACAGCATCAGCAGGAAGGTGAACGGAAAGCCGGAGATCACCAGCGAGATCACCACGCCGCAGTAATTGTGCGTGAGCCGGATCGGGCCGTCGTAGATGTGCAGCAGCTGCAGGAACTGCGAGAGCCAGCCCTGCGGGCCGAGATAGGTCAGCATGCCCTCGGCGATCAGCACGGTGCCGAGCGTGATCGGGATCGACCAGGATGCGTCGTCACCCAGCGCTGGTAGCGCGTCTTGCGCCGCAGCTGGAACGCGATCGGCACCGCGAGCGCCGACATTGAGGATCGTCACCGGCAGCGCGAGCTGGAACGTGGTGATGATGCGTGCGCCACAGGTGCGCGTCGGAGAAGAACTTGCGGTAGTTCGCCAGCCAGTCGCCCTCGTCGGGCTGGAACGACAGCACGAAGCCGTAGACGAACGGATAGATGAAGAACAGCAGCGAGGAACAGCGACCGCCGGCGCCGACCAGCAATGCACGCCGTCGGAGCGCCGGCGCATGGCGCGGTCGCGGCCGTGCGCGCTCATGCGCGTCTCCGCGCGGATAGACCAGCACGCGCTCGCGGCGCGACCGTGAGCTGCACCGCGTCGCCGACCTTGCACGCGCTCGCCGGTGCGCGCATGCAGCAGCACGTCCGGCCGGCGCGCACGTCGATCAGCGAATCGCGGCCGCGATATTCGACGTTCTCGACCTTGCCGGCGATCGCGTTCGGCCCGGCTGCCGACGGACAATATCCTCCGGCCGGATCGCGACGCATGCGCGTGCGCGCCGGCGAGCGGCTGCTTGCGCGATGCCGTCGAGCGCCAGGCCTGACCCTCCGAGCGTGACGCGGTCGCCGTTCGCGCCCCGTCGACATCGAGCGCGAGCACGTTGCGATAGCCCATGAAGCGCGCGACGTGCAGGTTCGCCGGCTGCGCGTAGAGCTCCTCCGGCGTGCCGACCTGCTGCACCACGCCGTCGTTCATCACGACGATGCGGTCGGCGAGCGACAGCGCCTCGTCCTGGTCGTGCGTGACATAGATCGTGGTGCGGCCGAGCTCGCGATGGATGCGGCGGATCTCGGCGCGCATCTCCAGCCGCAGCTTGGCGTCGAGGTTCGACAGCGGCTCGTCCATCAGCAGCAGCGGCGGCTCGATCACGATGGCGCGCGCGATCGCGACGCGCTGCTGCTGGCCGCCGGAGAGCTGGCCGGGCAGCTTGTCCTCGTGGCCGGTGAGCTGCACCAGATCGAACGCCTGCGCGACGCGCGCGCTCGATCTCGGCCGTCGGCATGCCGCGCATCATCAGGCCGAACGCCACGTTGCGCCGCACCGTCATGTGCGGGAACAGCGCGTAGTTCTGGAACACCATGCCGAAGCCGCGCTTCTCCGGCGGCAGCAGGTCGATGCGGCGCTCGTCGAGCGAGATCGTGCCGCCGGTCACCGGCAGCAGGCCCGGCGATGCAGTTGAGCGCGGTGGTCTTGCCGCAGCCGGACGGTCCGAGCAGGCCGATGAACTCGCCGCGCCGGATGGTGAGCGTTGAGCTCATGCAGCGCCGCGACGCTGCGCGCCGCCCGGATTGCCGAAATGGCGCGAGACGCGGTCGAGGCGCAGTTCTTGAAGTTCGATTCATGATCGATCAATGAACCGACGCGTGTCCCGCCGCGGTGCAGGGTGACGCAGCGAAGCGGCGCAGCGCAGATGCGGGACCCCGGCTGTTTGACCCGAAACCGATCTGGGCACCGCGTCTGCAGGCGCATCATCTCGCTACGCGCATGCTGCGCAGCGCACGGTACACGAGTTCCCGATCACTTCGTCTTCTGCGCGCCGACCTGCTCGTCCCAGCGGCGGAACGCATCGACCATCGGCTTGGCGTCGAGCGGCAGGGCGTGCGGGATACTTGGCGATCCAGCTCGTCGTATTCGGGCCGGCCGAATTCCTTGATCACGTCCTGGCTCTCCTTCGGCGCCATGCGACAGCGGCACGTCCTTCACCGCCGGGCCCGGATAGAAATAGCCCTTGTCGTAGGTCATGGCCTGCTGCTCGGCTCGAGCAGGAAGTTCATCAGGTCGAGCACGACGGCGAGCTTCTCGCCGGTGACGCCCTTCGGCACCATCAGGTACTGCGCGTCGTTGACCCAGGTGAGGTTGTCGAACGCCGCGACCTTGTATTCCTTCGGCACGATGCCGAGCGCGCGCGGGTTGATGTCCCAGCCGGTCACCGTGAGCGTCATGTCGCGCGAGCCTTCGCCGAGCTCCTTCATCACGATGCCGGTGCCGGTCGGGTAGTACTCGATGCAGCTGTCGAGCTCCTTGAGGTAGGCCCAGGTCTTGTCCCAGCCGTTGACCGGGTCCTTCGGGTCCTTGTCGCCGAGCATGTAGGGCAGGCCCATCAGGAAGGTGCGGCCGGGGCCGGAATTGGCCGGGCGCGCATAGATGAACCTGTTCGGGTTCGCCTTGCACCAGGCGAGCAGCGCCGCCGGCGTGGTCGGCGGCTTCTTCACCTTGTCGGGCTTGTATTCGACCAGCGGGCCGGCCGGCATGAACACGACCGCGAGCGCCTGGTCCTTGGCGAGCTCCTGCATCTTCTTGGCCGGCCGGGAGGTAGTTGTCCTTCACGTTCGGGAAACTTGGCGGCGTGGTTGGGCAGCATCGGCTCCCAGAGCTTCTGCTCGATGCCGGCGGACAGAATGTCGAGGCCGCCGAGCACCAGCTCGATGTCGGCGCGGTTCGGCGTCCTGCATCGCCTTGAGCTTGCCGGGCAGTTCCGGCGCCGGCGCCTTGGTGAAGGTGAAGCGCGAGACGTAGGTCGGGTTCTTGGTCTTGTAGGCCTCGATCGCGTCCTGCAGCAGCGCGAGCGCGCCGCCGACATCGACCACGTTGATCACCACCGGCGACTTCGGCGCCTGCGCGTGTGCGACGCTTCCGGTCATCGCGAGCATTACGGCAGCACCCGCCAGCGTGAGCTCGCGTCCAATCTTTTGCAATTGAGCGATCACTTGCGTCCTCCCGATCCTTATGGGCGTCGGCCTTTGCGCTGCGGCGCAATGCCTTGCTATTGATGGCGAGTTTTCCGCCGATTGACGGCATGGCGCAAGAGGGCCGCGATGAAGATCACCGCCGCCAAAGTCATCGTCACCTGCCCCGGGCGCAATTTCGTCACCCTGAAGATCGAGACCGACGACGGCCTCACCGGCATCGGCGACGCCACGCTCAACGGCCGCGAGCTGGCGGTCGCGTCCTATCTCACCGATCACGTCATCCCCTGCCTGATCGGCCGCGACGCGCACCAGATCGAGGACATCTGGCAGTATCTTCTATCGCGGCGCCTATTGGCGGCGCGGGCCGGTCACCATGTCGGCGATCGCCGCGGTCGACATGGCGCTGTGGGACATCAAGGCCAAGGCCGCCGGGCCTGCCGCTCTACCAGCTGCTCGGCGGCAAGCAGCCGCGACGGCGTCATGGTCTACGGCCATGCCAACGGCGACGACCATCGAGGAGACCGTGGATGAGGTCGGCAAGTATATCGAGCAGGGCTACAAGGCGATCCGCGCGCAGTCCGGCGTGCCCGGGCCTGAAGACCGCCTATGGCGTCGCGCAAGGGCACGCTGTTCTACGAGCCCGCCGATGCCGGCGCTGCCCGAGCGAGCACGTCTGGTCGACGCGAGAAGTATCTGCGACTTCGTGCCCAAGCTGTTCGCGGCCGCGCGCGACGACTGGGCTTCGACGTCGCATCTGCTGCACGACGTCCATCACCGCCTGACGCCGATCGAAGCGGCGCGGCTCGGCAAGGATCCTGGAGCCCTATCGCCTGTTCTGGCTGGAGGACGCGACGCCGGCCGAGAACCAGGACGGCTTCCGCCTGATCCGCCAGCACACCACCACGCCGCTCGCGGTCGGCGAGGTGTTCAACACGATCTGGGACTGCAAGCAGCTGATCGAGAAGCAGCTGATCGACTATATCCGCGCCACCGTGGTCCATGCCGGCGGCATCACCCATCTGCGCCGCATCGCCGATCTTGGCCGAGCTCTACCAGGTGCGCACCGGCTGCCACGGCGCCACCGACCTGTCGCCGGTCTGCATGGGGGCGGCGCTGCATTTCGACATCTCGGTGCCGAATTTCGGCATCCAGGAATACATGCGCCACACCGAGGAGACCGACGCGGTGTTCCCGCACGCCTACACGCTTCGACGATGGCTTCCTGCATCCCGGCGAAGTGCCCGGCCATGGCGTGGACATCGACGAGACGCTGGCCGCCAAATATCCCTACGAGCGCGCCTATCTGCCGGTCAACCGGCTGGAAGACGGCACGATGTGGAACTGGTGACGGCTGGCCTCCGTCACGCGCATAACATCAGCGCAGGCTTGCAAACGGCATCCGCCGCGCCATTTCAAACCGACAACCACGACGGCGAGGTGTCATGAAAATACCCGGCCCCGACCATCCGATCACGATCGAATCCAATCCGAAGCGCGTGCGCGTCACCTTCAACGGTAAAGTCGTCGCCGACAGCACGCATGTCCTTGCATTGAAGGAAGCGAGCTATCCGCCGGTGCAGTACATCCCGCGCAGCGATGTCGACATGACGCTGCTCACGCGCACGTCCCATTCATCGCACTGTCCCTACAAGGGCGACGCCGCCTATTACAGCGTCAAGGCCGGCGACAAAACGGCGGAGAATGCGATCTGGACCTACGAGCAGCCGTTTCCGGCGGTCGCCGCGATCAAGGACCACGTCGCCTTCTATCCCAACCGCGTCGACCGGATCGAGGAGCTGTAACGGCTGTACGGGGACGCGCTGGCGCTTACTGCCGTGGCGGATATGTCGACGTGTTTTGATCGATCCTGATGAAATAATGCGGCCCTTCGGCGGCAACCGGCGGAATGTTGGGAAGCGCGAAGTCGGTGTCCCCATTGCCGCCGTAGGCGGTGCCCAACAGGGAAAACAGCGCCTGGTTCTGGTTGATCGGCAAGAGCTGCCCTCGGCACGGCGCCCAGCCTTCGGGCGCAAAGCCGAAAGCGAATAATTCGATCTGACCGAGATAGAAATTCATCTGCCGCTCCCCATTGCGTATGCACAGAGGATAGCGGCAAGCCCCAGCAAACGAAAGCGCCTCTCCCAAAAGCAGAGCGCCGAACAGCGGCGCTGCTCGTCACATCTGCCGCTCCACCATCGCCTTCTTGATCTCGGCAATCGCCTTGGCGGGATTCAGGCTCTTCGGACAGGCCTTCGAGCAATTCATGATGGTGTGGCAGCGATAGAGCCTGAACGGATCCTCGAGGTTGTCCAGCCGTTCGCCGGTACCCTCGTCGCGGGAATCGACGATCCAGCGTTCCGCCTGGAGCAGTGCCGCGGGCCCGAGGAAGCGGTCGCTGTTCCACCAGTAGCTCGGGCATGATGTCGTGCAGCAGGCGCACAGGATGCATTCGTAGAGGCCGTCGAGCTTCCTGCGCTCATCCTCGCTCTGGCGGCGCTCCTTCTCCGGCGTCGGCGACTTCGCCTTGTTCCACGGTTCGATGGACGCGTATTGCGCGTAGAAGCCGGTGAGATCCGGAACCAGGTCCTTCACCACCGGCATATGCGGCAACGGATAGATGTTGATGGTCGCGCCCTTCACCTCGTCCATGCCACGCGTACAGGCGAGCGTGTTGACGCCGTCGATGTTCATCGAGCACGACCCGCATACGCCTTCGCGGCATGAGCGGCGGAAGGTCAGCGTCGGATCGACCTTGCTCTTGATCCAGATCAGCGCGTCCAGGACCATCGGCGGGCAGTCGTCGGTGTCGACATAATAGGTGTCGCGGCGCGGGTTCTCGTCGTCGTCCGGGCTCCAGCGATAGATGCGGAACTCGCGAACATTCTTCGCGCCGGCCGGCTTCGGCCACGCCTTGCCGTCGGTGACCTTGGAATTTTTCGGGAGGGTGAGTTCGACCATTTGGACGTTCCGGCTGCTATTGACGTTGCGTATCGACAGCCCGCAGCTTGATTAAGCCCCGAGCCACGTTGGGCATTTGCGGAATAAAATATGTCATATGGGCGGTGCGGCCGCTCGCCACCATCCCGCTGGCATTCTCCAGAAATGAGGGCCACTCTTCAACAGAATGATAAGTTCGTCCTAGCCATCCCAACGCGACGAGATTGCCGAGTTCGTCGTCAGTCAGTTTATCCATTTCGTCGACAAGGCGACGATACTCAGGCGAATCAAACGCAGGTAAATAGGCGTCCGACGATGTCGTTTGGAATAGGCCGCCTTCAGATCGCCGAGCGCTTTTATAAAGAAAGTCGAACGTTTGCTGCATTTTTTCGCTGAGCCGTGCGATTGCCTCGATTTTGTTAAGAGGTACGCCGAAAGCCCGCGCATGGTCATCAGAAAATGCATTGTGCGCGGTGTTCAGATGAAGCGTAAAAGCGCCGAGACCGTGACTTCGGCACTTCGTTACGAATTTCTCATCTGCAGTAACGAGCTTCGCTCCTGGTAACGCACAGGCCAAATAGAAACAATCATAAACCGAATGGTCCAGCGTCTGAGAGAGAGCAAACGCGTCGTCAACCAATTCTATTGATGGCACGAACCTCGAAATGGTGATCTGTATTGCCTTCAACGCCTCCTCCGACTGCCTAATGTTCGCCTCACCCCGTCTACACTTTTTCCGTAGGACGTTTGCGACCTCGGGCAAAGAAGATCTGGAGCAATCAACACATCTGCATGATCTAGCAAAATCAGAGACGCATCCCGTCCCGGCTCTACGACCGCCCATTTCACTGCTACTGACGCGTCCACGACGATCAACGATTTCTATCCTCTCGCAGCAACTCGACGGAATCGGTTTGCCTGACATTTTTGAGAGTCATTGCTGCGATTGATTTCATCAATCGTCTTAGATCGGCGACCGCCTCACTTCGTTTGATGGACTCGATTAAGAGGCTTTCGGCTTGCGCTTCAACCGGCACACGTCGCACCTCGGCGAGCTTCTCGATTCTGATTAAAAGATCATCGCTTATTGCGAGAGTAGCCATCAGAACCCCCGGAATTAAAGTCTCAGTAAACCCTAGCCTTCGGCTCGATGTAAGCGATGTCGTTCGACAGCGTGTAGGCGTGGACCGGACGATAATCGAGCGTCACCTTGCCGGTCGTCATGTCGAGCCATGACAGCGTGTGCTTCATCCAGTTGACGTCGTCGCGGCTGGGAAAGTCCTCGCGCGCGTGGGCGCCGCGGCTTTCCTGGCGGTTGACGGCGGAATCCATCGTCACCACCGCCTGCGCCAGCAGATTGTCGAGCTCCAGGGTCTCGACGAGGTCGGAGTTCCAGACCAGCGAGCGGTCGGTGACGCGCACATCGCCGACGCCCGCGAACACGTCGTGGATGAGCTTGTGGCCTTCCTCCAGAACCTCGCCGGTGCGGAACACCGCGCAATTGGTCTGCATCACCTTCTGCATCTTCAGCCGCAATTCGGCGGTCGGCGTGCCGCCGGAGGCGTTGCGGAACTTGTCGAGGCGCGACAGCGCAAGGTCGGCGGAATCCTTCGGCAGCTCGGCATGCGATTCGCCCGGCGTCAGCGTATCGGCGCAGCGCAGGGCCGCGGCGCGCCCGAACACGACGAGATCGATCAGCGAGTTGGAGCCCAGCCGGTTGGCGCCGTGCACCGAGACGCAGGCCGCCTCGCCGAGCGCCATCAGGCCGGGAACGATCGTCGTCCGGGTTGCCGTTCTTCTTGGTCAGCGCCTCGCCGTGGAAGTTCGTGGCGATGCCGCCCATGTTGTAATGGACGGTCGGCAGCACCGGGATCGGCTCCTTGGTGACGTCGACGCCGGCGAAGATGCGCGCCGATTCCGAGATGCCGGGCAGCCGCTCGTGGATTACCGCCGGATCGAGATGATCGAGGTGCAGGTGGATGTGGTCCTTCTGCTTGCCGACGCCGCGGCCCTCGCGGATTTCGATCGTCATCGAGCGCGAGACGACGTCGCGCGAGGCGAGGTCCTTGGCGGACGGCGCATAGCGCTCCATGAAGCGCTCGCCCTCAGAATTGACGAGATAGCCGCCCTCGCCGCGTGCGCCTTCGGTGATCAGGCAGCCGCGCCGGATAGATGCCGGTCGGGTGGAACTGCACGAACTCCATGTCCTGCAGCGGCAGGCCGGCGCGCAGCACCATGGCGTTGCCGTCGCCGGTGCAGGTATGCGCCGAGGTGCAGGAGAAATAGGCGCGGCCATAGCCGCCGGTCGCCAGGATCGTGGTGTGGGCGCGGAAGCGATGAATCGATCCGTCGTCGAGCGAGAGCGCCATCACGCCGCGGCAGCGGCCGTCTTCGTCCATGATCAGGTCGATGGCGAAATACTCGATGAAGAACTCCGCCGAATGCCGCAGCGACTGGCCGTACATCGTGTGCAGCATGGCGTGGCCGGTGCGGTCCGCCGCGGCGCAGGTGCGTTGCGCGGTACCCTTGCCGTAATGCGTGGTCATGCCGCCGAACGGCCGCTGGTAGATCTTGCCGTCCTCGCGGCGCGAGAACGGCAGGCCCCAGTGCTCGAGCTCGTAGACGGCCTCCGGCGCGTTGCGGCACAGGTACTCGATCGCATCCTGGTCGCCGAGCCAGTCGGCGCCCTTGACGGTGTCGTACATGTGCCAGCGCCAGTCGTCCTCGCCCATGTTGCCGAGCGAAGCCGCGATGCCGCCCTGCGCCGCCACGGTGTGCGAGCGGGTCGGGAATACCTTGGTGATGCAGGCCGTGCGCAAGCCCGCTTCGACGCAGCCGACCACCGCGCGCAGGCCGGCGCCGCCGGCGCCGACCACCACCACGTCATAGGTGTGATCCTCGATCGGATAGGCGCGGCCGTTCACCGCCGGGCCCGCCTGCGCCGTGACCGTTGGAGCCGTTCGTTGCCATGGCGGTCACACTCCGAACGACATCTTGAGGATCGCGTAGAGCGACACCAGCGCCACCGCGACAGCAGAAGAAATGTTCGTCATCAGGCTGGCAAACTTCCAGATTCTCGTCGTGGACGTAATCCTCGATGACGACCTGCATGCCGAGCTACATGTGATAGGCGTACGTCACCGACGAACAGGATCATGACGATCGCGACCAGCGGCGACGCCGAGGATCTGCACCGCAGCGGCCTGGTTGCGGCCGAGCGAGCGACATCACGATCACGATGAACGCGATGGTGAGCGGAATGCTGGCGACCGCCGTGAGGCGCTGATGCCAGAAGTGATGGGTGCCGGACCGCGCCGAGCCGAGATGGCGCACGCGCGCCAGCGGCGTCCGCATCGTGATCCTGATGTCGTGCATCACGCGCATCCCGTTCATGACCAGATAGCCGACGATCCAGACCACGATCGTGAGGACGATGCCGCCCACCAGGGTCGCCATGGCGCAGCCACTCGCGCTCGTTCGGGCTCGAAGCCGTGGCCGGTGTCCCAGATGAGGTGGCGGATGCCGCCGAGCATGTGATGCATGAGCGCCCAGGTGTAGCCGAACAGGATCAGCCGGCCGACGAACGTGCCCATGAACCATTGCACGTTGGAATAGGCGTTGAGCCCGGATGCCGCCGCGATCAGCCACCAGGCCAGCAGCAGCATGCCGAAATAGAGCGCGCAGCCGGTGATGCGATGCACGATCGACATCATCATCGTCAGCATCGGCCGGTAGATCGACAGATGCGGGGAGAGGGGACGAGCCCTCATGCGTGGTGCTTTCGCCTCAGCCATGATCGCTCTCTGGCAAACCCTGTGCCGCCCGCCGTGAAGATTCGGCCGTTGCTATCCGATGCCACGACAGCGTCGCAACGGACCGGAAGGCGTAATGCCGCGCAAGGGAGTCCGCGGAAGTCGCGATCGGCTTTGGACGATTCTTGACATCACTCGCTCGCTTCGTCAAGAACGAAGCATGGTCCTTGAAACTGCCACATTCAATCAGCTGTTTCGCGTAGCTTACCTTCGTCACAACGACGAAGGCTGCCATGCGGTTCGACCTGACCGACCTCAGCCTGTTCCGCCATGTGGTCGAGGCCGGAAGCATCACGCATGGCGCGGAGCGCGCGCATCTGGCGCTGGCGGCAGCCAGCACGCGCATCCGCCAGATGGAGGAGGCGCTGGGCGCCGCGCTGCTGATGCGCGGGCCGGCAGGGCGTGACGCCGACGCAGGCCGGCCGCACGCTGCTCCAGCACGCCCGCACCATCCTGGCGCAGGCCGAGCGCATGCGCGAGGATCTCGGCGCCTATGCGGGCGGGCTCGCCGGCCAGGTCCGCATCCTGTCGAACACCAATGCGCTGACCGAGTTCCTGCCCGAAACGCTGAGCTCGTTTCTCGCCGCCCATCCCCATGTCAGCGTCGATCTCGAGGAGCGGCTCTCCGACGAGATCGTCGGGCTGATCGCCGAAGGCGTCGCCGACATCGGCATCGTGGCCGGCACCGTCGATGCCGGCAGCGCTCATGACCTATCCGTTCCGGACCGACCGCTTCGTGCTGGTGGTCGCGCGCGACCATCCGCTGGCGCAACGCACCGAGATCGACTTCGCCGAAGTGCTCGACCACGACTTCGTCGGGCTCGATCGCGCGAGCGCGCTGCAGCGCTTCGTCGCCGACAAGGCGCAGCCGCCTCGGCCGGGTGCTCAAGCTGCGCGTGCAGCTTCGCTCTTTCGACGGCTGTCTGCCGGCTGGTCGAGAAGAATGTCGGCGTCGGCATCGTGCCGGAGACCACCGCGCGCTGGGCCGCCAAGGCGATGGCGATCAAGGCGGTCGCGCTCACGGACGCCTGGGCGGTGCGCGACCTCACCATCTGCGTGCGCAATTTCGGTGCGCTGCCGCCTTATGCCCGGCAGCTCGTCGACCATATGCGGGCCGATTCGATCGAACGCGCCGCTTACCGCCCATGGCGGTCCCGGATAGCCCGGGCGAGAGCCGCCGCCTGAATCGAGGGCAGCGGTATCCGTCACCACGACGTCGCGTACGTCGAGACGCAGCCCCGGCTTCGGCGGCCGTGAAAACCCGATAGCCGAGGGCGGACAGCCGCACCCGACGTCTCCTTGACTGGCTGTCGCCGGGCGACCCGCAGACCGCGAGCGTCGTCGCGCCCCGTGCGTCCAGCCGATGCTTCGAGTTCCGTGCCGGCGAAAACCGGAATGGCTCGTCCTGGCGATGACAGGCTCGCCAGGCGAAGGCGCCGGATCTACGCGTCGCCTTCGGACCGGATGTGCACGATCGGCATCCGCGCGTCCCGCCACGCCTTCAGCAGTGCGACGGCATTGTCGCCGGCGGCCTGTGCGTCGATCACGAGCAGCACGGTATCGATCGGAAGACGTCGGCATCAGCGCGGCATCAGGACCCAATAGTCCAGATCGAGGATCACGGCCGGATCGTAGTCGTCGCCGTCCTTGAGCGGAAAGTCGCCGCAGGGCCGGTCCTTGGTGGCGACGGTGCGCAGCCGCAACGCACCGACGTCCGACCGTCCCGGCAGCTCGGCCTTGGCGAGCACTTCCGACCATGCGAACACGGTCAGGCCGGCGAACAGCGGCGCGACATGACGTCCGCCGTTGATCGCCGCGACGTGGAACGCGTTGGCGAGCCCGTTGAACGAGAGCGCGCGCGCCAGCGAGATGACGTGGCCGCCATAGATCAGGCGGCGGCCGAACCGGCCCTGCCCTTCGGTGAACTGGTTGAAATGCACGCGCGCCGTGTTCTGGTAGAGCCGCGTCGCGATCTGGTGCTCGGCTTCCTCGACCGTCATGCCGTCCTGATGGTCGATCGTCTCGCCGACCTGGTAATCGCCCCAGCGATACGGGCCTGCCCGCCAGGGCAACGTCATAGGCAGCACTGTCGATCGGCGGACAGGCATCGCCGATCATGCGCGGCTCCAGCGCCACCAGCAGCCGGGGCACGTGATCGCCGGGCGCCGGCGCCGCCTCGTCGCGCTTGCGCACCATCACCCAGCGCACGTATTCGAGCACCTTGGTGCCGTCCTGATTGAAGCCGGCCGAGCGCACATAGACGATGCCGGTCTTGCGGCTGGAATTTTCCTTGAGCCCGATCACCTCGGAGGTCGCGTTCAGCGTGTCGCCCGGATAGACGGGGCTGAGGAACTGGCAGCTCGCATAGCCGAGATTGGCGACCGCATGAAGCGAGATGTCCGGCACCGTCTTGCCGAACACGACGTGGAACACCAGCAGGTCGTCGACCGGCGCGCGCGGATAGCCGATCGCCTTGGCGAAGGCATCCGACGACTGCACGGCGAAGCGCGAGCCGTAGAGCGCGGTGTAGAGCGCGACATCGCCGGTCGTGATGGTGCGCGGCGTCGCGTGCCTGATCACCTGGCCGAGCGGAAATCCTCGAAGTAATTGCCGGCATTGGTCTTGGTCATGGAACGTCACTCGATGTCGTCACGCCGACGGCACGTCGCGCGGTGCGACTTTCATCCGATAAAGGGCATCCAGGCAACTGGCCGAGCCATGCAATCGGCTTGCCACGCGAACATCGACCCTTTAATCGACCCGAACTAATGAACAATGAGGGAGCGGCCGATGGCAATGATGAACCTCCTTCTTCTTCCCGGTGACGGCATTGGGCCGGAGGTCATGGCCGAGGTGAAGACGCTCATCGCGTGGATGAACGACCACGGCATGGGCACCTTCGAGACCGAGGAAGGGCTGTGCGGCGGCTGCGCCTATGACGCCCACGGTGTCGCCGTCACCGACGAGACCGTCGCCAAGGCCGAAGGCCGCGGATGCGGTGCTGTTCGGCTCGGTCGGCGGGCCGAAGTGGGACAAGGTGCCCTACGAGCATCGCCCGGAGGCCGGCCTGCTGCGACTGCGCAAGGACCTGAAGCTCTATGCCAACCTGCGTCCCGCCGTGACCTATCCGGCGCTGGCGGATGCCTCCTCGCTCAAGCGCGAACTGGTCGAGGGCCTCGACATCATGATCCTGCGCGAGCTCACCGGCGGCGTCTATTTCGGCGAGCCGAAGACCATCACCGATCTCGGCAACGGCCAGAAGCGCGCGGTCGACACGCAGGTCTACGACACCTACGAGATCGAGCGCATCTCGCGGGTCGCCTTCGAGCTCGCGCGCAAGCGGCGCAACAAGGTGACCTCGATGGAGAAGCGCAACGTCATGAAGACCGGCGTGCTGTGGAACGAGGTCGTAACGCGAGGTGCACGCGCGCGATTTCAAGGACGTGGAGCTGGAGCATATGCTGGCCGATGCCGGCGGGATGCAGCTCGTGCGCAATCCCAAGCAGTTCGACGTGATCGTCACCGACAATCTGTTCGGCGACATGCTGTCCGACGTCGCCGCGATGCTCACCGGCTCGCTCGGGATGCTCGCGTCGGCATCGCTCGGCGAGGCCGATCCGAGGACGGGCCGAGCGCAAGTCGCTCTACGAGCCGGTGCATGGCTCGGCGCCGGACATCGCCGGCAAAGGCGTGGCGAACCCGATTGCCATGATCGCCTCATTCGGCATGGCGCTGCGCTATTCGTTCGGCATGATCAAGGAGGCGGAGCTGATCGAGCAAGCGATCGCAGCGGCGCTGGCGCGCGGGCTTCGGACAGCAGACATCAAGTCCGAAGGATCGACGGTGGTCGGCACCAGCGAGATGGGACAGGCCGTTATCGAGGAATTGGAACGGCTGGCGGCCTGATCGTCAGCCGCTCTGCGGCCGATTAAAAGGCAATGCCGGGCCGGAACCCCGTGTAGCCATATCCAAACCCGGTGTTGGTCTGGATATCGCCCGGACGGTAGGGATCGATCGGACTGGTTGAGAGATAGCCCAGCGGGATCGCGTAATCGTTGAACTTGCGCTCGCCCGGCAGGACCTCGGTCCCCGCGTCCAGGTAGGAGCGCTTGCGTACGGTAATCCGCGAGCGCGGCCCGTTCGCCATGGCAACGCGCTGCTGATAGGTCGGCCCATACACATAATGCTTCTTCCGTTTCGCGGCGGCTTCCGCAGGAGCGGCGAGCGCGACCGTGAGAACGGCGGCGGCGATGGCGGCGGCGGATAGTTTCAGCATGGGACCCTCTCTGGCCGAACCAACGCAGTCTAGCCGGCTTTGGTTCACGGCGCATCACATAAAGGACGCATTCCGGTCAGAGGACAGGACGCAACCTCGGAGCGTTCCCGCCCGTATCCGGTCCTTTGGTTCAACCTGGTTAACGAGGCGATCCTCTCGAGGTCAATGTTCGTGGCCGAGGATGACAGGGTGCCGTTCCGGTTTATCGCATGTCGGATGATCGCCGCCGCGCTCGCTACGGTGGCGGCCTTCGGCGCATTCGATGGAACCGCCCGGGCCGAGGTCCGGCTCGACGCGCGATATTCGGCGACCCTGGCCGGCGTGCCGGTCGGCAAGGGCGTGTGGCAAATCGACGTTGCGGATGATCAATACACCGCGGCGGCGAGCGGGCGCACGTCGGGTTTTCTGGCCGTCTTCAGCGGCGGCCATGGGACCTCCGCATCGCGCGGAACGGTCAAGGGCGGTGTCCTGCAGCCGGCGGCCTATGCCTCCAATCTCGTCTCCGACAAGAAAAGCGACGAGGTCCGCATGGCGTTGAGCGCCGGCAACGTGAAGGAATTCTCCGCTGAACCGCCGTTGCCGCCGGTACCGGATCGCATTCCGGTGACGGAGGCCCATCGCCGCGGCGTGACCGATCCCATGAGCGGAGCCCTGATCGCCGTCCCCGGTACTGGGGAGATGCTCAGGCCGGAAGCCTGCCACCGCACAACGTCGATCTTCGACGGGCGCGGGCGCTTCGATCTTGCGTTGTCATTCAAGCGCATGGACCGCGTCAGGTCCGAGAAGGGCTATGATGGACCGGTGGTGGTGTGCGCCGTTAGCTATCGCCCGATTGCCGGCCACCGCCCCAATCGCGCGGCCATCCGCTACCTGATGGAATCGCGCGACCTCGAAGTCTGGTATGCGCCCATCGCTGGTACGCGCATCCTCGCGCCGTACCGTATCTCCATCCCGACCGTCCTCGGGGCGGCCGTGCTCGAAGCCAACACCTTCGTGGCGGCGGGGCAGACCGGTCGTGCGGGCCCGGCACCGGCGAGCGCCAAGACGCAGTAGCGCACCCGGCCCTCGATACTCTCAGCCGAGCGGACCCTTGGCGAGGCGGGCAAGATCGAACCGAGCGACCTCGCCGAGCAATTCCACGAACGCCTGGGCGCCGTATGCGAGCGCCGCCTCCCCCTTCTCGGCCGTCGCGAGCGACGCGTCGCCGACGGCGCCGGACGGGTGAAGATCCTGCGTCATCCAGGCGAGGCTCGCGGGCTTGTCGATGCCGAGCCGCTGCCGTCCGCCGCCAAGGCTGCGCGCCGAGCTTGGAAAATTGCGGGCCTCGTCGCGTTTCACGGAGTGCGGCCGCGCCGCCAGCATCAGCGATGTCTCTATGTCGCCGCCATGGACGCCATGCGCGATCTCCTCGGCCGTGAACCGGCCGTCGGGATAACCCAAGCCATGCCACGACGTGGCGACCACAAGCATGTCGTGGCGCATGCGCAGCTCAAGCGCCGCGAGGTCGACGGCGCCCACGTTGCCGCCATGACTGGTGACGACGACGAGCTTGGAGACTCCGGCGCGGCGCACGCTCGCCCCGATCGCGGTGACCATGTCCACCATCCCGGCCGCGGACAGCGTCAGCGTACCGGGAAAGCCGGTATGCTCGGCAGAGGCGCCGATGGTCTGCACCGGCAGGAAGATCGCAGGCAATTCTTCCGGCAGCAGGGCGCGAACGCGCGCGAGATAGGCCTCGGCGATGAAGGTATCGACCCCGAGCGGCAGGTGCAGCCCGTGCTGCTCGACCGCGGCGACCGGCAGCACCGCGATCCACTCGGCCTTGTCGGCCGCGGCGAAGTCGCCCCAGGTCATCTCTATCCAGTCGCGCTTGGGCGGCACCGCTCATTCTCCTTGTGTGTCACAACGGCCCGGCACCGCCGGTGCGCCTGGGCAATGCCGCGACCCTCGCCTATTGTCCTGCCGATGTGAAGCAGGAGGCTGAGAAGCGATGTTCGGACGATGGACGCGCGCCGCCGCCGCCACGGGGGTCGCATTGCTTGCGACCAGCCTGACGGCCGCCGCGCAGCAGCCCGACAAGATATCGTTCGGCACCAACTGGGTGGCGGAGGCCGAGCACGGCGGCTTCTATCAGGCCGTCGCCGACGGAACCTACAAAAAATATGGTCTCGACGTATCGATCGTGCAGGGCGGACCGCAGGTGAATAGTCGCCTGCTGCTGATCGCCGGCAAGCTCGACTTCTTCATGAGCGCCAACACGCTGCAGTCCTTCGACGCGGCGGCGCAGGATATTCCGACGATCGCCGTCGCCGCCATGTTCCAGAAGGATCCGCAGGTCCTGCTCGCCCATCCGAGCCAGGGCATCGAGAAATTCGAGGACCTGAAAGACCTGACCCTGCTCGTCTCGGCGGAAGGGATCGTTACCTATTTCCAGTGGCTCAAGGCGGACTTCGGCTTCAGCGAGGCCAAGGTAAAGCCCTACACGTTCAACCCGCAGCCATTCCTGGCCGACAAGCGCGCCGCGATGCAGGGCTATGTCACCTCCGAACCTTACGCGATCGAAAAGCAGGGCGGCTTCACGCCGAAGATCTTCCTGCTCGCCGATCAGGGTTTCAACACGTATTCGACCCTGATCGAGACGCGACGCGATCTCGTCGAGAAGAAGCCCGACCTCGTGCAGCGCTTCGTCGAGGCTTCGATTATCGGCTGGTACAACTATCTCTACGGCGACAACAAAGCCGGCAATGCGCTGATTCGCCAGCACAACCCGGAAATGACTGACGCGCTGCTGGCCTATTCGATCGATAAGATGAAGGCCTACGGCATCGTGGATTCAGGCGACAGCGTCGCACTCGGCATCGGCGCAATGACCGACGCGCGCATGGCGAGCTTTTTCGGCAAGATGACGCGTGCCGGCGTGGTCAAGCCGACCGTCGATTTCCGTAAGGCCTACACGCTGCAATTCGTGAACAAGAAGGCGGGACTCGAATTGCGGCCGAAGAATTGATGGCCGGGCAGCTTGATCCATTCTCCCCTCCTCCCGCCGAGAGGGTGGCGAGCCGAGCGTAGAGAGAGGGTAAGGCCCGCGACGATGGCAAGCCCTAATACGAGCTCTAGGTCTGGCGAGACCATCGTCTCCTTCCGCGGCGTCGGCAAGACGTTCGCGAACGGCATGGTCGCGCTCGGTCGGCTGGACCTGGACGTCCGGCCCTGCGAGTTCCTGTCGCTCCTCGGCCCGTCGGGTTGCGGCAAGTCGACGGCGCTGCGGCTCATCGCCGGCTTGAGCGAGCCGAGCGCGGGCATCATCGAGAGACCCGACGGCCGCGCCAACGGCGCGCACGCGAAACATCCCGGCTTTGTGTTCCAGGAACCGACCCTGATGCCCTGGACCACCGTGTCGGAGAATGTCCGTCTGCCGCTGAAGCTCGCCGGCATGTCGCGCGTGCAAGCCGCGCCGGCCGTGGCGGCGGCGCTCGGCCGCGTCGGGCTTCGCGAGTTCGCGGGCGCCTATCCGCGTGAGCTCTCCGGCGGCATGAAGATGCGCGTGTCGATCGCACGCGCTCTGGTGACGGAACCAAGCCTGCTGCTGATGGACGAGCCGTTCGCGGCGCTTGATGAGATCACCCGCTTCAAGCTCAACGACGACCTGCTGTCGCTGTGGCAGACGTTGGGCAAGACCGTGGTCTTCGTCACCCATTCGGTGTTCGAGTCCGTCTACCTGTCGAGCCGCATCGTGGTGATGACGCCGCGCCCGGGGCGCATATTCCAGGAGATAGCGATCGACGCGCCGTATCCGCGCGGTCCGCGCTTCCGTACGTCCGCCGAATATGCCGCCCTGTGCCGCGTCGTTTCCGAGGCGCTAGCCGCGGCGACGGGTGCGGACCCATGAGCGGGCCGCTCCCCGATACCGCTTGGCGCGAACGGGCGCTGCGCATCGTCCTGCCGTGCGTCGTGCTGGGCGTGGGCGTCCTGGCATGGGAGCTCACCGTCAGGCTCAGGGACATTCCACCTTACATCCTTCCGGCTCCTGGGCTCGTATTGACGACCCTGATGTCGGATTGGCCGACGCTTTCGGATTCGCTTGTCGTCACCCTCGGCACGACGCTGCAGGGCTTTCTCCTGGCGGCGGTGTTCGGTGTCGCCCTCGCCGTGGTGTTCAACCTGTCGCGGCTGGTCGAATACTCGCTCTATCCATACGCGGTGATTCTGCAGGTTACGCCGGTCGTCGCCATCGCGCCGCTGCTGCTGATCTACCTGCCGCAGCACGCCGCCGTCCTCGCCTGTGCGTGGCTCGTCGCGTTCTTTCCGGTGCTGGCCAACACCACGCTTGGGCTGAACTCGGTCGACCACAATCTGGCGAGCCTGTTCCGGCTCTACGGCGCATCGCATCTGCAGGTGCTGTTCATCCTGAAGCTTCCGGCGGCCATGCCGTCCATGCTGGCCGGCATCCGCATCGCCGGGGGACTGTCCCTCATCGGCGCCGTGGTGGCGGAGATCGCGGCGGGCTCGGCCGGAGCCGGCTCGGGGCTGGCCTATCGGATTCTCGAGTCGGGATACCGCCTCAACATTCCGCGGCTTTTCGCGGCACTCATCCTGCTCTCGGTTGCTGGCATCGCGATCTTCTTCACGCTGTCCTTCGTGTCCTGGCTGGCCTTGCGGCGCTGGCACGAGAGCGCGGTGCGGCGCGAGCACTGACCGCGCCGCATCCGGCGCGGCATTCGTCAAAACAGCCGGTTCATCCAGAATGTCAGGACGAAAAGCATGAGTGCCATGCACAGACAAAAATTGACAATAAACCCGATCCAGACGAGCCACGAGGGACGCGGATTCCGAATAGGGCGGCGGCAGACGCGGCCAGGGCAATGAGCTCGAACCGCACGAGGCAGAACAGCGGCCATTCCCCATACGCGATGGCGCTCCGGACCTGCGGCGCATTATAAAGACTGCCGATCCCCGAGATGATGAGATTGACGACGAGGATGGGCGCGATCCCACCGCGAAACCGCTCGACCACGCGAGCACGCCGAATTGCACCGCCATGCCGGAAACGTGGGCCAGCTTGTATCCAGGACGCCGTCCAAGATATTTCTGAACATCGACAGGATTTCCCGCAATCCGCCAGACTAGAGCATGGTCCCGAGACGCGCGAACCGGGTTTCGGATCAGGTCCGTGCTCGAACGCATGCCGTGCCACGCGGATGGCGGACAACACGACCGGAGAGGCAGCATGGCCAACAGGATCGATCTTTCCGACCGCGTCGCGGTCGTCACCGGCGGCGCGCAGGGGATCGGGCGGGCGATCGTCGAGCGCTTCCTCGAATCCGGCGCGACCGTCGCGATCTGGGACCGCGACCGCGCGCTCGGGGACAAGGCCGCCGGGGAATTGAAGGCGCGCGGCAAGGTATCGGCCTTCGCGGTGGACCTCACGAACCTCAAGGAGGTCGAAGCCGCCAACGCTGCCACCGTGACGGCGTTCTCGCGCATCGACATCCTGGTCAACAACGCCGGCATCGCGGGACCGAACGTCAGGACCTGGGAGTACAAGCCGGACGACTGGGCGCAGGTGATGCGCGTCAACCTCGACAGCCAGTTCTTCTGCTGCCGAACGGTCGTGCCGGGCATGATCGCGCAGAATTACGGCCGCATCGTCAACATCGCCTCCATCGCCGGCAAGGAGGGCAACCCGAATGCGCCCGCCTATTCGGCCTCCAAGGCCGGCGTCATCGCGCTCACCAAATCGCTCGGCAAGGAGACCGCGACCTATGACATCGCGGTCAATTGCATCACCCCCGCCGCCGCCAAGACCGCGATCTTCGACCAGATGACGCAGCAGCATATCGACTACATGCTGGCGAAAATCCCGCGCAACCGCTTCGTGCTGGTCGACGAGATAGCCGCGCTCGCGGCGTTTTGCGCATCGGCGGAATGCTCGTTCACCACCGGCGCGGTGTTCGATATTTCCGGGGGGCGGGCCACCTATTGAGCGAGCTTTCGCACGAACAGGCGCAGCGACGGCGGCTGGTCGGCATCGCATTGATGTGCGGCGCGGTGTTCCTGTTTGCGGGCAACGACACCAGCGCGAAATACCTCAACACCCACATGGACACGCTGCAGGTGGTGTGGGCGCGCTACGCTGCGGCCTTCGTGCTCGGCTTCGCGGTCGCGAACCCGTTCACCCGCCCTCAGATTCTGCGCACCACGCGTCCCGTGCTCCAGATCGTGCGCTCCGCGCTGCTGCTGACCTCCACGGCGATGAACTTCATCGCGCTGCGCTACCTCCAGCTCGACCAGGCGGTCGCCATCATCTTCTGCACACCGTTCCTGGTGGCGCTGATGGGCGGGCCGCTGCTCGGCGAATGGCTGGGCTGGCGGCGCTGGGTCGCGATCATCGTCGGCTTCTGCGGTGTGCTGCTGGTGACCCGGCCGGGCGCCGGCGGCATCCATCCGGCCGCCGCACTGTCGTTCATCTCGGCGATCACCTATTCGTTGTATTCCGTGCTCACGCGCGTGCTGGCCCGCCACGATTCCAGTGAGACAACGCTGTTCTATTCCAACCTCGTGGGCGCCGCGCTGACCACAGCCGTCGTTCCGCTGGTCTGGGTGACGCCCACGGACCCGATCGTGATCCTGCTGATGGTGGCGATGGGCGCCCTGAGCGGCCTGGGGCATTACATGCTGATCGTCGCCCACCGTAATGCCCCGGCCGGCGTGCTGGCGCCGTTCATCTATACCGAGATCGTGTGGATGATCGCGCTCGGCTATCTCGTGTTTCACGACGCGCCCAACCGCTGGACGCTGGCCGGCGCCGCGGTCGTGGTCGGGTCCGGCCTCTACCTGATCTACTGGGAGCGCAAGGTCCGGGGAGAGACGTAGGCCGCGGCCGCGGCATGGGGCGGTCCCGATGTGCGCTGTTGACAAAATGTGCCTGCGGCGGCTGATACCGCGAACCGCATCGCCGAGGTGACGAATGCCCAAGCAGCCGACTGCGGCGCCGACCAACGGCGCCCGCCACAACGACGACATCGGCGAGGCGAAGCGCCTCGATCTCTACCGCTCCCAATTCCGCCTTCGCGAGGCCGAGCAGCGCGCCTTCGACCTGTTCCTGCAGAATCTGGTGAAGGGCACCAGCCACCTTTCGCTCGGCCAGGAGGCGATCGCCGCAGGCTTCGCCGAAGCCATGGTGAAGGGAGACCTCTCCTTCTGCACCTACCGGGGTCATGCCCATACCCTGGCGCGCGGCGTGCCGGTGGAGAAGGTGCTGGGCGAGCTGATGCAACGCGACAACGGCCTGATGCGCGGCAAGGGGGGCTCGATGCACCTCGCGTCGGAGGAGCATGGCGTGATGGGCTCCTATGCCATCATCGGGGCGCATCTGCCGATCGCCTGCGGGGCCGCCTGGCGGGCGCAGTATCGCGGCGACAAGGACGTCTCGGTGTGCTTCTTCGGCGACGGAACGACAAACATCGGTGCATTCCACGAGGCGCTGAACTTCGCCGCCATCTGGAAGCTGCCGGTGATCTTCGTCTGCGAAAACAACCTCTACATGGAATATACGCCGATCAAGGACATGACGGCGGTCGAGCATCCGGCGGCGGATCGCGCGTCCGCCTACGGGCTGGAGCGCATCGTCATCGACGGCAACGATGCCGACGTGGTCTATCGCGAAGCTCAGAAGGCTTTTGCCAAAGCGCGCGCCGGCGAGGGACCTTCGCTGATCGAGTGCATGACCTATCGCCACAGCGGCCACTCGCGCGCCGACCCGGCCAAGTATCGCCCCGAGGGCGAACTTGAGGAATGGAAGAAGCGCGACCCGGTCAAGATCTATCGCGAGCGTCTCAAGCAGTTCGGCATCAAGGAGGCGGCGATCGAGGAGATCGAGGCATCCGTGCGCCAGGAAGTCGACGACGCAACAGAGGTCTGCAAGGCCGCGCCGATGCCGCCGCTCGACCTGCTCTTCACTGACGTCTATGCCGACGGCGGCTGGGCCTGGAGAAACTAAGATGGCGGAAATCAGCTATCGGGACGCGGTCACGCGCGGCATTGCGCAGGAAATGGCGCGCGACAAGGATGTCGTGTTCCTCGGCGAGGACGTGGGCAAACCCGGTGGTTGCTTCAAGGCGACGGTCGGGCTTTACGAGCAGTTCGGGCCGCTGCGCGTGCGCGACACGCCAATCTCCGAGCAGGCGATTCTCGGAGCAGCGATGGGCGCGGCGATGACCGGCCTCAAGCCGATCGCCGAGATCATGTTCTCGGACTTCATCGCGGTGTGCTTCGACTATATCGCGAACGAGTTCCCCAAGAGCCGCTACATGACCAACGGCCAGACCAAGTGTCCGCTGGTGGTGCGGACCGGCAATGGCGCCGGCTCGCGGTTCGGCGCCCAGCACTCCCAGAGCGTCGAGAACTGGTGCATGATGATTCCGGGCCTCAAGGTCGTCGCACCTTCAACGCCGCGCGACGTCATCGGGCTGCTGGCCGCGGCCGTGCGCGATCCCGATCCGGTGATCTTTTTTGAGCACAAGTCGCTGTACGCCACCAAGGGCGAGGTGCCGGACGGTGAGATCCTCGACACGCTCGGTACCGCCAAGATCGTGCGGCCCGGCAAGGACTGCACCATTGTTGCGCTGGCGCTGATGGTGTCGCGCGCGCTCGTTGCCGCCGAGAAGCTCCAAAGCGAACACGGCATCGATTGCGAGGTGATCGACGTACGGTCGCTGGTGCCGCTCGACACCCAGACCATCCTCGGCTCGGTGGCCAAGACCAACCGTCTGTTCACAGTCGAGGAGAACCCGCGGCTGTGCGGCTGGGGCGCCGAAATCGTGTCGATCGTCGCCGACGAGGCTTTCTACGACCTCGACGGCCCGCCGGTGCGCATCACCACGCCGCATATCCCGCTGCCCGCGGCCGACATCCTGGAAGACATCGTGCTGCCGACGCCGGACCGCATCGCCGAACGCGTGCGGCAGTCGCTCGGAGGATAAGACCACGCCAATCATTGTCCGCTCGTCTCCGCGAAAGCGGGAACCCATTTACAAGACGAGCCCCGGTAAAACTGGATTCCCGCTTTCGCGGGAATGAGCGGAGGCAGCGCAGTACAAAGGAACTGTCCCATGTACGACAACCTTCTCGCCAACGTCCCGACCGACCTGTGGATCGGCGGCAAGTGGTGCAAGTCTTCCGACGGCGCCCGCTTCGACGTGATTGATCCGGCGACGGAGAAGACCATCGCATCGGTGGCAAGCGCGACCGTCGAGGATGCCAAGGCGGCGCTCGATGCCGCGCAGGCTGCATTCCCCGGCTGGGCCGGCAAGAAGCCGCGCGAGCGTGCCGAGATCCTACGCAAGGCCTATGACCTCACCATGCGCGACCTTGAGCGCTTGGCGAAGCTGATCACGCTGGAGAACGGCAAGGCGCTGTCGGATTCGCGCGGCGAGGTCGCCTATGCGGCGGAGTTCTTCCGCTGGTATGCCGAGGAAGCGGTGCGCAACACCGGGTCCATGTCGACGGCGCCGGCGTCCGGCGCGCGCATCCTGGTGCAGCACAAGCCCGCCGGCATCGCGGTGCTGGTGACGCCATGGAATTTCCCCGCCGCGATGGCGACGCGCAAGATCGGTCCGGCGCTGGCGGCGGGCTGCCCAGTGGTGCTCAAGCCGGCCTCCGACACGCCGCTCACCATGCTGGCACTGATGCCGATCATGGAGGAGGCGGGCGTGCCGCCGGGCGTCATCAACGTCATCCCGTCTCGGTCCTCCGGCAAGGTGGTGAGCGCGATGCTGCATGACCCGCGCGTGCGCGTGGTGTCATTCACCGGCAGCACGGAAGTCGGCCGCAAGCTGCTGCACGAAGCCGCCGACAACATCGTCAAGCCGGCGATGGAGCTTGGCGGCAACGCACCCTTCATCGTCATGGAGGATGCCGATGTCGACGCAGCGATCGACGGCGCGATGATCGCCAAGATGCGCAACATGGGCGAGGCGTGCACGGCGGCCAACCGCTTCTACGTGCACGAGAGCGTGCACGACTCGTTCGCTGAGAAGCTCACCGCCAAGATGAAGGCTCTCAAGATGGGCAATGGCCTCGACGACGGTGTCGCGCTTGGGCCGCTCGTCAATGCCGAGGGGCGCGACAAGGTCATCGAACTGGTCGACGACGCGGTGGCCAAGGGCGCCAAGGTGCTCACCGGCGGCAAGACGCCCGAGGGACCGGGCTTCTTCTATCCGGCGACCGTCCTCACCAACGTGTCCGACGACGCCAAGATGCTCAACGAGGAGATCTTCGGGCCGGTGGCGTCGATCCAGATGTTCGCGTCCGAGGACGAGGCGGTGACGCGCGCCAACGACACCGAATACGGGCTCGTCGCCTATCTCTACACCAAGGACATGAGCCGCGGCCTGCGCATGTCCGAGAAGCTCGATTTCGGCATGATCGGCCTCAACCGCGGTCTCGTGTCAGACCCGGCAGCGCCGTTCGGCGGCACCAAGCAGTCCGGCCTGGGGCGCGAGGGCGCGCAGGAGGGCATGAAGGAATTCATGGAAACGCAGTACGTGTCGGTGAGCTGGTAGGACTGTGGCGAGGACTTGGATCTTCGTCTAACCCTTAAACGACAATGGTTTGATGAAATAGCCCGAGGGGCGAAGCGAAAAGAGTATCGCGATCTCACGCCATATTGGAAAACTCGTCTGGAAGGGCGGGAATACGACGCCGTGCTCTTTCGCAACGGTTACGACGCAGATTCCTGAAATGCTGGTGGAATACCTTGGAGTGGGGCGCGATGAAAAGAGCGCCAAGTACATCATTTCACTCGGCCGCATTCTGAAGATAAAACGCTGGCGCGCGACGGAGTAAGTTGGAAATGGACGTCCTGATGCCGCAACTCGGCGAGACCGTTGCCGAAGGCAAGATCACCACGTGGTTCAAGAAGGTGGGCGATGCCGTAAAGCCTGGCGACAACCTGTTCGAGATCGAGACCGACAAGGTGTCGATGGAGGTGCCGGCCATTGCACCGGGCACTATCACGGAGATCCGCGTGTCGGTCGGCGAGACCGCGCTGGTCGGCGCCATCGTGGCGATCATCGGCGGCGACGGAGCGGCCGCCGCGCCGCAGGCGATGCCGGTGTCCTCCACCACCGGCGCGCCGCCCAAGACGCCCGCCGCGCCCAAGCAGGCGCCAATCGCCGCTTCGTCAGCGCCCGCGACGCAGACATACGCGCCACGGCCGTCAAATGCCGGGATGGACCCATTCCGCGAGGTCAACACGCCGACGCGAAATTTCGGCCCCGCCCGGCTGGCAGGCGGCACCGTGGTGACGCCGCTCGCCCGCAGGCTTGCCGGCGAGGCCGGAATCGACCTCACCCGCATCAAGGGGTCGGGGCCGCATGGCCGCGTCGTCGCGCGCGACATCGAGAGCGCAAAGGCGTCGCAGCCGGTTGCCGGTCGCGCGTCCGCAGGACCCACCGCCGATCAGGTCAAGGCGCTCTTTCCCGATGGCGGATACGAGGAAGTACCGCTTGACACCATGCGCCGTACCATCGCGCGGCGGCTGATCGAGGCGAAGCAGACCATCCCGCATTTCTACCTGACGGCGGATGTCGAGGTCGCGCGGCTGGCAAAGCTGCGTGAGGAAGCCAATGCCTCTGCCACAAAGGGCAAGGATGGCGAGGTGGCGTTCAAGCTCTCGCTCAACGACCTCGTCATCAAGGCGTGGGCGGCGGCGCTGCAGCGCGTGCCCGAGGCCAATGCGGTGTGGGCGGAGGATCGCATCCTGCGCTTCCGGCATTCCGACATCGGCATCGCGGTCGCGCTCGACGGCGGCCTCATCACGCCGGTGATCCGTCGGGCTGAGACCAAGACCCTCACCGCGATCTCGGCGGAGATGAAGGATCTCGGCGAGCGGGCGCGGACGAAGAAGCTCAAGGCCGACGAGATCCAAGGTGGCGCATCCGCGATCTCTAATCTCGGCATGTACGGTGTGCGAGAATTCTCCGCGATCATCAATCCGCCGCACGCCACCATCCTGGCGGTCGGCGCGTCGCGGCGGGCGCCGGTGGAAACGACGGACGGCGGCGTCCGCTTCGTCAGCCAGATGAGCGTCACGCTGTCATGCGACCACCGCGTGGTCGACGGCGCGCTCGGCGCTCAGTTGCTCGCGGCGTTCAAGGGCTTCATCGAGGCGCCCGTGACGATGATGGTGTGAGCGGCCTCATTTAGTCCGGATGAAGCGAAGCGAAAATCCGGGACCTGACCTCATGGCGCCGTCCCGCATTGCGCTTCGCTCCATGCGGGGTACGGAAACGAGTTACTGCTTCACCAGGCTCAGCGGCTGACGAGCCACTGGCACGCGGTTCCAGATGGTGACGGGATCGCCCTCCTCGAAGCGCCACATCTCGCCCTTGCCCGAAACCACGGTGAGCTGGCCGCGATCCATCTTCCAGCCGGCGGGACCAAATCGCGTGATCAGTTGATCGCAGCCCGGCTTCACCGTGAGCGCGAAGGTGTCGGCGTCCTTGGCCGTGTTCTCCAGGGTCACGCTGCAGATCGGCTTGCCGCTGCCGGTCCCACGCACGAAACCCCAGTTGCCGAACATCTGGTCCGCGGTCTTGTCCTTCTGGGCGGCCGCGACTGCGGCGTTCTGCAGGAAGTAGCGGCCTTCGTTCGGCCGCAGCCCCTCGTACATCCCGGCCTCGACCTCCAGCAGCTCGAGCAGCGAGGAGCCCTTGGCGTCGACCAGCAGAAGCACGTCGTTGCGGCCGATGGTCCAGGCCGCGACGCCGCGGATCGCGGGGAACGCATCCGCGCAGCCCTTGTCGAGATCGAGCGGATAGGCGGCCGGCGCGTTGCCGAGCCGGAACGTGATCGTGCAGGTGCGGTCACGATCGGCATTGGAGAGCTCCCAGGTGCCGACCATGGCTTTCACCGCGTCGCTCGGGCCCGGCGCCTGGGCGTGCGCCGGGCAGCAGATGGCGAGCGTGACGACGGCGAAAGCGGCGAGGCGGCGGACCATGCGGCCTCCTACTTGCGTGCCGGTTTCTTGGCTGCGGGTGTCTTGGCGTCGGGCACCTTGATGATCCGGTCCATACCCGCGACGTCCTTGTCGTCGCCGGTCGCGATATAGTTGTTGTCCGGCGTATACAGGCGGACGCGTGTCTTGCGCAGCGGATCGACCAGATCGATGCCCCAGCCCTCCAGAAGCCGCCACGCGGAGATGTCCTCCATGATCGGGAATGCCTTGGCGCAGCCCGGTCTCACCTCGATCGCGTAGCCACCGATCGACGGCTCCGATCCGAGCACGAAGCGGCAGCGGCGTTTACCGGCGCGGTCGCGGATTTCCCAGGTGCCGTAGACATCCGCCAACATGCTTTTGTCGACAGCCGCAATGTCGAGCGGCGCCACCGGCTCGAACTCGTAGGCATAAACCGATTGGGCGCTCGCCGCGACCAACCCCAGTACGACAAGGAACGTTGCGCGCGTCATTTCTTTTTCGGCGGCCACGGCGTTTCCGGCACCGGCGTCAGGGGCGGCTTGCCGGCCGCCCAGGCCAGGAGATTGTCGACCACGAGCTGACCCATCTTCTGGCGGGTGTGGATGGACGCCGAGCCGACATGCGGGAACAGCACGACGTTCTCCATCGCGATCAGCTCCGGCGGCACCTTGGGCTCGTCCACGAACACGTCGAGGCCGGCGGCGTAGATTTTCTTCTCCTGCAAGGCCTTGATCAGGGCGGGCTCGTCCACCACGGAGCCGCGCGCGACGTTGATCAGGATGCCGTCGGGCCCGAGCGCCTCGAGCACCTCGGCGTTGACCAGATTCTTGGTTTCCGGGCCGCCCGGCGTCACGATCATGAGGACGTCGACGTCTCGCGCCATCTCGGTGAGATCGGAGTAGTACTTGTAGGCGACGTCGCTCTGCTTATGCCGCCCGTGATAGACCACCGGCATCCCGAAGGCCTCGAGCCGTCGCGCGATCGCCTTGCCGATGCGGCCGAGGCCGACGAATGCCGACCGTGCGGTCGCGCAGCGTCGCCTTGGTGAGCGGATAATTCGCCTTTTCCCACTTGCCGGCGCGCAGGTAGCGCTCGGCCTGCGGCAGCTCGCGCACGGTGCAGAGCAGGAGGCCGAGCGCGGTGTCGGCGACCTCCTCGGTCAGCACGTCCGGCGTGTTGGTGACGACGATGCCGTGCTCGCCCGCCCATTTGGCGTCGATGTGATCGTAGCCGACGCCGAAGCTGGACACGATCTCGAGCTTGGGGAAGCGTGCGAGGAACGAGCTTTCGAGCCGGGCATGGCCGCCGCCCGCGGCAAGCGCACGCAGGCGCGGCTCCAGGTCCTCGAGCAAGGCCTCGCTGGTCCTTGGCCTCCCACAGCTTGTGCAGTGTGAAGGCCTTGCCGAGCCCTCCACGATCAGCGGCATCATCGGCCCGATCATGAGCACGTCGGTCTTCTCACGCGGCCATCGCCATCCCCCTCCGAAAGTCTTAAATCACCGCCCGGCAAGGCTTCGAAATCGCACGCGGCCAATCTCGGCATATGGACGCCCAAGTCAATGGGGCGGTTCCGCAGAATGAGCTTGCTTTCAGGCGACTTGCCGCAACATGATCGTTGCGCGTATAGGCTTCACGCCACGCCCTCTACGGGCGGCGGCCAAGACGCAATTGAGCGGGGGATCAACCCCGGGTCCTGGGAGGAAACGATGGCGTCGGTCGCAATCCGCGACGTCCGGAAGGCATTCGGCACGACCGCACGTCATCCACGGCGTCGACATCACGATCGACGACGGCGAGTTCGTGGTGCTGGTCGGGCCTTCCGGCTGCGGCAAGTCGACGCTGCTGCGCATGATCGCCGGGCTCGAGAACATCACCGGCGGCGAGATCCGCATCGGCGACCGCGTCGTCAACAACGTGCCGCCGAAGGAGCGCGACATCGCGATGGTGTTCCAGAACTACGCGCTCTATCCGCACATGACGGTCGCCGACAACATGGGCTTCTCGCTCAAGCTGCGGAACGCGCCGAAGATCCGAGATCGAGACCCGGGTGCGGCGCGCCGCCGACATCCTCGGCCTGACGCCGCTGCTCGAGCGCTACCCGCGCCAGCTTTCCGGCGGCCAGCGCCAGCGCGTCGCCATGGGCCGCGCCATCGTGCGCGATCCGCAGGTCTTCCTGTTCGACGAGCCGCTGTCGAACCTCGACGCCAAGCTGCGCGTCGCGATGCGCACCGAGATCAAGGAACTGCATCAGCGGCTCAAGACCACCACGGTCTACGTCACCCACGACCAGATCGAGGCCATGACCATGGCCGACAAGATCGTGGTGATGCATGACGGCATCGTCGAGCAGATCGGCGCGCCGCTCGACCTCTACGACCGGCCGGACAATCTGTTCGTCGCCGGCTTCATCGGCTCGCCGTCGATGAATTTCCTCAAGGGTCGCGTCAAGGTCAACGGCGCCGCGAGCTTCGAAGGGCCGGGCGGCGTCAGCCTGCCGCTGGCGCGGCGTCCCAGCCGGCGCCGACGGCAAGCCGGCGGTCTACGGCATCCGGCCGGAGCACTTCACCATCGCCGACGACGGCGCCGAGGCCGAGATCGTGGTGGTCGAGCCGACCGGCTCGGAGACGCAGGTGTTCGCCAAGATCGGCGGCCAGGAAGTCGTCGCGGTGTTCCGCGAGCGCCACCAGTTCAACCCGGGCGACAAGATCCGCCTCAAGCCCGATCCGAGCCTCGTCCATCTGTTCGACGACGCGACCGGACAACGATTCGAACGCATAACGCAAAAGCACAAGGGAGGAGTGACATGACTCAATTGACCCGCCGCGCCCTGATTAAGAGCGGCACCGCGGCAGGCGCCGTCGGCGCACTCGCCGGCTCGGGCCTGCTCGATTGGGCAAAGGCCTGGGCGCAGAGCGCGCCGTGGAAGCCGGAAAGCGGCGCCCAGCTCTCGATGCTGCGCTGGAAGTATTTCGTGCAGGCCGAGGACGACGCCTTCGTGACGCTATGCGACGCCTTCACCAAGGCGACCGGCGTCAAGGTCAATATTTCGCGCGAATCCTACGAGGACGTGCAGCCGAAGGCCTCCGTCGCCGCCAATACCGGCGCCGGCCCGGATCTGTTCTGGGGCCTTTATTCGTTGCCGCACCTGTTCCCGCAGAAGTGCATCGATGTGACCGACGTCGCCGATTACCTCGGCAAGAAATACGGCGGCTGGGTTCCAAGCGCGGTGCAGTACGGCCAGAGCGGCGACAAGTGGATCGCGATCCCGATCTGCTACTCCGGCAACATGGTCAACTACCGCATCGACGCGATGAAGAAGGCCGGCTTCGAGAAATTCCCCGACAAGACCGATGCCTTCCTCGAATACGCCAAGGCGATGAAGAAGAACAACACGCCGGGCGGCTTCGCGCTCGGCCATGCCTCCGGCGACGGCAACGGCTGGGTGCACTGGGCTCTGTGGTCGCATGGCGGTCAGGTCGTCGACAAGGACGACAAGGTGATCATCAACTCGCCGGAGACCGTGAAGGCGCTGGAATACGCCAAGCAGCTCTTCGAGAACATGATCCCGGGCGTCGCCTCGTGGAACGACGCCTCCAACAACAAGGCGTTCCTCGGCGGCGAGATCTCATGGACCGACAACGGCATCTCGATCTACGTCGCGGCGCAGAAGGACCCGACCAAGAAAGAGATCGCCGAGGACATGGATCACGCGTTCTGGCCGATCGGCCCGGTCGGCAAGCCGACCGAGCTGCACCTGATGTATCCGATGCTGGCGATGAACTACACCAAGTATCCGCAGGCCTGTAAGGCGCTGATCGCCTTCATGCTGGAAGCGGACAACTTCAACCCGTGGATCGAGTCGGCGCAGGGCTACCTGACGCATTGCCTCAACGCCTACGACAACAATCCGGTGTGGACCGCCGATCCGAAACGCGCGTCCGTTCCGCGAGGCCGCCAAGCGCTCGCTCACCGCCGGCGGCCTCGGCTCGGTCGGCGAGAAGGCGGCGACCGCGATCGCCGACTTCGTCGTGCTCGACATGTTCGCGAACTACTGCACCGGCCGCGAGGACGTCAAGGGCGCGATCGCGATCGCGGAGCGGCGGCTGAAGCGAATCTATCGCTGACGCCTTTATCCCTCCCCCGCAAGGGGGAGGGCGAATGCGAGCGGAGCGAGCAGACGGGTGGGGCTGTCGCCACACCCGACTTCCCCACCCGGTTCGGCCTGCGGCCGAACCACTCTTCCCGCAAGGCGGGGAGGGATAAGAGAAGCAGAATGGCCGACGTCGCGCTGAAATCGTCACTGGGCCGGCAGCCGATCCGCGAAGCGCGAGCGTGGGACCGGCTGAAGGTCAACCGCAACTGGCTCGGCCTTCTGGTTCATGCTGCCGGCGGCGGCGTTCCTGATCCTGTTCCTCGCCTATCCGCTCGGCCTCGGCGTCTGGCTCTCGCTTCACCGACGCGCGGCTCGGCCGCGACGGCGTGTTCATCGGCCTCGAGAACTACGACTTCCTGCGCGACGATTCGATCGTTCTGGCTCTCGGTGTTCAACACGCTGCTCTACACGAGCGTCGCCAGCGTCATCAAATTCGCGGTCGGCCTCTATCTCGCGCTGCTGCTCAACGAGAACCTGCCGTTCAAGGCGATCATCCGCGCCGTGGTGCTGATCCCGTTCATCGTGCCGACGGTGCTGTCGGCGATCGCCTTCTGGTGGCTGTTCGATCCGCAATTCTCGATCATCTCCTGGTCGCTGCAAGAAATGGGCCTGATCGACCACAACATCAACTTCCTCGGCGACGTCTGGAACGCGCGCTGGTCGGTGATCTTCGCCAACATCTGGCGCGGCGTGCCGTTCGTCGCCATCACGCTGCTCGCCGGCCTGCAGACCGTGTCGCCCTCGCTCTACGAGGCCGCGACCATCGACGGCGCGACGCAGCTGGCAGCGCTTCCGCTTCATCACCTATCCGCTGCTCACGCCGATCATCGCGGTGGTGATGACCTTCTCGGTGCTGTTCACCTTCACCGACTTCCAGCTCATCTGGGTGATGACGCGCGGCGGCCCGGTCAACGCCACGCACCTGATGGCGACGTTCTCCTACCAGCGCGCCATCATGAGCGGCTATCTCGGCGAGGGCGCGGCGATCTCGACCGCGATGATCCCGTTCCTGCTCGCGGCCATCCTGGTCTCATGGTTCGGCCTGCAGCGCCGCAAGTGGCAGCAGGGCGGCGACAATGACTGACGCCCTCGCCGCCAAGGTCGCCGATCCGAGAGCCGTGCTCACCGGCTCGTCACCCGCGGCCGCGGGACGATCATTCCGAGGGCATGAGCTATCTGCACTCGCTGCCGCGGCGGCTGGTGACGCTCTATCTGCCGCTCGTCGCTCATCCTGCTGGTGCTGCTGTTCCCGTTCTACTGGATGGCGCTCACCGCGGTCAAGCCGGACGAGCAGTTGCTCGACCTCGAACGCTACAACCCGTTCTGGACCTGGTCGCCGACGCTCAAGCACATCTACAAGCTGCTGTTCGAGACCGACTATCCGATCTGGCTGTGGAACACGATGCTGGTCGCGGTCTGCGCGACCGTGCTGTCGCTCATCGCCAGCGTGCTCGCGGCCTATGCGATCGTGCGGCTGCGCTACCGCGGCGCGCAATGGGTCGGCGGCGCGATCTTCCTCGCCTATCTGGTGCCGCCGTCGATCCTGTTCATCCCGCTCTCGACCGTGGTCTTTCAAGTACGGCCTGTTCGACACGCCGTTCGCGCTGATCCTCACCTATCCGACCATCCTGATCCCGTTCTCGACCTGGCTGCTGATGGGCTACTTCAAGACCATCCCGTTCGAGCTTGAGGAATGCGCGCTGATCGACGGCGCCAGCCGCTGGCAGATCCTGATGAAGATCGTGCTGCCGCTCGCGATCCCGGGCCTGATCTCGGCCTTCATCTTCTGCTTCACGCTGTGCTGGAACGAGTTCATCTACGCGCTGACCTTCATCTCCTCGACGCAGTACAAGACCGTGCCGGTCGCGATCGTCACCGCGCTGGTCGACGGCGACATCTACCGCTGGGGCTCGCTGATGGCGGGCGCGCTGGTCGGCTCGCTGCCGCTGGTCGTGCTCTACGCGTTCTTCGTCGAGCACTACGTGTCGGCGATGACCGGCGCGGTGAAGGAATAACGGACCGCGTCCCGTTTGCTGGCGCTGTGTGGAGCGCATCGCATGCCCGTAAGCGCACACGGATCAAATCAGCTTCAACCCCTTGAAGCTCGCATACCCTTCCTTGCCGACGATGATGTGATCGTGCACCGAGATGCCGAGCGGCTTGGCGATCTCGACGATCGCCTGGGTCATCTGGATATCGGCGCGCGACGGCGTCGGGTCGCCCGAAGGATGATTGTGCGCGATGATGATGGCGGTGGCCGAGAGTTCCAGCGCCCGCTTCACGACCTCGCGCGGATAGACCGGGGTATGATCGACAGTGCCGACCTGCTGGACCTCATCGGCGATGAGCTGGTTGCGCTTGTCGAGGAACAGCACCCGGAGCTGCTCCTTGTCGGCAAAGGCCATGGTGGTGCGGCAGTAGTCGAGCACCGAGGACCATGACGACAAGACCTTGCGCTGCTTGACGACGCCGCGCGCGAACCGGCTTGCCGCCGCCTGGACGATCTTGAGCTCGGTGATCGCCGAGGCGCCGAGACCGGAGATTTCAGCCAGCCGGGCCGGCGGCGCCGCCACCACTTCGGCGAACGACCCGAACCGCGCAATCAGCGCCTTGGCGAGCGGCTTCACGTCCCGCCGCGGCATGGCGCGGAACAGCACCAGCTCGAGCAATTCATAATCGGCGAGCGCGTCGGCGCCAGCATCGCGCAAGCGCCCGCGCAGCCGCTCGCGATGCCCGTGATAGTGCGGGGCCGCCTCTTCAAGACCGGAAAGATCGCCGTCGTCGTCGTGAGGCATCAAGCGGCATGTCACCCATCAAGCAGCCACATTGGCCGACTCGGAAATGACTGTATGGCAACCGCGCGCCATTTACGAGCGAACCCAGACTATGAGGGCGGCCGCTGGTAGGGCGGCTTGTCGAGGCCCTTGGGCGACAGCGTGAATATCTCCACGCCATCCGCCGTAACGCCCACGGTGTGCTCGAACTGCGCGGACAGCGAGCGGTCCCGGGTCACCGCGGTCCAGCCGTCGGACAGCACTTTCACGTGCGGCCTGCCGAGATTGATCATCGGTTCGATCGTGAACAACATCCCGGGCTTGAGCACGACTCCCTCGCCGCGGCGGCCGACATGGACGATGTTGGGCTCGTCGTGGAACAGGCGTCCGAGGCCGTGGCCGCAGAAATCGCGCACCACGCTCATGTGCTGGGGCTCGACGAAGCTCTGGATCGCGGCCCCGATGTCGCCGGTGGTGCCGCCGGGCCGCACCACCGCGATCCCCAGCATCATCGCCTCATACGTGACGTCGATCAGGCGCTCGGCTCGTCGCGGGATCGCGCCGACTGCATACATGCGGCTCGAATCGCCGTGCCAGCCGTCGAGGATCAGGGTCACGTCGATATTGACGATGTCGCCTTCCTTGAGCGGTTTCTCGCCCGGGATGCCGTGGCACACGACGTGATTGATGGAGGTGCAGGTGGAGCGCGTATAGCCGCGATACATCAGGGTCGCGGGCGTCGCGCCTTGGTCCATCGCGAACTCGTAGACCAGCCGATCGAGCCGCTCGGTCGGGACGCCGGGACGAACTTCATCCGCCAGCAGGTCGAGGCATTCGGCCACGAGCCGCCCGGCCCGGCGCATGCCCTCGAAGGCGGCGGGGCCGTAAAGCTTGATCTGGCCGGTCTTGCGGAGCGGCGCGACCGCCGCATCGACATACGTCATGGGAGATACGAATGGGGCTGGTTTTCACGCCCAATGTAAGCATGCGGGCAACGGGCGCAAGTTTGGCACGAGGCGGCAGGGATGCAGCGAGCCCGTAGCTGCCCGGGCTAAGGACAGATATAGCCCGCGCCGCTCGGGTTCTTGAAGCAGCCGACCGATTCCGGGATCACCTGCTTGGGCAGCCACAGCACGACCTTGGGAAAGTAGATCGTGAAGGCGATGGTGAACAGGAACACCACGTAGATCGGCAGCGCCGCCCGCAGCGCCTGGGAGAACCGCACGCCGACGAATTTCGACGCCATCAGCAGGACGAGCCCGTAGGGCGGCGTGATCAGGCCGAAGGCCAGCGTGGCGATCAGCACCACGCCCATGTGCACGGGGTTGATGTCGCCGGCCTGCGGTCAGCGCGTTCACCAGCGGCATGAAGATGATGATGGTCGGCACCGGCTCGATGAAGTCGCCGATGATGGTGAACAGCAGCACCAGCAGCAGCATGATGAGATGCGGATCGTTGCCGGCGATGTCGGTGATCCAGTCGGCGATGACGATGCGCGCCGCGCAGGTAGGCGAGCAGCCAGCCGAACGCGTTGGCGGCGCCGATGGTGATCAGCGGCAGCGAGAAGATCAGGCCGGCCAGGCAGAAGTCGTACGGCAGCTTGCTTCAGATGGCCGCGGATTGAGCATCGGGATCACGACGACGATGATCCAGACCACCGCGACGACGCCGGCCTCGGTCGGCGTGAACCAGCCGGTGAGGATGCCGCCGAGCAGGATGACCGGGATCATCAGCGGCAGCGCGGCGTCGCCTGACGGCGCGCGCGACGTCCGAAGCGTCGCGCGCGGCCGGCGCATGCCGGCCGGGCCGAAGAAGTAGCAGTAGATCATCAGGCCGAAGCCGATCATCAGGCCGGGCACGACGCCGGCCATGAACAGGCCGGCGATCGAGACGTTGCCGATCGCGCCATAGACCACCGCCGTGATGCTCGGCGGCACCAGCGCCGCGATCGTCGAGGCGGCCGCGATGATCGCGGCGATGAATGGCCGGCTCGTAGCCCTCGCGCTTCATCGGGCCGCCGAGCGCGCGGCTGATCACGGCGACATCGGCGGTGGTCGAGCCGGACATCTCGGAGAAGAACATGCAGAACACGGTCACGACCTGCGACAGGCCGCCGCGGATATGGCCGACCAGCGCCAGCGACAGGTTGGCGATCCGCACGCACGACGTTGGCCGAGCTCATCAGCTCGCCGACCAGGAGGAAGAACGGGATCGCCAGCAGCGCCTCGGAATCCATGCCGTCGAACATCTTCTGGATCATCGCGGCGTGCGAGACGTCGGTGAACATCGCGCCGATCATCACGCCGGCCGAGCAGCGAGAACGCGACCGGCACGCCCAGATAGCCGAAGAACAGGAACAGGAACGTCATCAACGCGAGGATCAGCGGCGCGCTCACGTGCCGGCTCCTGCCGGCGCGGCCGCCTCGATCGGGCGTGCATGGCGATCGGCTCTTCCGGCGGCTCGGGATGCTCGAAGCCGTTGCGCCAGCCGTTGACGAGCTGCTCGACCGTGAACAGCGCGATCAGCGCGCCGGAGATCGGAATCGCCGCATAGAGCGAGGCGATCGGCGTCATCGACGGCATGCGGAAGCTGGAGAAGCCGCGCAGGAAATTGAGATAGCCGAAATAGATCAGGCACAGCGCGACGCCGAGCACGACGAGGCGGATGACGATCTCGACGACGAGGCGCGGCGTGCCGTGCAGCGCTTCGGCGACAGCGCCGTGAGATAGAGATGGTCGTTGCGCCGCGTCGCGACCGCGGCGCCGGTGAAGATGCCGTAGATGAAGAAGGTCGAGGTGACCTCCTGCAGCCACAGCCAGGGATGGCCGATCGTGCGGGTGACGATGTCGAAGATGACCGTCGTGGAGAAGCCGAACAGCAGCAGCGCCGCACAGCATCATCAGCGCCGTTTCAAGCGCATCGAGCGCCCGCCATTTCAGATGACGCTGCCGCTGCAGCACGAGCTTGTCGGCAATGCATCGGCCATGCATCCGGCGCTGAGAGGCTGCCGGAGTGGCAGCCCCGGCCGCAGCGAGAGATCGAGCTTACTTGATCGCCGCGGATCAGCTCCTCGATCTTCGCGGCGTGCGGGCCGAGCTCGCTTGGCGATCTTGTCGAGATAGGGCTCGGCGATCTTCATGAAGCCGGACTTGTCGACATCGGTGACGACCTTGACGCCGATCGACTTGAGCTTGGTCGGCCGACTGGTGCTCGAGCTCGATCGCCTTGCCGGGCTGGTTCTTGTTGACCTCGTCGGCCGCGGCCTGCACCCAGCCCTTCTGCTCGGCGGTCAGGCTCTTCCACAGCTTGTCGCTGACCCAGACCAAGCTGTTGTTGGCCTCGTGCTCGGTCATCGACAGCACCGGCGCGACTTCGTAGTGCTTGTTGACGAGATAGACGTTGACGCCGTTCTCCGCGACGTCGATGACGCCGGTCTGCAGCGAGGTGTAGACGCTGCCGAACGGCATGTGCACGGTCTGCGCGCCATAGGCCGGGAACATCGTGTCCTCGGTCGGCGTCGCCTGCACGCGCACCTTGAGGCCCTTCATGTCCTCGATCTTCTGGATCTCGCGCTTGGAGTACATGTGCGCAGGCCGAGCGTCGACAGCGCGATCACGTGCGCGCCCTGCACCGTCTCGTCGATCATCGCCTTGACGGCCTTGGCGACCTCCGGGTCGGCCATCGCCTTGTTCAGATGATCCTCCGACGCGGAACAGGAAATGCAGCGACATCACGCCGGCCTGCGGCGACAGCGTCGCGGCGTTGGCCGACGACGAGATGCAGAACTCGATGTCGCCGGACTTGACGAGTTGCAGCACCTGCGGCTCCTGGCCGAGCTGCGCGCCGGGATACTGATCGATCAGCATCGTGCCCTTGCTCAGCTCCTTGAGCTTGTCGGCGAAGATGTCGCCGACGATGCCGTAGCCGGTCGTCTTCGGCTGGTCGTAGGCGAAGCGGAAATGCCGGACCTGCTGGGCGCTCGCGGCGAAGCTTGAGGCGGCAATAGCGAGCCCCAGCGTGAGCCCGCACAACATTGTCTTGTAAGGCCGCTTCGTCATGATCCCTCCCCGGGATGATTGATCGGCGCGCTTCGGCGCCTCGTTACCGTTACGGTAACATGTTTGCGCTCGGCCACAACGGGCATTCCCGTGACAACGCGAGCCCTGCGGCCCCAAGGAGGTTGAGCCTCCGGCGCCAACTGATACAAACGCGCGGAACCCTGCGGGAATGAACAGGGTGGCCGGGGCCGATCGGCCGGTCACCGTTTGGAGGAAGCGGATGAAAGCACTCGTGAAGCTCGCGCTTGCGCTCGCGGCACTTGCGGTCCTGGAAGGCCCGGCCGTCGCGCAGGATTACCCGACACGCAACGTCAAGATCATCGTCCCGTTCGGGGCCGGTGGCCCTGCGGATGTCTATGCCCGCGTGCTGGCGCAGCACCTTTCGGAGTCGCTTAAGCAGGCTTTCGTCATCGAGAACCGGCCCGGCGCGGGCTCGATCATCGGCACCGATGCGGTCGCGAAATCTCCGCCCGACGGCTACACGCTGCTGCTGATGTCGAACACCCACACCACCAACAAGTCGCTGATCCCCAACAAGCCGTTCCAATTGATGCGCGACTTCGTGCCGGTCGCGCCGATCAATTATTCCGACCTGCTGATGGTGGTTCATCCGAGCGTGGCGGCCAAGACGCTCCAGGAATTCATCGCGCTGGCGAAATCGAAGCCCGGGCAGCTCAACTACGCGTCGTCCGGGCCGGGCACGCCGTATCACATGGCCGGCGAATTGTTCAAAGCGATGAGCGGCACCGACATCGTGCACGTGCCGCACAAGGCATCCGGCGAAGCGCGCAACAGCGTGCTCGGCGGCCACGTCCAGATGATGTTCGACGCCGTCACCACCATGGCGGAGAACGCCAAGGCTGGGCAGGTGCGCGCGCTCGGCACCACCGGCACCAAACGGTCGGCCATCATGCCCGACGTGCCGACCATCGCCGAGGCCGGGGTGCCCGGCTACGAGGCGACTATCTGGCTCGGCCTCATGGCGCCCGCCGGCACGCCGAAGCCGGTGATCGACTTGCTCAACGCCGAGATCAACAAGATCATGGCCGGCCCGACGTCAAGGCGGACTGGGGCAAGCAGGGGGCCGTACCGATGGTGATGACGCCGGCGGAATTCGACGCCTACCTGCGCAAGGACATCGAGAAATGGGCGCAGGTCGTGAAGATGTCGGGCGCCAAGGTGCAGTGAGGCGCCGCGGCCCGCCCCTCCGCGACCGGGCAGAACCGAATGACGCGCGAGCGCGCCTTTTCCACCTGACCGGGAACCCCGGACCCGTTAGGGTCGCGGCGTCGACTGCCCGTCCCCGCACCACGCTGGTCCGCCCGCATGCTGCAAACCACACCGCCGGACCTGACGGACAGCCGCCAAGCGTGGACCGTTGCCGGCGTCGCGCTCGCCATCATGGCGTTCTCGTTCGGCGCGCCATGGATCACCGCCGTGGCGCTGAAGGCGATCGCGGCGGAGGCGGACGGCGCACGCTCGGTCCCGGCCCTTGCCAGCGCTCTCGCGTGGTTCGGTTCCGGCCTCGGCGGCATCGCGATGGGTCTGGTGGCCGAGCGGATCGGCGTGCGCTGGACCGTGATGTTCGGCGCCCTGATGATCGCTGCAGGCCTTTCGCTCTCCACGCTCGGACCGGGCTGGCCGCTCTATGCCGGCCACGGCCTGTTCATCGGGCTGATCGGCCTCGGCGGCATCAACGCGCCGCTTTATGTCGACATGAGCCGGCGGTTCAAGCGTCGGCGCGGCTCGGCCTTGGCGCTGATCTCAAGCGGCACCTACGTGGCCGGCGCCGTGTGGCCGCCGCTGTTTGAACGCGCCATTGCGTATATCGGCTGGCGGCAGACCATGCTGACCTATGCGGTGCTGGAAGCCGTCGTCATCATCCCCCTGGCGGCCATATTCCTGAGGCGCGTCGCCGTCCCCCCGAGCCTCATCTCACCGCGGCACCCGCAAGCGAGCCTGCGACCGTGCTCGGCTGGCCGTCCAATTTCGTTTTCGCGATGTTCATGGCGGCGATCTTCATGTGCTGCGTGCCGATGGCGATGCCGCAGGGCCATCTCGTCGCCTTCTGCACCGATCTCGGCATCAACGCCTCGCACGGCGCGGCGATGCTGTCGCTGCTGCTCGGGACCGCCTTTCTCAGCCGCCAGTTCTGGGGGCTGGTCTGCGACCGCATCGGCGGCCTGCGCACCGTCCTGATCGGCTCGGCATTGCAGGTCCTGGCGATGACCGGCTTCCTCGTCACGCAGGATGAGGTCGGGCTGTTCACGGTGGCGGCCGCCTTCGGGCTCGGCTTCAGCGGACTTATCCCGGCGACGGTGCTGGCGGTGCGCGAATTGTTTCCCGCCGCGCAGGCGGCGTGGCGAATTCCGGCCCTGCTGCTATGCAGCGCATCCGGCATGGCGACCGGCGGCTGGCTGGCCGGCATTCTCTATGACCGCTTCGGCTATTATGGTCCCGCCTTCGCCACCGGCATCGCCGTCAACCTCGTCAACTTCACGATCATCGGTACGCTTGTGATCCGGCATCATCGCGTGTCGGCGCATGCGTGACGTCGTCCCATTTCGTATGCGACAACGGAGGACACCAATGTCGAAGCTGGCAGGCACCGCGGCCGTGCTGCTTTTCGCATCGGCCATGGCGGCGGCGCAGGACGTGCCGGGCATCGAGGACTGCACCAAGACGAGCGGCCTCGACAAGCGCACCGGCTGCTTCCAGAGCAACATCAACTACCTGCAATCCATCATCGCCAAGGGCGAGGGCGCCACGACGAAGAAGCTGAACGCCGCCGAAACGGAGATCATCGCCCTCAAGGCAAGCCTCGCGGCCCTGCAAAAAAAGGTCGAGGATCTGCAGGCCGCGGCGGTCAAGAAGCCCGAGGATTCCAAGCCGAAACCATAGCTCCGTACTGATATTTTCCGGGCCTTGGGAAGGCCGCTACGGGCATCGTTTGTCGATAGGAGACGGAGGGTGCGAGCGGTATCGCGGCGTCACCATGCGACGCGGACGCCCGCCTTGCCGCCGGCCCCGATGAGACCTTCGCCGCCTTGAATATCGGCCTGCACGAAGGATGTCACGCCGCCGCGATGGTAGAAGTTCAGGGCGAGAATCCCCTGGGCACGAAGCTTTCCTTCGTCGAGCAGAAGAAGCGGATTGCCGCCGAGACCATTCTGAATGGCACCGCCGTCAACGATGACATTGTCGTACAAGAGCCCGGTCAAAACGGTCGTCGTCCTGACATCCCACCACATGTTCTCCACGCCAAGACGTGCGCCCCCCTGGAACCGCAGCAGCGTGCCGTCCGCAAGGCCAAGTGCCGCCGCGTCGGAGCCGTAATCCGAACGGGTGTACTGGAATCCGGCGGTCGGCTCGACCCAGAGATTCCAGGCAACCGGTATCCTGTAATTCAGGTTGCCGCTTGTCGTGTAGTTATTGAGGGTGGTCGACCCGCTGCCGGCAAAGGGCACGGTGGCCGCGGCGAAGCCGATATCCGGATTGGCGCCGAAGCCTAGGATATCGTTGAAGGAGAGGTTGAGATCGAGGAAGTCGACCTTGAATGCGATGTCGGCAGAGAACCCGCCCCTGAAGTAGCTGGCATAAGCTCCGACGGAGGGACCCGACAGCCGCGCCCGGAGCGAGCTGGAGCCGCTCGGCACGTCGGGCAGCGCGCTTGAGGTGCTCAAGGTGTTGACGTCCAGGTGTGACAATACATAACCACCCAGCAATCCAACAATCAGTCCGTCGCCGAGAGCCGCGAGGTTGCGCGACGTGAAGTCGATGCCGCCGAGCACGCCGCTGCTTCGGGTCGTGCTCCTGGCATCAAGCGCCAGCACGGAAAACTCGCCGATGCCGGGGGCGCGTCCGGTACGCCGCTCGTAATCGCCGTAAGCCTGCGTCCACACCCCCATTCGTGTCGTGGGCTCGATCACCGGCATGGGGGGGTGAGCCTTATAAGGGGGCGCGAACGCCAGCATCTCCAGAGGCATCCCCATCGAAGTCGATTCCGGGACGAATCTCGAAGCGGTGACCGATTGGCAAACTCCGCCAACCCGGTTCTGTCCCTCGGGGCAACGGTCCTCTTCGGTGGATCGGCGATCAGAAATCGACGCCATGGTGGCCTTCGTCGCATCCTGCGTGGAGGACTGCGACAGGTCGCTGAGGGACTGGCTCGCCAATGCCGCGTTGGAATAGGCACCCGTGAGCCCATTCGTGCATTCGTTGGTTTGGAACGTGATGCCCGGCTGTCCGCCGAAGGCGCTCGGGCAGAACGCGCTTTGCGCTTGCGCAGGTGCGCCGGCCGACCCGAAGAGCAGGAGGCCGAATGCGCCTGCCAACAGCCCGTTCGACGCCGCCAAATGACAGATACGCGCTTTGTTTCGCATAGGACCCCCCGAGAGCCCGTCGAACCTAATGGATAGGTCCCCGCAAGTCTGTGATAAATCTGCAACGTGCGAGGGAATTAGGTCACGCCGCCAAGCTTGCGATCGCCCTGCCGGGCGGATCATTCGCTGGCTCGGCTGGGTTCCTGATGCTACGAGCTTCAAGGTCGTTGCGGGCGGCGTGCTGTCCCAGGAGAGAGATCGTGTCCGAGGTTTCGGCGATCACATACCGAGCCTTCCTGAGCTATAGCCATCGCGACACCGCCTGGGTCAAATGGCTTCATGGGGCGCTGGAAAGCTACCGCATCGATAAGGACTTGGTGGGACGGGCGACGCGCGAGGGGCCTGTCCCGAAGACGCTACGGCCGATCTTTCGCGACCGCGAGGATTTCACTGCCGGACATTCCCTGACCGAACAGACGCTCGCCGCCCTGAAAGGCTCCCAGTTCCTGGTCGTGATCTGCTCGCCCAATGCGGCGAAGAGCACCTATGTGAACGAAGAGGTGCGCCGCTTCAAACAGATGGGCGGCGCCGCCAGGGTGATTCCGATCATCGTGGATGGCGAGCCGGGCGACCCCGACCGCGAATGCTTCCCGCCGGCGGTGCGTTTCAAGGTCGGCCCGGATGGGCAGTTGACCGACGAACGAGAAGAACCCATCGCCGCTGATGCTCGGCCGGAGGGAGACGGCAAGGACCTCGCCAAGCTCAAGGTGGTGACAGGGCTTCTCGGCCTTCGGCTCGACGAGGTCGTGCGCCGCGCCGAACGTGCCCGCAAGCGCCGCAACCGTTTCCGGGCCACGATCGGCGGAGGGTTTCTGTTCCTCGCCGTCACCGCGGCAAGCAGCGCGGCGTATGCATGGCAGCAGCTCAAGACCAACGAGGCTTTTCTCAATTCCACTCTCAAAAGTGCAACCGAGATCGTCAACTCCGCAGTCACCCAGGCGGAAAAATACCGTGTGCCCCGCACCGCAACGCTCGAACTTCTTGGCCAGGCAGAAAGATTGTTCGACGACATGGCTAGCCTTGGCCAGCCGACCCCCGAGCTGCGATACCGCCAAGCCTGGATGCTGATCGCGTTTGCGCGCAACTACGAAATTCTCGGCGACAGCTCCAAGCAGCATGAGCGTTCGGACCAAGCGTACAGGGTCATGCGGGCATTGGCCGCCGAGCACACAACCAACGTCCGGTTTCAACGAAACCTCGCGGTTACCCATCTCGAGGTCGGCGACGTCCTGACGGAGCAGGGCAACCTACCGGAAGCGCTCAAGAACTTTCGCGCGGCCTCGGTTATTTTTGCTCGCTTGGCGGAAGCCAGTCCGGCCAACTCAGACCGGCAACGCGACCTGTCGTTGGTTCGTCTCAAAGTCGGCGACATCCTGGTGGCGCAGGGCAGCCTGACCGAAGCGATTGGCAGTTACCGGGAAAGCCTTGTCATCTTCGAAAGCCTGTCGAAAGGCGCTTCGGCGAACGCCGCGCGCGATCTCTCGATCGTTCAGCTCAAGATCGGGGACGTCCTGGTGGCGCAGGGCAACCTCGCCGAAGCGCTCACAAACTATCGCGCAAGTCTCGCGTTGCGCGAACCGCTCGCTGTGGCTGAGCCGCAAAATACGGACGCGCAACGCGATCTGTCGGTGTCCTATGAACGGATCGGGGACGTTCTGGTGGATCAGGGCAATCTGCGCGCCGCATTCAAGGCATACATCGACTGCCTTGCAATCCGGGAACGCCTGGCCGCCATCGATCTGCAAAATGCCGGCTGGCAGCGGGACGTTTCGGTATCCCACGAGAAGATCGGCAACGTGCTGGCAGCGCAGGGCAGTTCCGCCGAGGCGCTGGACGCTTACCGCAAGAGCCTTGCAATCCGCCAACGTCTCGCGGCAGCGGATTCGCAGAATGCCCGCTGGCAGCGGGATGTGTCGGTATCCCATAACATGATCGGCGATGTGCTGATCGCGCAGGGCAATCTTGCCGAAGCCCTGAACAGCTATCGTGCGGGTCTTGCTATTTCGGCGCGCCTCGCGGCAGCCGATCCGCAGAATGCCGGCTGGCAGCGCGACCTCTCGGTATCCCACAACAAGATCGGCGATGCTTTGGTCGATCACGGCAAACTGGCCGAGGCGCTATCGAGCTATAGCGCCAGCCTCACCATCCGCGAACGACTCTCGGCGGCCGACCCGAAGAACGCCGGCTGGCAGCGCGATCTCTCGCTTTCCTATGAGCGAGTCGGTGACGTGCTGGTCGCGCGCGGAAACCTCAGCGAGGCGCTCATCAGCTACCGGTCCAGCCTTGCCATTCGTCAACGTCTGGCCATGGCCGACCCGGAGAACGCGGGCTGGCAACGCAATCTCGCCATGGCCTTCATCAAAGTCGGCGAGGTGCTTGAAGCGCAGGGCGAGCTTGTGGAATCGCTCGCGACCTATCGCGCGAGCCTCACGATTCGCGAGCGTCTCGCCGCAACCGACGCACAGAACATTAGCGCTCAGCGCGACCTCTCGCTGTCATATGAAAAGGTCGGCGACATCCTGGCGGCCCAGTCAAAGCCGGCCGATGCGCTCGACAGCTATCGCGCAAGCCTCGCTATCCGCGAGCGCCATGCCGCAGCCAATCCGCAAAATGTCGGCTGGCAGCGCGACCTGTCGCTCTCCTACGAGCGGATAGGCGACGTGCTGATGACCCAGGACGACCTCGAAGAGGCATTGAAATCCTACCGTGCGCGTCTTGCCATCGCGGAGCGGCTGAGCAAAGTCGATGTCAACAATACCGGATGGCAGCGTGACCTGGCCGTCGCGTACAGCAAGCTCGGCGATCTATTCGCAAAGGAACGCAAGACCGAGGATGCGCTGCCCAACTATCGCGCCGCTATCGCGATCATGGAGCGCCTGGTCGTTCTCGATAACACCCGGCTCCAGTGGCAGATCGACGTGATCGAGTTCAATCGCGATCTTGCACTCTTGGATGATGATGCAGCCGTGAGATTTGCCTTCGTCGCGAACGCATTGCGAAAACTGAAGGCCAGCCGCCGGCTCACCGCCGAACTGGCGAACTGGCTATCCGAAGCGGACGCCCGGCTCAATGAGGCGCAGGCGAAGTAAGGTTGGAAGACTATCCGCGGCCAGCCGGAACACCGGCCTTGCCCCCCGGCCAAGATCGCCATCGGCTGGAATCGGTTGACGCTCAACAGCCGCCGCATAACGGCGCCTGCCCTGTTGTGTCAGTGACATCCTGCACCAGCACGAAGCACCAATCGCGCTGTGAGAAAACGGCTTCGACAGCCTCTCCGCCCGTATCCGATGGGCGCACTCACGCTGGAATGTCGGCGAGCGCGGCGGGGAATTTCCTCGAGGCGTCAGGGCATTGCGTGTCGTCGATACGCTACCTGGCGCTCCTGAGGGCTTCGCCGTCGCGCCGGACCGGGCGGGATGATAATCGCGATGCTCTCCCCTTGCCGGCCACGTATTTCGACAATGGCGAGCGTTTGCGATTCTCTGTTCCGCGCGCGAAGGCTGCGATCACAGCTTCCCCGATCGCGATGAATCGCGCGCACGGTCCTTCGACGCCGACGCTCTGACGGCTGACGCGCGCGCCTTCGAGGAGAAGCGACAGGGTATCGGCCAGCAACTCGGCCTCGTCGATTCCGGCCTCATGGCAAAGCTTCGCCAGGCGATTGCGCTGCGCGACCTTGAATTCCTCGATGACGTGGCGCGCCGGATGCCCGCTTTCGGCGAGCTCGACCGCCACGTTGGCCATGTCGCAGCCGCGACCGTCGCCAAGCGCGCATTCGGCGCCGCCCCGTACCCAGGCGTGAAGCTGAGCCAATGGATCGTCGGGATAGGCCGATTTCGAACGACGTCCAGATCGCATCGGCGCCGCGACCGACTTCGCGCAGGCAGGCCACGACCAAGTCGTCCTTCGAGCCGAAGTGGCGGTAGAGCGTCATTTTGTTGGTGCCGGCGGCGTCGGCGATGGCATCGACACCGATTCCCCGGATGCCGTGCTTGCGAAAGAGATCGCGCGCCGTGCTGATGATGCGCTCGCGCGGCTTGAGCGCGACCACGCCGCTATCCTCCATGGGCTTTTCCTCGACCGTCAGAAAATTTTGTCGCCACACTTGACTAGATGTTACCGATCTGTAACATTAACGTTGTTACTTACCGGTAACACCCGGCGCCCTTTTCGTCAAGATCATTCCGATCCTACGCCACGAATTCAAGAGACGACCCATGCATCAGTTCCGCGATCTCACGCTCGGCGAGCTTCTTGCTGATTCCCTCACGCAGGCCGTCATGACGGCCGACCGGGTCGACCGCGCGGCGCTGGAGGCCATGTTGCGGAGCATCGCGGACGAGATCGCAGACGATGCCCACGACGCGCTCCGCAGCGCACGCGGTCCGTTCGGGCGGCTGGCGCATTGGGCGGGCGAGATTCGCGGCCTGGCATCGCACTACGTGCCCTGCGGCTCGCGGGACCGGTCGCAGCTCTGCGGGGCGCCCTGAGCCATGGTCGGCTTCTTCATCCAGCGGCCGATCTTCGCCTCCGCCATCGCCATCATCATGGTGCTGGCGGGGGCGATTTGCTATTTCCTGCTGCCGGTCTCGCAGTTTCCCGACATCACGCCGCCGCAGGTCGTCGTCAGCGCCGATCTATCCGGGCGCCAGCGCGCAGGTCGTCGCCGACACGGTGACGACGCCGCTCGAGCAGCAGATCAACGGCGTCGCAGGGCATGACCTACATGTCGTCGTCGAGCTCCAACGACGGCTCCTCGACCATCACCATCACCTTCGATGTCGGCTATCCGCTCGAGCATCGCCGCGGTCGACGTGCAGAACCGCGTGTCGCAGGCGGCCTCCTCGCTGCCGGCGATCGTCAACCAGGCCGGCGTGACGATCAAGAAGCAGAATCCGAATTTCGTGCTGATCGTCAATCTGACCTCGCCGGACGGCTCGGTCGATCCGGTCGCGCTGAGCAACTACGCCTATCTGCAGATCGTCGATCCGCTGAAGCGCCTGCCCGGCGTCGGCGACGTGCAGATCTTCGGCGAGCGGCGCTATTCGATGCGCATCTGGCTCGATCCCGACAAGCTCGCCAATCTCGGCATCACCGCGGTCGACGTGCAGAACGCCATCGCCGAGCAGAACGTGCAGGTCGCGGCCGGCAAGATCGGCCAGTCGCCGGCGCCCGCCGGCACGCCGTTCGAGATGCAGGTCAATGCGGTCGGCCGCCTGAGCGACCCGGCGCAGTTCGGCGACATCGTCGTGCGCGCCAATGCCGGCGAGCGGCTCGGTCGTGCGCCTGCGCGATGTCGCGCGCATCGAGCTCGGCGCGCTGCAATATGCCTCGTCCGCCTTCTTCGGCGAGGACCCGACCGTCGTGCTCGCCATCTTCCAGATGCCGGGCTCGAACGCGCTCGATCTGCAGCAGCGCGTCAAGGACAAGATGGAGGAGCTGTCGAAGCGCTTTCCCGAAGGGCATCGCCTACGCGATGCACTACGACACGACGCGCTTCGTCTCGGCCGCGATGCACGACGTGTTGATCACGCTCGGCCGAGGCGCTGCTCCTCGTCGTCGCTCGTCGTCTTCGTCTTCCTGCAGAGCTGGCGCACGACGCATCATCCCGACCATCGCGATTCCGGTCTCGCTGATCGCGACGCTGGTGGTGATGCAGATGCTCGGCTTCTCGCTCAACATGCTGAGCCTGCTCGGCATGGTGCTGGCGATCGGCCTCGTCGTCGACGATGCCATCGTCGTGGTCGAGAACGTCGAGCGCCAGCTCGAGGCCGGGCTTGCCGCCGCTCGCGGCGGCGCGCGCCGCGATGACGGAGGTCACCGGCCCGATCATCGCCACGACCGCGGTGCTGATGGCGGTGTTCGTGCCGGTCGCCTTCATTCCCGGCGTCGCCGGCCGGCTCTACAACCAGTTCGCGCTGACGGTCGCGATCTCGGTCGGCATCTCGGCCTTCAATTCGCTGACGCTGAGCCCGGCGCTGAGCGCCGCCTTCCTGCGCCATCGCGGCGACGTCGACAGTTTCGCGCCGTTCCGCTGGTTCAACGCCGGCTTCGACTGGCTGTCGCACGCCTATGCGCGACAGCGTGCGCGGCGCTGATCCGCCTGCGCTGGGCCGATGCTGGCGCTGTTCGTCGCGGCGCTCGGCGCGACCTATCTGGCTGTCGCAGCGCATCCCCTCGACCTTCCTGCCGGTCGAGGACCAGGGCTATTTCTTCGTCGTGATCCAGTTGCCGGACGGCGCCTCGCTGGAGCGCACCGACGCGGTCGCCAAGCAGGTGCGCGACATTCTGCAGAACACGCCCGGCGTCGACATCGTCGGCTCGATCAGCGGCCTCAACTTCCTGACCAGCGCGGCGCAGTCGAACTCGGCGGTCGAGTTCGCCATCCTCAAGCCGTGGGACGAGCGGCCGCCGGAGCAGAACGCCTCGAAGATCGTCGCCGCGGTGCGGCCGAAGCTGCTCGGGCTTCCCGGACGCCTTCGCGCTGAGCTTCGATCCGCCCTCGATCCCCGGCCTCGGCGCGACCGGCGGCTTCGAGTTCCAGGTCGAGGATCTGACCGGGCGCGGCAGCGCGGCGCTCGAACGAGGCGACGCAGGCGCGTGATCGCCGAAGCGCGCAAGCAGCCCGAGATCAATCGCGCAGCAGCTGTTCTCGTCCTTCAGCACGTCGACGCCGCAGTTCAACTACGACCTCGACCGCAACAAGGCGAAGCTGCTCGGCCTCAACCTGCCGGACGTGTTCAACACGCTGCAGATCTATCTCGGCTCGCTCTACGTCAACGACTTCAACCTGTTCGGCCGCACCTTCCGCGTGACCCTGCAGGCCGACAAGGACGCGCGCGCCGCCGCCGCCGACCTGTCGCGCCTCTATGTGCGCAACGCCTCCGGCGGCATGGTGCCGCTGAGCACGCTCGGCACGCTGCAAGCCGATCGTCGGGCCGGAGACCGTGCCGCACTACAACAACTACGCCTCCGCGCTCGATCAACGGCGGCGCCGCGCCCGGCTTCAGCTCCGGGCCAGGCGGTCGCCGCGATGGAGCGGGCCGCCGCGACGGCCCTGCCGCGCGATTTCGGCTACGAATGGACCGGCATCACCTTCCAGGAGCTGAAGGCGGGCTCGATCGCGACCGTCGTCTTCGCGCTCGCCATCGTCTTCGTCTTCCTGATCCTCGCGGCGCAATACGAGAGCTGGACCATGCCGTTCATGGTGCTGCTCGCGGTGCCGCTCGCGCTGTTCGGCGCGCTCGCTGGCGCTGTGGCTGCGCGGCATGCAGATCGACGTCTATTCGCAGATCGGCTTCGTCATGCTGATCGGCCTCGCCGCCAAGAACGCGATTCTGATCGTCGAGTTCGCCAAGCGGCGGCGCGAGGAGGGCCTCGACATCGTCGAGGCGGCGATGGAGGCGGCGCGGCTGCGGCTGCGGCCGATCCTGATGACGGCCTTCGCCTTCATCCTCGGCGTCGTGCCGCTGATGATCGCGACCGGCGCCGGCGCGGCGAGCCGGCAGTCGATCGGCACCACGGTGTTCGGCGGCATGCTCGCCGCGACCATCCTGACGCTTGCTCTTCGTGCCGGTGTTCTACGCGGTGATCGAACAATTGCGCGAACGCCGTGCCGTGCCGAAGCCCGCGCCGGCCCACGGCCTACGACAGCGCCGGCCGAGCCGGCCGAATAGAATTCGGAGTATCATGTCATCATGCGCAATTGGAAAATCGGCTCGTGGGCGCGCGTCGCCGCCGGTCGCGGTCGTCGACCGGCGGCATCGTCATGTATCGCAAGGACGGCGCGGCTGAGCGGCGGCGCCGGCCGGCGCCGCGCCGATCCGCGCGGCGTTCGCCATGCCGGTGCCGGTGACGCAAGGTCGTCAAGAAGACGATCCCGATCTATCTCGACTACTCGGCGCGCACCGAATCGATCCGCAACGTCACGCTGCAGGCCAAGGTTTCCGGGCTATATCCTGAAGCAGCACGTCGCCGACGGCGCCGACGTCAAGGAGGGCGATCTTCTCTACACGATCGATCCGCGCGACTTCCAGGCGGCGCTCGATCAGGCCAAGGCGCAGGTCGCAGCGCGACACCGCGGCGCTCGACTATGCGCGCTCCAATCTCGATCGCGGCACCGCGCTCGCCAAGAGCGGCTATCTCGCCAAGGATACGCTTCGACCAGCGCACCAGCGCGTTGCGCCAGGCCGAGGCGGCGCTCGCGATGGACCAGGCCGCGATCCGCACCGCCGAGCTCAATCTCGGCTATACCGAGATCCGCGCGCCCTTCGCCGGCCGGCTCGGCCGCAACCAGGCGTCCGATCGGCACGCTGGTCAGCGCCGGCGGCACGCGCGCTCAACACGCTGGTGCAGCTCGATCCGATCTACGTGACCTTCAATCCGAGCGAGACCGATCTCGCCGAGATCCAGAAGGCGCGCGCCGCGCGGCGAGATCGCGGCCGAGGTCCTGCTGCCCGGCGAAACGCGAGGCGCACGCATCACGGGCGAGCTGACCTTCGTCGACAATGCGGTCGACCGCGCGACCGGCACGATCACCGCGCGCGCGACGATCGCCAACGACGATCTCAGCCTGCTGCCCGGCCAATATGTCCGCATCCGCCTCGCATGTCGGGACGCAGCCCGACGCGCTGATGGTGCCGCAGACGGCGCTCGGCTCGAGCCAGCTCGGCAAGTACGTCTATGTCGTCGGCGAAGGACAACAAGGTCGAGCAGCGTCTCGTCTCGCTCGGCCCGACCGATGGCGACCTCGTCGCGGTCGTGAACGGCGTCGCCGAGGGCGACCAGGTCATCACCGGCAATCTGCAGAAGATCGGGCCCGGGGCCTTGGTCCAGCCTCTGCCCTGACAAGGGTGCCCGCGAGGAAAGCGCGTCCTGGCATCTCATCAATGTAAGGCGAGCCCGCCGCCCGCGTATAAAGTTCCGACATCCGCTCCTCAACCGGTAGTTGGTTATACGAGGCCGTGCGCCTCCTTACTGTCAAACCGTCGGAGCAGGCGCGGCAACGGCGCTTAAGTGTGTGGGCGCTTGACCCGCTCGCGAAAAAGATCGCCAACGTGCCGGAGAGTGGCGTCACCAACATTCGGAACACGGGCAGCAAGCACTGGAAGCGATGGCTCGGACTTGATCCTTACAAAGCACGGTGAGATCGAGATTTGGCTAACGGGCCCGCCTGAAGTGGCATTGAAGCTGTAATCGCCACTGCCCAACGGTACACTGCGAATCGTTGCCACGGGCGTGGAGCCATTGGTAACGGCTGGTATTAGACCAAAAGCGCCAAAGCCCGCCAGAGGCGGGCCAATTGCCCAGAACTGCTTAGAAAATTGGTTGCGGGGGTAGGATTTGAACCTACGACCTTCAGGTTATGAGCCTGACGAGCTACCGGGCTGCTCCACCCCGCGGCAACTGGAAATCGGTTTCTAATCCGTGAGTTAGGCAAGAGCAAGGGCAATGAGGTCACTGGCCTAACCATTTCATGTGCCACATATGTGCCAGTCAGCCCGAAAGGGCACTGCCACTCATCTTCACAGCCGTGAGGGACTGGCAGGTCCGTGACGCTCTCGCGCTCGTAAGGCGGGGTTTGCCAACCGGGCAACGGAACAGCTTTAGTAGGAGCTGGGAGGTCCAGTTATGGGGCGGAATGGAGGTCGCGACTGCGGCGTCCGACGATGCGGGAGGTTGCTCCGCACGTTATGACCTGCGTTAGCCAGTCGCAAAGGCGGCAATGCTCTCAATTTAATTCCGCTTTCGGAGAGCTAGCGGACACGGCCGGATTGCTAATGGGCTCGATCTGGTAGCGAATGACCCTGAGCAGACGTTCCAGATGTCCGCTGTTCGTCATTTCGGCCTTGGGTATGCTGATTACACCGTGCGGCGCGTAAAATCGGGAGATAAAGCGAAAGCACTGCTCAAAGGCCGTCGCGCGCCGAATCGGGAGACGCGGCGTCGGTGTTTTGGCCGCAGCGTTCTTGAGGTCTCGTTTCCTGAATGTCGATGTCCGCGGGCTTGACCAATCCGCTCGCGAGCGAAGCGCTGCCGAGCAGAATGCTCGCGAAATCGCCGTCGAAAGGAACAACGTGAGTAAGTGCAACTCCCTCTACCGCATAAGCCCAGATCGGAAACATCGCGGTCGCCACGACGGCATTGAGGATCACGCTTCGTCCGATTTAGCGACGCGGGCCAGATACAGCGGCGTGAGAAGCCAAGCGACGATGAAAACCGCCGTCGCCACGCCAACCACGCTGAACCCGGCCATCACGGCGTCAGGCTTGTCGGCCTGCTTCCGAATGCCGTTCGCAAAAATGAAGAACGCGACGATCTCGGCGGGCACGTATTTCGCGACGCATTCGAGATTGGCGTCGCCGGCCTTGGCGACACCCGGCTTCGTTGCAGAATTGACGGCGCCATTCCTTCAAGATTGTCACGGCGGAAAGCGATCGCGACATGCGTCGGTGTTACGAGACAACCCATTTGCCCCCGCTTTGCCCGCGCATCCGTAGGCACGCGCGGTCTAGCTTTCCGAAACGTCCAGCGTCGCGCATTTCGCGGGATTCGAAAAGTCCGTATGACGGGCGCCGATTGACGGTACCATGGCCCGACGTCCACTTGTTCGTCGAAGTACCGGGGCGACGATGTCGATACTGACGAAGCTTTCGTCTGATGCTTACGAGCGGTCGATGCCGCGGGATTTGCGGCCCGCGGCGCCTTCTCGCTTACTAACGCAAAGGCGCTGATGTGTCTGGCGCAACTGTCGTACGTAGGCGTTATGGGCGCGACAAAACATAGACCTTTGCTTTTCCCTGCCAGCCCTGTCTGGTCCAGGGTCGAACGTCCGGACCGACGCCACCATGTGACTCGAGCGTCATGCCATTGTGAAGCAGGACGACATGGCCGATCTTGTGCGGCGAATCCGCCGGCCTCAGGAAGGCAATGCGGACCCGTCCGTCCTTCGCGGCCCAGTCGTTCAGCGCAACCTGCTCGAAGTCTCGAGCGCGGAACCAATCGTGCTGCACCACGGAGCCGTCCCGAAACTTGCCGCCGAGATTTGTCGCGCGTCGCAGCGCCTCGCGAACGAATCCGCTGCAATCGACCTTAGTGAATCCTGAGCCGGGCTTCGCACCCGGCGGCGTGACTTTCGCGCCAAGTCCGTAAATCACACGCGGCTGCGACTTCATGCACGCGGTGAGGAACGCGTGCACGGTGCCGATATTGGTCGCGAGATTCCGGGATGGCCGAAATCCTCGCCCGGCGCTTCGAGGCGGCCGCCTTCGAGTCCGCCGGCGCCGTCTTCGCCGAAATTGGCGCGTGCAATGTCGCTCTCCGGGATCGGCGCTTCCGTCGTGTCCGCCGGTGCGCCCGGATCGAAATCTTCGCTGGTCGTCATGCTCGCCTCCGCAACTGGCATCGACATCTCACTGTAGACTTGGTTCTCGACTTGGAGCAACATGAACGCCTGAGTTGAGTGTGCCGGGGTGCGGGGCGGCGATGAGCGGCTGTGACGATCTCTCGATTTCCGAGCGTGAGTTCGATGATGCCCGCGCAGAGCGCGAAGGCGAGGAAACGATTCTTCCCGACGAGACGGGCGGTCTCGAAACGACGCAGCCTCTCGGGAAACCGTCGAACCGGAAGATCTCCGGCGCCGCATTCAATTTGATCCTCGAATTCGAAGTTAGCAGCGAACAGCTTTTACACTCGCAAATACCGTTCGACGATCTGGCCTGGCGGCACATCGGGCGTGACGATCGGAATCTGTTACGACGTCGACTACGTAACGAATGCGTTGCTGGCCGCCGATTTCGGCGGCCAGCTGGCAGACACGATGATCGCTGCACAGGCGACGAGCATCGACGTCACGAGCGTCGCAGCGCAGCAGATGGCGCGCTTCCTTTCCGCGTCTGTCGATGTGCCTTGGGATGTCGCCATCAAGGTGCATCGCGAGCGCGTGATGCCGCGCTGGATCGGGCTTGTCGAACGATCCCCTCCGCATACCGACGACATCAGCGACGATTTCCCTCGGCGCGCTCGTGTCCCTGACCTACAAGCGCGGCGCATCCTTCGCGAAAGCCGGCGACCGTTTCGCGGAGATGCGCGCAATGGCCGAGATGAGGCAATCCGACTTCGTGTCGGTTCCGTCCGAGTTCCGATCGATGAAACGGCTGTGGCCGACCGTGCCCGCCTGCAGAATCGGCGCGAGCGCGGAGCGCGTCTGTTCGGACAAGGGCGCGACGAGCTGACATCTATCGAACGATCGCGAAGGCGGCACCGGATCGACGTTTTAACGCGACACGCGGGAGCAGTCCATGGCCGAGCCGATTTCTTCGAAGCCGGGTGTGCCGGTCGTCACTTTGCGCAGCCTGTCCGAAACCTATCTCGGCGAGAGGCGCGGCAATCTCGAAGAGATGGAATCGCAGCCTGACCCCGCAACGAAGCAGCGCTATGACGAGGTGCTGTCCAAGCTCGATGACGAAACGCGGCAAAGCGGTGCGAGCGCCTTTATCGCGGTCGGCGACAAGGATGCCTCGATGCTGCAGAGCCGGCTTGCCGAAGGCGGCGACGCAGGCGCCGCGCTGCCGGGCGGCGGACTGGAAGCGCAATTCGGCGAGGGGCTGACGGGCGGCGACGTGTGGGGTTGGATCAAGAGCGTCTTCGACCATGTCGACGAGAGCCAGAAGCATCCGATCGCGCGGCCGGCAGACGACAGCGTCGGTGCGATCGCCGATGTCGGACGGATCGCGGTGATCGGCGACTGGGGCACGAACCTCTACGGCGCGCCGGTGTCCGCAGCCTCGATCAAGCGCGCTGGCGGCTACCAGTTGCTGCTGCATCTCGGCGACATCTATTATTCCGGCACGGACAAGGAGACAAAGGAGCGCTTCCTCGATGTCTGGCCGACGGAGGCCGCGAAGGTCAGTTGCGCGCTCAACGGCAATCACGAGATGTATTCCGGCGGCAACGCGTATTTCGGCGCGATCCTCCCGCGGTTCAACCAGCTCTCGAGTTACTTCGCGATCCAGAACGCAAACTGGATGCTCGTCGGTCTCGACACCGCGCACAAGGATCACGACCTCGACAGCGGCCAGATCCGCTGGCTGAAGCACGTCGTGAACAACCGCGGTGACCGCAAGGTCGTCCTGTTCTCGCATCACCAGCCCTTCTCGCGCCTCGACAAGCAGGGGCCGCTCCTGCAGGCGAAGCTCGCCGACCTGTTCGGACAGCAGGCGATCACGGCCTGGTACTGGGGCCACGAACACGATTGCATTCTCTACGACCGGCATCCGGCGACCGGTCTGCTCGGCCGTTGCATCGGCCACGGCGGAATACCCGCGCCGCGCAAGAACGCGGTTCTTGAGGCGCCGCGCGATCGATGCGTCGGCGATATCGCGTGGAAGCGATTGTCGGCTACCGCCGACGCGCCGGCCTCGCTCGCGCTCGACGGGCGCAATCCGCTCGTGCCGGGCGAAGAGGAAAAGTTCGGGCCGCACGGCTACCTGACCTTGGACTTCGACGGCCCAAACCTCGTCGAGCGCGTGCATCTGCCGGACGGGAAGACGATTTTCGAAGCGACGGTGACCTAGGTCATGAACTCATAAAGGGGATTCCGGTTTTGTGCGAACAGTGATTCAAGGCTCCTGATGGAGGAGCTTGGAATGAGCGCACGCCGTTATGAGCTGAACGGCACGTTCACGATGACGCATCCGCTCTGGAAGCACATCTCTGACGATGCGGCAACACGCGCGCGCATCGAGAAAGTATTGCCGAGTGTCGGGCGCATCGAGCTGCCGGGCAACCGTCGCTACCCCTACGGCGGTACCGGCTTCATCGTCGGCAAAGATCTCGTGATGACGAACCGCCACGTCGCGGAGATTTTCGCGACGGGGCTCGGCGACAGGTCGATCGCCTTCATCGGCGGCGCAAAGGCCGGTATCGATCTGCGGCAGGAGAACGGCGGTCCGGCCGGCACGACCCTGCTAGTGCGCAAGGTTGCGATGATCCATCCCTATTGGGACATGGCCTTGCTGTCGGTAGACAGACTCCCGGGCGATGTCGAACCGCTCCGGCTCTCCCTGCGCGACGCCCGCGACCTCGACAAAAGCGAGATCTTCATCGTCGGCTATCCCGCGTTCGATCCGCGCAATCCAGCCGCCGAGCAGCAGGACCTCTTCCGAAACACGTACGGTATAAAGCGCCTGCAGCCGGGCGAATTACATGGCGGCGCCAAAACGGCGAGTTTCGGCAAGCTCGTCATGGCCGCCACGCACGATTGCTCGACGCTCGGCGGCAATTCCGGTTCGGCCGTGTTCGACATGAAGACGGGCGAGGTCTTCGGGCTGCATTTCGGCGGCGCCTATCACGAGCAGAACTTCTGCGTCCCGGCCTTCGCGCTTTCGACCGATGCGCGCGTCGTCGATGCCGGCGTCCGCTTCGTGGGCGCTGCGTCGCGCGGGCCGAACAGCTGGGGCGACTGGTGGGCGCGGGCCGATAACCGCGAGGCGCCGCCGCCGCCGAACAACGCAAATACGACGGCGACGACGCGCTCGATGCCGCAGAACACGTCGACGCTCGTCACGGCCGATGGCGCAGGCGGCGTCACGATCGAAGTGCCATTGCGCATCACGCCTTCGCTCGGGCCGGTTGCCGCGCCCGCTGCTGCGAGCACGGCCGTGTCGCGCAAAGCGCCGGCGTCGCTCGACATCACCGAGGGGCTTGTCGAGCCTTTCCACGACGACGACTACAGCGATCGCAAGGGCTACCAGGCCGATTTCCTCGGCGCGGACTGCACGGTGCCGATGCCGACAGCAATCAACGCGAAATATCTCGCGAAAACGAAGGACGGCGGCGATACGCTTGCCTACGCAACATTCTCCGTCCAGATGAACGCTGCTCGGCGGCTGGCGGCCGTCTGCGCCTCCAACGTTACGCGTGAGCAGGCCTTGCGTCGGCCCGAGCCTAGAAAGGACTATTCGCGCAAAGGGCTGAGCGGCCTCGGCCCGACCGATCAGGAGAAATGGTTCGTCGATTCGCGCCTCGACGAAAAATTCCAGTTGCCGGACGTTTTCTTCACCAAGGACCAGGGCGCGTTCGACAAGGGGCATGTCGTGCGCCGCGAGGACGCCGCCTGGGGTCACACCTACGAGGACGTGCGGCGCGCGAATGGCGATACGTTCCACGTGACGAATTGCTCACCGCAGGTTGCCGGCTTCAACCGCTCGAACGCCGGCGAGGACAATTGGAGCGATCTCGAGAACGTCGTGTTCTCGCAAGCCGCCAGCGAGCGCCTGTGCGTGCTCGCGGGCCCCGTGCTCGACGCGGCAGACGAAGTGTTCGTCGGAACGGCCGGAAAGGGCACACCGCTGCGCGCGAAAATCCCGTCGCGGTTCTGGAAGGTGATCGCGGCGCGCGGCGATGCCGGACTGACCACGTTCGGCTTCGTGCTCGAACAGGATCTGGCCGACGTTTCGCTCGAGTTCACCGTGCCGCCCGAGTTCGTTCCCAAAATGGCGCCGCTCGCGGATATTGCAGTCATGACCGGGGTCGTATTCGCTAAGTCGCTGCTCGACGCGGATCAGTACGGGATCAGCAAGGGCGACGAGGTCGCGGCGCGCAGCGGTACGCGGCGGCGGCGCAAGTAGTGCCCTGCGTCGACGCCGCATCCCGAGGATCGACGACAGACGTTAAGTGGAGGTCGTTTCGATGCTGCGGCTGAGCGGCGATCAGATCGAGATGCTGACGAGGCTGACCGGCGAGTATTTCGATGTCGCGAGCCTGCGGATATTCATTCGTTTCAAATGCGATCGCAATCTCGAGGATATCGACTCGTTCCAGAACAAGGAGAGCGGCATCTTCCAGCTCTTCGTGACGGCTGAGAAGCAAGGCTGGCTGCTGCCCCTGGTGAAGGCTCTGGCCGACAAGCGCCCGGACGATGCGGACCTGCATCGGCTCGCCGCGGAAATCGCTGCGCCGCCTGTCGCTGCCGCACCGGTCGTTGCGGCCCCCACCTTCATGAGCCCGACGACGTTCGCCGACATGAGCGCGGCCGATGCCGCGACGGGCAATCCTGTTCCGGCCGCACTCTCCGGCCGGCAGGCCGCGCTTCTCGGGGACTGGTACGGCGCACAGATGCAGGGCGAGGGTCCCGGCGACGCGCCGATCTCCTATCCGCTGCGGCTGCAGGTGCGCAGCGTCGCGTCGGAAATTCGCGGCATCTTTCGCTTCACCTTGCGCAAGGACGACAAGGTCCTCGACGAATCTATCGACTTCGATGCGGCCCTCATTCAGGACCGTTTCGTGCGCATCTGGTATTGCGACGACAAGTCGGGAAAGGTGCAGCTCGGCACATTGTTCCTGCGCCTCAGCGATGACGGATCGGAGCTGACGGGCTACGACGTGGGCTATGGCTATTCCTCCGGTCGGATCGCCACCGCGCGCACGATCCTGCGCAAGCAGTCGATCATCATCGACCCGAACCTCGACCTGATGCAACAGGGCTCGTTTCCGGATCAGTGGGCGACGCGCGCCGCGTTCCTACATCCAAAGGGCGGCAGTTCCTGGAGGGGGCGCGCAGTCCGGCTCGAAACGGAGAACCCCGTCATCGATGCCTATGTCTCGCTGCTCGAACCGGCCGGCGACTGGGACGTGATGATGTCGTGCGGGCCGGGCGACGGGCAGGTCGATGCAAAGATCACTGCCGCGCTGAAATCCCGCGTCAAGCGCTATGTCCCCGTCGATATCTCGCAGAGCAGTTGCAAGGCGGTCGTCGCCAGCATCGCAAGCGTCTGCCCGGTCCCCATCGGTATCGTCGGCGATCTGGAGGACGGGTTCGATTTCATTCGGGGCGCCCTCCAACAATGCGCGCCAGGCCGGCTGCTGGTCTTGTGTACCGGCAATGTGATCGGTAATCTCGACATGGGAGAGCGCAGGCTGATCCGGCAATTGTCGGACCTCATGCAAAAAGGCAATTCGCTCCTGCTGTCGGCCGCGACAGGCGTTTTTCCCGATCCTGTCGACCGGGTGACCTTCGACGCACATGTAGACTGGATCGACCTGCGCGACCTGATCGTTGGTTGTATCGTCAACTTGACCGGCGAGAACGGCGATGCGATCGACCAGATGCTAGACACACGCGTCGGCGTTCGCGCAGGTCCGAGCGATGTGCCGGGCGCGTCGGTGCGACAATTGTTCGACCAGCAGTCGCAAAAGGCCGTCCTCGTTCTGCGACGCTACCAACCAGCGAAACTCGCGGAGTGGATCGAACGACTGTTCCCACTGAAAGTCGTCAAAGCCGCGCAGACGCCGACGTCAGATGCGGACGTTGGCATCAGCACCATCCTGCTGGAGCGCCTTTGACTGCGCCGCGACGGGACGACTACATTTCCAGGCGCAGGCCGGGGCCGGCTGCTTCCAACGGTATTTGCGCGACATGAGCCAGCGATTTAACGGACGTCAACTTAGCAGCCTGATCGATTTGGTCGGGACGTATTTTCAGTCCGGCCCGTTCAACAACGTCGTCCTCATTCTGACAAATCAGGCTCTGAGCAACCAGCAACTCGCAGCCGGCGTCAGACAGGCTGCGTTCGATTTCTGCCTTATGATGAACAACCAAGCGCGCATTTCCGATCTGATCGACCAACTAAAGCAGCAAAACCCAAATCGGAGCTTGCACACCGCGTTGGAGCGGCTCGAAGCGGGTTGGGTCACGCCGCCCGGCACTATCATCGACCTCCTCAAAATTCGTTTGACGAGGGAAAGATCCAATCACGCCATTCATCAATCGCGACAACCTGCGGCGCAATCTGATCCGGCTTGGATCGCCGGGCGCCGGTTACGGCGCGATTTCCGTGTCCGGGCCGCCCGCTTCAGGGAAGAGCTATTCAAAGGAATTCATCCGCTATGTCGCCGAGAGGCAGGGCAAGACCTACAGGGTCGTCGACGTCGGCACGCGCACAGTCCGATCGACCATCGAAGTCGATCGCGCTCGTCCTTCAAATGGATCAAGGCAAGCTCAAGCTGCTGCTGAACGACGACCCCACGGACGCGCAGGCGGCGGATCGTTTCGTCGATTGGCTCGTCGGCAACGCAGCCGGTTTTCCGCCGGGTGACGAATACTGGCTGGCTCTGGATGGTCTGAACAAGGACGGCGCCGCGACCGTCCGGGACACTCTGGTTCCGCAATTGCTGAAAGCCGTCGCGAACGGCAATCTGCCGCAGGTCAAATTCTTTCTCCTGGGTGACAACGGCAAACGGGTTCGGGACGCCAGACGCATCGTCCTCCATGAGGACACCGCCTCTCTCACCGCAGCCGAAGTGCGTCTCTTCTTCAGGGACTTCGGGGCCGAAAAAGGCTGGGCGTTGAGCGATGCCGATCTCGACGCCATGATCCGGGATGCGATCGGCGAGCGACAGCCACCGTTCGATCATACCGCGATGGAAGAGATTTGCGACGGCGTCGAGCGGAACCTGGTCAATCTGGAGACATTGATCAAAGCGAGCGCGGGGGCGCCGCAATGAGCGAGCCGGCCCTGCGATCCTTCCCCTCCGGCGCCATCGAAAGGAGCCTCGAGGCGCTCAGGGTGACGAAACCCTCTCCGGAAGACGAAGCGCTTCAGGACTCACGCAGGCGATTGCGCGAGGCTGCCGCGCTTCTCGTCGCTTTCGATCCAACGACGCTCCGGCCGACAGAGCCGGACCGCACGTTCGATACGCGCGCGCGTGTGCGTTTCCTCGCCGATTGCGCTCCCGTCGAGGATGCAACCGCCGCGTCGGGCTGGGCGATCACTTCGGGCGTCCGCACGCTTACCCTGCAAGGTATGAAGGCGTCGAACGACGAGGCCACCCGGCGCAACCTTCGCGCCGCGCTCGACGCCAATCAGGAACGACCGGATACGGTTGCTCAGCGCCTCGTCGAGCAGGTCGTCAACGGCGCATTGCCGGCTCTCAAAACGCTATCGCGTGACCAACTGGTCGCGCTCCGAGCGATCGCCGAATGGCTATCCGGCGTGCTCGAGGAACTGCCTCCGGCGTATGTGGTCGCGCGATTTCTTGGACGCGCAGAGCTGCTCGCGCCGCTGGTCCGTCTCGGCGGCGAAGTCTTCGTCGGAAGGGACGACGAGATGCAGCGGCTTGCCGATCATGTCGGCGCGCTTCGTATCGATGCGTCGGACGGCGCGTTCACATTCCTGCTCCGGCATTCCCGGCGTTTGGCCTCGTCGGTTTTGACCGGGCTCGGCGGTCAACGTCGTCCCCTTTTCCTGCATGGGCCCGGCGGCGTCGGTAAATCGACGCTGCTGGCGCGCTTCATACTAAGTCACGCGGCGGATGAGGACATTTCGCTGCCGTTCGCCGTACTCGACGTGGACCGCCCCGCGGTCGAGCCGCTGCGGCCGCTCACATTCCTGATCGAAGCGCTCTCGCAACTGCAGTTGCAACTCGACCGGTTGCAGGAGCCGGCGAGCGCACTTTCTGCAAGCATCCTCGACAGTATGGACGGGCAGGAAACGTCCGCGCTCGAAAGCATTCAGGACGACACACCCGAACTCATCGAGAGATTTGCGCGTCTTGTCGTCCCGCAACTAGGCGATTGTCCTCTGCTGTTCGTGGTCGACACGTTCGAGGAAGTGCAATTCCTCGGCGAGGAAGTCGTCGGCATCGTCTTCCGCTTTCTGACGGAACTTCAGCGCGTGATTCCGCAGGCGCGCATCGTCATCTCGGGGCGGGTCGTGCCAGAAGGCCAGTCGGTCTATCAGGTGGAACTGAGCGACCTGCCGACCGCAAAGGCCGAGGAACTCGTCTCGACCGTGATCGCACAGCAGACAGGCACTGCGCCTGCGGCCGACGTTGCCAGGGCGGTCGTCGGTGAAGTCGGCAGCAACCCGATGGTGTTACGGCTCGCCGCGCGTCTGGCGGCGGAGCAGGATTTCGAGGCGCTGAGGGATGCCGCGGGCCGCAACTGGCTGCGGCGCGTCCGCAACGAAGCTCAGCAGGCTCGCCTTTTCGGCCGCATCCTCGGTCATCTTCATGGGCCCGGTCTCAACGATCTCACCTTCCCCGGAATCCTGGTGCGGCGGCTGACGGCGGACGTCATTCGCGATGTTCTCGCAGTGCCGTGCAATCTGAACATGTCCGACCCCACAACGGCTGATGACCTGATAAAACGGCTGCGCAAAGAGGTGTCGCTCGTCACCTACGACGCCGCCGATGGCAGTCTGCGTTACAAGCCGGAAATCCGACGGGCGATGCTCGAAGCGATGGACGAGGCGACCGTACCCCAGGACACGCAGCACGACATCAACGACCGGGCCGTGTTGTACTGGAGTGGACGCAGCGGCCCGATCGCGCGCGCGGAAGAACTTTACCATCGCCTGCGGCTCGATCAGCCTCGCGACATCCTGGACGAAAGATGGAGCGCGGACGCGGCCTCCCTGTTGCGCGGCGCCTTTGGAGAGCTTCCGCCAGCCGCCGAAACTTGGCTCGCCAACAAGATGGGCGTCACGCTCGACCGCGGCCTGCGGGCGCAAACCGATCAGGCGGACTGGGAGATGCAGGCCGCGCGGGCCGCGCAACGTCTGCTCGAGTCGGGGCAGCCGGAGCCGGCGCTGAAAGCGATGCGGGAACGGTCCGAACGGCGCGAGGGCAGCCCGCTCTACGCATTGGAAGGGCGCGCGCTTTATGCGCTGGATCGTCTCGACGAAGCGCAATCGCGCCTGAACGCGGGACTCGACGCGGCGGAACGCATCGGGGATGTCCCGGCGGAGGTGGAGCTACGCCTTCTGCTGGCGCTGATCTTCGAGCGCTTGGACAGGCTGGACGACGCGGACCGGGAGGCGAGAGCAGCCGCGTCGAGCGCGATGACGGCGGGCTTGCGCGATCCGTCTCTGCGGGCCGAGATCCGGCTGCTGCGCCTCGAGCGGCTGCGCGACAGCGAGATCGAGCCCGATGCGCGGCGCGAGGTCGCGCGGCGACTCGGTAACGCCGAATACCGACCGCTGCGCAACGACAGTGCGCTGCTTCGCGACGCGGCGGCCGAACTCGGGGATGTCGATGCAGCCTTGCTCGACATCGCGCTGACCACGATCGGCCCCGATGTTCTTCGCGGCGCATCGCGTCCGCTCCTGGAGCGCCTGCTCGCAAAAAGCGCGAATATGTCCGAGGCGGAGATTCGGAGCGCGATCGAGGCAAATTCGCGACGACTGGCGCAATTGATTATCCGGAACTTTTCTCCTCAACGTGTCAATGGTCAGCAGGACCTCATCGGGGATGTCGTGCTGGCCTTTCGGGAAGCCTGCGACCGCGCGGTTCAACGCCGTAAGGTTCCGGGATCCAGCGACAGCAGATTGTCCAAGGCATCGAGAATGCTGTCCGGCTCTGAATTGAGGCGTCTTGACGATCTCATCATTAGATATTTTCCACGACAGGAACTCGCGCGCATTCTGGACCTCTATCTGTCGCGCCGGATCGATGAATATGCGAGGGGGGACCAGCCGCATCAGCAAGCCGTCGTCGAACTTCTTATGGCTGCCAACACCGAAGGCTGGTGGCCGGATCTGCTGGACGCTTTGCGCAAAGCTAACCCAAATCCGGAGTTGCTGCGTGCGCTAGACGAGCTGTCGAGGCATCAGTTGCAAGCCTAGGCGGCCGGCTTGATGTCCCAGAACGCCGGCACTTCCGGCTGTGTCTTCATATCGGCAACGATCAGCCCCAGCGGAATCGCCTGGTTCCACTGGCCATGAAAATCCGGCCAGTCCCGCGGATCGCCGGCGTGATGTAGCGCCACGGGGACGAGCTGCGCGTTGCAGCAGGGCGACCCGGATGAACCCGGCAGCGTGCGCGCATCGTGCCGCAGTCGCATCCCGTTGCCCGCGAAGCCGAGCACCTGGCCGTCTGCCAGTTTCATCGGCAGTTGCTTTCTATGCGCGGGATCGGTGTTGTCCTGGGGATGCTGGAACACCCACATTGGATCGCCTTGCTGGACAGTTGGCGGCTGTGACGGGACGGTGATCCAACCGCGTTTCGGCGCGCCGACTTCCGGCTTTTGGCCGATCGGCCCGTCGCCGACGTTTTCAGCCAACCTCAACAGCGCATAGTCGAGTTCGGTCGCACCCCACACCGTAGCGGTCGCGGAGGAGTCGGACGCGCTGTAGGGGCGGTTCGCGACGCACCAGCCCGCGCCGTCAACCAGCGGAACCGCGCGTCCCGCCTGCGTGGCGCCGTCGAGAACCTTGAAGTCGAACCGGCAGCGCAGGTCCTTCGGTGTCCCCGCGCCATCGAGAAACGATTTTACGACGTGGTAGTTGGTCAGCACGAGATCGGATGCGACGAGCCAGCCCGTGCCGCGGCCGCCGCCTGTCGTTTCGACGGCGCAAATGCAATCGACAATTTGCGAAAATGCCTTGGCGAATTCGTCGACGTTTTGAAACAGGGATCGCGCCGTGACGATCTTCTGCAGATTGTCGGCAATGGCAGGAACAGCCGGGGCCAGAAGTTTTGCTTCGACATCCAGTAGGACGGGATTGCCTGGTCTCGACGCGCGGGCGGCGGCGAGCAGTTCCGGCCACCAGCCCTCCATGTTCGCGGCGACGACAAGATTGAAAAAAACCTCTTGTTGCCCAGTGCCGCCGTAATTCGCTATTCTTTTTTCCAGTCGAAAGAGTAAAAGGCGGGTCAACGCTGGCACATCGAAGGCGCTGTCAAGCCCGTCGAAAAGCAATTGCAGCTCGGCGCCCGTCAGCAACCTCGGCATCGCTACTCCAGCTTTTGTGCCAACCTAGGCTCGGTGTCGCGGCGGGAATTTTGGGCGGGTATCGCCGATCATGCAAGAACCTCAAAGTGTGTTCGGGCAGATATCTGAGTAATTCATGATATCTCACGCGGAACAAGCGCTCCGCCATCGTAAGGGTAAGCTGTAGGAACGACATGGGTCGACGGGCTACAGATGTCTTCTTCCTAGTACCGAGTTGATGTCCGCTGGTGGCCCATCGCGTCACTTCACTGCGTTGAGAGATTTAGTCCGTTGTCGGAGCAGAGCGGACTCTGGCGCGCCGTCTGACGAGCAGGAAGCCAAGCACTGATGGCCATGCCTCCATAAAAGGCTTCCTCGCTCTTTGCTTAGCTGGAGATGGAGTCCGGCCCGCTTTTGCAGATAGCCATGACGCTGAAGAGGTTCTTGGCTTGCGGGTTGCCGCGCGCCCCGAACATCCGGATTAGGCTTTTGGGAGGCGTGTCCGTCGCCGCGCCGAGCTTCTCGAACCCGACCGTCGCCTTGATGTAGTCGCGAAGGATCGTCTTGCCGGTCTCGATATCGCCGGAGAGCATAGCTTCGATGCCTTCACGCAAAAGCGCCTCGGCGGATGCCGGACCTTTCGCCACATGCGCTTGAACAAGTTCCTTGAAGGGCCGTGCCTGTGTCATCGCCTCGCTCCTTACGCCTTCGTTTGCCGAGCTTGTGCGCGCGCCAACACGGGATGGCTGTCTCGATGTCCGGCTGCTGGCGCTTCTTGGTGCCGCCCCGCAGCAAGATCACCAGCGCATCGCCGTCGCGTCCGAAATAGACCCGGTAGCCCGGACCGAAATCGATCTTGTATTCGAGCACACACTGGCCGATGGACGCATCACGCCTGATATTCCGCGATCATCCGAAGGACGACGGGATGCAGTTGCGGAAGGTGAATGGTGGCGATCTCCCATAGCTGGCGGTCGTCGAGCCGCTGGTATTCATGCCGAAGCACGTTGCCGATCCCCACAATGGCTGTCCACGGAGTCCCGCCGTGATGCACCAACAGTTCTGGCGGCAGCGCCCGTGCCGCCTCGGAAATGATCTGCAAGGCGCGTTCGACCGCTCGGCGTAACACGTAGCTCTTTTGATAGTCGGCAAACGGCACCCCGCTGATGATCGAGGCGATCCCGTCGATCTCATCGCGGATATGAAGGAGCCGGGCCTGCGGATTCTTGCTGGCAGCCATCAGAAAATCCGGACGGCTTCCTGTTCCACGTCGCGGCGGATATAGGGCGACAAGCCTTCGCGGGTGGAATAGCCGACCTCGACCTCGCGTCCGAAGGCTTCCTGAATGGCCTCATAGGCATCCATGAAGGGCAGGAAGCCAAAATCCCGGCCGGGTTCGCCTTCGACAAACACGTCTACATCGGAATCAGCGCGCGCGTCGTCCCGGGCGTAGGAGCCGAACAGGTATAAGGCGCCCACGCCATTCGCCCGGAGGGCGGGCTCGGTCTCTTTCAGCTTGGCAATGACATCGTCGCGGCGCATGGGCTCAATGTAACAAATCAGGCCGGCTTTTTCCACATCTTGCGGCTTTCCAAGCCCAAGCGGCTAGAGCGCCCCAAATAAACCAATGGGTTAGCTCGGAATTAACAGGATTTTCAGTCCATTTCGGTAACTTGAAGCGTATTTTCCGCCGTTTTGGCGGGGCGATGATATTTGCGCCGACGAATATTTTAGGACTGATTTTTTGATGAGCGAAGCACCTTTGCATCCATCTTGCGCAGAACAAGCCGCGCCAGCGGCGGCTAACGCCGCCGCTCTTCAGCTAGCCGAAGAGCGCTTTTCAAAATCCTGCTCCGGTCCATCGGATTCGCGCCGTACCGCGGTTGAAGCCCCGAGCGGTGAAGTCGTGCCGTTCCGGATCGACCCGGCCTCACGGAAGACTTCATCCATCGCTCTTGCACGAAGATCAACCCGTGCCGCGCCTACTGGCCAGCTTCATGGCGCGGCTCATGACGCCATCGTTCTTCAGGTCGGTTGGGCCGCGGATTTGATGAATATAGAGCTGACGGCGGATACACCCGCGGCCATCGCGGACGCCGTGCTCGGCAAGATGGAACTCGCTGCTATCTGCCGGCTCGTGGCTGGTGATCTTGAGACCGCCAGAGCTGCGCTTCGCGATGTTGCCGGGCGTCTCGACGCTGTTGCAATTCTCGGCTTGATGTATTTGGTCGCCGCCGTGGAAGAAAAAGACATCCACGATCCGCTCGTGGCCGCGACTACAGTGACCATTCTTGAGGGCATCAACGCCAAGCGCGACAAGACCAAGCTTCCGGTGTGGCCCGATCCGGTGGAGACGGTGCGGCTCTATTATGCCTCGACACCCCGGGGGCCGCTTGTCACGACCTTCGAAGATGGCGCGGTATGCACGACTTACTGGCTCAATGGCGCGCTGCATCGTGATCCCAATGACGGCCCGGCCTGGCACCGCAAGGACGCCGCCGGCGAGCAATGGCAGTACATCCTCCATGGACAATGCGACCGCGATGCTGCGGTCGGCCCCGCGATCATCTACACGCAATACGACGGCAAGCCGGTGGCGGGGGAAGAGTATTTCCGCGACGGCAAGGCACCGCCCGTTTGAGGACGGACCCGCCATTGTGCAGAGAGATCGCGCCGGGCGGCTGCTGCTCGAAATCTACGCCGAGGACGGCGTCTCGCATCGCGATCCCAAGGCGGGGCCAGCCCTTTATTCTTTCGCCGACGGCTGCGAGTGTTTCGAGTATCAGACGCGCGGCGTCTTGCACCGCGAAGAACAGGACGGTCCCGCGTTTACACTCCGGCATGAGGCGAGCGGCGCCGTGTTGCGGGAGGAATATTACCGCGACGGCGCGCTGCATCGCGAGCATGGCCCCGCCGCGGTGGAGCGCGACGAGAAGGGCCGCACCATCAGCCAAGCGTGGTACCGCGAGGGCGAGTTGCACCGTGATGCCGCGGAAGGCCCGGCGCTCATCACCTTTGATCCCGATACCGGCGACACCTCGGAAGACTATTGGTGCGACGGCGTATGGGCCGGTCCTGCGGATGATGACGGCGGGGAGGCGTTGACCGATGCATGAACATCCCTCATCGCCGCACGGACGGCACGCGCTACCACCCGCCGCGAGCATGACCGACAGCGAGGATGGCCTTCGCAATCTTCGCGCTTCGGAATCCGTCGAGGCAGCGTTTCATGCCGAGGGCTTTCCGAAATCCTGGTGGCGAGCTCGCCGCCGTGATCGCCACCTATGTGAAGGGCGCGACGCGCGGCGTTCCGGCGGGACAGCTTGCCGGCAACGGCTCGCTGGCGGCTTCGGCGACGGCAGGCGTCAACCTGTATCTTGCCGGTCTCTCGCCCGAGCAGCGGGAGCTGGCTAAGCGCGGCGGCAATCCACTCGATCCTGCCGCGCTGCACGCTTTCCAGATGAAGCTCCACGGCGAGCATGCCCTGTTCGGCTTAGGAAAGAACGGCGATCAGTCCCGCAGCAATGGCTCGCGTTTTGCCAGCCTGAAGGATGGATCGGCGTCGCAAGGGATCGCCGGCGGCGGCGCCGATCCCGCATTCCTCCGCTCGGTAGGGTTGAGCGATGCCACAGGCAAGGCGCTTGCGGCGCTCGGCTTTAAGTCGCCGGAACAAATCCGCCAAGTCGTCGCCGACACGAATAAGCTCGGGCTTTCCCCGCAGAAGGCGGCCGTGGACCTTGCCCGTTTGCGCAAGGCAGAAGGCGCACGAACTGACGAGCATGTCGATGCACTGAAGCATTATGGCGATGCGCTGAAACACGCGCGCGAGATGGAAAAGGATGCCGCCAAAATCCAGGATGCCACCCAGCGCGCCGAAGCCGTGCGGAAAGCGGCGGAGACGCGCAACCATGCGGAGCAGGCGTTGAAGCAGCACCGCGACCAGAGAGTGAAGACGCCGGACGGCAAGAAGAGCTTCGACAAGGTGAGGGATGATATCCGCTCGGAAGATCACCACGAAATAGGCACTCACGGCAGAAAAGCGGTCCATGATGAAAGTCATCGCCACCGCGTCACCGCTAACAAGCGGGCTGGAACTGAGCGAGAAATAGAAGAGGCACGCCGCAAACAGGCCGTGGCATTAAAGCAAAACCCAAATGTCGCAAAATCCGATGAAGACGTGATCGCAGGATTGATTGACAAAAAAGAGGGCCAGGAGATGGCGGCCCGGAAAAAGGAAGATCCGATCAAGACTCAACCGAAAACCGATAGCGTACCTGAAAACAGGCATTCGGCCGGGAATGCTAAGTCGGAAAAGTCACCCCAGCAGCGCCAGGCCGTAAACAAAAAGACCCTAAATCCTACGGTCTGATTAGCCGCCGCCAACTTTCGGCGTGTTAGAACCAGTGCGTGTTGGGCACACGCCACTTGGCGGACGATCACAATGAGCGACGCCACTCACTCCCAAGACATCAACGCGCCCCATTAATCTGAGCGCCGTTCTCAAGCTCGCAGCATCCTGATTGGTCTCGGTAATGAGTTAGAATCTCGCCATCTTTGTCGAAGGTTGCACAGCTAGCGCGCTTGAAGCGAAGGGCGCTAGACAGAAACGTCTTGCTCAACTGGCCAGGAAACGCCCGAGCTTCATCGGCAATGTAGTGAAAGAAGACATCGCAGTCGCTTTTACTCACCGCTTGTGTTGGCGAGCCTTGCGGCGGATTAGCAACCATGACGGTCTGGGCCCGCGCCGGAAAAAATGACGATGCCGCAAGAGCAGCCGCAGTCGTCAGCGCGAAAGCGCCCTTGCGAAACGAAGTTGTTGAAAGCGACATGGCTGTTTTGCCAAAGTAGATCGCGCATAGTAGTCACGTATTACATAGCATATTACCGTCTAGTTATCACTTAAATCTTTGATAATACGCAACATTATTGCTCATAGTGTTGCATAGCTCCAAAACATCATGTATTCATGGGTGATGTACCGATCAATTTCTTAACGGAGCCAGCAATAACCGCACAAATAATTGAATCGACGGGAGAATTTCGCTGCAACGGTTTGAGCAATTCCGTTGCGCGGGAACGCCCCTCTGGGGGTAGGTGCGTCTGGCAAGCGGGGGCGGCTAGCCTCTACACGCCGCAGGGTGGCCGGAAATACCTCAACCAATCGGAACGCCAGCGCGCGCTCGAAGCGATGGCGGGCCTGGCTCCCGATCAGGCGCTATTCGCCCAGACGCTGGCATGGTGCGGCGGCCGTCCGAGTGAAATCCTCGCTCTCAGCGCAGGCTCATTCCAGGTCGAATGCGGCATCGTGGCCATCCGCACCTTGAAGCGCCGCCGCCATTGCGTGCGGGAAGTGCCGATTCCACCCTTCCTGATCGAGGCACTAGACCGCCACTTCGGTCTGTCGCGACGGCAGAGGCATCACCACGCCACGCATGAGCTTCTATGGCCGTGGCACCGGGTGACGGCATGGCGGCTGATGAAGCGCGTGATGGTGCTGGCGAGCGTTGCCGGGCAGCGTGCGAGCCCGCGCGGATTACGGCATGCCTTCGCCGTGGCGACGTTGCAATCAGGCGTGCCTTTCAATCTGGCGCAACGCTGGCTGGGTCACGCCCGCATCAGTACGACGGCGATCTACGCCGAAGCTTGCGGCCCGGAGGAGATCGCCTTCGCGGCGCGGTTCTGGAGCGCGAACGCAACACCCGTCCCATCGTCCCTCAGTAGAATCCATGCAGCGCGAGATATGTAACCTCATCGACCGCATGGTCGGCCTGAATATCCGCCGTGACGTTGCCCCCAAGTTTTATCCAGGCGTCATTAAAGTCCTGGCGTTGGTGATGCCCTGTTGGGCTGGGGTAGAGGCGGTCCGCGGAGCGGAGCCGTCAGGTGAGCGCAGCGCAGCGGACCGCCGGGCCGCGGCGTAAGTTTCGGGGGTCATCCAGCCGAGCCGGGAGTGCGGGCGTGCTGTGTTGTAGTCGTCGCTCCAGGCGTCGAGCGCGGCACGCACGTGAGCCAGCGAGCGGAACAGGGTCTCATTGAGCAGCTCATCGCGCAGGCGGCCGTTGAACGACTCGATGAAGGCGTTCTGTACCGGCTTGCCGGGGGCGATGTAGTGCCAGCCGACCTTGCGATCGTCGGCCCAGCGCAGGATCGCGTTGGAGGTGAACTCGGTGCCGTTGTCGCTGACGATCGTGGCGGGCCTGCCGCGCTCGGCCAGCAGCCGATCGAGTTCGCGGGCAACCCGGTGGCCGGAGATCGAGGTATCGGCGACAAGGGTGAGACACTCGCGCGTGCAATCGTCGACCACGGCGAGGATGCGCATGCGGCGGCCGTCGATGAACTGGTCGGAGACGAAGTCGAGCGACCAACGCTCGTTCGCTCCCTGGGGCACGATCATCGGCGCCCGCGTGCCCAGAGCCCGCTTGCGCCCGCCACGGCGGCGAACCATCAGCCGCTCCTCGCGGTAGAGCCGGAACAGCCGCTTGTGGTTCACCACGAACCCCTCCCGCCGCAACAGCACGTGCAGCCGCCGATAGCCGAAGCGCCGGCGCTCATGGGCCAGTGACCTCAGCCGCGCCCGCAGGCCGGCATCGTCGCTCCGCTGCGGGCGGTACCGCACCGTCATCCTGGCGCAGTCGATCATCCTGCACGCCCGCCGCTCGCTCACCTCAAACCCCAAACGAAGGTGCGCGACAGCCTCTCGCTTGGCAGCGGGCGTCACCATTTTTTTGCCAGAAGATCCTTCAGCGCAGCGTTGTCCAGCATGCTGTCCGCCAGCAGCTTCTTCAGCCGCGCATTCTCGCTCTCCAGCGCCTTCAGCCGCTTGGCTTCCGACACTTCGAGCCCGCCATATTTAGCTTTCCAATTGTAGAAGGTCGCATCGCTGATCCCGTGCTTGCGGCACAAGTCGGCCGCCTTCATCCCGGCCTCGTGCTCCTTCAGGATCGATATGATCTGCTCTTCCGTGTGCTGCTTGCGCTTCATCGTCCGGTCCTTCCTTCAAGGCCGGACTCCACTTCAACCTGGATCAATCCACAGGGGCAACGTCACTTTTCCCAAAATCCTGCCTTGCCAATCCGTAGCGTATACGCTACATTAACACATGACCACCATCCTACAGACCGAAGAATTCGCTCGGTGGATGACTGGCCTTCGCGATGTAAAGGGACGCGCTCGCATTGCATCCCGTATTGATCGACTGGCCCATGGCCATATGGGAGACGTGAAGCCAGTTGGCGATGGCGTGAGCGAGATGAGGATCGATTTCGGCCCCGGCTATCGGGTGTATTTCATACGGCGCGGCAAGACGATCTACCTCTTGCTGTGCGGCGGCGACAAGTCCTCGCAGGACCGAGACATCAAGATGGCGAAACGGCTCGCCAAGGAGAACTGACCATGGCCCGCGCTTATGACTTTGCCGAATACCTCGACACGCCGGAGGCGATTGCTGAGTACCTCACCGCGGCGTTTGAGACCAACGATGCGCCCTTCATCTGCAAGGCCATTGGGACAGCAGCAAAAGCCCACGGCATGAGCGAAGTCTCACGGTCGGCAGGCGTGTCCCGTGAGAACCTCTATCGCTCATTGAGCGGAGAGACGAAGCCTGAGTTCCACACCATCGTCCGCGTCCTCACGGCGATGGGCGTCCAGCTCAATGCGAGAGCCGTGGCGGAAGGTGAAGGAGTTCGAACCATTATCCTGTCAAGGATAGCTCGGTTTTCAAGACCGATTGCCCACCGCTGAGCGCCACCTTCCGTTTTGGTTCCGTCGAGGTTGGCTTCTACTCCAACCAGCGGGCAAGCGCTGTAGCCTCAGACGTAGCTACTACGTGGAATCGGAAGCGGGGAATGGGAATCGAACCCACCTATGTCTGCTTGGAAGGCAGATGCACTCCCAGAGTGCTAGCCCCGCGTATTGTTCACTCCACCCCCGCTAGGAAATCCACCTTCGGTTCTCGCCAGCACCGGCAGTTGACGACCTCTTCGACCGGCCCCAGGGGATCGCCCGGGAATTCCAGGCTCGCCCCTGATCCCGTGATGAAGGTGACCTGCTCCCCAATTTGCCCTCGATCATAAGGAGAGTCTGTTCCAGTTTTGCCCCTGTTGGGGGCGTGCTGCGAACTCGGTTGGTGTGAGCCCGTTGAGGCTCGTGTGCGGTCGGTTGGTGTTGTAGTCGATCCTCCATGCTTCGATGATCTGTGACGTTGCCCCCAAGTTTTATCCAGGCGTCATTAGAGTCCTGGCGTTGGTGATGCCCTGTTGGGCTGGGGTAGAGGCGGTCCGCGGAGCGGAGCCGTCAGGTGAGCGCAGCGCAGCGGACCGCCGGGCCGCGGCGTAAGTTTCGGGGGTCATCCAGCCGAGCCGGGAGTGCGGGCGTGCTGTGTTGTAGTCGTCGCTCCAGGCGTCGAGCGCGGCACGCACGTGAGCCAGCGAGCGGAACAGGGTCTCATTGAGCAGCTCATCGCGCAGGCGGCCGTTGAACAACTCGATGAAGGCGTTCTGTACCGGCTTGCCGGGGGCGATGTAGTGCCAGCCGACCTTGCGATCGTCGGCCCAGCGCAGGATCGCGTTGGAGGTGAACTCGGTGCCGTTGTCGCTGACGATCGTGGCGGGCCTGCCGCGCTCGGCCAGCAGCCGATCGAGTTCGCGGGCAACCCGGTGGCCGGAGATCGAGGTATCGGCGACAAGGGTGAGACACTCGCGCGTGCAATCGTCGACCACGGCGAGGATGCGCATGCGGCGGCCGTCGATGAACTGGTCGGAGACGAAGTCGAGCGACCAACGCTCGTTCGCTCCCTGGGGCACGATCATCGGCGCCCGCGTGCCCAGAGCCCGCTTGCGCCCGCCACGGCGGCGAACCATCAGCCGCTCCTCGCGGTAGAGCCGGAACAGCCGCTTGTGGTTCACCACGAACCCCTCCCGCCGCAACAGCACGTGCAGCCGCCGATAGCCGAAGCGCCGGCGCTCATGGGCCAGTGACCTCAGCCGCGCCCGCAGGCCGGCATCGTCGCTCCGCTGCGGGCGGTACCGCACCGTCATCCTGGCGCAGTCGATCATCCTGCACGCCCGCCGCTCGCTCACCTCAAACCCCAAACGAAGGTGCGCGACAGCCTCTCGCTTGGCAGCGGGCGTCACCATTTTTTTGCCAGAAGATCCTTCAGCGCAGCGTTGTCCAGCATGCTGTCCGCCAGCAGCTTCTTCAGCCGCGCATTCTCGCTCTCCAGCGCCTTCAGCCGCTTGGCTTCCGACACTTCGAGCCCGCCATATTTAGCTTTCCAATTGTAGAAGGTCGCATCGCTGATCCCGTGCTTGCGGCACAAGTCGGCCGCCTTCATCCCGGCCTCGTGCTCCTTCAGGATCGATATGATCTGCTCTTCCGTGTGCTGCTTGCGCTTCATCGTCCGGTCCTTCCTTCAAGGCCGGACTCCACTTCAACCTGGATCAATCCACAGGGGCAACGTCAGGGGCCGACGACGAGGCGGTCGACCCCGGGCATTGCGCATTCTCATGGAGAAAAGCGCTCCACGCTCACAGATCATGGTGTTGCCGCACGTCAATCACCTGGGGATATTCGGCGATCCCTCCGCGCTTCAGAACATGGCTTCGCCGCTTGCCGGCCGACGACGGCATCAAGCAGACGCCGTGACGGGGGTGCTGA
>CAVZMU010000010.1:0-127063 GCA_963776455.1 uncultured Alphaproteobacteria bacterium
AGCGGCGTTTTGATCCCACCTTGTTTTTCGTCGATATGAGGTCGGATATTCGGAGTCCTTGAGGAGCTCCGACACATGTCGATTTCAGAGCATAAGCATGTGTCGGATTCAGGTCCGGTGCAGCGGATCGAAGTGTTCACGGGGGCTGGTCGGCGGCGATCTTGGACGCCGGAAGAGAAGGCGTCGATCGTTGCGGAGAGCTTCGTTGAAGGCGCGACGGCCTGCCAGGTTGCGCGACGACATGGACTGACACCGCAGCAACTGTTCACGTGGCGCCGGCAGGCGCGGGGGTCGAGCGCCGAGACCGCTGCCGCTGTTTGTGCCGGCAGTGATCGAGGCGCGGCTGCGGAGCCGGCGCGCAAGCGCGGGAGGCCGAGAGGCCGCCGCCGCGGCGATGCCCTCGGCGTCATCGAGGTCGAGATCGACGGCGTGACGGTGCGGGTCGGCCGCGGCGCGGAGGCGAAGACGGTCGCGGCGGTGATCCGCGCGCTGAAGGCCGGCGCGTGATCGGGCCGACGGGCGCGGTCCGGGTGATGGTGGCGACGAAGCCGGTCGACTTCCGCAAGGGCGCCGAGGGTCTGGCGGCGCTGGTGCGCGAGACGATGAAGGCCGATCCGTTCTCGGGCGCGGTCTATGTGTTCCGCGCGAAGCGGGCGGACCGGGTGAAGCTGATCTTCTGGGACGGCACGGGCGTGTGCCTGTTCGCCAAGCGGCTCGAGGATGGCGAAGTTCCGCTGGCCGAACGATGCAGGACGGCGTGATGCGGCTGTCGGCCGCGCAGCTCTCGGCGCTGCTGGAAGGGCTCGATTGGCGGCGGGTTCACGCGGCGCGGGAGACACCGGCGCCGCTGCAGCCGGGATGATCTGCGGCACAGTGAATCAGCGTCGATTCGAACGCTCGCGACGCACTGCGGCGACATGATCTAATCCGCGCCATGACGGTCGCGGCGGACGCGCTTCCCGACGATCCCGGCACGCTGAAGGCGATGCTGCTTGCGGAGCGGGCGCGAGAACGAGCGGCTCGCGCCAGATCATCAAGGAGCTGCAGCGTCATCGCTTCGGCCGGCGCGCCGAGACGCTGCCGGAAGATCAGTTGCTGCTCGGCCTGGAAGAGGTCGAGCAGGTCGCGGCCGAGCGGCGAGGCCGAGAGCGAAGCAGGCCGGCGCCGGCCGAGCGGGCGAGCCGCGCCGCCAAGCGCCGCATGAACCGGGGATCGCTTCCGGCCCATCTGCCGCGCATCGAGATGGTGGTCGATATCGACGACCATGCCTGCCCGTGCTGCGGCAACGCGCTGCATCGGATCGGCGAGGATACGAGCGAGCGGCTCGACATCGTGCCGGCGCAGTTCCGGGTGCTGGTCGTGCGCCGGCCCAAATATGCCTGCCGGGCTTGCGAGGACGTGGTGGTGCAGGCGCCGGCGCCGGCGCGGCTGATCGAGGGCGGCTTGCCGACCGAGGCGACGGTGGCCCAGGTGCTGGTCTCCAAATACGCCGATCACCTTCCGCTGTATCGGCAGGCCCAGATCTACGCCCGGCAGGGCATCAAGCTCGATCGCTCGACCTTGGCCGACTGGGTCGGCCGCGCCGCCTGTCTGCTGCGGCCGGTTCACGAGCGGCTGCTCATGACGCTCAAGGGCTCGGCCAAGCTGTTCGCCGACGAGACGACGGCGCCGGTGCTCGATCCGGGACGCGGGACGCACCAAGACCGGCCAGCTCTGGGCCTATGCGCGCGACGATCGCCCCTGGGGCGGCAGCGATCCGCCCGGCGTGGCCTACGTCTATGCGCCCGACCGCAAGGCCGAGCGGCCGATCGCCCATCTCGCCGGCTTCAAGGGCATCCTGCAGGTCGACGGCTATGGCGGCTATCGCGTGCTCGCCGAGCGCGGCGATGTGCAGCTCGCCTTCTGCTGGGCCCATGTCCGCCGCCGCTTCTACGAGCTCGCCGCGGCGGGCCCGGCGCCGATCGCCAGCGAGGCGCTCGAACGCATCGCGGGGCTCTACGCCATCGAGAACGAGATCCGCGGCCGCAGCGCCGAGGAGCGGCGTGCCGTCCGCCAGGAGAGGAGCCGGCCGATCATCGACGATCTCGAACCCTGGCTGCGCGCCAAGCTCGCCCTGATCAGCCAGAAGACCAAGCTCGCCGAGGCGATCCGCTATGCGCTCTCGCGCTGGGAGGGCCTCACGCGCTTCCTCGACGACGGCCGCATCGAGATCGACTCCAACGTCGTCGAGCGCACCATCCGCCCGATCGCACTGAACCGCAAGAACGCTCTCTTCGCCGGCTCCGACGGCGGCGGCGAGCACTGGGCCGTCATCGCCTCGCTGATCGAGACCTGCAAGCTCAACGGCGTCGATCCGCAGGCCTATCTCGCCGACGTCATCACCAGGATCGTCAACGGCCATCCCAACAGCCAGATCGACGATCTCCTGCCCTGGGCCTATCCGGCCATGCCCGCGCTCAGAGACGTGGCCTGAAAACAGCGCTTACGGCTCAACCACGTTCTACACCACCTCAATCGAACCCATCCGCGCTACCTGCCGGAAGCCCGGATCGAACTCGATCCGTATGCCGCTTCCTTGTCAGCGATCGACGAGTTGCTCGCGAAACAGAAGCGGACGGGCGCCGGTTACGACGGCGTTCGAAACGCGGCGCTTCCAGGTTGCTCTTTCCTGTCCCGGACAGCATCGCCCGTATGTCGCCTCGGTCGCCGAGCATCTCAAGACAACTCTTGGCGACCATGCTGTCTTCTATGACAATGACTACACCGCTGAGTTAGCGCGCTCCAACCTCGATCTGCTTCTGCAACGCATCTATTACGACAATTCCGATTTGATTGTTGTGTTTCTCTGTGCCGACTACGTCGATAAGGAGTGGTGCGGTCTTGAGTGGCGCGCGATCCGGGACATCATCAAGCAACGTGGCGACGCGAAGGTGATGCTTCTTCGTCTCGACCACGCGCCGATTCCCGGGCTCTTTGGAATCGATGGGTACATTGATGTTTCCACTTGGCCGCCGGCACGAACCGCCGAAGCGATAGCAAAGCACGTCGGGTCCTAAAGCCACGTCTACGTGCGGGAACGAACCGCTCGCCGGGTGCAGTGGGTCCGGGTTCCGGCCTGCCGCTTGTCGTCAGGCCTATTGAGGACGTTTCAGCACCACGAGAACATGAAGCATAGGTGCAAAGAGGTCACGGTCAACCTCATGCGGCTCAATTCGATGATAAACGAAAGGCGGAGTCGCCCATCATTCGGGCGTGATGTGATCTTCGCAGATTATGATGGTTCCTTGAACACCTAACACTGCGGCGAGCCTACGTGCAATCGCTTCAAACATCACGCCTTCCATCGTGGGGCGAGGTGCATGCCATGGCGTGCCTATTGAAGAATGAGTCAGCGGGCGTAGTCGCCCATCATTCGGGGCGTGATGCGAAGGTTCTCCTCTATACCACACTGCTTTTAGGTACCAGATAGGAGCGGCAGCTTCGCGCCGAGCACGGTCCGAACGCAAGCTCGCGCATGGCGCCTTGGCACCCGCGTGCGCCGTCCAAACGACGACACGGACCAATCCATGTCCTCACGTGGTGCTTCATTGCCGCGTTTCCCATGCCCGCGAGCGTTGCCGCGTGACGTGCAAGCTCGCATTAGGACAATGTTTTGGAGCTCGCCTGGCTCAGTCGCCCTCCATGCGGGCGTGGTGCGCAAGAACAGCTGTCCCTCATTCATACCACGAGACTTAGTCGCAGTCGCTGTTGGGCTGGGCGTAACGCGAAAGACCGCAGCTGCCAAGTCAGTTGCATCGCTGTAGTCGCAGTCGCCCTCAATGCGGGCGTGGTGTGCAGGGGGAGCGGCAAACGAGGTAGTAATACACAGGGGTGCAGTCGCCCTTCATGCGGGCGTGGTGCCGCCGTCTCGCTTTATCCCGTAGGCATCATAGGCGTAGATTGCACGTTTTGCGATGCTCGCGCACGTTGTCGAGGCTTCCGACATTAGACACCGGCCAACCGCGCACGTCGCCATTTTGGGCATCATTTCAATGGTTTGCTAGATCCAATTCTAGAGTGCGCCTTGTTCTGCCTCCTCCGCCTATTCAACCGGCAGAGGCATGATAAGTTCTCGCCATGCGATGCGGAGGGCGGTTTCATGCGGATCGTTCGGCCATATGGTTCAAGCCGCACCAAGGAGACCGATCAGGGGTTGCGGCGTGTTCTGGTGGAGAAGACTCCGGACCGCACCGAGCATGAGATTCCGGTCTTTGCCCGTTCACACGATGCGTTGGTAATCGCTCAGTGGATTTCCGCGATCGACAAGATCGTGCGCAAACCCAGCGGCCGCAAGAAGCCCACGCCGGAGCAGCGCGCGCTTCGCCAGCGCCTCGGTGAGGCCTGCTGGCGGCGTGTAACCGAGGGCGACCATCTGCCGGGAGTAAATGGCCGGGACCGTGAGTTTTTGGAGAATCTTTGGTGGTTCAAAATCCATCCTTACGGAAACGGTACGGAAGAGCCGCGTAGTCAGTCCGGACGAAGGCCCTCGCCTTCGCCTAAGACAGAAGGACGCTGGTACGGCGTTTTCGCAGGCGACCGTAAACCCGATCAGGCTGATGGAATCGACATCGCGCGACGGATCGAAGCGCATCTCTATGAAGGAGAGCACCGCTTCGGCCCGGGCCAGCCGTCCAAGCGCACGGGCAAAATAGAAGCGCGCGCACAAAGCATCAGCCGCAGCGTGCTGGGGACTTCGAAAATCCAAGAGCCACAGCTTGCTTGGAATGATGATGACATCGCCCGCTATCGAAAGGAGGCTGACCCGGCCCAACAAATCTACGAAACGGCCCAGACGCTCGAAGCCGATGACAAAAACTACAAGCGCATCACCCACGCGGACGCCGCCGAGAAGTTATTCCAGCATTGGCCAAAGGTCTTTCGCCTCCCGGAAACCGGTGCGCCGATGAACGTGGCCGAAGCGCGGGCGGCCCATCCGGCGCTCTTTGCCCTGCATACAGAATTGAAACAAAGCTACAACCGCCTTCTGAAGCGCACACGCAGGGATTCACGCGATCACCGCAAGCAGAATCCCGGCGGACGCAAGCTCTCGGCGCTGCTGCCGCGCAATCTCGAAGAGGCCCTGCGGCGTGCCAAGACGCAGAATACAAATGCCGATCTTGCCCGGCTCGTGCGCCTTGGCAAGGTGATCCATTACACCGCCTCGGAAGGAGCCGTCGACCGCCCGGCGGCGATGCGAGATAGTTGGCCAGCGAATTCGGGTGGCAGTCGCTTCTGGGGCAGCGACGGGCAAGCCGAGATAAAACGCGCCGAGGCGTTCGTGCGCGTGTGGCGCCACGCGCTTGTCCAGGCAGGAATGACGCTCAAAGATTGGGTGTCGATGCGGGAGCCGTTCGGAAGCGACATTCTTGGCGGTGCGAACCAGCTTGAGCAGGCGCTGGACCCGGATCGGTTTGTGCAGACCCATTTCGACCGCAAACTACTTCTTCTCTTCGGCAGCCGCACGCCCCTCTTCGGTCTCGCCACTATGGAGGCGCGCCTCGAATTGTTGCGTGGCTTGATCAGCGGAACCGCACAGCTTCGGAACGCCGTGTTTCATTTTAAGGGGCGTGGGCAGTTGCTGGACCATCTCGCAGGTCTGCCGACCCGTTTTTCGGCTTCGGTCAGCACGATGGCGCAGCGTCTCTGGCACAGCGATAGGGTCGACCGCGCCGGGCGGTTGAATGCCGTTCTGCGCGGTGCGCATGTCGAGCAGTTCCTGACGCAGGAGCAACTCGTCCAAGTCTTCGCAGCGCTGCCGCAGGAGACCATCGCCGGACTGCCGCTGCCACGCTTCTCACGGGTATTGGTTCGCGCCGAAAACGCCTGGGACAAAGATGCGGCCATCCGGCTGCCGGAACCCGCCAACCGCCGCGCCTTGGAGGCCCCCGCTCGGCTCTGCCAATACACGGTGCTGAAACTCCTCTACGAACGCGTCTTTCGCTCATGGCTCGCGGAGCGCGATGCGGCTACAATCTTTGTCTGGATCGACCGCGCGGTGGCCCGTGCAACGGAGGCCGCCAAGACGCTTAACGCGAGGGGCGATGAGATCGGCCGAAAGGTAATCGCCGCCCGCGCCGCCGAGCTCCCGAAACCGCCGGCAGGCGGCAATATCCGCGGCTTTTTCTTCGATCTCTCTGCGGCTTCAGCCAGCGAAATGCGGGTTCAGCGCGGCTACGACAGCGATGCCGACAACGCCCGCGAGCAGGCCGAATACATCGAGCATTTGTTATGCGACGTTGTCATTCTGGCCTTTGGCGCCTTTCTTTCCGAACAAAGGTTCGGTTGGATCCTTGATCTCAAGCCGCAACAACCCCTGCCGGAACGCCCCGCCAGCGCGCTCGATCTTCTGGTAACCGCAAAACCGGATTACCCTGCGGAAGATTGGCAAGTTTCGCTCTACCTCATTTTGCATCTGCTGCCGGTGGAGACGGTCGGCGGGCTCCTTCATCAGCTCTTCAAGTGGGAAATCACGGCCGGGCGCGAGGCCGCACTTTCAGCGGAGGACAAGACGCATCTGCGGCAGCTCATCGCGGTAATGACGCTGTATCTCGATATGCATGACGCGAAATTCGAAGGCGATGCCGCACTTGTGGGCTGCGAGGCGTTTCGCGCGCTGTTCGCCAGCGACCGAGGGTTCCAACGCGTGTTCCCGCGCGACTGGAATGCGGAAGCGGATCGGCGCCTTCCGCGGCGCGGCCTCCGCGAGATTATGCGTTTTGGCCATTTGCCCCTGCTTCGCGTGCTCAGCCGCGGCAAGACAATCGATGATCCGACCATCGGCCGCGTTTTTGCGTTGGAGGCTGCGGCGGACGGCGCCCCGTCACAGATCGCCGTGCTTCAGAAGGAGCGGGAAAATCTCCATGACAGTTGGGTGAAGGCCAAGCACCTAGGCGCGGCCGATCTTCGCAAGTACTGCGAAACCCTCGCGCGCGTGTCCGAACATCGTCGGGAGTCCGGATTTGTCAATCTCGTCGACCATGTGCGGGCGCATCGCACAGTCCTCGCGGCGCTCGGTCGACTCGTCGATTATGCTGGCCTATTCGAGCGCGATCTCTATTTCGTCACGCTCGCCGTAATGTACCGGGAGGGGCTTCACCCCACGGCGGTATTCAATGGACGAAGCTTGGAGCTCCTTCTCAATGGACAGATCATTTTTGCGTTGCGTGAGTTGAATTGCGACGCTCAGCCGATAGCAGTCAAGATTTTACCGGCACTCTCTGAATACTTCGAAGAGGTCTGGGTGAGAAACAATGACTGCACCGATATCCGTAACAAACTTGCGCATCTTAATATGCTGCAGGGATCAGCTCCGGCTCCGGCTCTGACCCATTGGGTCAACCAAGCGCGGCGGCTCATGGCCTATGACCGCAAGCTGAAGAACGCCGTCAGCAAATCCGTGATCGAGCTTGTCGCACGCGAAGGGATCGACCTCCGGTGGGGTATGCAGATCGACGGGCAGACCCACAACCTGACCAACGCCCAACTGTCCTCCCGCAGTGCAGTGCATCTCGGCAAAACGCGCTTGACCCTTGTTGGGCGCGATCGCCCGGTGCCTCTCACTGAGACGCTGCACAGCGCCGCTTACGTCGCGATGATGGCCGAGGCTTTCGGAGGCCGGGCACAGCGGCAATTCTCCATCGTGGAGAACTTGCCGAACATCGACTGGCAAGCGGGCACTGAAAGGCGCTCGCGCGACCACGCACGTCAAGGTAACCAGCCGCGGCCGCACCGCGGCAGACCAAACGGGCGGCAGGAGCCGCGAACGCCGTGAGTTCAGCCTCCCCCAGATGGCGAGAGAGAGAGGGTCTGATCGGACAACCGGCGCAGCGCCCGAAAGGCTTTCTCCAATTTTCGCCTTGTAAGCCCCTGGGCGCACCAATACCGACACGCTTGGGGGGAGGTCCCGCCACCCACGAGTGGCGGGACCGGGGCTCTAGCCGCTGACGCGACCCGAGCTGCCTTCCGCGTCTCGGCCCCCCTTTCCGGATCAGGGTTCGTGAGTGCGGCCCAAAGCAGGTTGGCGCGGCGGAATTTTCCGATTCCGGACTTTGCGGATCGACTTCGAATTCGCGCTCAAGTACCTGAAATCGGTTTGAGATTTCGTCACGAGCAGCAAGCATTGGGTTCGATACCTGTCCAGGAACGGGAGCCAAACTTGACGCCTCGCCATTTCGGCGCCGTCACGCGCGGTGGCTTGAGCCGCGATAGCCGTCGTTTCCGCAAGCAAGTCAAACGGTTGACGGGACGTCGTGCGCAACTCACCGTTCTTCCACGACGAGTTCGATAGAACGAAATTCAGCAAGCAAAGTTTCTCGCGCGCTTTTTTTACGACACGCGTCCGCGTGGTGCGCGAGATCGAGCAACTTGGCTCCCTTGAAGATCCGGCCATCGAGCTTGTCGATGTATGGCGCGGCGCAGAGCTGGGCCGCGATCACGGGCCGGTACGTCATCAGGTAGGAGATGATGCGGCTGACGGGGGAGATCGGGACCCCGAAGCCTCCCTGCGCAGCAGCACCGCAATCTTGCGCTTACCCGCATTGAAGTGCCGCACAGAAGGCCGACCCATTCGCCATCGTGGGAGGCGACGCTCGAAGAGGACACGATTTGCTCTTGCGTAAATCTGCTGGTGCGCATGTCCGTCTTCGAAAGAACGGACCCTGTCCAAAGCGAAGACGATAAACGAGCAGATCAACAACGGCTGCGGTTCACGTGGCGAAGGTCGCGCGATCCGGTTGGAGTGTGATGTTGTCTGTCATGTCACCGTCGGAATTCCGTAATGAGCAGCGGATAGCTTGTTCTGTTGCCCTCATTAGCGAGTTGCAAAATCACAATGCCGCTCATTCGTTTTCCGCCCGCGCTCGACACCAACCTGAATACCGCTTTCTCGATCAACAACACCTCGACACCCGCGCAGCGCCAGCAGTCCCTGATCGACAATTCGATCACCACCGACAACGGCGTGGTGGTGTCGGATGCGCTCGGTTCGAAGATGAATTCGATCTGGCGCAGCGTTAATAGCCAGGCGGCGAATGGTTCGACGGTCACATTCTCGAACAGCCTTCGCGACCTGTTCCGCCAGATCAACGGTATCTCGCAGGCGGATTCGGGGTTTGCAAAGAACTTCTTCTCCAATGGCTCGTCGACGGGCTTCCCCACCAACGTCCCGGCCGTCGGCATATCGCTTCCTCCTGGGGGGCAGTTTAATGTCTATGACAATCAATATAACCCGCCGGCGGCAACCAAGAACCTTACGGGCGACTCGCGCCCGTTCCAGGTCAATCCCGCCGCGATCCAGCCTTTTGCCGGAACCGATCTTTTTGGCGCCCCGACCTCGAACACCGCTATCGCCGCGGGGCTATCCGCCAACGCCGCAGCACCGAGCGGCCACACCACATTCGGCTATACGACGTCACTCCTGCTTGCGATGCTGGTTCCCGAGCGTTGTCAGCAGTTCCTGACGCGGGCGTCGGAATACGGCAACAGCCGTATCGTGCTTGGCGTGCACTACCCGCTCGACGTCATCATGGGCCGCGTGCTGGCGACCTACGACACCGTGCAGATGCTCAATAACAATCCGAAATACCTCAACCAATCGGTCAACGTCTTCGCGGTCGGCGCGGTCACCACGACCAATGATTTCGTCAGCTTGTTCAACAATGCCAGAACGGACGTGCGCAACCTGCTGACCACCGGCTGCGGCACGGACATCGCGACCTGCTCGGCCACCAGCGCGCCTGACCGCTTCAGCAACTATCAGCAGAACAAGACCGACTACAACACGCGGCTGACCTACGGGCTGCAGGCAACCGGGCCGACCAACCTTGCGCCTGTCGTTCCGGTGGGCGCCGAGGTCCTGCTCTCCACCCGGTTCCCGTATCTCAATGCTGACCAGCGGCGCGAGGTGCTCGCCACGACCGAACTGCCTTCCGGCGGTCCGCTTGACAACCTCGCCGGCCAGTTCGCCGGCTATGCGCGGCTCAACCTGTTTGCGGCCGCCGACGGCTACGGCGCCTTCAACAGCAACGTCACCGTCAACATGGACGCGTCGCAAGGCGGCTTCAGCGCGTCAGACCAGTGGCGCAACGATATTTCCGGCGCCGGCGGGCTGACCAAGCTCGGCAGCGGCACGCTCTCGCTGGCCGGCAACAGCACCTTTACCGGCTCGACCAACGTCAACGGAGGCATCCTCAGCGTCGACGGCTCGCTGGTCTCCACGGTCTTCGTCAATGCCGGTGGCAAGCTGATGGGCAACGGCATCATCGGCGGCCTCAATGCCGCGAGCGGCGGCATCGTGGCCCCGGCCGCTCCATCGGACAGATGAACGTCGCCGGCAATGTCGCGTTCGCACTCGGATCGTTCTACCAGGTCGAGGTGAACCCCGCCGGGCAGTCCGACCGGATCGTCGCGACCGGCGTTGCTTCGCTCACCGGCGGCACCGTGCAGGTGCTGGCGGCAGGCGGGTCCTACGCACCGGCGACCGCTTACACGATCTTGACCGCCAGCGGCGGCGTCAACGGCACGTTCTCGACCACGACCAGCAGTCTCGCCTTCCTGACGCCGTCGCTCGGCTACAGCACCAACGCCGTGACCCTGACGCTGCTGCGCAATGACATCGCGGTCACCGACCCGGCACAGAGCGCCAATCAACTCAGTGTCGCTCGCGCGCTGAGCACGATGCCGGGCAACAATGCGCTGCTCTTCAATGTGATCAACCAGAGCACGGCCGGCGCGCGTCAGGCCTTCGATGCGCTGTCCGGCGAGGTCCATGGCGGCATGTAGACCGCGATCATCGACGACTCGCGCTACATGCGCTCGGCGGTGCTCGGTCGCCTGCGCTCGGCCGGCTATGCCGGGGTCGGTGGCGGCCTTGCGCCGCTCGCCTTCGGCGGACCGGAACAGGCGTTCAACGCTGCGCAGGCGGCCGTCGAGGCGGTCGATCCGAGCGACGCGCTCGCCTATTCCAAAGGCATGGTCACGAAGGCGCCCGTCTACAAGGCGCCGCCCGCCGCCTACCAACCGGACCTGACGTTCTGGGCGCAGGGCTATGGCGCCTGGGGCAGGTTCGACGGCGATGGCAACGCAGCCCGGATGGAGCGTAGCGGCGGTGGCGCCTTCGCCGGCGTCGACCGCCGGATGGGCGACATCTGGCGCCTCGGCTTCGCCGCCGGCTATTCCAACTCCGACGTCAAGCTCAACGACCGGGCAAGCTCAGCGAACGTGGATAGCTTCCACGTCTCGGGTTACGCCGGCGCCGGGCTCGGCTCCTGGAACCTGCGGACGGGTGCCTCCTTTTCCTGGCAGACATCGACACGTCGCGCTCGATCATCTTCCCCGGCCTGTTCGAGACCGCGAATGCCAGCTATCACGCCTCGACCACGCAGGTGTTCGGCGAGGTCGGCTACGGCGTGACCTACGGCAATGTCGCGGTGGAGTGCTTCGCCGGCTGGCCTGGGTACATCTCGACACCAACAGCTTCTTCGAGACCGGTACGCCCGGCGGCATCGCCCGGCTGCTCGGCGCGGGCGATACCCAGGACGTCGGCTACTCCACCCTCGGCGTGCGCTTCGCCACCGCCTGGACCATGGACAATGGGATGATCATCGTCCCCCGCGTCCTGTTCGCCTGGCAGCATGCTTTCGGCGACGTGAGCCCAACCGCGGCACTGGCCTTCCAGACCACCGGCGCGGCGTTCGGCGTCCAGGGCGTGCCACTCGCGGAGGACGCGGCGATCGTTGAAGCCGGCCTCGACTTCAAGGTCTCGCCGCGCATGACGCTCGGCGTATCCTATGCGGGCCAGCTCGCCAGCGACGTCCAGGACCACGCCGTCAAAGGCAAATTCACCTGGAGCTTCTAACAGCGGACATCGGCTCCGGGGCCAAAGCCATTATCTTTCGATTAACGGCCTTCATATCGCCAATCGCTGCCCTGGCCGGTGCTGAACCGGCCAGCGGCCCGCCGCACGAATGGCGGCGCCGTATTCACCCGTCCGAAATAAATGGATGTGATCCAACAGGACGCTGAACAGAACGCGCTGGTTACGGTCGGCGCGCAGTTCCGGGTCGATGCCGGCGACCATCATCGTCTGATGACCGACTTTGATTTCGAGGACCTGCTGGGCGCCAAGCTGCTCGGCCACGAGGATGTTGCCCTCAAGCTTCATGACGCTGGAGCCGGGAAGCTCACCGATCACCATATTCTCCGGCCGGACGCCAAGCACGACCTGGGTGTCGGCGTATTCCGCCAAGCTCTGCGAGAGCTGGTCCGGCAGCACGATATCCGCGCCCAGGCCCGAAATGACCAGGGCGCCCGCCCCGCGCTCGAGCCGGACATCGAAGAAGTTCATCGCCGGCGAGCCGAGGAAGCCGGCGACAAAACGGTTCGCCGGCGCGCGGTACACGTTCAGCGGCGTTCCGACCTGCTGCACGACGCCATCCTTCATGACGACGATACGGTCACCGAGCGTCATCGCCTCGACCTGATCGTGGGTGACGTAGATCGACGTCGTGGGGACGCGCGTGCGCAACTCCTTGAGCTCGATGCGCATCTGCGCCCGCAGCTTGGCGTCGAGGTTCGAGAGCGGCTCGTCGAACAGGAAGACGGCGGGATCGCGCACCAAGCACCGGCCGAGCGCCACGCGCTGCTGCTGGCCGCCCGATAACTGCTTCGGCTTGCGGTCAAGCAGCGCGCCGATCCCGAGAATGCCGACGGCACGGTCGATCTGCTTCTTGATATGGTCCGCGCCGAGCCGACGGTTTCGCAGGCCAAAAGCCAGATTGTCGTAGACCGTCATGTGCTGATAAAGCGCATAGTTCTGGAACACCATCGCGATGTCGCGGTCCCGTGGCGGCAAATTGTTGACGACGCGACCGCCGATGGAGACGACGCCGGCGGATATGTCCTCGAGACCGGCCACCATCCTCAACGTCGTGGACTTGCCGCATCCGGACGGCCCGACGAAGACGACAAATTCCTCCTGGGCGATATTCAGGTTGAAGTCCTTCACGACGTGGGTGGCGCCGTAGAATTTGTTCACCTGGTCGAGTTCGATGCTGGCCATTCCGAATCCTCGTTATTCCGGGCGCGGTCGTCTCTGAATTGCTCAGACGCGAAGACCGCTGATCACGTATTTCTGCCCGAACAGGATGACAATCAGCGCCGGCAGCAGTGCCATGACCGCGGTTGCGCTCATCAGGTTCCATTCAGTGCCGGCTACCGTGACGAATTGGGCCATCACGACCGTGAGGATCGGCGTGTTCTTGCCGGTCAGAATCAGCGCAAAAAGGAACTCGTTCCATGTCCACAGCCAGCACAGGATCGACAACGCGGCGATGCCGGGCATCGCCGATGGCAACGCGACCCGCCAGAACGCACCCCAGCGCGTACATCCGTCGATCAGCGCCGCCGATTCCATGGCGGGATTCTATGCCGTCGAAAAAGCCCTTCATGATCCACGAGAAAAAGCAGATATGGACCGCAATATGCGGGAGCAGAAGGCCAAGATAGGTGTCGTATAGCCCCCACCATTGGGTCACGAAGTAAAGCGGCAGAACCCAGGTAATGTACGGCACCGTGCGAAACACGTAGATCGTGCCGAACCAGGTGTCCGCGATCCTGCCGCTGAAACGCGACAGCATGTAACCGCTCGTCACCGTCACTGCGAGCGAAGCGACGGTCGAAAGGGTGGCGATCAGGAAGCTGTTGAAAAATGCCAGCGCGATCTGCGGGCGTTCCCAGACGGTGACGTAGTTGTCGAGGGTGAATTCTGTTCCGCGATACACGTAGAACATGGCCCATGCCGGGCGCAGCGACGTCAGCACGAGCCAGATAACAGGAAATGCGAACACCAGCACCGCCAGCAAACCGCATAGAAACAGGACGACGCTCCGGGAACCCGATGCGACTGCGCCCAAGGCACTACGCGGCGCGGGAAAGGCATCGGCTCCGCGCATCATGACGAAACCTCCATGAAGCGATTGAGCGACTTGTAGAGCACCCAGCTCACGACGCCGATGATGATGGCGCCGATTACCGCGGCAGCGGTGCCTCGGGCGAAGTTCAGAATTCTCGAAGGCTTCCGTATAGGCATACACGCTGAATACCTCAGTGGTGCGCGCCGGGCCGCCGCTGGTGATGACCCAGACCGGATCGAACGTCCGGAAACAGTCGATCACGCGAACCACGATGCAGACGACCATGACCGGCCGCAGCATCGGCAGGGTGATATGGGTGAAGATGCGCCAGCCACTCGCCGCGTCGATACGTGCGGCCTCGTAGGGCTCCTTCGGCAGCCCCCGCAGCGCTGCAAGCAGGATGATCGTGAACCACGGCGTCCAAAGCCAGATATCGGTGAAGACGATGAGGCTGAAGCCGGGCCAGCGCTCGGCCAGCCAGGAAATCAGGGCCGATCCCGAGCGCCGCGAGCACCGCGGCGGCGATCCCGAACTGATCGTTGAATATCCAGCGCACCATCATCGACGCAATCACCGGCGCGACCAGTAGCGGCAGCAGCACGAACGTCTGGACGATGGTCCGGCCAACGAACTGGCGAATGAGCAAATGTGCCAACGCCAGGCCAAGGCACAGAGAAAACGACACCGACAGGACAATCAGAAGAAAAGTGTTTGGCAGGACCAGTTTAAGAAAGACCGGGTCGCTCAATATGTATGCGTAATGGCGGAACCCGACCCAGGCGCCGTTCGGGTCGTATAGCGTCCAGTTCCGGAAGCTCGCATTTGCGCCGATCGCGATCGGCATGATCTCGAAGATGCACAGGACAAGCACGGCCGGGACGATAAGCTGTAGGCCGAACCACTGCTTTTCATCCAGACCACGCCGCCGTGCGATCATCTGTCCGGCATGTTTCGGGACCAGGACTGGTCCCGAAACATTCGCGGAGTCACGGGTTTCGGTCGCCATGACTTACTGGGTGGCAGCGTCGTGCACGGTTGTCATGCCGGCTTCGAGCGCCTTCGGAATGTCCTCGCGCTTTCCGCGTAGCGCGCCGACCACCACGTCGGAAAATGCCTTGTGGATGGCCGGCCATTTCGCAGTGTAGTAGGCCGAGTGGAATGTGCTGACGTGGTCGAAGACGGCGCGCTTCTCCTCGGCGAAAACCGGATCGGTTTTCTCGAGGATAGGCCAGACGTCGGTGTTGGGCGGCGGTCCGCCGGTGGTCTTCCACAGGTTGATCTGCTCTTCCTTGTTGGAGAGGACGGCGCCGAGCATTTCCTTGGCGATCTTCTTGGTCTCCGCGGACGCGCCCTTCGGGATCGCCCAGCCCCAGATGTCGTTATAAGCGACCGGCTTGTCGGTGCGCGGTCCCTTGGGCCACGGGGCCATGCCGACCTTGCCGACGATCTGCGAGCGCTTCGGATCGCTGAAGAGACCGAAAAGGTTGGTGTCGTTCACTGTAAAGGCGGCGTCACCGGCCATGAACACCGCCAGCGCGTCGTCGCCGGTATAGGATGTCATCGCCGGAGGGCTGATCTTGTTCTTGAAGAGCGCATCCCACCAGAAGTTCATGTAATCGAGCGTGCAGGGCTCCGTCAGCGCGGGCTTCCAGCCGGCTTTTTCCAGGACCTCGTTCTTGCGCTCATAGATCGGCAGGAAGACGTCGCAGCCATTACTCCACATCGACCACCAGAAGGAGTGCCACGTGTAGTTCATGGCCATGCCGCCGACATAGCCCCATTTGACCTTACCCTCGCGCTGCAGGCGCTGGCTGACGGTCACGAGTTCGTCCCACGTGGTCGGCACCTCTTTCTCCGACATCAGGTCCTTGCGATAGAAGAACGTATTGACGGTGTGGACCATCGGCACGACGGTGACCTTGCCATCGTCGTCGTAGAACGAAAGAAGGGTGGACTTGGTGATCTTGTCCATGCCGGCGACGTCGTCGGTCGTCTCCAGCCACTTCTTCCACATCTGGCCCCAGTCATCATTATGCCAGATGATGTCGAACTGATCGCTTCCCGACACGAGGGATGCGGTGATCTTCTGGAGATAGACGGGATACGACATCTCGTATTTCGCGAGCTTGATCCCGTGCGCGTTGGCCCATTTCTCAAGCGCGGCGACGTTCGCCGCTTGGATCGGATGCTTGATGTAGCCGATCTTGATCTCGATGTCCTTTGCCGCCGCCGTGACGGGGGCGAACACGGAGGTTAGGCCAGCGATAGCCAGGCCCAGTATCGGGCCAAGCTTCAAGAAGGATTTTCGGTGCATCATTCCACTCCCTGTGAGGCTTTTGATTGGATGCGCGACCGGCGCACTTACGTTTCGACTTGCCTTGCCTTGCGTTTTCGGCGTCGCACTGAATGCGTGAGCCGTCGTTCCAGTTTCCTATCGCGGCACGGTGGCGCCCGACCGCGTTCGTTGGGCTCGCGGCGCTTCGTCGCGCTTCGGGACGTGCGCGGCCGGAGCCTGCCGACCGCGGATCATGTCGGACGCCTTTTCGGCGATCATCATCGTGGACGCGTAGGTGTTGGCGGACGGCATGCTCGGCATGATCGAAGCGTCGACGACGCGCAGGTTCTGCACGCCGTAGACGCGCAACTGGCTGTCGACCACGGCGGTCGGATCCGAAGCCGGACCCATCCGCGCCGTCCCGATCAGATGCCATACGCTCGAGCTGTATTTCTTCGCCCAGTCGAGGATCTCGTCGTCGGTCTCGACCCCCGGACCGGGAAAGGTCTCGCGCTCGACGTATTGCGCAAGCTGCGGCGTCTGCATCAACGTCCTGGCAAGCCGGATGCCCTTGACCAAGGTCTTCTGGTCACTCGGATGCTTGAGATAATTCGGCTGGATGGTCGGGTCGGTATAAGGGTCGGTCGACCGGGCGCGCACATATCCCGTGCTTTCCGGCCGGTGCTTCCAGACGCCGCATGTGATGCCGGGGAAATCGTCGAGCAGGCTGGCGTAGCCTTCCTTGTAGCTCGCCGGCGTAAAGACGACCTGGACATCCGGGCTGCTCATCTCCGGCTCGGTCTTCCAGAAGCAGTAGACAAGCGATGGCGTAAGCGCGAGGCAGTTCGGCCGTCCCACCGCCCAGCGCAAACCCTCCAGCAGCAGGCGTGGCCCGCGGGTGAGCTCATTCATTGTCGTGGTGTTCTTGGCACGCGCCACCAGCCGCACCTGGCAATGGTCGCGGAAATTCTCGCCCACGCCCGCAAGGTCGGCGACCACCGGCACGCCGAGATCCTTGAGCAACGGTGCCGGGCCGAGGCCGGAAACCTGGAGCAGCCGGGCCGTGTTGATCGTGCCCGCGGCGACGATCACTTCGCGTCGCGCGCGCACCTCGCGAATCTTCGAGCGGTCGCGTTCGTCGACGTAGCGGACGCCGACCGCCCGCTTGCCTTCGAAGATGATGTTGCAGGCCCGGGCCTTGGTCCGCAGATCGATCCGCTTGGTTGCCCGCATCGCCGGCAGCAGGAACATCCGCGCGGCGCTGCGGCGCAGACCCTTGTAGATCGAGCGCTGCGTATAGCAGACGCCGGGCTGGTCGGCGCCGTTGTAATCGCGATTGCGCGGGATGCCGAGCCCGACCGCGCCCTCGATGAAGGCCTCGCAGGCGGGATGAACCCAATCGATGTCGGTGACGGGAATCTTTCCGTCCCGCCCGCGATACGTCTCGTCAGCGTCGCCGATGCGCCGCTCGAACTTGCGGAAATAGGGCAGGATGTCGTCATAGCCCCAACCCAGGTTGCCGCGGTTGGCCCATGAATTGAAATCCGCCGCCTGGCCGCGATTGATCGACATCCCGTTGATCGAAGTCGAACCGCCTACCGTGCGGCCGATCGGCACTCCGACCGAACGGCCGTTGAGATATTCGCTCGGCTCGGTCTTGAACTGCCACGTATATTTCGGATTGAAGAGGACCTTGATGAGGCCCGCCGGCAGATGGATGAAGGGGCTGGTATCGGGCGGGCCGGCCTCGAGTGCGCAAATCGTCACGCCGGCGTCCTCGCTCAGGCGCGACGCGACGATGGAGCCGCCGGCGCCGGTGCCAACGACGACATAGTCGAACGTGTCGGCCGAGCCGGCGTCCCGTGTGACGCTCTCGTTCGTGGGTTTCGCCATTGTTCGTTTCCCGCCCTCAATTCTGTGAGGTTGGGCAGATGCTATTGAACTGCATTCATAGCGTCAAATAATGTCGATCGATGAATTCATTCGTACGGCCGATAAGACCCGTCCTTCGCCCTGTCGCCTCAACTCGCGGGGAGCGTTTCAAGAAAACACATGACGTTCCGCGGAGATTTCTCCCTCCGCGCACCGCCACGGATGACAACTTGGAGCGGCACACCCCAACGCAAAAGGCGCGAAAGCCTGCGACATATAGGCGTTCACGTTCTGGTTCAGGTTACTGTGCCGTTCGCCCGTGCCGGCGTTTGTCGACGTGCCCCCATCTCCCGAAACGATGGGGGAAGCACGTGGACTTACGATGCCATGAGGTGGCGGCGCCGCCTGAGATGGACTCGGAAGCGGAAACGGCTCGGCTCGTTATTCATCGGCACGTCCGAACAGTCTATAGTCTTACAATATTTGACGTTATGAATGTAGGCCCATAAATGTCCTCTCGGCCCGTCGTGGGTTCTGTGCAGGCGGAGCCTGGACCGGTGGCGTGCTTCGGCAAAGCATCAAGGATCACCGTCAGGTGACAGTCGTGCCGCTCGATAGTCTGTTCCAGCCCGGCAGGATCGGTCCGTCGGAGAATTCCCAACCGTATCGTCATGCCGGCCATGACCACCCGCAACGCGGATGCCGAAGGTTTCGTCACCGAGGACTCGCTTGCCTATTATCGCGCGCGGGCCGCGGGCGGCGTGGGGCTGATCACGGTGGAGATGGCCGCGCCCGAACGCGCCGGGCGCCATCGCAGGCACGAGCTCGGCATCTACAAGGACGAGTTCGTGCCAGGGCTCACGCGGCTGGTCGATGAGATCCACCGCTACGGCGCCAGGGCATCGATCCAGCTTGGGCATGGCGGCGGACATACGCGTATCGACATCTGCGGCGAGCAGCCCATTGCGCCCTCGGCCATTCCGCATCCGGTCCAGGAGGTCACCTTCGAGACGATCATACCGGAGGCGATGTCCAGGGGCCGCATCCGTGAGACCGTCGCGGCTTTTGCGGCGGCCGCCCAGCGCGCCGAGCGTGCCGGGTTCGACTGCGTCGAGATTCACGGCGCCCATGGCTATCTCATCTCCCAGTTTCTGACCCCGTTCGAGAACCGGCGCGACGACGAGTATGGCGGTTCGCTGGAGAACCGCGCGCGCTTCGGGCTCGAGGTCCTGCGCGCGGTCAAGCAGAGCGTCACGCGGGTCGGGGTGATCTACCGGATCTCGGTCGACGACTATTTCCCCGAGGGCATGCCTTATGCCGAGGGACGGCAGGTCGCGCTGTGGGTCGCCGAAGCCGGCGCCGACGCGCTGCATATCGCCGCCGGGCATTACCGTTCGCTGCCGTCCGCGGCGCGGCAGATGCCGCCCATGGCGGAACCGGACGCGACCTTCCTCAAATATGCTGCCGATATCCGGCCGCACGTGAACGTGCCGGTGATCTCCGTCGGCCGCCTCGGCCAGGCCGATATCGCGCGCGAAGCGGTGCGGACCGGGAAGACGGATTTCATTGCCTTGGGCCGCACCTTAGTCGCAGACCCCAACTGGGCCGCCAAGGTCCGGCGGGGGGATCCGCCGCGGCCGTGCCTTGCCTGCAACACCTGCGTCAACGAGATGCGAAACGGGGCCAAGCTCGGCTGCGTCGTCAACGGCGCCGTCGGGCGCGAACGCCAGTTCGAGCAGCGGCGGCCTCCGGCGGGGCGCAGGATCGCCGTCATCGGCGCCGGACCGGCAGGCCTGACCTATGCCTCCCTGGTCGCTGTTGGAAACCAAGTGACGGTCTTCGAGCGCGACGGACAAGCAGGCGGCTCCTTCCGCTATGCCGGAAAGGCGCCGCTGTTCCAGGAGGTCGTAGCGAACCAGCGCTCGTTCGAGCGCTATATCGGCGCCCTCCTGACTGACTGCGAGAACAAAGGCGTCACATTCAAGTTCAAGACCGACGTCCTTGCCCAACAGGATTCACTTTCGGCCTTCGACGACATCGTCGTCGCGAGCGGGGCGCGTTACCGCTTTGGGATCGAACCTCTCGTGAAGGCGGCGCTCGACGGGGGCATTGGACGCTGGCCCGGCATCCGCTCCCTGCTTTCGAACGCGGCGCTGCGCGACTGGTTTTATTATCGTGGACGCAAGCCGACCGGCGAGGCGCTCAGGGAATTGAAGCAGCCGCATCAGACCCTGACGATCATCGGCGATGCTGCCAAGGCCGGAAAGAGCAAGCAGGCGATTGCCTCGGCTTTCGACGCCGCGTTCCTGTCGGACGCCTCCGCCGCTGCCTCGCCCGCTGACCGGCACGATATCGTTCCGGCCTGAACAACCCTCCCCCTCCAACATTCGGATTTCGTCCATCATGCTCAAGGGAAAAGCCGCCGTCATCACCGGGTCGACGCGCGGAATTGGATTTGCCATTGCGGAAGCGCTGTGCGCGGAAGGCTGCAGCGTCATGCTCAACGGTTTCGCGGAGCAGGACCAGATCGAGGGCAAGATGCAGGCCCTGCGCGAGCGGTTCGGGGTCAGAGTCGACTATGATCCGGCCGACCTCAAATCACCGAAGGAGAATGAGCGGCTGGTGAAGGCGACTGTCGACGCGCTCGGCTCGGTCGATATCGTCGTCAACAATGCCGGCGTCCGCCATTTCGGCCCGATCGACCGCTTCAAGACCGAAGACTGGGACGACTCGCTTGCCGTGAACCTGTCGGCACCCTTTCATATGATCCGCAGCGCACTCCCCTTCATGCGCGCGAAAAACTGGGGACGTATCGTCAACATGTCGTCGGCGCTCGGATTCTTCGCTGCCGCGAACCGCGTGGACTACATCACCACCAAGACCGGTCTTATCGGCCTCACCCGTGCCGTCGCGCTGGAGGTGGCGAAGACCGGCATCACTTGCAACGCGATCTGCCCGGGAACGACGCTCACGCCGCCGATCGAGTCCCGCCTCACCGACCTCATGCAAAAGGACTCCCTCACCCGCGAACAGGCCATCGTCCAGTTCATGGAGCATCGTTCGCCCGCCGGCCGTTTTGTCGAGGTGGAAAGCCTTGCGGCGATGACGGTGTTTCTGTGCAGCGCCGGCGGCAAAGACGTTAATGGCGCCGCCCTGCCGGTCGACCTCGCCTGGACCGCCGGTCGCTGACGCCGGTCGGGCGAAGGCGGAGCTGAGTTATTTCGACAACAGCATCGGCTGCAAGAGAGCGTCAGGCGTCGGGGCGTGCCAAGGGGAGGACGCTCGCGGCGTCGGGCGTCCGGTCGAGCGCCCAGACCGCGTCGGCGAGACGGCGGAGAATGTCCGGCGGACCAAACGTCGCCCCGAGCGTGAACAGCTTCTCTTCCAGCTCGGCGTCGGTAAGTGGCCGCGCCATGCTGCCGCGGGCGGCCTTGACGGCACCATGATGCGTCGTGCCGTCTTTGGTAAAAACGTCGACGACGGCGCCCTCCACTGAAACGGCGGCATCCTGCGCCACCTCGACCTTGCGGCGGAGATCGAGCACCACCGGATCGAGGACGCAGGCATCCGTGTATTGATCGAGGCCGGCCTTGCCGAACAGCAACGCGGCGGCGACGCTGTGCTGCACGCTGACCTGCGCCTCGCGCCCGGTGGTGACGTTCGGGCGGTTCGCCCGCTCGCTCAGCAACGGATGGCCCCGCACGACGATACGATCGATTTCCGCCGGCGCGAGCGCATGCTCCTTGCGAAGGTCGAGGATGCAATCGATGACCGGATGGATCACGATGCCGCCCGGATAAGCTTTGTAGGCGTTCTTTGACAGCTCCCACGTCGTGCCGAGCCCCTCCAGCAGCTTGCCCCAATCGGGCGGCTCGCCCATGGCGCTGAAGAAGCCGTAACGCCCTTCGAGCGGATGCTCGGGTCCCTCGAAGCCGTCATCCGCAAGCAGCGCGGACCACAGGCCGTTGCGCGCCGAATTGCCGATACTGATGCTCTTGGCGGCGTGGCCGAGGCTTTCCACAAGCCCGCCCGACTGCGTTGCGGCATTGGAAAGCGCCCACACCAGATGCCGAACGTCGAGGCCGAGCAGCTTGCCTGTCCCGACCGCCGAGCCGAACACGCCGCAGGTCGCGGTGATATGCCAGCCGCGGCGGTAATGGCCCGGCGAGATCGCGTTGCCGATCCGGCATTCGATCTCCACGCCGAGGACGAAGGCGAGCAGCAGGTCGGCGCCGGTGATCGGCCGCATCTCGGCGAGAGCGAACAGCGCCGGAGCGACCGGCGCCGTGGGGTGGATGACCGTCGGCAGATGGGTGTCGTCGAAATCGCTGATATTGGCGCTCACCGCATTGAGAAAAGCCGCCGCGAGCGGGTCGGCGCGCTCGACACGCCCGATGAGGGTGGCCAGCCGGCGATCGGAAAATGTCGTCAGCGAGCGCAGCAGGACTTCAAACGGCCGGTCGCGGCATCCGGAGATCGCGGTGGCAAAAAAATTGAGAAGCGACCTCTTGGCTTCATGGATTACGGCCGGCGGAACGTGAGCGTATCGTGCGTGAGCGACGAACTGCGCGATCGCCGCGCTCGCATTGCTGTTCTCGGTCATCGGAGCCTTCGTTCAGGTCTGAGCGGTCGGCGGAGCGAGACCGCAACGAAGCGAAACGATGAGGCGGAGCGCGCAACCGAATGATAGTTACCATTCCCCATCCCAAGACATTGGCGCCCGGTCGTCCCGGATATTGTCAATACCGCGTCAGCCGGCAGCCGCGGCCCGCATGGGTGTCGGCTGGGCAAGTTTTCCTGACTTCACCTCGACGCCCGCCCAATGCTCGAACAGCTTCACGATCGACGTCATGTCGTGATCCGCGTGGTCGGCCATCGCCATGGTCCAGACTTGGCGGGCGCACATGCCGACCGGCATGGGGACGCCCAGAGCCTCGGCCTCCGACAGGCACAGCCCCATGTCCTTCATCACGCCGCGCACCGGGAAACCGAAGTCGAAGCTGCGCGTCATGACGGATCGGGGAAACTTCTCCTCGGTGGCGGAATTGCGCCCCGTCCCCGAGTTGAAGGTGTCGAGCATCGCGTCGGGATCGAGGCCGGCCTTGACACCGAGCGCCATCGCCTCGGAGGTCGCCTCCAGCGCGATGAACGACAGCAGGTTGTTGATGACCTTCAGCATCTGACCGTCACCCGGCCGTGAGCCCGCGACCACGAGCTTGCGCGCCACCGCCTGCAACACCGGTTTGGCCGCAACGATCGCATCCTCGGACGCGCCGAGCATCATGGTCAGTATGCCGTTCTTTGCACCGGCGACGCCGCCTGTGACCGGGGCGTCGACCAGACGTTTGCCCCTTGCCGTCAATGCGGCGCCCATCTCACGGGCGATACGAGGACCGGTGGTCGACAGATCGACCACGATGCTGACCCGAGCGCCTTCGATCACCCCGCCGGGGCCGGTCACCACCGCCTGGACGATCGCCGGCGTCGGCAGGCAGACGATCACGATGTCGCTCGCATCGCCAACGGCCTTGGCATTTGGCTGCGTCACGGCGCCCAGATCGGAGAACGACTTCGCCACGGCCGGGTTCGTATCGTGGACGACGAGGTCAAAGCCGGCCTCCTTGAGACGCCGGGCGATCGGATCTCCCATTCGTCCAAGACCGATGAAGCCGACCGTGTCACGTCCAGTTGTCATGGAGAGTCCTTACTTGATGTGATCCTCGCGAAGGCCATCGCGGCCGGGCGAGCAATCAGTTCGCCTGCTGTGCGCCGGACTTCGCGATGATCGGCGACCACAGCTCGATCTGATCCTTGAGACGCTGGTGCAGCGCCTCCGGCGTCGCCTGTGCCGGGGTGACGAGCGTGGTTCCGGTGAGAGCGAGACGATCCGCGATGCTCTTGTCCTGCATCACGACCTGCAATGCCTTCGACAGGCGCTCCACGACAGCCGGCGGAGTCTTGCCCGGCGCATAGAGGCCGTACCATACGCTCACCGTGAAATCCGGAAGTCCGGCCTCAGCGGTGGTCGGAACATTGGGCATCGTCGACAGACGTTTGTCCGCGGCAATCGCATACGGCTTGAGCCGCCCTTCATCGACATAGGCGTTGTTGCCGGTGGTCAGGTCGCACATCATATCGGTGCGGCCGGCAAGCAGGTCGGTATAGGCAGGAGCGGTCCCGACATAGGGAATGTTGGTGAACTTCGCGTCGATGCGCTGAGCGAAGAAAAGGCCGCACAGGAATGAAGCCCCGCCGATGCCGGCGCTCGCATAGGCGACCTTGCCGTCCTGCTCCCGCACATAGGCGATGAGCTCTTTCAGCGTGTTCGGCGGAAAGCCCTGGCGGGCGACGATAGCCATCGGCGCTTCGGCCACGAGCCCGATACTTGCGAGGTCCTTCAAGGGATCGAAGGGGAGCGATTTGTAAAGCGCCGGTGCGGTGGCAAGGCCGATATGGTAACTCAGCAGCGTGTAGCCGTCCGGCGGCGCATTGACGACGCGGTCTGTCCCGAGGGTGCCGCCGGCGCCACCGAAGTTCTGCACGAGGAAGCGCTGGCCGAGGAGATTACTGAGCCGCTCGGCCACGACGCGCGTGATGACGTCACTCGGGCCGCCGGCGGAGAAGGGCACAACGATCGTGACCGGCCAATTCGGATAATCCTGCGCCGCAGCCGGCCAAGCGAGCATTGCGGACGCAAAAGCTGCCGCCGCTAGAATCCTGAACGACGTCATTGGATCGTCTCCTCGCGCGACGTTTATGTGTTCGCGATCGTCTTGTTCGATTCTGGTATGTGCGGAGCGCGAGCGCAGCGCACGGAACGGACGAATGGCTTGCGTGGCTAAGCCGCCGCTCTCTTGGCGCCTTCCTGCAGCAGGCCGGAGGTGACCAGCGCGGCTCTGATGCGGGCGATCTCGGCCGCGTCGAGCTTCACCAAAGGCGGGCGCACTGCCGCATTGGGGATACGCCCGAGCATCACCAGCGCTTCCTTCATGCGGTTGTGCATGTCCACGAATGGATCGGCGTAGAAGACCTGCGCCAGCGGCCTGATGCGTTCGTTGACCTTGCGCGCCTGGACGAGGTCGTTGCGCTGCACCGCCTGAAACAAGGCAAGCTGCAGATCCGCGATGACGCTGCCGCTGCCCGACAGGAGGCCGTCACAGCCGAGCACCAGCGAGCTCAGCAGCCAGGAACTGTGGGTCGTGAGCACATGGACCGGCCGGGCGCGCGCCTGCAACTCAACGACCTGCCTTTCGTGTTGCGGCACGACGTTGCACCAGTCCTTGATGGCGCGAATTGATGGCACGGCGTCGAGCAGCTTGTGGAGCGTCTCGCGCGGATAGCCCTGGCCGCCCGCAAGGGGATACTGGAAGGCGATGAGCGGCAGGTCGACTGCATCCGCGATGCGCTTGAAATGAGCGATGGCCATCTCGGCCCGCTGGCCGAGGGTAAACGGCCCGGGAGGAAACACCAGAAGCGCTGAGGCCCCGGCGGCGGCAGCCTGCTTGGCGATCCGCGCGGCTTCCAGGCTTCCTTCCGCATAAATGCCGTGCACGATGGGAAGGCGGTCGCCGATGGCTTCGCCCGCCGCAGCCATCACCTCCTGCTGCTCGGCGAAGGTGCACGACCCCACCTCCGTTGAGTGCGCATTGATCGTGATGGCGGAAAGCCCTTCGACGGCGGCAGTGTCGACAAGGTGCCTCTTGAACGACTTGAGATCGAGGCTGAGATCATCATGGAAGGGCAGGATACACGCCGGAATGACGCCGGCAGGATCGTAATTCTTGAACTTAGTCATGGCCGTGCTCCCTGGCTCACGTCTTTGACAGGATGCTATTGACCCGAATTCATAAGGTCAAATAGTGTTGTCAGATGGATATATCTAGCGAGCCTATGAATTTGACGGTGCGGCACCTGCAGATGCTTGTCGCTGCCGCCGATCTCGGAAGCTTTAGCCGCGGCGCGGAGCGAATGGGAATTTCCCAGCCGGCCTTCAGCGAAGCGATCCGCAAGATCGAGGAGGAGGTCGGCTGCCGCTTATTCGATCGAACGACACGGTCGCTGAAGCTTACCGTCGACGGGCGTCACATCGTGGCCACCGCACGCGACCTGGTTCGCGATTTCAAGATCGCGCTGGAAAGCATCCGTCCTGGTGCAGGCGGCAAAGGCCCGATTTCGATTGCCGCCCTGCCGTCCATCGTGGCGGGCGTCCTGCCGGAGGCACTGAAACGATTCGGCGATCAGTACCCGGACGTGGAAGTAACGATCCACGACGTGCCGTTGGACCGGGCGTTGGCGATGGTCCTGGACGGCGTCGCTGACATCGAAATCACCACCGAGACCGCCCGGCGCGACGGCTTGCATTTCACCGAGGTTGCGACGGATCAGTTCCTTGCCGTCATCGCCAAGCACCACCCGTTGCAATCGAAGGCCCACCTGCGCTGGAAGGACCTCGCGGCGTCGCCGTTCATTGCCATGACCGGCCTGTCGTCGATCCGGCGCGTGACCGACGAGGCTTTCATCCGGGCGGACGTTTCTCCCAAGCTATGCTGCGAGGTCGAGCAGATATTGTCCGCGGTCGCCCTGGTCGAAGGGGGTTACGGCGTCACGGCGCTGCCCTCGCTGGCGCGCGCAATGTTCAAGGGACGCAACGTGGCGGTGCGCCGACTGGTCGAGCCTCAGGGATATCGGCGGATCGGAATCGTCACGCTGGCGAATCGCAAGTTTTCGCCCGCGGGACGCTTCATGATCGACGTTCTCGAAGAGAGCCTGAAAATCGTGCTGAACAAGCCTCTGGGCAAGGGTTAACCCGTTCAACCTCCTCCTATTGCCGCTCGTCGAGGTGGGGTCTTCTCCGCGAGACCCTGTAGCCCGCAGGCAAAACGCGGCCTTGGGAACGTACTTGTGACGTGTTATCAACGAAAAGATGGCATATCGGTCTTGCGGGGCGCCGTCGGGCCTTCCTGCTGCATTCGCCGGCGGCGGTAGCGTATTCGCGACCTGGGAGCGTGTGCGGAATGATCGGCATCGTCCGCATCGCGTTGCGGCGGCCCTACACGTTCGTCGTGCTCGCGCTGGTCATCCTGATCGTCGGCCCGCTCGCGGCGCTGCGCACGCCGGTCGACATCTTTCCCGGACATCCGCATCCCGGTGATCGCGGTGATCTGGCAGTACACCGGCCTGCCGCCGGACCAGATGGCCGGCCGCATCACGACGCAGTTCCAGCGCGCGCTGACCACGACGGTCAACGACATCGAGCACATCGAGGCCACGTCCTACAACGGCCTCGGCATCATCAAGGTCTTCTTCCAGCCGAACGTCGACATCCGCATCGCCAATGCGCAGGTCACGGCGGTCTCGCAGACGCTGCTCAAGCAGATGCCGCCCGGCACCACGCCGCCGCTGATCCTGAACTACAACGCCTCGACCGTGCCGATCATCCAGCTCGCGCTGTCGGGCCAGGGCCTGTCCGAGCAGGCGCTCGCCGATCTCGGCCTCAACGTCGTGCGCACGCCGCTCGTCACCGTGCCCGGGCGCCGCCATTCCGTTTCCCTACGGCGGCAAGACGCGGCAGGTGCAGATCGATCTCGATTCGACGGCGATGCAGGCGCGCGGCCTGTCCGGCCAGGACGTCGCCAATGCGCTCGCCGCGCAGAACCTGATCACGCCGGTCGGCACGCAGAAGATCGGCAGCTTCGAATACGCCGATCCAGCTCAACAACGCGCCGTCCGCGATCGCCGGCACTCGGCGACCTGCCGATCAAGACCGTGAACGGCGCGATGGTCTATATCCGCGACGTCGCCCAGGTGCGCGACGGCAATCCGCCGCAGACCAACATCGTGCATGTCGACGGCAGCCGCTCGGTGCTGATGCAGGTGCTCAAGAACGGCTCGGTCTCGACGCTCGCGATCATCGCCGGCATCAAGGAGAAGGTCGAGGAGCTCAAGGCGATCCTGCCCGGCAACCTCAAGATCGCGCTGATCGGCGATCAGTCGCTGTTCGTCAGCGCCGCGGTGAGCGGCGTGATCCACGAAGGCGTCATCGCGGCGGCGCTGACCAGCCTGATGATCCTGCTCTTCCTCGGCAGCTGGCGCTCGACCGTCATCATCGCGATCTCGATCCCGCTGTCGGTGCTCGGCTCGATCGCGATCCTGTCGGCGCTCGGCGAGACGCTCAACATCATGACGCTCGGCGGGCTCGCGCTCGCGGTCGGCATTCTGGTCGACGACGCCACGGTGACGATCGAGAACATCAACTGGCATCTCGAGCAGGGCAAGGAGGTCGAGACCGCGATCATGGACGGCGCCGCGCAGATCGTGACGCCGGCCTTCGTCTCGCTGCTGTGCATCTGCATCGTGTTCGTGCCGATGTTCTTCCTGCAGGGCGTGGCGCGCTTCCTGTTCGTGCCGATGGCCGAAGCGGTGATGTCCGCGATGGTCTGCTCGTTCATCCTGTCGCGCACGCTGGTGCCGACCATGGCGAACTATCTGCTGCGCAAGCACGCGCCGCACACCGACATGCACGGGCTCGACGGACCGCTGCCGCCGTCGCGCAATCCGCTGGTGCGCTTCCAGCGCGGCTTCGAGGCGCGGCTTCGAGCGCTTCCGCGCTCGGCTATCGCGAGCTGCTGACGCTGGCGCTGCGCCGCCGCGCCGTGTTCGTGACCGGCTTCCTCGTCTTCGTGTTCGCCTCGTTCGCGCTGGCGCCGTTTCTCGGCCGCGACTTCTTCCCGTCCGTCGATGCCGGCCAGATCCTGATGCACGTGCGCACGCCGGTCGGCACGCGCGTCGAGGAAAGCGCCAACCAGTTCGCCGACATCCAGAAGGCGATCCGCCAGATCATCCCGCCCGAGGAACTCGCGACCCTGGTCGACAACATCGGCATGCCGGTCAGCGGCATCAACATGACCTACAACAACACCGGCACGATCGGCACGCAGGACGGCGACATCCAGATCAAGCTGAACGAGGACCACCGGCCGACCGCGGACTATGTCCGCACCCTGCGCGAGGAACTGCCGCGCGCGTTTCCCGGGCACGACGTTCTCGTTCCTGCCGGCCGACATCATCAGCCAGATCCTGAATTTCGGCGCGCCGGCGCCGATCGACCTGCAGGTCCGCGGCCCCAATCTCGCGGCGAATTTCGCCTATGCGCAGAAGCTGCTGCGCCGGCTGCGCGCATGTCCCGGGCCTCGCCGACGCGCGCATCCAGCAGTCGCTCAACAGTCCCGGCTTCAACGTCGACGTCGACCGCACGCGCGCCCAGTACGTCGGCATGACCGAGCGCGACGTGACCAACAGCCTGGTCGTGAACCTCGCCGGCAGCAGCCAGGTCGCGCCGACCTACTGGCTCAATCCCGACAACGGCGTGTCCTATCCGATCGTGATGCAGACGCCGCAATATCAGATCGACTCGCTCAGCGCGCTGAAGAACCTGCCGATCACGGCGGCCGGCGGCGCCGCCGCAGACGCTCGGCGCCATCGCCGACGTCAACCGCGCGACGCGAAGCGCGGTCGTCTCGCAATACAACATCCAGCCGATGATCCAGATCTACGCGCACCACGCAGGGCCGCGATCTCGGCGCGGTCGCCGCCGACGTGCAGAAGGTCGTCGACGAGACGGCGAACGACGTGCCGAAGGGCGCGCAGGTCGTCCTGCTCGGCCAGGTCCGGACGATGAACAGCGCCTTCTCCGGCCTGCTGTTCGGCCTGCTCGGCGCGATCGTGCTGATCTATCTGCTGATCGTCGTCAATTTCCAGTCCTGGAGCGATCCGTTCGTGATCATCACCGCGCTGCCGGCGGCGCTCGCCGGCATCGTGTGGATGCTGTTCGCCACCGACACGACGCTGTCGGTGCCGGCGCTCACCGGCGCCATCATGTGCATGGGCGTCGCGACCGCCAACAGCGTGCTCGTCATCAGCTTCGCGCGCGAGCGGCTCGACGAGCTCGGCGATCCGGTCGCCGCCGCGCTCGAGGCCGGCTTCGTGCGCTTCCGCCCGGTGCTGATGACGGCGCTCGCCATGATCATCGGCATGGCGCCGATGGCGCTCGGCCTCGGCGAAGGCGGCGAGCAGAACGCGCCGCTCGGCCGCGCCGTCGTCGGCGGCCTGATCTTTGCAACGATCGCGACGCTGATGTTCGTGCCGGTCGTCTTCAGCATGCTGCACGAGCGCGAAGGCAAAGTAGCCGCCCCCGCGATTGGAGAGCCGCATGTCGCCTGATCCCGCACAGCCCGTCCTGTCGCGCCGCGGGCTGCGCATCGCCGCGCTTGGCCGTGGTCGCGATCGCCGCCGTCGTGGTCGTCCATGGGCATCACGACGCGCAAGATGGCCGATGCGCGCCTGAGCGAATGGACCGAGAACCAGGCGGTGCCGGTCGTCGCGGTCATCGCGCCCGGACACCCGCGGCAAGCGCACGACGCTCGATCTGCCGGGCCGGCTCGAGGCCTATTCGCAGGCGCAGATCTATGCGCGCGTCAGCGGCTATCTCAAGGAGTGGAAGGCCGACATCGGCACGCCGGTCAAGGCCGGGCAGCTGCTCGCCGAGATCGACGCGCCCGACCTCGACCAGCAGATCATGCAGGCCCAGGCCGATGTCGCCAGCGCGCAGGCCAATGCCGACGCTCGCCGACGCGACGCTGGCAGCGCGGCCAGTCGCTGATCAAATCGGGCTCGGTGTCGAAGCAGGACCTCGACCAGCGGGCCGCCGACGCCGCCAACAAGCAGGGGCTGGTCAAGTCGGCGCAGGCCAATCTCGACCGCCTGCGCGTGCTGGAGAAATACAAGCGCATCATCGCGCCGTTCGACGGGCTCGTCACCGCGCGCACCACCGATGTCGGCGCGCTGATCAATGCCGGCGCCGGCGGCGGGCCGGCGCTGTTCGTGGTCTCGGACACCAGCAAGCTGCGCGTCTACGTCAACGTGCCGCAGAACTACGTGCCGAGCATCAAGATCGGCACCAAGGCGCAGATCTCGGTTCCGGAATATCCGGGGCGCAGCTTTCCGGCGACCGTCGAGGCCTCGGCGCAGTCGGTCGATGTCGGCCTCCGGCACGACGCGGATGCAGCTCGTCGTCGACAACGCCGGCGGCGAACTGATGACCGGCGCTTTCGCCAATGTGCGGCTCGAGCTGCCGCACCCGGAGATCGCGATCAACGTGCCGGCGAGCGCGCTGATTTTCGATCAGGGCGGCCTGCGCATCGCGACCGTCGGTGCCGACGACCGCGTCGTGCTCAAGCCGGTCACGATCTCGCGCGATCTCGGCACGCGAGGTCGAGATCGCCTCCGGCCTCACCGCCGACGATCGGGTCATCGAAAGCCCGCCGGACGGCATCGCGTCAGGCGATCAGGTTCGTATCGCCGGACATCCTGAAATACCGGGTGCGCCCGCGGCAGCAGCGGAACGGGCGCGGCAAAGGAAGGCGTCCAGCGCCGACAATTCGCCGGGCGCCATTCCGTCATCCTCCAAGAATTGAACCAACACACCGGCCGTACGCTTCAGCGACGGCACGGATCGCACGCATCGATTATCGGGAGCCAGCATGACCACGCTTCGCATCAAGGCCGGGCCATACGAGTTCGAGGCCAGGATGGAGGAGGCCCTGGCGCCGAAGACCTGCGCGAAGTTCGCGAGCCTGCTGCCTTGGACATCGCAGATCATCCACGTCCGCTGGAGCGGCGAAGGCTGCTGGATTCCGCTCGGCGATCTCGATCTCGGCCTCACTTACGAAAACCACACCAGTTATCCCGCGCCCGGCGACGTCATTCTTTATCCGGGCGGGATCAGCGAGACGGAAATCCTGCTGGCCTACGGCGGCGTCTCATTTGCGAGCAAGGTCGGCCAGCTTGCTGGAAATCATTTCCTGACGGTGACGAAGGGCCGGGAGAACCTTGCGGCTCTGGGCAAGCTCACGCTGTGGAAGGGGGCGCAGGACATCGTCTTTGAGCGCATTTGAAATAACCGGGTTCCAGGCCTCGTAATGTTGTCGATTGCGACCGCGCCGCGCGCCGGTGATAACGACAATTGCCTTGCAAAAGCCACCGTCTCTGCTTACGTGCCGGTCATCGAGATTTGGCCGGAAGATCGGGCCGTTTGCCTACGCTGTTGCCAGGCGCACGTTCAGACACTCTCCAAACATCGAAAAGCCAGGCAAGGGGCCGCATATCGCGGCTCATGCCGGCGTGCATGACAGCTAAGGATATCTCAGTGACCACAGGTACCGTTAAGTTTTACAACGACCAAAAAGGCTTCGGCTTCATCCAGCCGGACGACGGCAGCAAGGATGTGTTCGTTCACGCCACCGCGCTAGAGCGCGCCGGCATGCGCGGCCTCGCCGAGGGCCAGAAGGTTTCCTTCGACACCCAGGAAGACCGCCGCACCGGCAAGATCGCCGTGGGTACGATTTCGCTCGCGTAATGCGATGCGGTCCGGTTGATCGCCGACAGAGCCGCCCCACATACGGGGCGGCTTTTTGCTGTCTGCGAGACTGAGCGGATCGAGGGAAATTGAGGGGACGATCTCCGGAAGCCGATGACGAACGCCAAAGCCTGCGGTAAATGCTTCCCCCCGGCAACCAAAGACACTGATCGAAATCGAGACACGGACGAATGAGCGCCTTCAAACACGATGATCTGACCGACCGACTGAGTGCTGCCGCGAGTGCCAAGAAGGCCCTGTTGGAGCGCTTCCGCTCGCAGCCGGGCCCCGACGATCCCGCGGTGCAGGAGCGTGAAGCGACGCGACGCGCCGTTGCCGAGGCGCGCGAAAAGCGGGCCGCCGAACGCAAGGCCGCACGTGAAGCCGAGCTGGCCCGCCTTGCTGCCGAAGCGGCAGAGCGCAAAGCGGCGGAAGAGCACGCGGCGGCGGAAGCGCGCGCCCGCGAGGAAGAGGCCAAGGCAGCCGAATTCGAGCGCCTCGAGTCCCTCAAGGCCGAGCAGAAGGCCGCACGCGACGCCCGTTACGCCAAGCGCAAAGCCCGGAAATAGTGAATTCGCTCGCCGCGCCAGATCGTCGCGACGAGCCTGCGTCCGGAACGCCGACAATCTTTGCGCTCGAAGGCGCCGACGCCGAGGCGTTCTGTCAGGCGTGCGGCGCCTGCTGCGCGTTCTCGCGCGAGTGGCCGCGTTTCTCGCTGGAGGACGACGCCGCGCTCGATCTCATTCCCGGCAAGTTCGTCGACGACTCGCAGGGCCGGATGCGATGCGAGGGTGACCGCTGCTCGGCATTGGTCGGCGACATCGGCGTCGCGGCGTCCTGCGCCGTCTATGCGGTGCGGCCGGACGTCTGCCGGGACTGCCTGCCGGGCGATGATGCCTGCCTGATGGCGAGGCGCCGGTTCAACCTTTGACCGCTCCCCTGCCCGGAGCCGGCCCGTCCCACATTCCCTTCATCCGCGCCCCGATATCGATCCGGACTGTCGCCGCTGCCCACCCGGCTGCCGTGGACTGGGCAGGCGCCGCCGGCCAGGTTCGCGCCTCGAACAGCGCCAGGATCGCTGGCGGGATAAAGCGCGTGCGCGACGCATAGACGTGGCGGTCGCCGGTCCGGGCCTGCTGGTGGGTATAGAAACGCTGCGGGACGATGAGATCGAGCTGGTCCTTGGCGCGCGTCATCGCGACGTAGAGCAGCCGCCGCTCCTCCTCGATCTCGGCGGTCGTGCCGGTGCCGAGATCGGACGGAATGCAGCCGTCCACCGTGTTGAGGACGAAGACCGCGCGCCATTCCTGCCCCTTCGCGGAATGGATGGTTGAGAGGATCAGGTAATCCTCGTCGAGCAGCGGCGGGCCTGCGAGATCGCTGGTCGCGTTCGGTGGATCGAGCGTCATCTCGGTGAGGAAATTCTGCCGCGACGGATAGCCGGCGGCGATCTGCTCGAGCTGGACGAGATCGGCATCACGTACCGCCGCATCCTCGTGGATGCGCTCGAGGTGCGGCTGATACCATTGGCGCACACCGGAAAGCTCGGCCGGCCAGCCGGAAGTATTGCGCGCAAGCTGGCGGACGAGTTCGACGAACGCGCGCCAGTCCTCTGAATCACCGCGCGGCGGGGCAAAGGTTATCATGGCGTCGTCGAGCGCAGCGCCGCCGATGCCATCGATGAGGCGGCCGGCCGTGGCTGGGCCGATGCCGGGCAAAAGCTGGAGCACGCGGAAGCCCGCCACCCGGTCACGCGGATTCTCCGCCCAGCGCAGGCAGGCCAGCACGTCCTTAACATGGGCAGTATCGAGGAATTTCAGGCCGCCGAACTTCACGAACGGGATGTTGCGGTGGGTTAGCTCGACTTCGAGCGCGCCGCTGTGGTGCGACGAGCGGAACAGCACGGCCTGAGCCTTGAGCGCGATGCCGGCCTCGCGATTCTCCAGGATGCGCGCCACGGCGTATCGGGCCTGATCGAGCTCGTCGCGAACGGCGACGAGCAGCGGACGCTGCGAGCCAGGGCGGTCGGTCCACAAATTCTTGGTGAAGCGCTCGGCGGCCAGTCCGATGACGGCATTGGAGGCAGCGAGGATCGGCTGGGTAGAGCGATAGTTGCGCTCCAGCGTGGCGATCCGGGCGCGCGGGATGAAATTTTCGGGAAAATCCAGGATGTTGCGGACCGCCGCGGCGCGGAACGAATAGATCGACTGCGCATCGTCGCCGACCACGGTCAGGCCGCGGCCGTCCGGCTTGAGGCCGAGCAGGATCGCGGCCTGAAGGCGATTGGTGTCCTGATATTCGTCGACCAGCACGTGATCGAAGCGCGAGCCGATGTCGGCGGCCAGCGCGGGTTCCGCCATGACCTGTGCCCAGTAGAGCAGCAGGTCGTCGTAATCGAGCACGGACTGGCGCTGCTTCGCCTCGACATAGCCGGCGAACAGCGCGCGCAGCTCGTTCTCCCAGGCGCAGCACCACGGAAACACGCTGCCCAGCACCGCCTCGATCGGCTCTTGCGCGTTGACGGCGCGCGAGTAGATGGCGAGGCAGGTTCCCTTGGTCGGGAAGCGCGTATCGGTCCTGGAGTAACCCAGCTCATGCCGGATCAGGTTCATCTGGTCGGCGGCGTCCTCGCGGTCGTGAATGGTGAAGGCGTGGTCCAGCCCGATCTGGTCGGCGTGTTCGCGCAGCAGGCGGGCGCCGATGCTGTGGAATGTCCCCGACCACGGGAGCGTGCCGATCCCGTTTCCCGGCCGCATTCCGAAAGCAGAGGCGGCAATCCGGTCGACCCGCCGCGTCATGTCGGCGGCTGCGCGCCGCGAAAATGTCATCAGCAGCATGCGGCGCGGATCGCCGCCATGGGCGATCAGATGAGCGACACGATGCGCCAGGGTGTTGGTCTTGCCGGAACCGGCGCCGGCGATCACCAGCAGAGGGCCGGGGCCAGCCGCATCGCCAACACCATACTCCACGGCGGTGCGTTGCTCGGGATTGAGCCCGTCGAGATAGCCGTGGTTCATCGCGCCGAATCAAATGACAGGAGGTCCCTTCCACAGACCACGTTTCCTGTTTTGTTCGCAATCACAAGCGTCGTGGAACTATCTGTAAGGATGTGCGTTTGGATGGACCCGCCGGATAGGCCCCGCGCCAAATGGCCGGGGACGCTAAAACCAGTTGCTTCGCCCGCCGTGCGCGGCGTCTTCTGGCCACCCTAACGAACGAATCGAACCAAAAAGGGAGACCCTAATGCGCAAATTCCTACTCGCGGCTACCGCTGGCTTGGCCATCGTTTCGGCCGGCTCGCTGACGGCAACACGCGCGAACGCCATGCCGGTCGGGGCGCCTGCGGGCCTCATCGATGAAATGAACCTGGTGGACAATGTCCGTCTCTGTTTCTACGTCGACGGCTGGAACGGTCCCGGCCTTTACGAGTGCGGCTTCCGGTTCCGCCGTGGTATGGGCTTCCATGGACGCCGCGGCGGTGGTGGCCGTGATGTCATCGGCAACCGAGGACGCGGCGGCTTTCAAGGCAACGGCAATAATCGCGGCGGCGGTAATCGCGGCGGGCGCGGCGGCCCGAAGCACTAACGCGCCGCTTTAGTCACGGCTTTCGAGCCCCCCGGTCGCAGACGCGACCGGGGGCTTTTTCATTCCGCCGCCCGGCATCATGTGACCGCCTTACAAGTTGGCTCCGATCCACAGGCCGACGAAACCGCCTACCCCGCTCAGCAATACGGACGAGTAGGAGAAGGTTTCCGCTCCCCACAACTCGGGAATGAAACCGCCGACTGTGGAGCCGATGAAGATTGCGAGCCAGATGGATGAGCGCGACCGCATGGCCGACTCTACCATCGATTTCAGATCGTGGGCGATCCGGCAATCCCATAACCGTCAGCGTCACGGCATAGCCAAGACGCCGGTGACAAACTCCGCTAATTCCCGCGCAGGCGGGAAGGCTTTGCTCGCTCTTGGGCCGCCGCTTTTCGCTGGGACAAGCGGAGCCCTGCGCGCATCGATCAGGCGACCCGAAACACGGAGCGCCTCAATGCGCCAGGGCCGTCCCGCCCCTGTTCCAGCCGCGGCCACCCTCGCCGAAGATCTCGAAGCCCGTTTCCGTCACCGCCACCGTGTCCTCAAGCTTGATAAAGCCGCGGCGCGGATGCTGAAGCGTGGTCTCGATCGAGATCACCATGCCGGCCTCAAGCGGCCGCGACGCATCGCGATCGTCGTAGGGGACCGGTCCGGTGGTGGTGAGGTGAGGCACCTCATGGCTGACCAGACCCATGCCGTGGGCCAGGAAATGCATGTGGTTATGGACCTTGGACTGGCGCATCAGCGCCTTCGCCAGCGGCATAGATGTCGCCGCCCGGCGCGCCCGGCCGCACCGTCTTGAATGCGGCGCGCTGGATCGCCTCGATCTCGCCGAGCAGGTCCTCAAGCTCGGCATCTGGCTCGCCGAGGATCGCCATCCGGGCGAGGTCGCCGATATAGCCGTGGTAGTTGCCTCCGGAATCAACGGACAGCACGTCGCCGGCTTCCCAGCGCTGAGCGGAGGGCGCGCGGTTATGGCTCGTGCCGGCCGCGATCAGGCAATATTCGAAGGTAAGATCACGCTGGACCTCCTCGCGCCGCAGGGCGTCGGCGAATTCCTGCTTTGTGGTGCCGGGGCCGTGGTTCGCGATCACGGCGAGCATCGACTCGATGACCCGGTCCGATGCGGTGCGGAGCTTTTCGAGCTCGGCAGGCGTCTTGATGGCGCGCAGGCGCTCCAGGACAGGCAAGGCGTCGATCAGCTCGCCATCGGACAAGGCGCTGCTGGCCACCGCACCCGCATCCATCGGCAGGAACGCCATCTCGATGCCGATCCGGCCTGCCTTCACCCCGGACTTTCGGATATAGTCGACCGCCTTCTTCATGGCGTCGACCGAGCCGGACGAGTTGGTCTGCACCTCCGGCGTCCACAGCGGCGCCACCTCACGCTGATGGCCTTCGAGCCGGTGTCCGAAAAACGCGGCCTTGTCGGGCGCGCCCTTTGGATACACCACGACCGGCAGGTAGCGGCTCACCCCAAGCGCGTCCATGTAGTCGAAGAAGATTCGCCCGCTCGGCGCCGAGCAGGTACTGCACATTGTGCTTGGACGTCGCGAGCAGCACGTCGATGCCACCCTCGTCCATCAGCCGGTCCAGCCGGCCGGTGTCGAATGGGATGGCCGGTGCGGGGCGCGTCGGGTCGGTCTTCGTCAGCATGTCCAATTCTCCTTGCGAACCCGTCGTTGCCCTCATTCGATCCGAGGGTCTGGCGTGACGGGTCTCCCTTGCCGGGTATCACTGGCTGTCACCGAAGCTTACCCCAAGGATCGAAAGGCAGCCATCCGCTCGGGAGGCGGGACCCGTGGGCTGGCAAGCCCGCCTACATAAGGCCAGTTAAAATTATAAATATCAATATGATAGAAGCATCACCTCAAGCATCCAGGCAAGCCAGATCGCAGGTGCCAGAAACAACCCGAAGGGAATCCGGCTGGTGGCCTGGATGGCCTCGCCAAACACGAAATGGCGGAACGCGTAGACGGCGAGGGCGGCCAAGGCCGCGATCTCGACCGCGATCGGCATGGACGGCCAGTCCAGCCAGGCGCCGGCAACGCCGGCGAGCTTGACGTCGCCCAGCCCGATCCCATCGCGCCCGCGCAGCCGCGAATAGCCCGCGCGCAGGGCGAGGAACATCAGCGCCAACGCCGCGCCGCGGAGCAACGTCATGGCGACCGCCGTCAAGACCGGGAGATCGGGCGCCGCGACGACCGCGTGACCCAAGGCGAGGCCAAAGGCCGCGGCATTGAGGCTGTTGGGAATGATGAAATGGCTTGCGTCGATCGCCGCGATCGCCAGCATCAGCAGCGCGAGCCCGGCGCCGAGGATGCCACGCAGGCCCGGCGCGGCGACGATGCTTGCTGCGCCGGCCGCGATCGCAACCGCAGCCGATGGCGAGCGCTTCCGAGGTCGAACTTAAGCTTCAAGGCCGCGCCGCATGGACCGCAGCGCCGCCCGCTCATTGCACGCGCGGCTGCAGCTGTCCTCAGGAGTTCGGCGTCGCAGGCTGGTCGGAGGCATTTAGCCTGCCGCGCATCTTGCGAGCGCAACTCCTCGGCGACGCGGAGGCATCGACGCCGTCGCGGATGATCTGCGGCCGGATGAAGATGATGAGCTCGGTGCGCTGCGTCGCCTTGTCGTTGCTGCGAGAAAGCGTCGCCGAGTCCAGTCGAGCTGTTCAAGCAGCGGGATGCCGGTGCGGCTGCGCTCCTGGCGTCTCGCTGATCAGGCCGGCGAGCAGCACCGTCTGGCCGCTCGCGACCGCGATCGAGCTCTTGACCTTGCGCTGCGACACCGTCGGGCGTCAGCGTATTGGCGCTCGCGTTGGCGGCGACGTTGCTGATCTCCTGCTCGATGTCGAGCAGGACGTTGCCGTTGACGTTGATGCGCGGCACCACGCGCAGGATGACGCCGGTGTTGCGGTAGTCGATGGTGTTGACGATCGGCGCGCCGGTGCGCGATCACCGAGGTCGCCGACTGCGTCGCGACCGGAACCTGGTCGCCGACCTGCAGGGTCGCGACCTGGTTGTCGAGCACGACGACCGACGGAGTCGACAGCACCTTGACGTCGGTGACGCCGTGCAGCGCATCGAGGATGAGGCGCGGCTCGGCCTCGCGGCCCGAGCAGGAAGTTGAAGCCGGGCAGCGCCCGGCTCGAGCACCGGCGCTGGCGGCGCTGTTGACGAGATCGACCGAGCCCTTGTCCGGCTTGAGCGCCGACGTCCTTGCTCTTGAGGAAGAACTGCACGCCGTAGTTCAGGCTGTCGTTGAGCGTGATCTCGGCGATGGTCGCGTCGATCGCGACCTGCAGCTGCGGCCGGTCGAGCTGGTGCAGCGTCTGCTCGATGATGCGGTAGTTCTCCTGGTTGGCGTAGATCAGCAGCGAGTTGTTGACGACGTCGGCGGTGATGCGCACGCCCGGCAGGATCGCCGGCCCGCCGGCGCCGCTGCCGCGCGCCGCCGACCGGCGCATCGCCGAACCGGCGCGCCGCGGCCTGAAGGGTCCGCCGCGGTCGCGCGAGGCCGACCGCCGGCTCCGGACTGCGCCGGCGCCGTCGCGCCGCCGCGGCGCGCCGGCCGCCGAGCGTGCTGGCCGGCGACGCCGGCGAGTCGCCGCCGGTCGCAGCCGGCTGCTCGCGCCGCTCGACTGACGTCGCGACGCCGCCGCCGGGCGCGATCTGGTTGGTCGGGCGAGTCGAGCGCCGCCGCCCGAGCGCCGCCGACGAAGATGTCGTTGAGCAGCGCGCGATCTGCTTCGCGTCGCCGTAGCGCACCCGGTAGACCTTGACGCCGGTCGCTGGCGGTGTCGGACTTGTCGAGCCGGGTGATCCAGGTCGCGGCGGTCTTCAGCAGCGTCGGGCTTGCTGCGTGACCACCAGGATGGCGTTGAGGCGCGCGATCGGCTGGAACTTGACCAGGTTCTGGCCGAGGCCGCCTTCGCCCGCATCCATGATCTTCTCGAGCTCGGCGATGATCGGCTCGGGCGTCGCGTTGCGCACCGGGTAGATGCCGACCGACTGGCCGCGCATCCAGTCGGCGTCGAAGCTCAGCACGGTTTCGACCGCGGTGCGGCGCTCGGCGCCGCTGCCCTGGATCAGCAGCATGTTGCGCGCCGGCATCGGCGCGCACCGTGCCGGGCTTGGTCGGCGAAGCTGTCGAGCAGCTTGATGATCGTCTGCGCCGAGACGTAGCGCAGCGGCACGACCGTGATGCCGTAGCCCGGCTCCGGCCGCGTCGCCAGCGGATCGACGCGTGCCGCTGCCGACCGCTTCGGCGGCCGGCATGAGGCGATAGCCGCGCTGGTGTCGCGCACCAGCGCGACGTTGCTCATGCGCAGCGCGCTTTCCAGCACGAACAGGAGATCGGCCTTGCGGCACCGGCCGGCCGGACGCGAGGCTGACCGTGCCCTGCACGCGCGGATCGATGGTGTAGCCGACGCCCAGAATGTCGCCGAGAATGACCTTGGCGACGGTCGTGACCGGCGTGTTCTCGAAATTGAGTTCGTAGCCCTCGCCGCCCGGCGCGGCGCTGCGCGCCGGCGACACTGCGGCGCCGCGAGCGTGCCGCCGTGCCCGAAATAGGTCGCGGGCTGCGCGCGCCGTTGCCGGCGCGCGTATCGCCGTTCTCGGGCTGCTGCGGGAAAGCGCGGCAGCAGATCGATGCCGCGGACCTTGTCGAAGACGTCCGGACGGCGTCGGCTCCTGGTTGCGTGCGAGATCGACGTTGCAGCGCGGCCAGCGCAGCCGCGCAGACAACGCAAGCCAGCGCCCAACTGCGGCGCCCAACGCACGGCATCCAACGCAACGCCCAGCGCACTGCCCCACCCTCGACGCACACGCACCCCCGTAAGACTACGTTATCTCGCATGCAACAATCGCGTAACAAGCGATCGACTAAAATTGACACTTGCACGGCATTCTATGATAGATATCGCGTCCTGTGTCAAGCAGGAAATTCTACTGGCAGGACAACTCGACTATTATGGTTGTCGCCAAGTGGATGCGTCGCATGACTATCGAATAGTTTAGGAGAGTTTGCCGAATACTTGCGGCAGCAAGAATTCTATTACTGGCGATTTGACTGTCGAAGACTTAATGTCGCCGACGACGTAGCGGCGAAAACGACGCTGCGAGACCTTTGGGAGCTGACCGATCTGTCGGCGAACGACTTCGCCGACGAGGTCGCGCGCTTCTATCGGCTGCCGCGCGTCGACCTGCCGCAACTGATCGCCGCGTCCGCGCTGGTCGCGCGATTCTCGCGCCGCTTCCTGCGCGAGACGGCGGTGTTTCCCTATCAGAGCGCCGACGGACGCTACCGGCTCGCGGTCGCCGATCCGACCGACGTCGCCGCGGTGCGCGCCGCCGAGATCGTGCTCGGCGGCCCGGTCGACGTCGAGGTCGCCTCGTTCGAGGACATCGCGACCGTGCTCGCCGAGCGGCTCGGCGACGACGACGAGCCGTCGCCGGACGGCCGGCGAAGCCGACGGCCGCGCGCGCCGACGACGACATCGAGAGCCTGCGCGATCTCGCGAGCGGCGCGCCGGTCGTGCGCGCCGTCAACGATCTGCTCGAGAAGGCGATGGAGCTGCGCGCGAGCGACATCCATATCGAGCCGTTCCGCACCGGGCTCGTCGTGCGCATGCGCGTCGACGGCCTGCTGCGCGCGGTGCCGACGCCGGCCGGCGCGCTGCCGCAGGCGCTGATCTCGCGCATCAAGATTCTCGCCGGCCTCAACATCGCCGAGCGGCGGCTGCCGCAGGACGGCGCCGCGCGCCTGCGCGTCGCGCGCTCCGAGATCGACATTCGCGTCGCCACCATGCCGACGCAGCACGGCGAATCCGCGGTGATCCGCCTGCTGCCGCGCGACCGCGGCCTGCTCGAGATCGGCAAGCTCGGCCTGTCGCGCGCCGACGAGCGCGAAGCTCGACGCGGCTGCTGGCGCTGCCGCACGGCATGATCGTCGTCACCGGCCCGACCGGCAGCGGCAAGACCACGACGCTCGCCACCATGCTGATCGATCCTCAACGAGACCGACGCGCAAGATCCTCACCATCGAGGATCCGGTCGAATACGAGATCCACGGCATCAACCAGTCGCAGGTGAAGCCGTCGATCGGGCTGACCTTCGCGACCGCGCATGCGCGCCTTCGTGCGCCAGGACCCGGACGTCATCATGGTCGGCGAGGTGCGCGACGCCGAGACCGCGCACATCGCGATCCACGCCGCGCTGACCGGCCATCTGGTGCTGACCACGCTGCACACCGAGACGGCGGCCGCCGCGGTGCCGCGCCTGCTCGATCTCGGCGTCGAGGGCTTCCTGCTGCAAGTCGACGTTGCGCGCGGTGATCGCGCAGCGGCTGGTGCGCATCCTGTGCGACCGCTGCAAGACGCAGCGACGCTCTGACGGCGAGCGATCTCGCCGCCGATCCGCGCTACGCCGCGCTCGGCTTTCAGGCCGGCGAGACGTCGTGCACGAGCCGGGCGGCTGCGAGCGCTGCGGCGGCACCGGCTATCGCGGCCGCACCGGCGTGTTCGAGGTGCTCGAGACGACGCGGAGGTGCGCGAGCTGATCGGCCCGCGCACCGATTCCGGACCGATCGAGCGGCCGCGATCGCGCGCCGGCATGACCACGATGATCGAGGACGCGGTCGCCAAGTGCCGCGCCGGCGTGACTTCGGCGGCCGAGGTGCTGCGCGTGACGACGGTGCGGTGACGCCGTGCCGAGCTTCCGCTATCGGGCCTGACCCAAGGCGGCGAGATGGTGAGCGGCTCGATCTCCGGCGCCGACCGCCGGCCGAGGTCGCGCGCCGCATCGAGTATCTCGGCCTCGTCCCGATCGAGACCGTCGATCGAGGAGCGGCGTCGGCGGGCGGCTCGCGCTTCGGCTTCACGCTTCAGCCAGCGCGCGCGGGCCGAGGACGTCACGGTCTTCACGCGCGATCTCGCGCTGCTGCTGAAGGCCGGCGCGCGGCTCGACGACGCGCTGGAACTGCTCGCGACCGACATCGACATCGGCCGCCTGCGGCCGACGGTCGGCCAGGATCCGCGCCAGCGTGCTCGCGGGCGAGAGCTTCGCCGAGGCGATCTCGCGCCATCCCGCGCTGTTTCCGCCGATGTATGTGGCGCTGGTGCGCGTCGGCGAGGCCTCCGGCACGCTCGACCACATTCTCGAGGTGCTGGCGCGGCGAGCGCGCGCGCGCCGAGGCGCTGCGCCGCAAGCTCGGCCGACGCGCTGCGCTATCCGGCCTTCGTGCTGTTCGCCGCCGGTGCGTGCTCGTCTTCTTTCTGCTGTTCGTGCTGCCGCAATTCGCCACCGTGCTGCGCGACTTCAACGCCAAGCTCGATCCCGGTTGTCGCGACTTTCATCGGCCTGTCGGATTTCCTGCGCGCGCACTGCCGAGGTGCTCGGGCGGTCTCTGTCGTGCGCGCTGTGCTCGGCGGCTGGCTGCTGCTGCGGCGGCCCGGCGCGCAGCGGACGCATCATGTCGGCGCTCGGCGCGGCTGCCGCTGGTCCGCCCGGTGCTGACCTTTCACCGCACCGCCTTGTTCTGCCGCAATCTCGGCGTCCTGCTCGGCGCGCGCGGTGCCGCTGACCGACGACGCTGCGCATCCTGGTCGACATGATGGCGGCGACCGGCGAACCCGGCGGTCTGGACGCAGGACGGTCGACCGCGTCCGGCACGGCGGCAAGCTGTCCGACGCGCTGGCCGACACCGCCGCGCTTCCGCCCATGGCGGTGCGCATGCTACGGCTGGGCGAGGAGACCGGACAGCTTGCCGATGCTCGCCGGACGCGTCGCCGAGTTCTACGAAGCCAAGCTGCAGCGCAGCCTCGACCGGATCGTCGGCATCGCCGGGCCGGCTGCGATCGTCGACGATCAGCATCGTCGTCGGCGGACTGATCGTGTCGGTGATGACGTCGCTGCTGTCGGTCAGCCAGATCGTCGGGTAGACAATGAAGACATCACAGTTCTGGTCGGCTTCCGGCGGAAGCTCGAACGCCGCGCGCCGGCGACGGCCGGCGCGTCACGGCGAAGCGCGGCTTCACGCTGGTCGAGATCCTGGTCGTCATCACCATCATCGGCCTGATCATGGGGCTGGTCGGCCCGCGCGTGCTCAACTATCTGACGCGAATCGAAGGCCAAGGCGGCGAAGATCCAGATCGAGAGCTTCGCCAGCGCGCTCGACCTGTTCTTTCTCGACACCGGACGCTATCCGACGACGTCGGAGGGGCTGGCCGCGCTGGTGCAGCGTCCCGGCAGCATCGCGTCCTGGAACGGACCCTATCTGAAGGGCGGCGTCGTTCCCAACGATCCCTGGGGCAATCCCTACGTCTATCGCTCGCCCGGGCAGCACGGCGACCTACGACATCGTCTCCTACGGCGCGGACGGGAGGAAGGTGGAACCGGCACGGCGGCCGACATCACCAGCTGGGCAGCGCTGACGACGCGCGGCGAGGACGGCTTCACCCTGCTCGAGATCGTCTGCGTGCTCGCGATCATCGCGATCCTCGCCGCGATCGTGCTGCCGGCGATGCCGCGCGGCACGTCGCGGGCGCGGCTGGAGGCCTATGCGATCGAGGCCGCCGCCCTGCTCAAGGCCGACCGCAACGCCGCGATGCGGCGCCGCGTCCAGGTCGCGACCGAGGTCGACGCCGCTGGCGCGCGTCGGTCCGCTCCGGCGCGACCGGGCGCGTCGTGCGCGTCCCGGACGACGTGCACGTTCGACGCGCATGCTGGCCGCGCGCTGCAATCAGCGCCCGGCCGGCCCGACCATCCGCTTCTTCGCCTCCGGCATGTCGTGCGGCGGCGCGATCGCGCTGACGCGGCTCGGCGTCGGCTACGAGATCCGCGTCAACTGGCTCACCGGAGGGGTCGAGGTTGTTCCGCGACAACGTCCTGTAACGCACGGCGACGTCGCCGGCTTCACCCTGATCGAGGTGCTGGTCGCGCTCGCCGTGGTCGCGGTCTCGCTGTCCGCGATCGGCTCGCTGATCGCGACAACGATCCGCGGCACCCGCGCGCTCGACACGCGGCTCGCGCTGGTCGAGACCGCGCGCGCGATCGATGACCGGCCTGCCCGACCGCGACGCAGCTCGCGCCGGGAACCTGTCCGGCGACGCTCGGCGAGCCATCGCTGGCGCGTCGACGTGCTGCCGTTCCTGCGCGCGCACTATCGTCGCCACCGCAGGCGCCGAGCCGTGGGTGCCGCAGACCGTGGTCGTGCGGGTGCAGTCGCCCGCCGGCTCGATCCTGCAGATCGACACCGTGCGGCTGCGGCGGAGGACGGATGCAATGACGCGCCGCGCCCGCCGACGCGTCGATCGCCGGCTTCACGCTGATCGAGGCGCTGATCGCGACCGCGCTGATGGGCGCGATCCTGGCGGCGCTCGCGACGGTGACGGCGCAGTGGCTGCCGAACTGGAATCGCGGCTTCGCGCGCGTGCAGCGCGCCGAGATGCTCGCACTCGGGCTCGAACGCCTCGTCGCCGACCTCGCGGCGGCGGAGTTCGTGCCCATCGGCCGCGGACCCCGGCCAGCCGGTGTTCGACGGCACCGAGCTCTCGGTGACCTGCGTACGCTCGTCGCTCGGCCCCAATACGCGGCCCGGGCTCGAACTCGTGCGCATCGCGGAGATCGCCAGCGAACGCGGACCGACGCTGGTCCGCGCGCGCGCGCGCTTCGTGCCGATCGTCGCCGGGGTCAACGATCGCGACCCGCTGCGATTCCCCGATCCGGTCGTGCTGTTGCGCGCGCCCTATCCGCGCGTCCTTCTCCTATGCCGGACCGGACCGCGTCTGGCCGCCAAACTGGCTCAGCGACGGCCCAGCTTCCGCGCGCCATCCGCGTGACGCTGCGCGACGGCGACGGGCAAATCCTCGGCGCTTCGACCGCCACCGTCGTCCACTCCGAGATGCCGGCGGAGTGCGCCAAGAATCCCGGCGCATGCGCCGCCGGGCAAGCACCGGATTCGCCGCGGTCCCCGCGTCCCCAGCCCAATCGTCCGGGCACCAGTTCCGACATGGATAACCGGCCGCCCTCCCCGCCGGCGCGCCGACGATGACCGAGCGCGCGTCCATGCCATGTCGCGGCCAGGCGTCCGACGGCTTCATCGTCGTCGCGGTGCTGTGGATTCTCGGTGCGCTTGCGACGCTCGCCACGATCTACTCGGTCTACGTCATCAATACCGCGTCGCCTTCATCGCTCATGACGAGCGCCTCCAGGCGAAGGCCATGGTCACGGCCGGGCTCGAGCTGACAGTCTATCAGCTCTCTTTGCCCGCCGAGGTCCGGCCGCCGCGGCACGGCTTCGCGTTCCGCCTCGGCCGCGCCAATATCGCCGTCGAGTACCGCTCCGAGGGCGCTCGCATCGATCTCAACACCGCGCCCAAGGAGCTGCTGTCGGGATTGTTCGCGGTGCTCGGCGCACGACGCGACGATGCCGATATCTATGCCGACCGCATCATCGGCTGGCGCAACCCGCCCGGCGACCAGGACGAGGAAGGCCCGGCGTACCGCACCGCCGGGATGCCCTATGCGCCGCGCGGCGGCCGCTTCCCCCATGTCGGCGAGCTCTCGCTGGTGCTGGGACTGCCGGAGTTCCTGGTCGAGCGCGCCATGCCTTTCTTCACGGTCTACAGCGGCCGCGCCGAGATCAACGTCCTGGAGGCCGCGCCGGAGGTGCTCGCCGCGCTGCCCGGCATGACGCCGGACCTGTTGCGCGCGGTGCTTGTCCAACGCGCCGCCACGCCCCAGAATGGACAACTTGTAACGGCATTGCTCGACCCGGCGCAGCCGCTCTCGACGACCGAGCCCTCGAAGGCGATACGGGTCACGGTTCAGCGTCGTGTTCGACAACGGCCGCCGCATGAATTCGGAGGTGGTCATTCTCATGGTCGACGACGGCGCCGAGCCCTATCGCGTCTTGTCGTGGCGCGACGAGCTCGACGAGCCTACCGACGAGCGTCCGAGGGCGGTCGTGCGATGAACATCCTGCGCCAGATCATCGACGGCTTCGTCGCGCTGGATCGATGTCGTCGCTGCGACGATCCTGGCGCGTGCTCGGCGCGCGTCACGACGCGCGCGCGGTGCCCAGCTGGTCGAGGAACCGGCAACGACCTGTTCGCCCTTCAGCCGAGACCGGCGACGACCGCGTCCGATCCGGCCGAGCGGATGCGCATCGCCGACGGCCAGGTGGTCGGCGACATCCCGGCCGGCATCGCGGCGGCGCTGCGCGGCAGCCGGGTCGAGCTCGTGCTGCAGCCGGAGCGCTTCATGTTCCGGCCGCTCGAATTGCCGCAGCGCGCCGCCGAGTTCCTCGACGGCGTCGTGCGCGCGCAGATCGACCGGCTGACGCCGTGGAGCGCGGACGATGCGGTGTTCGGCTGGAGCGAGCCGACCGAGGCCGGCGCCGATCGCATCGTCGTGACGGTCGCGGCGACCGCGCGCGCGCATGGTCACGCCGCTGGTCGCACGCGCTGGCCGACGCCGGCGCCGCATTCGGTCGCGGTCTCGACGCTGCCGCATGACGGCTGCGCGCTCCGATCAAGGTCTTCGAGCAAGCGCGCCGCGGCGCGCTCGATGTCGCGCCGCGTGCGCCGCGTGCTTGTCGCGCGTGCTGCTCGTCGCCGGCGTGCTGGCCGGCGGTGGCGGTCAGCGCGGCCGCGGTGTTCGGCGGCAACCTCGCCAGCCGCCAGGACGAGCTGGCGCGCCGCATCGCCGAGCGCCGCGCCGCGATGCGCGCGCGGGCGCGACGAGCGCGCGACGCGGCCACCGCCGCGCAGCGCGCGCTGGAGCGGCGCAAGCACGAGACGCCCGTCGACCGTGATCGTGCTCGAGGCGCTGTCGCAGATCCTGCCCGACCACACCTACGTCACCGAGCTGCGCATCGAGGGCGACAAGCTGCGGGTGATCGGCGTGACGCGCGACGCGCCGTCGCTGATCCGGCTGATCGAGCAGTCCCCGCATTTCACGCGCGCGACCTTCTTCGCGCCGACCACGCGCGTCGCCGTCCGATCCCGGCGAGCGCTTCCACATCGAGGCGCAGATCGAACCCGTGTTCGCGCCGCGCTCATGACGCCGATCATCCGCATCGACCGCTACCTGGCGCGCTATCCGGCCGTCGCGGTGGTCGGCCTATGTCGGCTGGTCGTCGTCGCTGCTGCTGCGCGGCCTGGATCGGCGTCGCCGACATCTGTCGACCGGCGCGCGGCGGTCGCCGGCGCCGACCGACCTGCTGGCGCAGCTCGAAGGGCGCAACGCCGCCGCAATGCGCGACGGCCGATCCGCCGTCGGGCGCCGGCGCCCACCGGCTCGCCGTTCCTCGAAGGGCCAGACCGTGACGGTCGCGGGCGCGGCGCTGCTGCAGCGGGTCGCCGACCGCGGTCACCAAGGTCGGCGGCAACGTGCTGTCGTCGCAGGTCGAGCTTGCAGGGCGACGCAGGCGAAGGACGGCTATCGTCAGCCTGATCGCGAGCTGCGAGATCGAGCAGGCGGCGCTGCAGCAGCTGCTCTACGATCTCGAGGCCGGCATGCCGTTCCTGTTCGTCGACCAGCTGGTGGCGCAGGCGCCCGACGCCGACCTCGCCGCCGAGGGACAGCGCATGCGCGTGCTGCTGGCGGTGTCCGGACAATGGCCGGGTGCAAAATGATGCGTTCGCCGCCTCGTGCTTGGCGCTTTGCTGGCTGGGATCGGCCTCGCCGGCACCGCGGCGGCGCAGACGCGTCTTGCCGCGACGCAGACCAATCTCGACACCAACTCGCTGCAGACCACCGTCACGCCGCTGACGGCCAATCCTGCGCCGAGCGCGCTCACACCCGGCGTCATCGTGCCGCTGCCGGGCGACCCAGGATTGCGGCAGCCGCCGCGCGAACGGGAGCTGCGTGGCAATCCGCTTTGGGGTATTCCGGTCAAGTCGCTGAATGCCACGCGCGAGCGCCCAATCTTCCTGCCGTCCCGCCGGGCGCCGGCTCCCGTGGTCGCCGGGCCGCCCGCGACCGTTGTCGTGCCGCCGCCGCCGCCTCCCGCGGCGCCCGAACGGCCGCGGCTGTCGCTCGTCGGCGCCATCGCCGGCGGCAATGAAGGCTTCGCCGTGTTCCTCGACGAGGCAACGCGAAACGTCGTGAAGCTCAAGACCGGCGAGAACCACAATGGCTGGATTCTTCAATCCGTGCGCGGACGCGAGGCGACGCTGCAGAAGGATCGCGAAGTCGATCGTTCTCAGCCTGCCGGTGCCGACGGAACGCAAGGCGATGCCGGCCGACCAGTTGTGACGCCCCTCGCGGCCGGCGGCAGCTACTCCGCCGCGGCCGCTCGATCGCCCAGCATGCGCCGGGCTTCCGCGACCACGATCGGGACGTCGGCGTCGTGGCCGGGCGCCATGACGTGGACACCGGCGACGCCCGGGATGTCCGCGAAAGCCAGGATCAGTTCCACGCAGATGCGGCGGCCTTCGGCAGCCGGGTCGCTCGCGTGTTCCAGCCGCGCGATCAGGCCATCGGGAATGATCGAGCCGAACAGATGATCGCGGATCCAGCGCGCCGAACGTGCCGACCGCACCGGCGCGACCCCGACCAGCAGATAAAAGTCGCGCGGAATGCCGCAATCGGCGAGGCGCTGCACGTAGCGCCGGAGCACGCCTTTATCCATGCAGAACTGCGTTTGCGCGAACTGCGCGCCGGAGGCGATCTTGTCCTTGAGGCCCTTGGGCTCCCAGCCCGACGGCGGATCGACCGGCATGTCGGCCGCGCCGATGAAGAAATCGGCCTTGCCGCCGATCGAGCGTCCGGTCGGCAATTCGCCGGCGTCGCGCATGCGCGCAGCGGTCTGCATGAGCGTGCGGGAGTCGAGGTCGAACACCCCCTTGGTGTCCGGCTGGTCGCCGGCGGTCGGATCGTCGCCGCGCAACAGGAGCAGGTTACGGATGCCGAGCGTGGCGCCGCCCAGCAGCTCGCTCTGCAGCGCAAGACGGTTGCGGTCGCGGCAGGTGAACTGGAGGATCGGCTCGATGCCGCTCTCCAGCAGGATGCCGGATGCCGTGACCGGCCCCATCTGCGAACGCGCGCCCGCCCCATCGGTGACGTTGAGCGCGTCGGCCATGCCCTTGAACGGCAGCGCCTTAGCGAGCAACTCGTCACGCGAGAACGAGACCGGCGGCGATATCTCCGCGGTGATGGCGAAGCGGCCTGATTTGAGCGTCTGCTCAAAGTTCACTGGTGCGGCCATCGTCAATTCCACAACGTCTTGCTCGCGAGCCGCGCGCCTTCGACGAGCGCCTCCAGCTTGGCCCACAAATCGTGGGATGGACGCGCCGGTGGAAGGGGCTCTGCGCGAAGCCGCAGTCGGTGCTGGCGATCACGTTCTCACGGCCGACAAGACGCGCCAGTCGCACGATGCGCTCCGCAACCAGTTCCGGGTGCTCGACGATGTTGGTGGCGTGGCTGATGACGCCGGGGATCAGCACCCTGCCCCGCGGCAGCTTCACATTCTCCCACACCCGCCATTCGTGCTCGTGGCGCGGATTGGCGCCTTCGAGCACATAGGCGCCGACGCGCACCTGGAGGATGAGATCGACGATATCCTTGAACGGCACGTCGGTGGTGTGCGGACCCGGCCAGCTTCCCCAGCACACGTGATAGCGCACGCGATCCTCGGGGATGCCGTCGAGGGCATGATTGAGGATCTCGACATGCCGCGCGACCCATGTGCGGTAGTCCGCGAAACTCGCCGGCGGCACCATACGGTCGTAGGTCACGGCGGCGCGGGCGTCGTCGAGTTGGAGGATGAATCCGGCATCGACGATCATGCGGTACTCGGTGCGCATCGCGTCGGCGATGGCCTGCAGGCATTCGTCGTCGCTGGCGTAGTATTCGTTCTTGCGATCCGGGATGACGCTCGACGGCGCTGCCACCGGCAGAAAGGCGTCCTCCACGTCGGCGCCGTCGAGCGCGGCCTTGAAGTCGTCGATGTCGCGCTGTAGCTCGGCCTGGCCGGTATAGACGATCGGTCGGACGCAGATAGAGTCCGTCGACGTCGCGACGCCGTCGCGCGCATCCATCTCGGCGTAGAATTCCGGGAAGCGCTCGCGGTCGGCGCCGCGCGCGAAGGGATTGGCGCCGGGCGTGATGGGACGGCGCTCGAACCCGCTCAGGCGCGTGAGCGCATATTGCGACCACGAGATCGTCTTGCCGAACTCACCGTCGCTGATGACGTCGATGCCGGCGGTCACCTGGTGGCGCACGATGTCCGATACCGACTGCTTGAGGCAGGCCTCGAACGCCGCTTCGTCATAAGGTTTGCCGCCCTGCTTGAGGCGCAGGAAGTCCTGCAGCGGCTGCGGCCTGATGAGGCTGCCGACATGGGTCGTGAGGATGCGATCGGTGCTGCGCTTCATGATGCTCGTGTCGCGATGAGAAACCGGGATGCGTAAGTCCAGGAGCTCACGCATGTATCGACTTGTAGCAAGCGCTAACGCGGCGGTCACGCCGTGGGCATGGGTGGGACCAGTGGGCAAGCCGCGAGTGGGGACGGACCGCCTCAATGGAAGTTGCGGCCCTTCGGCATCACCGCAACGGGATTCACGACGTCGTCGGCGTCGTCAGTGTAAGCGCACCGGTCCTTCAAGCTCAGCACCAGCGCGTCGCCAGCGCGCGGATGACGCGGACGGTGGATGATCATCCGCTGGTCCGGGCCTCCGCCGCCTTTGACCTGATCGGCGTGGGCGAGCGAGGGCACTGAATCCGGATGATCCGACAGCCGCCGCAACAGCGGCGACAAGTCCTCCATGTGATCGGCGACGACATGGATCACGCCGGATTCGTTCTGCACCATCCCGGTCACGCTGATGAGGCGGGAGCCGAGCACGACCGGACGGTAGGTCTCGAACGTGCGCAGCCACACGATGGTGTTGGCGATTCCGGTCTCGTCTTCCAGCGTCATGAAAATCGCCTTGGCGCTGCCGGGCCGCTGGCGCACCAGCACCAGGCCTGCGATCGTCACGCGCAAACCCGAGGCCACGGCAGCAAGGTTCTTGTGCCGCGTGATGCCGCGCCGGTCGAGCTCACCGCGCAGGAACGACACCGGATGCGCCTTCAGCGACAGGTGCAGATGGCGATAGTCCTCGATCACGTGCTCGCCCGGCAGCATCGGCGGCAGCGCGACGTCCGGCTCCATCTCCGGCATCGCGACGCGCGCGAACAGCGGCAGGTCATCCTTGTCGCCGGCGCGCTGCAGGGCGCGCACCGCCCATAGCGCCTCGCGCCGGTCAAGCCCGAGCGAGCGGAAGGCATCGGCATCGGCAAGCTTTTCCAGCGCGGCGGGCGGCAGCCCGGTGCGCAGCCACAGGTCGCGGATGGAATCGAACCCTCGCCCACGCACCTTTTCGATCTTGAGGCCGTGAGCCTCCGACAATCCGCTGACCTGGCGCAGGCCGAGCCGCAGCGCGTGCGTGGAGCGGATTTCGTCCTTCATGTCGGCGTGACGCGTATGCAACCCGGATTCGGAGAGGGTCTGCTCGTCCTGCTCCAGGCGGCAGTCCCAATCGGACTCGTTGATGTCGACCGGCAGCACCGCGACACCATGCTCCTGCGCGTCGCGGACGATCTGTGCCGGCGCATAGAATCCCATCGGCTGGCTGTTGAGCAGAGCCGCCGCGAAGACGTCGGGGTAATGGCATTTGAGCCAAGCCGATGCATAGACCAGCAGCGCAAAGCTCGCGGCATGGCTTTCCGGGAAGCCGTATTCGCCGAAACCCTCGATCTGCTGGAAGCAGCGTTGGGCGAAATCGCGCGGATAGCCGCGGTTGGCCATGCCGTCGATAAACTCATTCTTGTAGCGATCGATCGTCCCGACGCGCCGGAAGGTCGCCATCGCCCGCCGCAGGAGATCGGCTTTCTCTGGCGAGAATTTCGCGGCTTCGATGGCGATGCTCATCGCCTGTTCCTGGAACAACGGCACGCCGAGCGTGCGCTTGAGCACGTTCTTCAGCTCGTCCTTCTCGCCGTGCTCTGGAGATGGCGAGGGATAGTCGGGCTCGACCCCGTAATCCCGGAGCGCTTCCCGCCGCTTCAAATAAGGATGGACCATGTTGCCCTGGATCGGACCCGGCCGCACGATCGCGACCTCGATGACGAGGTCGTAGAATTCCTTCGGCCGCAGGCGCGGCAGCATCGACATCTGCGCGCGGCTCTCGATCTGGAACACGCCGACGGTGTCGGCGCGCGACATCATGCGGTAGGAAGCCTCGTCCTTGATCGGAATGTTGCCAAGCGCGAAGCCGGTCCGCCTGCCATCCGGCCGAGGCGGCTTGGGATAATGCGCCTTCATCAGATCGAAGGCGCGCCGCAGGCATGACAGCATGCCGAGGCCCAGCACATCGACCTTGAGAAGACGAAGCACATCGAGGTCATCCTTGTTCCATTCGATCATGGTGCGCTCGTGCATTGCGGCGTTCTCGACCGGCACCACCTCGTCGAGCCGCGAGCGCGTAATGACGAACCCGCCGACATGCTGGGACAGGTGGCGGGGAAACCCCATCAGTTCCTGGGTCAGCGCCATCACCATGGCGAGCCGGGGATCGGACGGGTCGAGGCCGACACGCTTGGCTTCCTTCCCGCCCACGCCGTCCATCGACCAGCCCCACAGCGTGCCGGCGAGCGCGCCGACGGTGTCGTCGGAGAGTCCGAACACCTTGCCGACTTCCCGGATCGCGCTGCGGCCGCGATAGCAGATGACGGTCGCCGTCATGCCCGCATGAGCGCGACCGTATTTCTCATAGATGTATTGGATCACCTCCTCGCGCCGCTCATGTTCGAAATCGACGTCGATGTCGGGCGGCTCGCGGCGCTGCGCCGAGACGAAACGCTCGAACAGCAGCGTCACTTCCGCTGGATTAACTTCGGTGATCTCCAGGCAATAGCAGATGATGGAGTTCGCCGCCGAGCCGCGCCCCTGGCACAGAATGCCCTTCGACCGCGCGAAACGCACGATGTCGTAAACGGTGAGGAAATAGCGCGCGTAATCAAGATCGGCGGTGATCGCGAGTTCCTTGTCGAGCGTCTTTCGGATATCGGGGCGCATCCCGTTGGGATAACGGCGGCGCGCGCCCTCCTCGACGAACGCAACCAGCGCCTCCTGCGGATTGGCGAAGCCTTGACGATTTTCATCCGGGTACTCCGTCTTCTTCAGTTCGCCGAGCGAGAACTTGCAGCGGTCGAGAAAACGTAGTGTCTGGTCGACCGCTTCCGGCACGCGCCGGAACAGCCGCGCCATCTCCTGCGCGCTCTTAAGGTGACGTTCGGCGTTGGCTTCGAGGCGGCGGCCGGCCTCCTCGATCGTGACGTGCTCGCGGATGCAGGTGACGACATCCTGCAGCGCCCGGCGTTCCGGCACGTGATAGAGCACGTCGTTGACCGCGATCAGCGGGACCCTGGCCTTCTCCGCGGCATCGCGCAGCCGCGTCAGGCGGCGATGGTCGTCGCCGCGATAGAGCATGCCGACGGCGAGCCACACCGATTTTTGCGCCGCCGGATTCAGACGGGACAGTAGCGCGACGAGCGGCTCGGTCTTGATCCGGATCGGCGGCATCACGATGAGATTGAGGCCGCGGATGTATTCGAGCAGATCGTCCAGGAAGAGGATGCATTCAGCCTTCTCGCCGCGGCTCTTGCCGACGCTGAGCAGCCCGGTGAGACGGCCCCAGGCGTTGCGGTCGCGCGGATAGGCCAGGATGTCGGGCGTACCGTCGGCGAACACGAGGCGCGCCCCGACCGCAAGCTTCAATTCAGACTTGCCTTGCTCTCCATAAGCCTCGGGCTCCGCTCGTCCCTGCGCAGGCAGAGACCCACCTTTTTCTTTCCCATTATGGATTCCCGCTTGCGCGGGAATGAGCGGAGATTGTTGCTCGCTTTCACCTTTGCACGGGTCCGTGGCGTGATAGCCATCCCGATCGTTGGCCTTGCGCGGTTTGAGGTCGTCATCCCGGGTCAGCATCGCGTAGGCGCGCACCACGCCGGCGACAGAATTGCGGTCGGCGATGCCGATGCCGGCAAGGCCAAGCTTCGCGGCGCGCTCGAACAGCTCCTCGGGATGCGACCCGCCGCGCAAAAACGAGAAGTTCGTCGTCACCGCGAATTCGGCATAGGCCGGTGCGGATGTTTCCACGCGCTCCGCCGGGCCTGGGCGGCGCGGCGGCGGCCGGAAGTCATGGACGTTGCTCATGCAAAGATGCCGTGCACGAACCAGCCCGGCTGGCGCGTCGTGGTGAACTCACCTTCCCGATAGAGCCAGATGCGCAGGCCCTCGCGGCTCTCGACACGGAAGTAATCCCGCGCCAGCACCCGCCCCTGCGCGTCGCGCCACCATTCCATGGCGATGCGCTCGGGACCTTCCACCGCGGCGACTTCGAGCAGCAACCGCCGCCAGCGGAACCGCACCGGCGGCCCATCCGGCACCTCGGCTACCGCCTCGACCGGCTCGGGATGCGCAAACAGCCGGATCGGCCGGACCGGAGCATTGCTGTGTTGGAAATGGCTGTCCTGGGCAGGGTTGTCTTGGATGAAGTTATCGTAGGCGGTGAGGCTGGCTCGGTTTGCTCCCCTCCCCACCGGAACTCGGGTGTTCCCGCGTTCGGGTTTCGTTAAGTTGGCCAAGTCGGAAACATCCGACTTGGCTGCGGGGAGGGGTTGGGGATGGGGGTGATGCGATTGAAACTCCGAAGTGCCCCCCACCCCGCCGCTTCGCGGCGACCCTCCCCGCAAGGGGGAGGGTAAGGCGCTCCGCTTCGCGTCGCGTCGTGCTGGAACGCGCCCGGAAAACGCCCGCATCCCACTCGCCGCCACGGCGACGACGGCGAATTCCGGAATATGCGTGTCATACTCGACCAGCCGCGTGACGCGGCGAAGCCCGAAGCGCGCGCCGAGGCGATCGATGAGGTGGGCCAGATCCTCGGCGTGATCCTTGGCGACGAAATCTGTTTGTGCCGGCTCGCTGCGCTCCGCCGCCAGCACCGAGAGGCGCACTACGTCGTAGCCGAAGCCGGGATCGCAGGCGTCGCCGATGGCGGCGAGGCGCTCGACGAACAGCCGGCGGATGCGCGCGGCATCGCGGACCGGTGCGCTGGCGCCGACATCGATCCGGTAGACCTTGCCGTCGGTGCGGAACAGCGCCGCCTGCAATGTCCGCGCGCCCTCGCCCTGGCGCTCCAGGATGCGGCCGAGTTCGCGCGCCAGCGTCTCGATGGTGCCGAGCACATCCTCCTCGCGCGCGATCGGATCGACGAAGCGCCGCTCCGCCAGATAGGACGGCAGCGGCAGGCGCGGCGTAATGGATTCATCCTCTCGCCCCAGCGCCTGATCGATGCGGCGGACGAGGCCCTGAAACCGCGCGGCGAGCGGGGCGCGCGGCTGGTCGATCACATCCGCTATCCGCTTGAGGCCCGTGCGGGCGAGCGCCAGGACGATGTCGGGTGCAAGCCGCAATGCCGCGAGCGGCAGAGGTAACAGCGCCCCCCTTTCCTGCCCGGACTCGACGATGGCATCCCGGCCGAAACGCGCCACCGCCCAGGCGCAGCCGACCGTATCGGCGACCGCGACGCGCGCCCGGAACCCCTGCGCCTCCAGCCGACGCAGCAGGTCGCGGCCCATTGCGGCCTCGCCGCCGAACAGGTGGGCGCAGCCGGCGACGTCCAGCAGCAGGCCGTCCGTCCCGTCGAGACCGACCAGCGGCGTATAGCGGTCACACCAGTCGGCGATGGCTTCAAGAATGCGCCGGTCCTCGTCCAGGTCGCCGTCGACCGCGTCCAGCGCCGGATACTTGGCGCGGGCGTCGGCAAGCGCCATGGCGGGCCGGAGGCCGAGCGCCGCCGCGGCGTCGTTCACCGCCGCCAACCGCAGGTCGCCCTTGACCGGCTCGACGACGACGAGAGGGCGAGACGGATTGCGCTGTCAGCGGGCGCGGACGAGCGGCGCGCGATCCGGTCGGTCGCGAACCGCCTCAGCCACACCGAGAGATAGCGTCGTGAAGGCGTGCTCATGGTGATCCCAACAGACGATCCAGCGGCCGCAGGGGCCGCGCCGGTTCCGCGTCAAGGTAAGGGCGAAGGCGGTGCGCCCTAGGCCGTCGCCATCGGATTCGCTCACGTGACCCGCCACCTCCCAGCGGGTGGCGGCGGCGCTCGGATGCGGTGAGGCACGGTGGCGCAACAGCAGGCCGAGGCTGCCGCCCTCCCGGGCCGCGAGGGTCAGCCGCCGGGTCGCCGTGAGGTCGGCGACGGCGCCATCCTCGGGAAGCTCGGCGAGCACGGCGGCGACGGCCCCGGATTTGAGCGCCTCCTCCTTGGCCCACAGCACGTCGACCGGGCGCGGAACCCGCAGCAGCACAAGGCGATCCATGGCGAGCCCGAGCAGGTCGAGACCGGGGCCATAGGGTGCTCCGCCTTCCAAGGCGGCGAACTCGGTCTGGATCCACAGCACCGGCGCGTCGCGCCGGGTCAGCGCCGCCAGCGCCAGGGCGAAGCCGGCGGCAGCACCAAGATGCAGCGGCGCTGCCGGCGCAAGCTCATGATAGGCACCCAAGGCAAGCCCGCCGCCGAGCACCCCATCGAGCGCGGGGATGCCCAGGCCAAGCTTCTCCGCGGCCGAGAAAGCCACAGACGTGTCGAGCCCCGCCGCATGCCTGAGCTGAAGCAGCGAGACTGAGCCATCGCGCATCGGGTGGCCCTGTGTTCATGATTTGTTCTATTCAAATCCTGCCCCCCGTCCCGAGTCAAGAGAGATTCAGATCGCCCGATGGATGGGGGCCGCTGCTTTCAGCGATTGCAGGCGGGCGGCCCTTGATCTACCGGACACCAAAGCGCCGGGACGCGCGCGACATGCGGGCCAGATGATCGACCTCCTGGAGATCACGGACTTCCTCGATGCCGCCGCCTGCGGAGCGTTGCGCGATGAATTGCGCGAAGGGGGCGGCGCCCCGGCGGCGCTATTGAGCCAGGGCGAGCAAGGACTGGTCAGCCAGCAGGTGCGCAGGGTCACCCGCGCCGCAATGCCACCCGCGACGTGCGAGCGCGTGACGCAACTGCTCATGGACAGGAAGCCGGCGCTGGAGCGCCATTTCGGCCTCGCTCTGGGGGACTGCGAGGAGCCGCAGTTCCTGCGCTACGAGACCGGCGACTTCTTCGTGCCGCATCAGGACGGCAACACGCCGCTCATCCATGACAAGTCGCGGTTCCGAAAGGTGTCGGCCGTGATCTTCCTCAGCCCGCAGTCGGAAGGCCCCTCGCCCGGAACCTACGGCGGCGGGTCGCTGGTGCTGCACGGGCCCTATTCAGGCCCGCCGCTGCAGGTGTCCGTCGCCGCCGCTCCCGGGACATTGGTCGCCTTCCGCGCCGAGACGACGCACGAAGTGACGCCCGTCACCCACGGCGAGCGCTTCACCATCGTGTCGTGGTTTCGTTCGCGCGAAGCCTAGAAGAGCCGTCGCGCCTACACCGCTCATTCCCGCGCAAACGGGAATCTATCCTGCATGCCGTCCTCGAGGTCGATAATCCTGGTCCCCGGTTTCGCGGGGACGAGCGGATCGAACGACGGAGACGCCGACTATCTCACGCCCAGCCACGGATCGGACTTCTGGTCCGGGATTTTCGACAGCGCGGCGTTGTAACCTTTGTCGTCGGTCTTTTTCTTGTTCTGCGTCGTCTGCTGGTCGGAACTCTGGTTTTTCTTGCCCCTCGCCTCCGCGTGGAACGCAGCCAACGCCAACAGGATTGCCACCACGACCAGAAGCACTCTCATCGGAGCCTCCCTTGAACTGAAACGGTGTCACCCCGTTTGCTCGCCCGCACTTCAATACTATGTTTCGTTTCAAGTCCCAAATGCGGCGGTTCGCAAGACGGGAAAAACATCAGGGAGGCAAGACGATGCGCGCATTTCCATGGCGTCTTACGGCGATCACGGCCCTGGCGGCCCTCAGCCTGTCGACAGGCACGACCGCCGCTGAGCTCAATCCGGCAGCCGTGATCTACAAGCTGCCCGACCAGATCCCATGGAAGGACCCGACCGGCGCGTCCGGCAACAGGCAGGCGGTGATGGTCGGCGACCCGACCAAGCCGGGCATGTATGTCGTGCTCGTGAAGTGGCTGCCGCACAGCATGAGCCGGCCGCATTTCCATCCCAACGACCGCTTCATCACCGTGATCAAGGGCACGTGGTGGGTTGGCAGCGGCAACAAATACGATCCTGACAGCACGGTGCCGATGCCGGCCGGGAGCTTCGTCACCCATTTTGGCAAGCAGGTGCACTACGACGGCGCCAAGGACGAGGAGACGATCATCCAGATTGTCGGCGAAGGCCCCGCCACCACCACGCGGGTGGAAGAGGCGAAGTAACCGGCACTGACGCATACCTGCTCATTCGCGCGCAAGCGGGAAGCTAGCAGCAGAATGTGCTGCCCTGGGTCCTCGCTTTCGCAGGGACGACCGGTGCCGGAGACTCAAAGGCCCGTTGCGAAGCGCGCCATCACCACGATGATCGCGACCTGCATAGCGCCCTGGATCGCCGTGACCTTCACATAGAGACGCATCATGCGGCCAATCTTGTCGGCGTCCGGCACCGGCTTCTGCATCTCGAAATAGAGGCGCAGGTTGGTCGGCAGCAGGAAGCCGAGGCCCTGCACCGTCAGCACCGTCACGATGGCGAGCGCAGCGACGACCCACCAGAACTCCGGATAGCCCACGTCAAGATAGCCGATGCGCTTGGCCAGGAACCAGCCGGCGGTCGAGGTGATGATGGAGAGGGTCGGCATCAGGAACAGCATGCGCGGGATCAGCCCGGCGATCATGGCGCGGCGCGCCTCCAGCGGCAGGCGGCGCAGCACCGGCCCCATGACGAAGCCCATGAACAGGTCGATGCCGGTCCACAGCCCGCCGCACATCACGTGGATGAAGTTGAGCAGCCACGTGCTCGGTCCGTTGATGGCGACGACCAGCACGATGAGCGCCAGCGCGGCCGCCGCCACGTACCACGGGCGGACCGGCGACACCGGCGCGAACGGCAGGGCTTGCTCGGCCATGATCTTCCCGACGGCTGCGGCGATCGGTGGACGGTATGGTCCGGCGGCCGGAGGGTCAATCGAGCTTCGGCGTCCGCCGCGTCGCCCCGCCCGCCATGCGCCCCACCAGGGCGAAGTACAGCGGATAAGGCAGCATGTTGATCGCCTTGAGCAGCAGGGCAAAGCGGCGCGGAAACGCGATCTCGAAACGGTTGCTTGAAAGTCCCGCGACGATGAGGTCGGCGGCCTGCTCGATCGGCACCAGGAACGGCAGGCGGCCCCGCCTCAGGTTGCCCGGCGTCGCGACAAATCCCGGGTTGATGACCTGGACCACGACGCCCGCGGGTTCGAGGTCCATGCGCAGGCTCGCCGCCATGTTGATCAGCGCCGCCTTGCTGGCGCCATAGGCGGCCGAGGCCGGCAGCCCGCCATAGCCCGCGAGCGAGCCCATGATCGCCACGCGACCGCGCCGGCGCGCCACCATGCCGGGCAATACGGCGGCGAGCCCATGGACGGCACCCATCACGTTGACGTCGAAGGTCTTGGCGAACGCGCCCGCGTCGAACGCCTCACCCTGCCCCGCCAGGGCGATTCCGGCATTGAGCACGGCGATGTCGATCGGGCCGGCCGTCGCCTCGGCGGAGGCGACGATCGCTGCCATCGCCGCCCGATCGGTGACATCGCCGGGCTCGATCCGGATTGTGCCGCGCAGGCTCCTCGCCTCATCCGCGAGACTTTGCAGCGCCTCGGCGTTTCGCGCCGTCGCGAGCACGGTATCGCCCCGTCGCGCCCGTGCGAGCGCCAATGCGCGTCCGATCCCCGAGCTCGCTCCAGTGATCCAGATCGTCGCCATCGTCTCTCCGCCCTGCTCAATCGTGGACGCCGCTGGCGGCGCGCGATAGACCGATCCCGGCGAACAACATTCCAGCCGAGGCGCGCTTCGGCGGCAAGACGGGAGGACATGCGTGGACGGCAAGATCACGCTGGAAGATCACTTCGCGATTCCCGACACGCTCGCGGATTCCAAGATCTTCCTTCCCGACGATCTGTGGCAGGAGCTTCAGCACCGTCTGAGCGAGGTCCAGGACACTCGCCTGAAATTCATGGACCAATACGGGATCGAGCTGATGATCCTGTCGCTGAACGCGCCGGCCGTCCAGGCGATCCATGACACCCAGCGGGCGATCGACGTGGCGAAGCGGGCGAACGACTGGGCTGCCGGGCAATGCGCCTTGCGGCCGGATCGCTTCGCATCGTTCGCGGCGCTGCCGATGCAGGATCCGGATGCGGCGGCGCGCGAGCTCGAGCGCAGCGTGAAAGACCTCAAGCTGGTCGGCGCCCTGGTGAACGGCTTTTCGCAGGTCGATGCGCCCAACAACTGCGTCTACTACGACGCGCCGCAATACGCGGATTTCTGGAGCTTGGTCGAACGCCTCGACGTGCCGTTCTATCTCCACCCGCGCAATCCCCTGCCGGCATGGACGCCGCAATATGATGGCCACCGCTGGCTGATGGGACCGAAATGGGGCTTCGCTGCCGAGACCGCCGTGCACGCGCTGCGGCTGATGGGCAGCGGCCTGTTCGACCGGCATCCGAATCTCAAGATCATCCTCGGCCATCTCGGCGAGGGCCTGCCCTATCACCTGTGGCGCATCGACAACCACAATACCTGGGCCAGGCTGCCGAACGCCTACCCGGCGAAGCGGAAGATCTCGGATTATTTCCGGGAGAACTTCCACATGACGACGTCGGGCAACTTCAGCACCTCGACCCTGGTCCAGGCGATGGCCGAAGTCGGTGCGGACCGCATCATGTTCTCGGTCGACTATCCGTTCGAAGGGGTCGACGAGGGCGCGGAGTGGATGGATACCGCCGCCATTAGCGAGGCGGATCGGGTGAAGATCGCGCGTACCAATGCGCTGAAGCTGTTCAAGCTGCCGGGAACGTGAAGCAGCCCGCCGTCCCCTTCCCGGACCGGACCTGTAAGGATAGACAAGCCGCTCACGTGCGGCCAACCGTTAGGAGACGAGCATGGAAATGTCTCGGCGCAGCGCTCTGGGGGCGATCGCCCTCGCCGCATTCACCTCAGCCGGTTCGGTGGGCACACCCACCGCAGCAATGGCTCAAACCGCCGGGAAAACCATGACGACAGCTTCGGGACTACAGATCACCGACACCAAGGTCGGCACCGGCGCCACCCCCGCGACCGGCCAGACCTGCGTCATGCATTACACGGGGTGGCTCTATCAGGACGGCGCCAAGGGCAAGAAGTTCGACTCCTCGCTCGACCGCGGCCAGCCGTTCGAGTTCCCCATCGGCAGGCGGAGGGTCATCGCCGGCTGGGACGAAGGCGTCGCCTCGATGAAGGTCGGCGGCAAGCGCACCCTCATCATCCCGCCCGATCTCGGCTACGGCGCTCGCGGCGCGGGCGGCGTGATCCCGCCGAATGCCACGCTGATCTTCGAAGTCGAATTGCTCGACGTGAAGGGGTAGATTTACCCACGGCCCCCGCGAGCGGCCGGCCCTCACCATCCGGGTCCTCAGCATGCATATCCGCGACGGCATCCTCGACGCCATCGGCAATACGCCGCTCATCAAGCTCAGGCGGGCGTCGGAGGAGACCGGCTGCACCATCCTCGGCAAGGCCGAGTTCATGAATCCCGGCCAGTCGGTGAAGGACCGCGCCGGCCGCCAGATGATCCTCGGGGCCGAGGAGCGCGGCGAGCTCAAGCCCGGCGGCCTCGTCGTCGAGGCGACCGCCGGCAACACCGGCATCGGCCTCGCCCTGGTCGCCAACGCGCGCGGCTACCGCACCGTGATCGTGATCCCTGAGACGCAGAGCCAGGAAAAGAAGGACATGCTGCGCCTGTGCGGCGCCGAGCTGGTCGAGGTCCCGGCCCTGCCCTATGCCAACCCCAACAACTACCAGCATGTCGGCCGCCGCCTCGCCGAGGAGCTTCGCAAATCCGAGCCCAACGGCGTGCTGTTCGCCGATCAGTGGAACAACCTGGATAACCGCAAGGCGCATTACCTCTCGACCGGCCCCGAGATCTGGGAGGAGACCGAAGGCAAGGTCGACGGCTTCATCTGCTCGATCGGCACCGGCGGCACCATCGCCGGCACCAGCATGTATCTGAAGGAGCAGAGCCCGGATGTGGTCATCGGCGTCGCCGACCCGAAAGGCGCTGCGATGTACAGCCTGTTCACCACCGGCGAGCCCAAGGTCTCGGAGGGCGGCTCGGTGACCGAAGGCATCGGCTTGGCGCGCGTCACCCCGATCATCGCTGACATCAAGGTCGACAAGGCCTATCTCATCCCGGACGAGGAAGCCGTTCCGATCGTGTTCGACCTGCTGGAGCACGAAGGCCTGTGCATGGGCGGCTCCACCGGCATCAATGTCGCCGGCGCAATCCGGCTGGCCAAGGACATGGGGCCCGGCCATACCATCGTCACCGTCCTCTGCGACTACGGCACACGCTACCAGTCGAAGCTGTTCAATCCGGATTTCCTCCGCTCCAAGAACCTGCCGGTGCCGGACTGGCTCACGCGCGAGGGCAGCCTCAGGGCGCCGTTTGTATAATCCGCCGTCATGGCCGGGCGAGCGACCCTAAGAGCGAGAGCTGTCCCGGCCATCCACGTCTTTCGACCTGACCTCGCGAGACGGGAGTTGCTGCGATGCCGACCGAATGCCTGTTCCGCGAGGACTCCTATCTGCGCGACGTCAGCGCCACCGTGGTCGGGCTCACGGGAGCAAACATCGCGCTCGACCGCACGGTGTTCTATGCAACCTCCGGCGGCCAGCCGGGCGACCGCGGCAGGCTGGTGACCGCGAGCGGCGTCGAGATCCCGATCGCCGGCGCGATCTTCACTGATCTGGGCAAGACCGAGATCACCCACATGCCGCAAGGCGCCGCGGCGACGCCGGTCCTCGGCGAAACGGTGACGGCGCGCATCGACTGGGAGCCGCGCTACGCCCGCATGCGCATGCACACGGCGCTGCACCTGCTTTCCGCCGTGCTGCCCTATCCGGTGACCGGCGGCTCCGTCGGCGATGTCGAGAGCCGGCTCGACTTCGACATCCCGGATGCAGGGCTCGACAAGGACGCCATCACGGCACGGGTCAACGAGATGATTGCCGCTGATGCCGAGGTGCGTCACCGCTGGATCACCGACGAGGAGCTCGAAGCCAATCCCGGGCTGGTCAAGACCATGGCGGTGAAGCCGCCGACGGGCACCGGCCGCGTGCGGCTGATCGAGATCGTCGGCTTCGATCTGCAGCCTTGCGGCGGCACCCATGTGCGCCGCACCGGTGAGATCGGCCCGATGCGCGTCACGCAGATCGAGAAGAAGGGCAAGCAGAACCGCCGCATCCGCCTCGCCTTTGCCTGACCAGCGCGCGGGCCATGGCCGCGGGGCATGGCGACGGCCTACCTACGTACAAAGCTTTAATAGCCTCCCCGCATTTTTCGTGTCCGGAACAACGCCCCTTTGGGCGTGCGACACAAAGATCGAAAAGCCTCTCCGGTCGATCCGGGGGGCCGGTAACATCATGTTTGCTCCGCCAAGCCATTGGATCGCCCGGTCCATGCCGGTTTTCGGTCCGCGACCGCGTGTCGAACCCGTGCGCGGCCGTTATCGCGTTCCATCGCAATTGAGCTAACTTGAATTTTTATTTTCAAGCCGCTTGTGCCATGAAAAGCGTGACGGCCTTGCCACCAGGAGTGACCGATGCCTCCGCTGCCTTCCACGTCCCCGGCTTCGACCGCACCGGTGGATTTGAGCTGCTTTAGCTGCGCCAAGACCATGACGCTGGTGGATTGCATCCCCTGGCTTGAGGTGGCGCTCGAATTCATCGATCGCGGCCCCTCGGGCCTCACCATCCACGCGGCCGAACGCCACCGCCGGAGCCTGATGGAGATACTCGAACATGTGCGGCTGACGGTCGAGCGTGAAGCGAAGCTCGAGCCGGTCCACTAAAGACCCCCCGCTGCCCGTCGAGCGTCGCCGAACGAAAGAACTCCAAAGGCAAGGGCGATTCGGTCCAGATCAAATCCGCTCCACCTTCCATGCCGTGTTGGTGCGGACGGCGGGACTCGAACCCGCACGAAGTTACCCTCGAGGGATTTTAAGTATTTTCGGCCTACGAGTATTATACTGATAACACTACGCATTTTTGATCGTGTGTTTTTTATGTGTAATTTTATGTGTAAATCCCCCGTGGACAACTACCTTCACTGTCGAGCATAGAACGCATGTGGCTGTTGACGAAACGTCAAAGCTTGCATGAGCAGCGCGAAGTCCCTTAGCTGTCATTATGATGTTCACCCGCCCCTGCGCTTTTTCAATTCCCGATGAATGGTGGAATGGGGCGGGCATGCGTGATTTCAGCGCAAGTACCTCGTCATATGAAACGGCACCTCACCCCCAAGAGTCCATCGTGATTGTCGGACTCGATCAAATCGAACCGCCGAAGCGCGATAATGGGGTGCGATGGTTTGACCAAGAACGGATGATGCGCATTCTCTCTGGTATCGTCGCCGAGGAGGTAATTCCGCCGATCGAGGTTCATGAACTCACGGGTCCGGGCTCGTTTCGATACGGCATGCGAAACGGCTTTCACAGATTTTACGCCTCGGCCGCTGCTGGCTTTTCGTTTATACCTGCGATTGTTCGGCCGCATTTCGACATAAGGGTTCCGAACTGCTAAATTCGGCTATGTTCAGCTGGCTCGGTCGCGTCATGGGTTCGCCTTTCGCCCACAGAGGAACGGCGCCCCCCCCCCCCCCCCCCAACGCAACGCAACGCAAATGCCGGCAGTGGTAATCAGGTCGCTGCAACCGCGTTCCGTGGAAATTCGGTTCCGGCAGATGCAGTCACGTCATGCGTGGAGCGACCGTCCGGGAAATGCCAAGTACACACTGGTAAATTCCCATAAGGCGGGGTTCTATCACAGCGTGCCCCGGCTCTCGACCCTGACCGCAGGATAGTTCAATGCATCTTACTCGTCTGCAGATCAAAAATTTTCGATCCCTCGAAAATATTGAAGTCGAATTCGATAGTTTGGTGAACGTCATAATTGGCCCGAACGCTGTTGGGAAGACTACAATCCTAGAGGCCGTTCGCCTCGCGAAGTCCGTTCTCGCTCCAAGGACGCAAAGCGAAACCCAACAGACCATGATTTCCCTTGGGCTAATGTCACCACACTTGCCGCAGCGCCTATTGCCCCGCGCGTTGACGCATGACCCAGACAAGCCGACCATTATTAAATGTCATTTCAAGGCTACTGAAGCAGACATAGTGCAACTTGAAGGACTTTTGCCGAAACTGACACCAGATTTAGCTCTTCAAAACATCGGTCTAGCTTTTGCCAATCCCGCTCAAGCGATGAACTTCTTGAATTCCCCTCAGGGCGCACTCGCGCAGGAGGCGGCGAAGGCAACTTTGACTTCGGAAATCGGAAACGTAAAAGCAACGGGTAAGCTGGAATTAAATCTAACAATAGATTTCCGCCGCTCTCTACTTAGTGGGGAATTTCCGGGCCAGCAATTACTGTTTAGCGCGCTCGAACAATACCTCGATCCATCGCGGACCCTGTTTTCTTATTTTCCAGCGGACCGAGCGTTGCCCACGGGAGAGCAACCCGTACAACTTGGAATGGCCGACACCAGCCAACAACTTAAGTCATACAATTCGCAGCCGCAGCTTAAATATAACCGATTGAAGAATATGATTTTCAACACGATCATTGGGCAGCCGACTGGTCGGCAGCAACTGTTCGAACAATTTTCCCTCATCTTTGAGAGGGTGCTCAAAGGCAGATCACTAGGTGAAATCGGCGTCAACGACATTGGAATGCTCTCGATTCCGATAATTGACGTTGAGTCAGGCCGGTCATTCGACATTGATGGTCTTAGTAGTGGCGAAAAAGGACTGATCCTGACCTCGCTGCTCATTGCGAGGAGCATCTCCGACAATGGCTTGATATTGTTGGATGAGCCGGAGCTTCATTTAAATCCGGCAGTCTGTCGGGACCTTCTTCAATTTTTTGTCGATGAATTTGCCGTCAAGAAAAATATGCAAGCAATTATATGCTCGCACTCGGCGGAAATTCTTGCTGGAGCGTTTGAGCGAACGAATTGCTCTCTGTTTCACCTTAAAAGTGGGACATCGCTGGCAAAAATCCGCCAGCAAGATCAAGGGGAAATTCGCGACGCGCTTAGACGCCTCGGAAGCTCCGAGAGTGAGGCGCTTTTGTATAAGGGTACAGTTTCCGTAGAAGGCATACATGATGTTGAAATTCTTCAATCGGGGTTTGACCCAATCGTCCGTCGTTTCATTATTAAGTCATTGGGTGGTCGCAACTCTATCGAAAGCGATATTAGAGATTTGCAAAAGGCCGAGCAGAAAGCTGTTGAAGTCGGCTTTCACTACTTTCTGTTCGATCTCGATGGCAAGCCGACCTCGCTGAACAATTCAACGCACGTTAAACTCCGTCAGCTAAAACGGTACTGCTTAGAAAATTACTTGTTGGATGCTGAGATTATAACAGATTTAACACGGGAAAAGGAGTTTGCCGATCGTCCTCTTCCAAATGTCACAGAGACGACTCAGCTAATGAAGCGGCTTGCACTCGGTCAGCTAAACGTTGTGGCTGCAAGAGAGGTTTTCAAGCAGCTGGGCCTTGAGTCCGTGTGCTTCGATATGAAGGTCTTGGACCTCGCCACTGACGATGCAGCTAGTCAATTGCTAAATCGCATCGAAATAATCACAGCCCATTTCGCGGCATTAAAAGGCGCGGGCTTCAAAGAGGAATACCGAAAGCTGGTGAACACGAGACTTGCCGAGTTGAAAGCGCAGTGGGATGATAAGTGGCGCGACCATTGCAACGGAAAACTTCTGTTGGAGGATATGCGAAAAGAGGGTCATCTCAAGGGTGATCTTCTTAAACTGAAGCGCCGGGTCGCAACAGAAATGCGTTTGCGATCCACTGATTCTTATAATTCGCTAGTCGGCATTTTGAGGGATTTGTTGCCTACGAACTAGCAGATTACCTTACGAAAGGTCGAGCAAGTTTCAACGTTCCCGTTTGTGATCCCTGTCGGGATGCTTGCGTCGCCATTCAGCCATTTCGCGGCTAATTTTATCCACTCTGGCCTGATTGGGTCCCCGGTCTAGGGGTTGAGAAGCATCGCGAAAGGCCGCCTTTGCAGTGTCGGTATCCGTCACCGGACTATCTGAAGGGGTCTGGCGGGGGGGCGGTTCGTTGTGAGGAGCTATCGGGACACCGGGCAAGGCGTCCGCTGCCCTGAAAATCCGGTCAACCGACGGCGTCACTTCAGCGATTGGGACGCGCGGCAGCATCGTTCCGGTCATCAACACCTGGTCAGCGGACGGGCGGGGCTTCTCAGAGGGCAGTGTTCTATCCGGCAAGTGGGGAACGGGTGCCGTGCCATCCTGGATCAAGGCGTCTTTTGCCCGCGCGAAAGTTACGTCATTTTTTTCGATCATCTGATGCGAGCGTTCGGCCGAACGTTGGGCAGCCTGACGCTCCTGCAGGGTGTGGAACTTCTCCCGGTGCACCACCCAGATCCGATCCGAAAGCTGCTTGCTTGAATGTTTTTCAAAACGCGCCAGTGATCGGCGCTCCCGTTCCTGGGTCTGGAACATCCGGTCCATCAATTTTCGCGCCGAGAAAATCATTGGGATCATGCGGCGGATGGAAAGGGGCTTCGTCGGCTCGCCGAACCTTGAGCGGTTCTGGAACAGGTAGACGGCCCGCTCCAACGGATGGGTGACGGTCTTCGATACATGCCGCACTTCCCTCTTATGCGCGGCATACAAGTCACGCCACTGGCCTTTGAATTGCTGCTTGATATGCCCGCGCGCGTGGTCCAGCGCTGCCTTCGTGTCCTTATCGAGCTGGTCGCGCTCCTGGCGCTGCCTTGCCCAGGTCACGCTTCTGTCCAGTTTCTGGTCGTGATCGAGCGCGGCGCGGAGCGCCTTCATCTTGTCGATGACAACCTTGCGCTCGAACCACTGGCGGCGGTTGGGTGAGGCATCCTTGACAGGCTCGAACGGCTTTCTCTCCGGGGGCTGCCGGCCGGCGGCATGGGCGAAATCGGCATTCATTTTTTCTGACGCCCGGTCGCGGGCGATTTCGCGGCGGCGTTCGTTGTTCTTGATCCGCTCCTCGCAATGAATGCCGTGCTCCTTTTCGTAGGCTTCCGCCCATTTGGAAAATTCGAGTTTCGAGAATTTGAGCGGAGCCGTCTTGCCCGAATACGGATGAACCGTATTCGCCACGACGTGGACGTGGTGGTGCTCCTTGTCCTTATGGCTGGCAATCAGCGCTTCGTGCTCCGACAACCCGAGCGCTTTCAGGCTGGCCAAGGCCATGGCCCGCATGTGCTCCGGATCGGGGTTGTCATTGGCATGCCAGGATAAGGTGTAATGCAGCACGGGGGCCGTGTTGTCCCGGCCGCGCGGGTCCACCCCGGCATTGGCTTTCAGCGCGGACCGGTTCCGATAGGTGTCGAACATCTCGAACCAGGCGGTTTCAGGCTCGGTGTGGAGATGCTGGGTCATCACCCAGGCGACGCGATCGGACAACTCCTTGCCGGGATCGTGCAGCACGTAGCCGCACGCTCCCTTGAAGCTCGTCCCCCTTTTATGAATGCGCGGTACCATCGGGGCTCCGGGCACCGGGCTCCACCGCCTTGATCCGGGCGGCAAGGACTTCGTCGCGGATCAGGGCGTGGAGCAGCTCGCGCATCTTCAGCACGATGTCACGTGCGGGGACGAATTCACGGGCGTTCAAGGCGGCGGCGATCTGGTTGACGTTGTTGCCGACACGCTTCAGCTCGGCGATGACGGCAGGATGAAGGGCTGGACCAGGCGTCACCTCCACGGTGACGCGGCTGGCCGAAAGCGCCAGGGCGGAGAAGGCGCTCACGGTAAGGCCCGCAGCCGATGCGCGCTGCTCAAGGCGGGCGCGCTCGGCTTGGTCAGACGGACGGTTACAACTTCCGTCCGGCTTTCATCCGAACGGCTTGCCCGTTTCACCATCGATCGCCTCAACGATCACGCTGGGGTTCGGGGTGCTGCGGCACCCTGACCGGAAGGGGTCCAGGGGAACAGCGGAGCGTTTTCCCCTGGCGAGAGTTTTTGTATTGGATACGGACAAAGGACGTATACGTATACAAAAACACATCTCGCTACCCCTCTGAACCAGCCTACCATGATTACGGGAAATATCTCTACAAATTTCAACTAAGGCTATATACTTTCTCCATCTGATCCTTTTGTTCTTCCTGGGGGTCTTTCGGGGTGAGCGGTGTATCGGAGTTTCCACCAAGGGGGTCTGGTGACGAAAGCCGGGTTGAACATCCTCCAAGTGCGACATGGGCACATCCCTGGGAGCTGGGGAAATCCTGGACCTGGGAGCCGGGCGCCGTCCTGCTTGGGGAGTGGCAAGGTCGCCTGATTGGCCGGGATGATGACCGCCACATCGTCACCATCGCCGGTTCCCGAGCAGGTAAATCATCGACCGTTCTGATACCCAATCTTTTACGGTATCCCGGTTCGGCGGTCGTTCTTGACCCGAAAGGCGAGCTGGCTAAAGCCACAGCGGCTCATCGGGCGAGCCGCTTTGGTCGGGTTTTCGTCCTCGACCCATTCGGCGAGTCCGGGTTTTCTTCGGCATCGCACAATCCACTGAACGAACTGGGGCAAGGCCGGCAGGACCTGATCGCTGCAGATGCTGCGCTGCTCGCCGATGCGCTGATCATCACCAACGAAAGAGACCCGCATTGGACGGATTCTGCAAAGAACCTGGTTCGTGGCATCGTCCTTCATCAGCTTTCGGTCAACCCGTCCGGTTCGACGCTGCGAATCTTGCGGCGCCTGCTCCACGGTCAGCCGCCAGAGTTGGACCAGCTGTTCAGTGCGATGACGGCATCCGACGCCTTCGAGGGGACAGTCGCCAATATCGGGGCGGCTTTTCTAGGCAAGCTGGAACAGGGCGGTCGGGAACTGCAAAGCATTCTTTCCACGGCCCAGGAGCAAACCGCCCCGCTCGACGACATCCTTCCCATCACAGGCAGCTCCGATTTCCAACTGAAGGAGCTCGGTGCCGGCTCTATGACGATTTACCTCGTTTTGCCGGGCATGCGGATGGGAACCCATTACCGCTGGCTGATGACCTGCTCCCCAATTTGCCCTCGTTTATAAGTAGAGTCTGTTCTGGGTTTTGCCCCTGTTGGGGCGGGTTGCGAACTCGGTCGGTGTGAGCCCGTTGAGGCTCGTGTGCGGTCGGTTGGTGTTGTAGTCGATCCTCCATTCTTCGATGATCTGGCGAGCCTCGTTGAGATTTGCGAACAGATGCTCGTTCAGGCACTCGTCGCGCAGGCGGCCGTTGAAGCTTTCGACAAAGCCGTTCTGCATCGGCTTGCCGGGCGCGATGTAGTGCCACTCGATCCCGAGCTCCTCCTGCCAGGCCAGGATGGCGTTCGAGGTGAACTCGGTGCCGTTGTCGCTGACGATCATGCGGGGGCAGCCGCGGCTTTCGATGATCGGTCAAGTTCACGCACCACCCGCAGGGCGGTGAGCGAGGTGTCGACGACCAGGCCGAGGCATTCCCGGGTGAAGTCATCGACCAGGGTCAGGATACGGAAGCGCCGGCCGCTGACCAGCGTGTCCATCACGAAGTCGAGCGACCAGCGCAGGTTCTGATCCTGCGGGATCGTCATCGGCGCCCGGGTGCCCAGTGCCCGTTTGCGGCCACCACGCTTGCGCACGGTCAGCCGCTCCTCCTTGTAGAGCCGGTAGAGCTTCTTCCGATTGATCCGGACCCCTTGCCGAGCCAATAGCAGCCCCAGGCGACGGTAGCCGAAGCGGCGTCGTTGCGAGGCCAGTTCCTTCAGCCGGGCCCGCAACGCGCCATCGTCCGGTCGCGTCGAGGCATAGCGATAGGTCTTCGGCTGCAGGCCAACCAGCCTGCAGGCCCGCCGCTGCGAGTAGCCCTTCTCATCGATCGCCCAGGTCACAGCACGTCTCCGCAAGCCGGGCGTCAGAAGTTTTTTCCGAGCATCTCCTTCAGCGTCGATGCGTCCAGCATCGTCTCCGCCAGCAGCTTCTTGAGCTTGCGGTTCTCTTCCTCCAGGGCCTTCAGCTTGCGGGCGTCGGAGACCTCCATCCCGCCATAGCGCGACCGCCACTTGTAGAACGTCGCATCGCTGATGCCGTGCTTGCGGCACAGATCGCTCGCCGACATCCCGGCAGCGTGTTCCTTCAGAGACCTTGATGATCTGCTCTTCCGTGAACCTGCTCTTACGCATCGTCCGTCTCCTCGGTGGAGAACAGAACCCTAACTCAAAACCGGGGGCGTTTCAGGGGAGCAGGTCACTGAGACTGGTCATCCAACAGGCCCTGGCCGCAATGGAACGGCACCCGGTACCGCGCGGCTCGCTTCCTGTCTGGTTCATGCTCGAGGAATTCCCAATCCTGAAGCACATGCAACCGATCGAAAGCGCAGCCGGATTGATGGCCGGATTCGGCGTGAAGCTGTGGTCCGTGATTTCAGGACTTAGGCCAGCTGAAGACCCACTATGCCAAATCCTGGGAGACCTTCCTCGGCAATGCCGGCATCGTGCAGGCCTTTGGCAATGTCGATCTGACAACGACCGAACATCTTTCCCGCATGCTGGGAACCGCGCTTTACACCGAAATCCAGTCCCAACGTGCCTCGACCTCCAGTCTTCAACAAGGCGACACGGGACGACGTGAAAACGTCCGCTCGGTCAGGCTGCTGGACGCATCCGAAATCGCTTTCCACTTCGCTCGGGAAACCGAGCGACAGCTGGTGTTGTCGCCGGGCCGTCCACCCATCTATCTGAACCGTCTGAATTCATGCTGCCGTCTGGAATGGAATATAGGGATGCAGCTAAAGATCGATCGAGATGTCGATGAAGACGAACAACTCCGAAGCATCACGCTCGACTGGCTTGACGCCGAATTTTACAGACAATGGGACTTGTGGGTGAAAATCTATTCGGCGCTCATTCCCATGTCTGTGTTCGTCACATTGTTCGGCATGATGGTCTATCACGGCGGGCTCGTCTGGGAGATCATACCGCTTGGCATTTTGATCGGTCTTGTTGGCGTTTCGGCAAAATTGCTGGAATGGAAACAGGGGAAGCAGCGCCACCGGCGACGCACCTGCGTTTTTTATGCGGATGGCCGCATTGAATTTCTGAGACGAACGCCTGACCTGGCTCGGCGCAACCTCAAAAATCTGACGGTGGGACTGTTCACCGGTATCGAATATGGCTCGACGGCGCAGTGGGTCAATTTGGATGCCAGAAGTCTACAACGTGAATGTGCGGGGCGGCTGGTACGATGTGTATGGGACCTTTCAAAATGGCCGCCGTCTTGTATTTGCGCGCAATTGCTGGGAACGCGACGCCAATCATGACCTGGCGCTTTCCCTGTCCGCCGCGCTTCGGGAAGTGCAAGGGCTGGTGAAAGCTGCCGCGTCGCCCTTCCGCGCCTCCAGCACGACCGGGCCGGTGCGGGTCGCGGATGGCCGCCGCGTCATCGACTGAGCGGCGGCCGGTCATCGGAACAGCTCGCCCTGCGGATTGGCGGGGTCCGAAACGCGGTAGACACGACGCGCCATTGCCACGGTCTTTTTCCCGGCGAAAAGTGGTTGATCGGTGGTGCGCTGTGATGCCCAGCCGACCCCAGATTTTCAAACCGGCCCCATGATGGCAGATATCCGGCTGCCACGTTTCGCAGCACCCGCCGAAAATACCCAGCGCCTGCGTCAATGCGGCTTCCAGTTCCGTGTCGGTCATCCCAACGACGATCTCCTTGGCGTACCAACTTTCGAATGCGCTGGTCGCCTGGCGGAAGACGAACAATCGTTCGTCTTCCGCCAGAGGGCGAAAAGGAGGGATCATTGGTCCCTCCCGCCTTCGCTCCCTTCGGGCTGCTGAACGATTTCTCGCATCACTGTGCGGCCAACGACCGGATAGGCATCGAAGCGCATCGTGAAACCCTTGCCGTCGCTGTTGGGCCAGGCAGCGCCGACCCTGATCCAGCGGGCTTTGCTGTCTTCGCCGATCACCTGAAAGATTGCGTGGGACGGTTGGTTATGGGTGCTGTGGGTTTCGGTTTCCATCTGTATCTCCATTCGTTCGGTTTTTGGGGCGGACACCGCGCCCGTCCTCATGGGGGACGTAAAACCGTGGACGATGGACGGACGATCAAACGCCGCGCGGCACGCGCGCCTTAAGGGGCGGAGCTGCACAAGCTTAAGCGCGGAAGCGAGCCGCGTTGAACGGCCGTCAGGACGCGGTAGGAACCCCTCCTTGAGGACGGCACGTGATCCGACACGGAACTATCGGGACGAAGAAGCAAAGATGCGGAATACGCCAATGCTTAGACGACATGCGGCCGGCGACCTCACCTCTGGCGACCCAGCAAAACCGCCCAAACGGCCTTTCCGATATTAAGGCCAAAATTCGACATATCACGACCCTGTCAAATTCGACGCAAATGACTCGCCTCGGAAGTAGTGCTTGCAGCGTCGCAGTATCCCAGCCGGCGTTTGCACGCATACGGCTTTCCTGCCCACAAAAAAGAACGCCGAAGCCGCGAGGTGCGCACGGACGAGTGGGGCTTGATTAATTCTCGATGGGCGTTTCTTGAACGACTTGCGTTCGGGCGGGTCGAACACCTTTTTATTTGCTGGGCAGGTGGAGGCGTTTGAGAGACAATTCGGTTGTCTACAACGCATCTACGGCTTCCGGCCGCGACGAACAGACGGCTCTCCTTTGTTTCTTCGGTGCGCAGGTTTTGGCTTCGCTTTTAATCCTTTCGAGTAGCTGAGGAGCCGACGCAGAAATCTGCGCTCTTTCTTTTGCAATCGGTGCTTTCCGATGTCGATGTGCTGGACAATTGCCAAATTGTCTTTGGTATAGTCTATTGTCAATATCCTATGTCGCATACGTCCATCTCCAGAACTGCGTACACTAATCTCGAGACTGGATTGTTCGTTTAAGGCCATAAACATATGCCCACAAACAATATCTATCTGCTCGTCTTCGGACATTATGGTCGCATCGATCTCTGCCAGCTCGTCCGTATAAACAATTGGCTGAAACTTATAACCTAGGTTATGACGAGGAATCCAAAGCCCTTGTTTGTATCGACGGTCGACGTATTCTACACCGTCTACTTCGAAGGTTTTATCCTCGAACAATTGATCTCGATGCCTGGCCATTCGCTCACAAACAGCGAGCGCAAGCTGCGCGCCACTGGGCGTAAACTCATAGAAATCCGTAGCCCAATTTGGCTCAAGCCGATCATTCGGAGGCGAAATCTGAACAGTCAAATGACCAAACTTGAAGCAGATCGGCCGCACTCGCTCCAAGAGGCCGATTTCCGCAAGAAGCCTACCGTCGGCCTGCCAATCAACACTGATCGTCGTGGGGCTTATTACATTGGCCATCGAAAGAAAGAAACCTTGGAACAAATAGACTTGTGGCACGATAGCGGCAAACTGCTCTGCAAGGTCGACATTTACAAATCGAAGACAATCGATCAGCTTTGCCGATGCGTCTATGGTATCGGAAACCTTGCCGGCTAAGATACGCGCCCAAATCTCCCTAATTTTGTCGTTAGACGCATGTGAGCACTTTTCAAAGAAATCTAAGAGGAAGTTCGGATCGGGAGTTATGATACTCTCAGCACGTATCTTGTCGCTTTCTAAACAAGCTATCGTCCTATCAACTATTGCTTCAATGTTTGCCTGTTTGTTAATCTCTTCCTGCACGAACCGCATAGCTGCTCTTTCGACAAGTTCGCCCATGTCTGCTTCAACAATCCTTGCCGAAGCTAATGCGCGTGCCGTCGTTATTATTTTGTATGCTTCGGCGTCCGCTGCAGCTTTTCGCTCGTTCCTAATCGCGCGGGGCCGATACATCGTTCCGACTGCCGATTGGATCGCTTGCAATAGCGCTTGGGCGACCTTACCAAGCCCTGCCAAGTCATCCATGGAATTTGCTCCCCGCGCTTAGTTGATTGGACGATTTATACATTTTTCCGACGTTAACAGATGAAAATCGACCTGGCCCTCAGGACCGACGGTTGCCGGTGGCTCGCTCTTCGAGATCGGGTCGCCAATGTCTGTTTTTCTACTTGCTCTGGCTGAAATGTAGGCTGAGATGGCCAAATTCCCCCTGACTTTGGTGGTGCATGGGGCCGGAAGTGGCCCTATTCGGAATTCAGTTGATGCATGGCCTGCGTCCGGACGCGCAACCAAGGGGACGCTCCTCGAACACTTGAGTTCTTTAATTCATCAAAGCCACATGCGGCTGGCGATCTCGCGTTCTTCCGAGCCCATGGCCTGGAGGTAGATGGCCGTCGTTTCCATCCGTGCATGTCCCAGCCAACGTTGAACGAGATTGAGCGGAACGCCGGACCGGATGGCATGAATGCCGAAGCCGTGGCGAAGACCTTTCGGCGTTGCGTGCGGGCCTGATGCAACGCCCGCAGTCCGCATGATGTCCTTGATCAGCCACCATGCGCGGCCGCGTGACAATGTCCATAGGCGCGCGCCGGGCTCCTGCAGGCTAAGCTGGTGTGTTGCTTCCAGAGCGGCCGGTAAATTTGCGGGAACGGGCACCTCCCGGACGACCACCGCCTTACTGCGCTTCTTCAAGCTCCGGATCGCGATGAAACCAGCGCCCGATTCGATTGATCCTGCCGTCAGCGAAAGCGCCTCCGTGATCCTGCATCCTGTGTAGGCGAGGACCAAGCATAAGGTCCGCAATTCTGCGCGCGGACAGCTTTCAGCAGTGGCGATGAAGCGCGAACGCTCATGCGGCGTCAGATATTTGCGCAAACCGCGTGGGGTGTAGAGAGATGCCTGTTGCGCGGCAATGCGCATGTTCGCTTCCTTGGCTACGATGCCAAGGCGCGACCGTTTTGCCTATTCTGTTGAACTCCCTGGAAGCCCCGTATTCCGCGGGCATTGACGCACCAGAGGTAGCCGCAACGTAGCATTGCCGCAACATGTCGACAAGCATATTGGCGGCATTTCCTCGACATTGAACAGAATAGGCAAGTCTGTCCTGCCGTTCGATTTGCCTGTTCAACCCAAACAGCCAACAGCCTCTTCGCTCCTGTCGAGGCTGTTTCGATTCAACCGGGTTGCGGATATGCGTCTTCGCCGGCCTGTCATGGTGATTGCGAACGTCACCCCGGCAAGCGGACGACGACATACCGGCAACCGCAGTCAGAATGGACATTCTCCATGTTGTCGGACCCACAAGGCGTCGCGATCAGCCTACTGATGGCCGGAGCCGTGCTTGGATTTTTCAGTTTCAAGATGCGCTTTGATCGCACCAATGCGCACGGCGTGCAGGAATACCGCTCGGCGATCGGCGCGGTGGCCGGCGCCTTCATGCAGCGCGTTCTCCGTGGCATCTCAGTGCTGTGCCTGCTGGGCGGCGGTCTGCTGTTGTTCGGCATCCTGACCCGCACCCATTAGGCACATTCACACAGCCTGTCGGAGGTGAGCGAAAATGAAGACCGTCCTTGCGGTGATCGTGGCCGTGATTGTTTTGCTGCACGGCTATTTTTACATCCGGTACGGCACGGCGCAGCCATGCCAAGCCGCGTCTGTCCGCGCGATGGCCGACGTCGGGGTCGAAACAGCCGCCAAATTCCTCCAGCCAAATCCGGGGCTCGCACAGATTGGCCAGTGCTATGTCGTGGCCCTGATGGGCACGAAAAGCCAGGCGCAACGGGATCAGGAGAACGAAGACCGTATACTTAAAAAGCTCCTTAGGCCGCAAGGGGAGAACTGAGGTGATCACGATGGCACGATTTCATCACGGCTTGACGGTGGCCCTGACGGCGGTCTTTACGCTCCCCAGCGTTTGCGCAGTGCGGACCGCGTTTGCCGAACCGCTTGCCTTCACCACACAGCTGACCGCTGGGGAGCGGACGTTGCTGCTCACGACGCTGGGCCATGCTGAGGATTTTAAAAGCGATCCGTCCGTGAAGGGCGACGACCTGCCCGTGCGGATGGCCACGGTCGATCTCAACGGTGACGGAAAGCCCGATTACATCGTCGTCCTGACAAGCACTTATTGGGGCGGATCGCATGGCCAGCATGCGGCCGTCCATCTATCGAACGGCGGCGGGTACATCATGGCGCTGCAAGTCATCGCCCATGATATTTCGCTCGGCAAAGGCCGCACGAATGGCGTGCGCGATATTGTCACCAACGACCGGTTCCGCTGGATTTGGAACGGCAAGCAATACGTGGTGAAGAAGTAGCGACCCCGGCCGGGTCCCGGCGCTTCATCCATCTTCCCAGCCAAGCAGGCTCGGCTGCTGGTAGCGCCCGGATGCGGTCCGTTCGCCGGCCGGCCGGCAATCGTCTTTCAGGTCGAACAAGGTCAGTTGCCTGCCCTGCGCCGCGTCTCGCGCGGCGCGTTGTTCGCGCCGCAGGACGCGCAGCTGCTGCCAGCTATAGGGGCGGCCATCAATCACGATGATATCGGCATTCCGCATGGCGCGGCTCCTAGGCCGCGTCGTTCATCGCCTGCACCGGCTGCAAGCCGTGCAGGAAGTCGGCCGCGCGCTGCGCGTGGCCGGCGGCAGTGAAGATCGCCCGCTTGTCGGATTTCAGGACGTTCAGCCAGTTGCCGATATAGGCGGCATGATCCTCGCGCAGTTCCGGGGTGAGGTCGAGATCGGCGGACAGGAAGGCTGAACCAAGCTCGGCGACCAGTTCTTCCATCGCATAGCCTTCGTCGCCAAACCGCGTGCCGGCCGAAGTCGCGGGCGAGGCGCGTGGGGTGTCTCGTCCAGTGGGTCGCCTCGTGCGCAAGCGTCGCGTAATAGCTTTCGGCGTCACGGAAGGATTCGAAGGGCGGCATCTGCACATGGTCGGTGAGCCGGCATTGTAATAGGCCCGGTTGCCGCCGTGGCGGAGGTCCGCACCGTGTCGCGGCGAAGAATGCATCGGCCCGTTCGATGCGCTGCACAGGATCAAGACGCGCTTCCGCCTTCGCGTAGTAGTGCGCGGGCAAGTCCGTCGATCTGCTCGACGTTAAAGACGGTGTAGCCCTTCAGAAAGGGGATGGTCCGTTCGCTCTCTTCGCCGCTGTCGCTGTCGTTCTCGGTGCGGGTGATCGTTGTCGGCATAGACGACAAGGCTGCCCTGTTCGCCCTTGCGGACATGGGCGTCCAATTCCAACCGCCTGTTTGAAGGTCATCCAGACCGGCGCGGCGTAGCCCTTCGCCATGGCCTCCGACCACAGCATCAGGACATTGATTCCCCGGTAAGGGATCCCGTTGCCTCGCAAGGGACGGGTGATGCGCCCAGCGGCATGTTCGGCATTCCAGGGCTTCATCCACGGCCGGACGCCTTGTTCCAATGATTGTCACAATGCGATCGGTGACGCGTTCATAGACATCGGTTCTCATCGTCGCTCTCTTGGTTTGCGGGTTGCGCATGCAACCGACTAGCCAGGCGGCAATGAGCGGGGTTGGCCGTCATTAGGCCGGAAAACGCCGGGTTTGGTGCGGGCCGGGAGCGAAGCGGACTACACGGCCCGGCGTTTTCCGCTTGCAATGGCCTTGACGGCCCAGGGGCGGCACGCCCCAGACAAACGCCATGAAGTCAGCCGGAGGCTGTCATTCAAATCTAGCGCGAGGGATCGTCACCGAATGGCCAAGACGGCGCTTCCCGGAACGGGTACCTGCGTCCGCTTGGTGAGCGGATGCGAATAGAGCCCGGTCCGCCAAGCGGACGCGCCGCGTGCCCTTCCTGCAACAGGTTGAAAATGTTGGAATCTTAGCGAGGGGGACGGGGCGGCTTAGGCGTTGTCAGATGCGTGCCTATGGCCAGCGCCACTGATATTGTCAGTGCCGTTAGAAAAATGCGTAGGGGTTCGACCTGGAGGCCTCTTATGTATACCCACAAGGACAAGCCGGCCAATCCGGATGGTAGTGTGTATAACATCGTCGATGCGGAGGTGAACGAAGACTTCATCGATGAACATATAACAAACTCAAAGTGTAATTCCAAGAAATCTCCAAGCAAGAGAGACTATGGGTTTTTTGTGCTCGTCCTTGTTGCTGCATTAGGCTCCATTATTGCTTACGAATGGCAGGAACTCCAAAACAGGCTATTCCCGGGTCCCGGCGTCAATATCCAGAAGCAGGAAGATATCGGACTTCCGAGAGGGACTGCCGACCAGTTGATTGATAAAACGCATGCGGCTCCGGTTATCCCGTTTTCTCCGCCGGATTTGTATGCGGCCCGAGGCGGATATGCCTATGTCGGCCCATGGCTCGGTCCCGTTCGATGGGGGTCGGTCACGCTGGACTTCAGCGCCTCAGGGTCGCCGCGGGATCTTTGTGGAAGAACGCTTTCTACGGTGACAGCTGTCTGGCTGCGTGAAGGACCTTATCCGTGGGCGAAGGAGATACGGCCGCTGGATGAATCGGAAAATCTGACCGTCGATCGCGTGTTAATAGCCTTCGACAGAGGGAAAGCTTTTATCTGGGTTAAAGCAAATTTTGGCGCGGAAGAACGTTTGCCCCTAGAGCAATGCGTCGCCCTCTACGATAAATCCATGAAAACTGTCATCCCTTTTTTGAAGCGTACGAATGAGATCGTACCCCGCTGGTTTACCAGCAGCCTGTAGCAGGCAATGCACGATGCAACGGTGTGCATTTGGTCAGTCCGCGATCAGCACGTCACATCACCCTTCATCAACCACACCAGCGTCCTTTGATTTCGGACTTTAGACACCTTCGTCGGCTGTTGGCCGCAAGTGCTGTCGCACTCCTTCTCTGACGTTTCGGTCGGCAAAGCCGATGCGCCCATCCTTCTTCGGTGTTTCCAGCGGTCCGCAAAGGCCGCAATGGCGCGGTCGAACGAAGGAGACGCTATGAGACCGCTGACCTATACCGAACTGACCCGCTATTCAAAACCGCAACTTTGGGAACTGTTGCGTGAAGCATCAAGCGCCCTGGCGCTACTGCCCGAGCATTCCGCCGAACACCGGATCGCGTGGCTGAACTGCCAGCACATCCGCCTGTTCCTGGCGCGGCGCCACTTTACGCCGTGCTAGTTCAAGCCGGGTCCTTTTCATGGGGCCGTTCCCGCCCTATCTGGATGCCATGTGCAACCGTTTCCGTGGCATCAAAGACTGGAGTGAAATCCCGCGCACGCTCACGCGGTCGCTCCTGAATTTCGAATACAATCCGAACGTCGCGCCGACGGAGCGCGTGCCGGCGTTCCTGGTTGAACGCGGCAAGCCGCCCGAAACCAAGCTAGCCCGATTTGGCATCAACTTGCCGGCCAGCGGGGATAAGAAGCGCCCGCCCCTTCTGAACGCCCGGACTGATACGCTCAGGCGCGGGTCGTTCAAAAAGATGCTTGCCAACCATCGCTGTGTCGTCCCTGCGGCAGGCTTCTATGAATGGCGGGAAGAGAAGGGGCTGAAGCAGCCGTATTTCTTTGCGCGCAAGGACGGCAAGCCGATCATGTTCGCCTGCATCTGGGACGATTCAGATGTGAAGGGCGATGTGGTCCCCTCCTTCGCCATCCTGACTGACGAACCCAACGAGCTGGTGGCGCCATATCATGACCGCATGCCGGTCGTGATCGATCATCCCGAACGCTGGCTCGATCCGGATACGACGCTTGACGACATCACGCCTCTTGGCCCGGAGGCGTTTGTGGTCCGGCCGGTGAACCGGGCGGTCAACAAGGTGTCGGAAAAGGACATCGATGCGATCGAAGCTCCTCAGCAGGAAGCGAAGCCGAAGGTCAGCGCATCTGGGCGCTGATCCCGCGTCGGCTTGATTTGGCGCGTGATTTCCGCCGGGGCGAATGCGCGCACAAAGGGGGGACCCAGCTGTCCCCCGCCGTTTTGCCTGGCTTCGAAGAAAGCGGTGGACAGGACGCGGCGGCTCCATGAATATCTGTTACAGAAATTCAAGGGGGCGTTATGGCAAGAGCGACAAGCAGGGTGGGACGTCCCAAAGGGCAGCCGACAACCGTGGTGCGGCTGCCGGTCCCGGTTGCAAGTCTCGCGCGTCGCCTGGCCGCGCGTTCGATACGCGCCGGTGACATCAACGAATTCATCGACGTTGCCGCAAAAAGCCGCGCCGCCATCGCGCTTGTCAGCTCGACCGTACAGGCCGGCTTCCCTTCGCCTGCCGACGACTATCTGGATTCCCCGCTCGACTTCAACGATCTGCTGATTGAAAACCCGGCCGCGACCTTCGCAGTGCGCGTGGCCGGCGACAGCATGATCGGCGCTGGAATTTTTCCGGGCGACATCGCGATTGTCGATCGTGCCCGCACGCCCAAGGATCGCAGCATCGTTCTTGCGCTGCTGGACGGCGACTTCACCCTCAAGCGCTACCGCCGCCGCAACGGCGAGGTCTGGCTGCAAGCCGAGAACCCCGCCTATACGGACACGCCGATCACCGGCGAAGTCACCTTCGAGGTCTGGGGCGTCATCACCAAATCCATCCGCATGCTGTAGCGGATGGCTGGCCCCATCGCCCTGGTCGATTGCAATAATTTCTACGCGTCCTGCGAGCGCGTCTTCCAACCGGCGCTGCGCGGCAAGCCCGTCGTCGTATTGTCGAACAACGATGGCTGCGTGATCGCGCGCTCGAATGAAGCCAAGGCGCTTGGCATTGAAATGGGCGCGCCGTGGCATTTGCACCGCGAACGTTTCAGCCGGGACAAGCGTCATTGTCCGTTCGAGCAACTACACGCTCTACGGCGATATGAGCGGTCGGGTCATGAAAATCGCTGGCCGATTTCACGCCCGACCTCGAAATCTACTCGATCGACGAAGCCTTCCTTGGCTTCGACGGCTTCGGTGCGCGCGCTCAAAGAGCACGCCTGCGATCTGCGCCGCACGGTGCTGCAATGGACCGGCATTCCGGTTTCGGTCGGCATCGCTTCGACCAAGACGTTGGCCAAGGTCGCCAACCGCTTCGCCAAAAAAGACGCCGAACGCAACGGTGTCTTCGTGCATGCTTGACGCAGCCTGACATTGACGCGGCCCTGTACCGCCTGAAGCTGACCGATCTTTGGGGCATCGCCGGGCGGATGGAAGCACGGCTGAACGCGCTCGGCATCCATACGCCTCTGCAATTGCGCGATGCCGATCCGCGTCACCTGCGCGAACGCTTAGGCGTGGTCATTCAGCGCATGGTGATGGAATTGCGCGGCGAGCCGTGCATGGAACTGGAAGAGGGAACGCCGGACCGCAAGAGCATCATGGCCTCCCGGTCATTCGGCAATCCCGTCACCACCTATCAAGAAATGCGCGAAGCGGTTTCTACTGACGTTGCCCCCAAGTTTTATCCAGGCGTCATTAGAGTCCTGGCGTTGGTGATGCCCTGTTGGGCTGGGGTAGAGGCGGTCCGCGGGGCGGAGCCGTCAGGTGAGCGCAGCGCAGCGGACCGCCGGGCCGCGGCGTAAGTTTCGGGGGTCATCCAGCCGAGCCGGGAGTGCGGGCGTGCTGTGTTGTAGTCGTCGCTCCAGGCGTCGAGCGCGGCACGCACGTGAGCCAGCGAGCGGAACAGGGTCTCATTGAGCAGCTCATCGCGCAGGCGGCCGTTGAACGACTCGATGAAGGCGTTCTGTACCGGCTTGCCGGGGGCGATGTAGTGCCAGCCGACCTTGCGATCGTCGGCCCAGCGCAGGATCGCGTTGGAGGTGAACTCGGTGCCGTTGTCGCTGACGATCGTGGCGGGCCTGCCGCGCTCGGCCAGCAGCCGATCGAGTTCGCGGGCAACCCGGTGGCCGGAGATCGAGGTATCGGCGACAAGGGTGAGACACTCGCGCGTGCAATCGTCGACCACGGCGAGGATGCGCATGCGGCGGCCGTCGATGAACTGGTCGGAGACGAAGTCGAGCGACCAACGCTCGTTCGCTCCCTGGGGCACGATCATCGGCGCCCGCGTGCCCAGAGCCCGCTTGCGCCCGCCACGGCGGCGAACCATCAGCCGCTCCTCGCGGTAGAGCCGGAACAGCCGCTTGTGGTTCACCACGAACCCCTCCCGCCGCAACAGCACGTGCAGCCGCCGATAGCCGAAGCGCCGGCGCTCATGGGCCAGTGACCTCAGCCGCGCCCGCAGGCCGGCATCGTCGCTCCGCTGCGGGCGGTACCGCACCGTCATCCTGGCGCAGTCGATCATCCTGCACGCCCGCCGCTCGCTCACCTCAAACCCCAAACGAAGGTGCGCGACAGCCTCTCGCTTGGCAGCGGGCGTCACCATTTTTTTGCCAGAAGATCCTTCAGCGCAGCGTTGTCCAGCATGCTGTCCGCCAGCAGCTTCTTCAGCCGCGCATTCTCGCTCTCCAGCGCCTTCAGCCGCTTGGCTTCCGACACTTCGAGCCCGCCATATTTAGCTTTCCAATTGTAGAAGGTCGCATCGCTGATCCCGTGCTTGCGGCACAAGTCGGCCGCCTTCATCCCGGCCTCGTGCTCCTTCAGGATCGATATGATCTGCTCTTCCGTGTGCTGCTTGCGCTTCATCGTCCGGTCCTTCCTTCAAGGCCGGACTCCACTTCAACCTGGATCAATCCACAGGGGCAACGTCACTGCGTCTGCCATTCTGTCGCGGGCAAGTTCTTTCAGCCCTTCGGCGCTGTAGAACGTGATGCGTGACCGATCGAAAAGGCGCGACATCTCGGGGCTGCTGGCGAAGTCGGCTACAGCAGAAACGCTGACACCGAGTTTTTCAGCTATTATTTCATAGAGTTGGGTGACGTAGACTGTTTCTTCGGGTGCGACGGTCGAAGGAGGCTGTGGAGGTGGAGGCCTGTCGATGAGCGGCAAGCCGAAAGCGATCAGATGGTACTTCGTCTGAGAATGTTCATTGATCAGTTCAAGAGGTTGCTTCGCGCGGAATATGCTGAAGTCGAAAGTGGCAATGTGAGCCTTCAGTTCCAATGAGAGCTCAACTTCCTCGCTGTGAATTTTATTGGCACAATACTTTTCCCAATTGTCAGTAACGAACTTTCGAAGTTCGGCGGGATCATCTAGCAGGTCCTGGAAATCGCCTGTAACCCCCTTGTGAGTAACAAACCAATATTGGTTCGGGGGAGTGTAGTCGCCGCGCAAGGTGTAAAAGAGCACCTTGCCAATCTCTGCTGCGGCGACTCCTGCGCCCAGCCTGTCGGCATAATGCTTGCTTTGAAAAAGACTTCATGGCCGAGGAACGGTCGAAGGCTCGTCCAACCAGACGACGATGTCGCGACCTTTGTCGCCCGCGCCACCCCTCAGCTGGATCTGATTGACGCCGGGAACGATCTTCGCAAGATAACCATCCGCCCATTCTAAGATGAACCGTTCGAAATCCGCTGCGTTGAACGAGGCCAATCGGTCCAACGGTTTCACCGGCAGCCCTGCACCAAGTCCTAGGAGGCGCGCGTTCGCGTTAGGCCACGTGCCGGGCTTCGGCACGTCCACTAAAGTCTTCGTTTTATCACCAGATGGGGTGAGTAAGTCCGCTACCAATTGCGCCCCGCTCGCGCCTGAAGTTATACAGAATCAAAGGAACCCGTTACCAGCTTATCAAAGGAACCGTTTACCAGCTTGGTGCGGGCGGCCGGACTTGAACCGGCACAGGCCTTGCGGCCCTACGGATTTTCTTACCACTTCGGCTTTCGCCGCCGCCATCGTGGCGTTCGTGGTCTGGACTATCCCTTCACCCTAGCCTGTCGCGCCTTAGGTGCTGCCCGTCTAGTCTCTACACCTTCCCCGTTGCCGGGCTTGGCTCGGGATTGCCAGTGAAGGTTTCCCCGAATTTGGGCAGTTCTACATCGCCGGTTTCCCGACGAGCACTCAAATTCGCTTAAGTCCGTTGCGTCTACCAATTTCGCCACGCCCGCATAGCCGAGTTGTAAGTATAGCGGGTGCCCGCGATATCGCCAAGGATGCACGTTCGTGCTGGCTCTAGTCAGCGGATTCTTGGCTCAGCGCTTCCTCGACGCGTTTCTGCGGAGGCTTCGCTTTTCGGATGTTGATCGCTGTGGCGTCGATCATGTTCTTGAGGTGAGACGGCGTAGTACTTCTCGATCATTTCGACGCTGGTACGGCAGTTCTTGGCGATCTGGTAGATGTCCGCCCCCTCCATGAGCCGCAAGGCAGATGTAGGTGTGGCGAAGGCTGTAAGCCGTGCGCCGGTTGCCTTCACGGTCGAAGCTTGAAGCTGCGTTTCTTCGAGGACATTGTTGAACATTTCGCGGTGGAAACTTGCTGAACACCTTGTCGGTGGGCAGGGTCATGTTTCGCTCGCGAAGTCGGGTGAAGGGGACCACTGCGCCCGGCATGCTCTTGCAGAAGCCGTATCCGCGCTTGCCGCGCACTTCAATTTCCAGAATGCGTTCGCCGGTCGGTTCATCGTCAACGACAGTGATGTCGCGGAATTCTAGTCGCGACGCCTCATCCGGACGCAGACCTGTGTTTGCCATGAAGAGCACGTAGTCATGCAGTTCTTTCGCGCCACGCTTGACGATTTCTTTTCCGTGGCGCGGGTTCTTCGCGCGATCGCGCGTGGCGGTGTAGAGCGTCTTGTATTCTTCGGGGGAGAACCAGGCCCTGTGGCTGACCTTCTGGTTCGTCTTGTACGGCTCAGAAAGGTCAGGAACGTATTTCAGCCAACCGTGCCGGTAGGCCGTTTTCAGAACCTGTCTGAGCGTGACAATCTCCTGATGCATCGTGTTGCGCGCAGGGGGCTTGCCAGTGCGTTCCTTTGCCGACTTATGGCGGTGAACGCGATATTGCTGGACTACCCCTGGGGTGATCTCAGAAAGACGCATGTTTCCAAAAAAAGGAACAAGATGGATTTCGAGCCGACGCCAGTGCCCATCGACGTACTGGGCGTTGCGTTGCCCTTCGGTGATGACCTCGTATTCTTCTCGGAATCGTTTTGCAGCGGCTTTGAATGTTTTTCCTGCTTTCAGCTCACCAGCCCGGTGCTTGCCCTTCAGCTCTAGATACCAGTCTTCTGCGAAGTCTTTTGCATGGGAGAGGCTTTCTTCCTTTGTCGTGGCGCGCCAGTTTTTTCCACCGATGAAGGTGGAGCACTGCCACAGCCGACTGTTCTCACGTTTGTAAACGTGAAGTCTGCCTCCCATGAGTTCGTGATCTTCTGCCATCCGGTCCATCCGAAAATGTGTAACTGTGCAACGAATGTGGAAGCGCTTTTTGCGCGTCTTTCTCTTCAATAATATCACTAAATAGCTGATCTTGCAAATATTTTTTGAGTGGCGATGCTTACAATTGGATGCTTTTAAGTCCCTTGCGTCTACCGGTTCCGCCACGTCCGCGCGGAGCCTGCTTCTATCACCGCACCCCGGCGCACCGAAAGCGGCGGCTTAGTCCTCGGGATGTGACACGCCGCTTCCCCATCGGACGCCACGGCGCCCGCGCCTTTTCCCGCTCCATCCCGTCCGGCATGAACCATGCTATGGACGACGTGCCGGTGAAGACGAGGCGCGGGGTGGTCGCATGAAGGACATTCTCGAAAAGCTCGAAACGCGGCGCGGGCATGCCCGCCTCGGCGGCGGCGAGCGCCGCATCGAAGCCCAGCACCGCAAGGGCAAGCTCACCGCGCGCGAGCGGGTCGAGCTGCTGCTCGACAAGGGCTCGTTCGAGGAGTTCGACATGTTCGTCGAGCACCGCGCCATCGATTTCGGCATGGACCAGGACCGAAGATCCCCGGCGACGGCGTCGTCACCGGCTGGGGCACGGTGAACGGCCGCATCGTCTTCGTCTTCGCCAAGGACTTCACGGTGTTCGGCGGCTCGCTGTCGGAGACCCACGCCCAGAAGATCGTCAAGATCCAGGACATGGCGATGAAGGCGCGCGCGCCGATCATCGGCCTGTTCGACGCCGGCGGCGCCCGCATCCAGGAGGGCGTCGCCTCGCTCGGCGGCTATGGCGAGGTGTTCAAGCGCAACGTGCTGGCCTCGGGCGTCATCCCGCAGATCTCCGTCATCATGGGCCCGTGCGCCGGCGGCGACGTCTACTCCCCGGCGATGACCGACTTCATCTTCATGGTGAAGGACACGAGCTACATGTTCGTGACCGGCCCCGACGTGGTGAAGACCGTCACCAACGAGGTCGTCACCGCCGAGGAACTCGGCGGCGCCCGCGTGCATTCCGACAAAATCCTCGGTCGCCGACGGCGCCTTCGAGAACGACGTCGAATGCCTGCTGCAGATGCGCCGGCTGATCGACTTCCTGCCGGCCAACTGCGCGCGCCGGCGTGCCGGAATGGCCGAGCTTCGACGACCCCGAGCGCGAGGACCTCGCTCGACACGCTGGTGCCGGACAATCCGAACAAGCCCTACGACATGAAGGAGCTGATCCTGAAGGTCGCCGACGAGGGCGACTTCTTCGAGATCGGCGCCGACTTCGCCCGCAACATCGTCACCGGCTTCGGCCGCATGGCGGGGCGCACGGTCGGCTTCGTCGCCAACCAGCCGATGGTGCTGGCCGGCGTGCTCGACATCGACGCCTCGCGCAAGGCCGCGCGCTTCGTGCGCTTCTGCGATGCCTTCAACATCCCGATCGTCACCTTCGTCGACGTGCCGGGCTTCCTGCCGGGCACCGCGCAGGAATATGGCGGCCTCATCAAGCACGGCGCCAAGCTGCTGTTCGCCTATTCGCAGGCGACCGTGCCGCTGGTCACCGTCATCACCCGCAAGGCGTTCGGCGGCGCCTATGACGTGATGGCGTCCAAGCACATCGGCGGCGACGTCAACTACGCCTGGCCGACCGCGCAGATCGCCGTGATGGGCGCCAAGGGCGCGGTCGAGATCATCTTCCGCGCCGACATCGGCGACCCGGACAAGATCGCCGCGCGCACCAAGGAATACGAGGACCGCTTCCTATCGCCCTTCGTCGCCGCCGAGCGCGGCTATATCGACGAGGTGATCAGGCCCCACGCCACCCGCAAGCGCATCGCGCGGGCGCTGGCGATGCTGCGGAACAAGGCGGTCGAGATGCCGGCGCGGAAGCACGACAATCTTCCATTATAGTAACTTGAATTTCCGCATCTGATGCGATAGCATCAGATGCATGCGCACCACCCTCGACATTGACGACGATGTCCTGGCCGCGGCCAAAGAACTGGCGAAGGCCAGCCATTCGACGGCTGGCGAAGTGATTTCGGGTCTCGCCCGCAAGGCACTGACAACCCCTGCCGAGTCTCCAAAGTCTGGCGGACCGGCTGGAGCCGTTCTCAAAAACGGATGGTACGTACTGCCAAGTCGCGGCGGTCCACCCGTGACCAACGAGCTGGTGCAGCGCCTGCTAGACGAGGCGGATTGGGCGGACGCGGGGCTCGATTCGCCACGCGGCGATTGAGTGGTGCGCGCGCTCTTCGACGTGAACATGCTGCTCGCGCTCTTTGACCCCGAGCATCTTCATCATGCACAAGCACTGGAATGGTGGACGAGTCATCAGGCTGACGGTTGGGCGAGCTGTCCGCTAACTCAGAACGGTTTTGTGCGCGTCATCGCAGGCCCGCGCTATCCACGCCCAAAAAATATCGCCGATGCCATTCTGCTCTTGGGCGCTCAGATCGTCCAGCCGGGTCACGTTTTCTGGTCCGACGATATTTCAATCTCGGATGCGCGGGCGTTCAATCATGGCCATCTGCTTGGTCCAAAGCAGATTACCGATGCTTACTTGCTTGCGCTGGCGGTGAAAAACGAAGGACGGCTGGTGACTTTCGATCGAGGGATTTCTTTATGGGCCGCGCGCGGTGCACAGCAGACGCATTTGGTCACGTTGTAATCCGTCGGCGCTCGTGCCGAGCCGAAAAGATGCTTCGATTGGCGCTTGCGCTGATCGAAGCTCCCCGGCAGCATCACGACAAACTGGGAGCGTATCCCGACTAAGGACGTCATCAGGGAGGATTTGCTATGGTCCATTCGCGCCGCCAGGGATCTTTCAACGATTGCGCCTGCTGCTTGACACCAGGCGGCTTCAGCGCCGCCGCGGTGGACCGCAGAAGCTTCCTCGCCGGCGGCGCCGCGCTGCTCGGCGGTCTCGCCGCACCGACTGTGCTCGGCGCACCCACTGGCGCGGGCGCAGGGCGCGCCGCACCGCATCGACGTGCATCATCACATCGTGCCGCCGTCGTGGTTCGCCGCGATGGAGAAGATCGGCCGCAGCGACTTTCCGCTGAAGAGCTGGTCGATCGCCAAGACCCTAGAGGACATGGACAAAGGCGGCGTCGCCACCGCGATCACGTCGCCGACCACGCCGCAGGTCACGCCGCTCGACAAGGAGATCGCGGTGCGGGTCGCCCGTGAGTTCGAACGAATACGCCACGAAATTGATGGCCGATCATCCCGGCCGCTTCGGCGTCTGGGCAATGCTGCCGCTGCCGCATATCGACGAGAGCCTCAAGGAGATCGCCTATGCGTTCGACACGCTGAAGGTGGACGGCGTCGGCTGCATGACGAGCTACCAGGACAAATGGCTCGGCCATCCCGCATTTCGAGCCGGTGTGGGAGGAACTCAACCGCCGCAAGGCCACGGTCTACACCCATCCGACGGCGGCCAATTGCTGCGCCAACCTGGTGCAGGGCGTGCCGGAGTTCATGGTCGAGTTCGGCACCGACACCACGCGGACGATCGCGAGCCTCATCCTCAGCGGCACGTCGCAGAAATACAAAGACATCAACTGGATCTGGTCGCATGGCGGCGGCTCGCTCACGGCGTTCGCCTACCGCTTCCAGTATCAGATCCTGAATACGCCGCCCTATCGCGGCAAACTCACCGCCGAGACTATGAACGGCGAGCTCAAGCGGTTCTTCTACGACACCGCCGCCATCCCCGGCGCGGTGACGATGCGCGCGCTCGACGAGCTCGTGACATCCTCGCAGATCGTCTACGGCACCGATTTTCCCTATGGCACCGGCCCCTACACCACCAAGGGCGTGACCGAGTATTTCAAGGGTGACGACCTCAGGAAGGTCGATCGCGAGAACGCGCTCCGCCTTATTCCGCGGCTCAAGTCGGCGTGAAGGTCTTCCTGAGAGTTCGACCGCTGGAGACGAAGCCCACAGGGCGGGTCAACGGAGCGAGGCAACAAATCCGCAGCATCAAGGTCGACGTCACGTAGATTGACCGCCCGGCGGCGACGTTTGGGCGGTTTGCAGTCTGATCCACCCGCTCGAAGCGCAGACTCAATGCCCTCGAAGCTCGCGCCGGATATCACATTCCGCCGAGCACGACCGACACCTGCCGGCCGGCGCGCACGACGGTGATGCTCCATCGGCGGCTCGATTCTTTCGCCACGCGATCGAGATCGCGCGTTCGGACGATGCGCTGGTTGTTGACCGTGACGATGAGGTCGCCCTTCTGGAAGCCGACGCGCTGCGCGGTGGAGTCGTCCGCGACCGCGAGGATGACCACGCCTTCGGCGGTGGCGTCGAGCCGCAACTCGTCGGCGAGCGCCGGCGAGAGGTTGGCGACCTTGGCGCCCAGGAACGGCGAGCGCGAGCGGATGATGAGCTCGTCGCGCGGCCCTTCGGGGATGACCTCCAGCGCCACCGCGACCTTGATCTCCTTGCCGCTGCGGATGATGCCGAGCTGCGCCGTGCCGCCGAGCGGCTTGGTGGCGAAGCGGTAGTCGAACGCGTTGGGATCATCGACGGCCAGCCCGTCGATCGACACGATGAGGTCGCCGGTCTTGAGGCCGCCGCGCGCCGCCGGCGAGCCGGCGGTGATGCTCGTCACCAGCGCGCCGGACGGCCGCTTGAGGCCAAGGCTTTCGGCGATCTCGGCCGTCACCGCCTGGAGCTTGGCGCCGAGGTAGGGCCGCTTCACCGCGGTGCCGCCGGATTTCGCCGAGGCAACCACCACCCGCACCATGTTGGAGGGGATGGCGAAGCCGATGCCCTGGGATCCGCCTGAGCGCGAGTAGATCGCGGTGTTGATGCCGATCACGCGGCCAAGCATGTCCACCAGCGCGCCGCCGGAATTGCCGGGGTTGATGGCTGCGTCGGTCTGGATGAAGAACTGGTAGTCGGTGATGCCGACCTGGGTGCGGGCGAGCGCCGAGACGATGCCGTGCGTCACGGTCTGGCCGACGGCGAACGGGTTGCCGATCGCCAGAACGACGTCGCCGACCTGGAGGTCGTCGGAATCGCCGAGGTCAAGCGCTGGAAACCGCTCGCGGCCATCCTTGATGCGCAGCACGGCGAGGTCGGTGCGGGCGTCCTTGAGCACGATCTCGGCTTCGAGCTCGCGCTTGTCGGCGAGCACGACCTTGACCTCGCTCGCGCCCTCGATGACGTGGTTGTTGGTGACGATCAGGCCGGACGCGTCGACGATCACCCCGGAGCCGAGCGAACGCTGAACCTGCTCGCGCGGCAGGCTGCCCTGCCCGCCCGGACCGCCGTCCTGGCCGCCCTGTGGGCCGCCGAAGAACCGGCGGAAAATCGGATCGTCGGCGAAGGGGTTGCGGTTTTCCACCGTGCGCGCCGCATAGACGTTGACGACCGCGGGCGCGACCTTCTGCACGATCGGCGCATAGGACAGCCGCAGCTCGGCGGCCGACGACGGCACGCGGCGCTCCTGCGCGGTGGCGGACGATAGTCCCGCGGCAACGAATGCGAGCAGGCTGAGCGCGGCGGCGAGGCGCGGCATCATGGATAGAAATCCCTCAATACGACCGCGCCTTATAGCGGCAGCGGCCGAAGACTTGAAGCGGCGTCCAGTGCGGGTCCCCTCTCCGGCCGGCCGCTCGATCAAAACGACGGCAAGCGGAATTGCCGGCCGAGCCGGCCTTCTGTTTGAACATGATCTTGTCCGAAATCCGATTCCAGTGTGAGTGTCGGTATCGGGATCATGCGCTTAGTCCAGCGGCGGCACCGTGCGCAAATAGGCCACGACGGCGTCGAGATCCGACTCCGTCATCTTGGCGTAGAGCGAGTAGCCCATCGGCGGTTTGAGATGGCTGCCGTCCTTGCGGAGGCCCTGGGTGATCCCGCGCTTGATCTCGTCATCGCTCCAGTTGCCGAGACCGCTGGTCTTACTCGACGTGATGTTGCGCGAGACCGACGTGCCCCACGGCCCGGGAAACTCCCGGCCGCCCTTGCCGTAGCCGGTCGCGAACTCCCGGCCCCTGGGCCCGAGCGGGGTATGGCATTCGAAACAGTGCCCAATCGTGGCAAGATAGTATCCCTTCTTCACCTTGTCGGCCATGTCGGCATCGGTGAACGGCTTTTCAGCGCCCGGCGGGAGCTGCCGCGGCAGGTCGATGCGATAGACCGGCGCCGGCGTCTCCTGAGCGATGGCTTTCACGGTGCGCAGATAGGCCACGATGGCATTCAGGTCGTTCGCGGTGATGATCTCGTAGAAATCGGACGGCATGACCGCCGCGAGATGCGTGCCGTTCGGCCGCTCACCCTTGCGCAGGGCGGTCTTGATCTGATCGTCGGTCCAGGCGCCGATACCGGTGGTCTTGTCCTGCGTGATGTTCGACGCCGTCACCTTGAACGGCGGCTCATCCCAAGAGAGCCCGCTCGACAGGTCGCGATCGAAATTGAAGACGCCGCCCGGCCCGCGCGGGGTGTGGCAGTTCTGGCAGGTCATAATTGTGCCGACGAGGTATTTGCCGCGCTCGACCTGGGTTTCGGCCTGCGCGACGCCAAAGGCTGCAAGCATGGCCAGGGCCAAAGTAACGCACGACAAACGGCGTCCAAGCATCGCGTTCCCCTTCGCTTAAATCGTTGGTCCAGCGACGGTAGCGCAGTGCCGAGTGCAATCAAGCCCGATTTGAAAAATTCAAAAAAGAGGCGGCCATGCAACGGCCGCCCCGAAACTCCAACGATGCGTGCGGTCAGGCCGCGGCGAACTCGTCGTCGTTGCGGCGCTCCTGCACCGGCCCGGAATCGAGGCCCTTGGCGCTCTCGTCGCGCTCGACGAACTCGATCACCGCGACCGGCGCCGAGTCGCCGTAGCGGAAGCCGGCCTTGAGCACCCGGGTATAGCCGCCCTGGCGGTCCTTGTAGCGCGGCCCCAGCACGTCGAAGAGCTTCTTGACCATGGCGACGTCGCGGACCTGCGAGATCGCCTGGCGGCGGGCATGGAGGTCGCCGCGCTTGCCGAGCGTGACGAGCTTCTCGACCACCGGGCGCAGGTCCTTGGCCTTGGGCAGCGTCGTGACGATCTGCTCGTGCTTGATCAGCGCCGCCGCCATGTTGGCGAACATCGCGGTGCGATGCTCCGAGGTGCGGTTGAACTTGCGGTGGGCGTTGCCGTGACGCATCTCTCAATTCCTCGGTCGCGCCCGGTCCATTCCAGGCAGGCCACGTCTTCACTGAAACAACCGTCCTAGACGTGGATGGCCGGGACGAGCCCGGCCATGACGGCTGTCGCGAGCTCAGTAATGATCCTCGAAGCGCTTGGCCAGTTCGTCGATGTTCTCCGGCGGCCAGCCTGGCACTTCCATGCCGAGATGCAGCCCCATCTGGGCGAGGACTTCCTTGATCTCGTTGAGCGACTTGCGGCCGAAGTTCGGCGTGCGCAGCATCTCGGCTTCGGTCTTCTGAACGAGATCGCCGATATAGACGATGTTGTCGTTCTTCAGGCAGTTGGCGGAGCGCACCGACAGCTCGAGCTCGTCGACCTTCTTGAGGAACGCCGGGTTGAACGGCGAGCTCCGGGATGTTCTCGGCCGCGCTCTCCTTGCGGGGCTCCTCGAAGTTGACGAAGACGTTGAGCTGGTCCTGGAGGATGCGCGCCGCGTAGGCGAGCAAGTCCTCCGGCGTGACCGCGCCATTGGTCTCGATCGTCATCGTCAGCTTGTCGTAGTCGAGGATCTGGCCTTCGCGGGTGTTCTCGACCTTGTAGGAGACCTTGCGCACCGGCGAATACAGGCTGTCGACCGGGATGAGCCCGATCGGCGCGTCCTCGGGACGATTGCGCTCGGACGGCACATAGCCCTTGCCGGTGTTGACCGTGAACTCCATGCGGATCTCGGCGCCCTCGTCGAGATGGCAGATGCACGAGCTCCGGATTGAGCACGACGATGTCGCCGACGGTCTGGATGTCGCCGGCGGTGACATCGCCGGGACCCTGCTTCTTGACCACCATGCGCTTGGGCCCGTCGCCCTGCATCTTGATGGCGATATCCTTGATGTTGAGCACGATGTCGGTGACGTCCTCGCGCACGCCGGGAATCGAGGAAAACTCGTGCAGCACGCCGTCGATCTGGACCGACGTGCACGGCCGCGCCCTGCAGCGACGACAGCAGCACGCGGCGCAGCGCATTGCCGAGCGTCAGGCCGAAACCGCGCTCCAGCGGCTCGGCGACCATCGTCGCCTCGCGCTTGGGATTGGACCCCGCCGCGACCTGGAGCTTGTCGGGCTTGATCAGTTCTTGCCAGTTTTTCTGGATCACATTGACACCCATTGTTGAGTGGCGCGGGCCGCGCCACGCACCCCACTCCGCCCCGTGGGAAAATCAGGCGGCGGCGAACGAAAAAGCGTCCGCCGGATGAAATCAAACGCGCCGGCGCTTGCGCGGCCGGCAGCCGTTGTGCGGGATCGGCGTCACGTCGCGGATCGACGTCATCGTGAAGCCCGCCGCCTGCAGCGCGCGAAGCGCCAACTCGCGGCCCGAGCCCGGACCCGCGACCTCGACCTCGAGGGTGCGCATGCCATGCTCCTGCGCCTTCTTGGCGGCATCCTCGGCGGCCATCTGCGCCGCATAGGGGGTCGACTTGCGCGAGCCCTTGAAGCCCATGGTGCCGGACGACGACCAGGCGATCGTGTTGCCCTGGGCGTCGGTGATGGTGATCATGGTGTTGTTGAACGTGGCGTTCACATGCGCGACGCCCGAGGTGATGTTCTTGCGCTCGCGGCGACGAACGCGGGTGGCTTCCTTGCCCATTCTCGATTCCTTATCGGCTCGGCCGCAACAGGCCCGACACCGTGACGCCCGTTGACCCTGTGTGCTTACTTCTTCTTGCCGGCGATCGGCTGCGCCGGACCCTTGCGGGTACGGGCGTTGGTGTGGGTGCGCTGGCCACGCACCGGCAGGCCGCGGCGGTGCCGCAGGCCACGATAGCAGCCGAGGTCCATCAGCCGCTTGATGTTCATCGACGACTTCGCGCCGCAGGTCGCCCTCGACGACGTAGTCGCGGTCGATCACTTCGCGGATCTGGAGGACTTCAGCGTCGGTCAGCTGCTGACACGCGGCGCTCAGTCGGGAATGCCGACCTTCTCGCACGATCTCCTTGGCGTTCGTCGGCCGATGCCATGGATGTAGTGCAGCGCGATCACGACGCGCTTGTTGGTCGGTATGTTGACGCCGGCGATACGGGCCACGGTCTCAACTCCTGTTCCGGCCGTTCGGCCTAGCTTCGTTTCACGCTCCCAGCGCCGAGCGGCTTTTGCCACTCGGTCTTCCGGGAAACTTTCCTAGCCTTGGCGGGTTACAGCCCTGTTGATCGGACCACATAATGTGTGACCGGCCATGAGCCCGAACCACCTGCTGGGGACGATAAAGGCTCAAGACGACGCTTGCCCACTTTCCGGGACCGGCATCGGCTCGAGCTTATTCGATTGTGCTGCGTATTAATGGATTCCCACCGCGTTCGTCAACCTCCAGAGCCCAATATTCATGCCAACAGGACACGATCGATCGCCGCGCTGACTTCGGGGATCGGCGCCATGCCATCGACCGTCCTGAGCGACCCTTTTTTCGCGTAATATTCAATTAGCGGGGCGGTCTGGCTCGATAGAGTGTCGAGGCGCTTCTTCAGCGCATCCGGGTTGTCGTCTGCCCGTACCGGCTCCCCGCGCTCCTTCATCTCGGCGATCCGCTTTTCAATCCGGTTGAGCAGAATGCCTTCGTCCACGCGCAGCTCGACAGCGGCGTCAAGGTCCAGGGCTTTGTCGCCAAGCATCTGATCAAGCGCTTCCGCCTGGGGCACCGTCCGCGGAAACCCGTCGAGTATGAAACCCTTGCGGGCATCGGGCTCGGCGATCCGGTCCGACACGATGGCGACCACCACCTCGTCGGGCACCAGCTCGCCGCGATCCATGACGTCCTTGGCCCATAACCCGACCGCAGTACCAGCCCGCACCGCGGCACGGAGCATGTCGCCGGTCGAGAGCTGGACGATGCCGATGCTTGTCCACGAGACGTGCGCCTGCGTGCCCTTCCCCGCCCCCGGCGGGCCGAGCAGGATCAGTCTCATCTCCGCCGCCCCCGCAGCTTCGATTTCTTGATGAGGCCTTCGTATTGGTGCGCCAGCAGGTAGCCCTGGACCTGCGCCACCGTATCCATGGTGACGCTCACGACGATGAGAAGCGAGGTGCCGCCGAAATAGAACGGCACCGATGCGTAGCGAGATCAGGATCTCCGGCATGATGCAGACGATCGCCAGATAGATCGGCGCCGACCACCGTGATGCGGGACAGCACGTAGTCGATGTATTCCGCGGTGCGCTCGCCCGGCCGGATGCCCGGGATGAAGCCGCCGTGCTTCTTCAGGTTGTCGGCGGTCTCGGTCGGGTTGAACACGATCGCGGTGTAGAAGAAGGCAAAGAAGACGATCAGACGCGCACGTAGAGCACCAGGAACAGCGGCCGGCCGTGGCCGAGCTGGGTGGTGATGATCGAGAGCCATTCCGGTCCCTGAGCCCGCGTTGAAGTTCGCCACCGTCGTGGGCAGCAGCAGCAGCGAGGACGCGAAGATCGGCGGAATCACGCCCGAGGTGTTGAGCTTCAGCGGCAGATGCGAGGACTGCCCCTCGAACATCCGGTTGCCGACCTGGCGCTTGGGATACTGGATCAGCAGGCGGCGCTGCGCCCGCTCCATGAAGACGATGAAGGCGATCACCACGACACGCCATGACGAGCACGAGGAGGATGAGCCCGGTCGAGAGCGCGCCCGGCGGCCGAGCTCGAGGGTGCCGACGATCGCCGACGGCAACTCCGCGACGATGCCGGACAGGATGATCAGCGAGATGCCGTTGCCGATGCCACGCGACGTGATCTGCTCGCCAAGCCACATCAGGAACATGGTGCCGCCGATCAGCGTGATCACCGTCGAGATGCGGAAGAACAGCCGGGATCGCTGACGACGTTGCCTGCTCCCTCCAGCCCGATCGCGATGCCGTAGGCCTGGAAGGCGGCCAGGATCACGGTGAGATAGCGCGTGTACTGGTTGATGGTCTTGCGACCCTGCTCGCCCTCTTTCTTGAGCGGCCTCGAGCGTGGGCGAGACGGTCGTCATCAGCTGGATGATGATCGATGCCGAGATGTACGGCATGATGTTCAAGGCGAAGATCGCCATCCGGTGGATGCCGCCGCCGGAGAACATGTTGAACATGCCGAGAATGCCGCCGGCCTGGGTGCGGAAGATCTGCTCCCATGCGGACGGGTCGATGCCGGGCAGCGGGATGTAGGTGCCGAGCCGATAGACCAGCAGCGCGCCCAGCGTGAACCAGATGCGCTTCTTGAGCTCGTCGGCCTTGGCGAGCGCGCCGAAGTTGAGGTTGGCCGCCAGTTGTTCCGCTGCAGAGACCATGTCCCGGTCCGATCTGCGCCCCGTCCCTACGCGACCGCTACCGCAGCCTCATAATCGACCGCTGTGCTGCCTCGCGGGGTTATCGCGACCCCGGCCTTATGTGATACGAGACCGTGGCGAAATCCATGGCCACGGACTCAAGCTTGCCGTCATAACGCCGTGACGACGTAACGCAATGCGTCATGCCGCCGTTTCGGCCGCGTCCCGCCGGGGCGCCAGGACCTTCACCGAGCCGCCGGCCTTTTCCACGGCCTCGGCCGCCGACTTCGACGCGCCGGCGATCTCGAAGGCCACCTTCGCCTTGAGCTCGCCGTTGCCGAGCAGCGTACGCCGTCCTTGACGCGACGCAGGACGCCCGCCTTGACGAGCGCCGCCGACGATCGACGGCCGCGCCGGCGTCGAGCTTGCCGGCGTCGATCGCCGTCCTGGATGCGGCTCGAGGTTCACTTCGTTATAGGTCTTGCGGAAGATGTTGATGAAGCCGCGCTTCGGCAGGCGCCGATGCAGCGGCATCTGGCCGCCCTCGAAGCCCTTGACGGCGACGCCGGAGCGCGCCTTCTGGCCCTTGACGCCGCGGCCGCCGGTCTTGCCCTTGCCGGAGCCGATGCCGCGACCGACGCGCCGGCGCGTCTTGGTCGCGCCCGGATTGTCGGCGAGTTCGGTAAGTTTCATGAGCGGTTCCTCGATCTACTCGGCCTCGACCACCCGCACGAGGTGCCCGAGCTTGTCGATCATGCCGCGGACGACGGGTGTCCGGCGAGGGTCGAGCGACGCGCCCAAGCTTGTTGAGCCCCAGCCCGACGAGCGTCTCGCGCTGGTCGTGCCGGTCGGCGGATCGGGCTTCCGATCTGCTCGACCTTAACGGTCTTGGTCTCGGCCATCTCGTGCTCCTCAATCGGTCGTCGGCTTCGGCCTCGGCGCCTGTCGCGACGGCGAGACTGAGGGCGCGAAACCTTGAGGCTGCGGCGCGCGGCGACGGAGCGCGGCGAGTCCTCGTGCTTTAAGCGCGTCGAACGTTGCGCGCACCATATTGTAGGGGTTGGACGAGCCGATCGACTTCGCCACCACGTCCTGCATGCCGAGCGTCTCGAACACCGCGCGCATCGGGCCGCCGGCGATGATGCCGGTACCGGCCGGCGCCGCGCGCAGCACCACCTTGCCGGCGCCGTGACGGCCGTGGACGTCGTGGTGCAGTGTGCGGCCTTCGCGCAGCGGCACGCGGATCAGGCCGCGCTTGGCCTGATCGGTCGCCTTGCGGATCGCCTCCGGCACTTCGCGCGCCTTGCCGTGGCCGAAGCCGACCCGGCCCTTCTGGTCGCCGACGACGACGAGCGCGGCGAAGCCGAAGCGCGTGCCGCCCTTCACCACCTTGGCGACACGGTTGATGTGGACGAGGTTGTCGACGAACTCGCTGTCGCGCTCTTGCCGATCGATGCTCTCGTTCACGAGCCATAGCAATTGTCCTCGTCGGGCGATGCGCCCTGTCTATCCTTGAGCAAGCTTCAAAACGTTCCAAGCCGGCTTCGCGGGCGGCGTCGGCGAGCGCCTTGACGCGCCCGTGAAAGAGATAGCCGCCACGATCGAACACGACTGTCCTTGACGCCCTTGGCGACCGCCCGCTCGGCGACGAGCTTGCCGATCACCTTGGCGGCCTCGATGTTGGCGCCGGTCTTGCAAGCTTCCTTGCAGCTGCCTTCTCCAGCGACGAGGCGGCCGCGAGCGTCTCGCCCTTCGCGTCGTCGATCATCTGCGCATAGATGTGCTTGCCGGAGCGGTACACCGAGAGGCGCGGCCGCGTCCGCCGGTCGCAGCGCGCGAAACACGCGGCGCACGCGCGCCTTGCGCCGTTCGGTCCGTTGTTTGCCGTCAGCCGTCTTCCATGCGATCGAGCTCCCGTCACTTCTTCTTGCCTTCCTTGCGGAAGATGAATTCGCCGGCGTACTTCACGCCCTTGCCCTTGTAGGGCTCGGGCGGGCGGTAGTCGCGGATCTCGGCCGCGACCTGGCCGACCTTCTGCTTGTCGATGCCCGTCACCACGACCTCGGTCGGCTTGGGCGTCACGATCTGGATGCCCTCCGGGATCGGGTAGTCGACGTCGTGGCTATAGCCGAGCTGGAGCTGCAGGTTCTTGCCCTGCGACCGCCGCACGGTAGCCGACGCCGGTGATCTCCAGCCGCCTCTCGAAGCCCTTGGTCACGCCGGTCACCAGGTTCGACACCAGCGTGCGCGACAGGCCCCACAGGGCGCGCGCCTGCTTGGTCTCGTTGCGCGGGTCGACCTTGACCGCCGTTCTGGCCCATCGTGCACCTCGACCTCGTCGTGCAGGACGAGCCGAAGCTCGCCCTTGGGACCCTTTACCTTGACGGTCTGGCCCTCGACGTCGCCGTGACGCCGGAGGGGATCGCAACCGCCTTCTTGCCGATCCGAGACATGGTTCAACTTCCTTGGGTGCTTCGCCTGAGCATGATCTTATCCGAAAACCGGTGCCCGCTTTTCGGGATCATGCTCAGAACACCGTGCACATGATTTCGCCGCCGACATTCTGGTCGCGGGCTTCGTGATCGGCCATCACGCCCTTCGGCGTCGACACGATCGCGACGCCGAGACCGTTATGGATGCGCGGCAGCGCCTTCACCGACACGTAGACGCGCCGGCCCGGCTTCGACACGCGCTCGATCTCGCGGATCACTGGCGCGCCGTCGTAATATTTGAGCTCGATCTCGAACTCGCTGCGGCCGTCGTCATGCTCGACCGAGGCGTAGCCGCGGATATAGCCCTCGTTCTTCAGCACGTCGAGGACGCGGCCGCGCAGCTTGGAGCCGGGCGTCGAGACCTTGGACTTAGAGCGCGAGCTGGCATTGCGGATGCGGGTGATCATGTCGCCGAGAGGATCGTTGAACGCCATGCCGATCCTCCTCACCAGCTCGACTTCACGAGGCCCGGGATCAGGCCCTGGGAGCCGAGCTCGCGCAGCGCGATACGGGTCATCTTCAGCTTGCGATAGAACGCGCGCGGCCGGCCCGTGATCTCGCAGCGATTGCGGATGCGGGTGGCCGAGGAGTTGCGCGGCAGCTCGGCAAGCTTCAGACGAGGCGGCAAAGCGCTCCTCCATCGGGAGCTCCTTGTTGCCCGCGATCGCCTTGAGCCGCGAACGGCGCCCGGCGAATTGCTTCGTCAGCTTGCGCCGCCGCTCGTTCTTCTCGATCGAACTCTTCTTCGCCATTCCTATCTCCTGGCTCTCCGCGTTTGAGGTCGAAGCCTCACTGCCGGAACGGGAAATTGAATGCGTCAAGAAGGCACGAGCTTCATCGTCGCTCTTCGCCGTCGTGCAGACGATGATGTCCATGCCCCAGACTTCGGTCGCCTTGTCGTAGTCGATCTCAGGGAACACGATGTGCTCCTTGATGCCGATGGTGCAGTTGCCGCCGCCGTCGAAGCTCTTCGGGTTGAGGCCGCGGAAGTCGCGAACGCGCGGCAGCGCGATGTTCACGAGACGGTCGACGAATTCGTACATGCGCGCCTTGCGCAAGGTGACCTTGCAGCCGATCGCCTGGTCGTCACGCAGCTTGAAGTTCGCGATCGACTTGCGCGCCTTGGTGACGACCGCCTTCTGGCCGGCGATCAGCGACAGATCGGCCGCCGCCGAATCGACCTTCTTGCGGTCGTTGACGCCCTCGCCGATGCCCATGTTGAGCACGATCTTCTCGATGCGCGGCACCTGCATCGGGTTCTTGTAGCCGAACTGCTCCGTCATCTTCGCGCGCACGACCTCGTCGAAGAACGTGCGCATGCGCGGAGTGACGCGCTCTTCCGGGGTCGAAGCCTTCTTCTTTTCGGCGCCGGCCTCGGCCTTCGGAGCGCGCGCAGCTTTCGGGGCCTTCTCGGCCTTGGGGGCGTTGTCGGTCTTGGCGCCGCCCTTGGCACCCTTGGCGCCCTTCTTGGCGTCGCCTTTGTCTTTCTTGTCAGCCATCGATCTCAACTCCCGAGCGCTTGGCAAAGCGCACCTTCTTGCGGTCGCGGCCCTCGCCGACGAACTTGAAGCCGACGCGGGTCGGCTTGCCGTCCTTGGGGTCGGCGACCGCGAGGTTCGACAGGTGGATCGCGGCTTCCTTGGAGACGATGCCGCCTTCCTGGCTCGCGGTCTGGCGCTGGTGGCGCTTGATCATGTGGATGCCGCGAACGACGGCGCGGCTCTCGCGCGGCCGCACCTCGATGACCTCGCCGCTGCGACCCTTGTCGCGGCCGGTGAGGACGACGACCTTGTCGCCCTTCTTGATCTTCGCTGCCATCACAGCACCTCCGGCGCGAGCGAGATGATCTTCATGTGGTTCTTGGCGCGCAGCTCGCGCGGCACCGGTCCGAAGATGCGGGTGCCGACCGGCTCCGCCTGCGCGTTGATCAGCACGGCGGCGTTGCGGTCGAAGCGGATAACCGAACCGTCCGGGCGCTGGATGTCCTTGCGGACCCGCACCACGACGGCCTTCATCACCTCGCCCTTCTTCACGCGCCCGCGCGGAATGGCTTCCTTGATCGAGACGACGATGACGTCGCCGATGGTCGCGTATTTCCGCTTGGAGCCGCCAAGCACCTTGATGCACATGACGCGGCGGGCGCCGGAATTGTCCGCCACGTCGAGGTTGGTCTGCATCTGAATCATTGATGCACCTGTTCCTCTGGTCGAGTGCCGAGACTAGGTCTGGCCACTCAGGTTACTTTCTGTTTCTTCTCGCCCTGGACCACGGCCCAGCGCTTCAGCTTCGATATCGGCTTGTGCTCTTCGATCCACACGATGTCGCCGATCCCGTATTGATTGGCCTCGTCGTGGGCGTGGTACTTCTTGGAGCGTCGCACCGTCTTCTTCAGCAGAGGATGGGTGAAGCGACGCTCGACGCGCACGACCACCGTCTTGTCCTGCTTGTCGCTCACGACGGTGCCCTGCAGCGTCCGCTTCGGCATTCCTGCCTCCTACTTCGACGTCGTTGCGACGCGCTTCTGATGCGCGACGGTCTTGATACGCGCGATGTCGCGCCGAACCAGGCGCACCCGCGATGTGTTCTCGAGCTGACCCGTCGCCCGCTGGAAGCGCAGGTTGAACTGCTCCTTCTTCAGCTTGACGACTTCGTCGTCGAGCTGGTCGGCGCGTCATCGCGCGTACGTCGCCGGCTTTCATGGCGCCTATCCCTCTACTCGGCAATGCGCTCGACGAAGCGCGTCTTGATCGGCAGCTTGGCGGCGGCGAGCGACAGCGCTTCCTTGGCGAGCGCCGTGCTCACGCCGTCGATCTCGAACAGAACGCGGCCGGGCTTGACGCGGCACACCCAGAATTCCGGCGTGCCCTTGCCTTTGCCCATGCGCACTTCGATCGGCTTCTTCGACACCGGAACATCCGGGAACACCCGGATCCAGACGCGGCCCGCACGCTTCATGTGGCGCGTCATCGCGCGCCGCGCGGCTTCGATCTGGCGCGCGGTCACGCGCTCCGGCTCGAGCGCCTTGAGCCCGAACTGGCCGAAATCGAGCGACGTCCCGGAGGTCGCCAGGCCGTGGATACGGCCCTTATGCGCTTTGCGGAACTTGGTCCGTTTCGGTTGCAACATGGTGTTCTGTCTCTCGTACTATGCGCGCGATCAAGCAGCGTCGCGGCGAGGACGGCCGGCATCGGCTTCCGCCATCTTCTTGTCCTGCGCCATCGGGTCGTGCTCCATGATCTCGCCCTTGAAGATCCAAACCTTGACGCCGCAGGTGCCGTAGGTGGTGAAGGCCGTCGCGACGCCGTAGTCAACATCGGCGCGCAGCGTATGGAGCGGCACGCGGCCTTCGCGATACCATTCCATGCGCGCGATCTCGGCGCCGCCCAGGCGACCCGAGCAGTTGATGCGGATGCCGCCCGCGCCGAGGCGCATGGCCGACTGCACGGCGCGCTTCATGGCACGGCGGAAGGCGACGCGACGCTCAAGCTGCTGGCCGATCGACTCGGCGACCAGCTTGGCGTCCAGCTCCGGCTTGCGGATTTCCAGGATGTTGATGACGACATCCGAGTCGGTGAGCTTGGCGACGGTCTTGCGCAGCTTCTCGATGTCGGCGCCTTTCTTGCCGATCACCACGCCGGGCCGGGCCGAGTGGATGGTGACGCGGCACTTCTTGTGCGGGCGCTCGATGACGATCTTCGACACCGCCGCCTGCTTGAGGAGTTCCATGAGCTCCTCGCGGATCTTCATGTCCTCGTGCAGTAGCTTGCCGTAGTCGTTCTTGCCGGCGAACCACCGCGAATCCCAGGTGCGGTTGATGCCGAGGCGCAGCCCCGTCGGATTGACCTTTTGACCCATGACCTTCTCCTAAGCTCCGGCCGCCGGAGCTTCGACCTGACGCACGACGATCGTCAGGTGCGAAAACGGCTTGCTGATGCGCCCGGCGCGGCCACGCGCGCGCGGCGAAAAGCGCTTCATCACCAGGCCCTTGCCGACATGCGCCTGGGCGACGACGAGATCGTCGACGTCCAGGTCGTGATTGTTCTCGGCGTTCGCGATCGCCGACTCCAGGCACTTGCGCACGTCAAGCGCGATGCGCTTGCGCGAGAACTGCAGGTCGGCAAGCGCCGTCGCAACCTTCTTGCCGCGGATAAGCTGCGCGACGAGGTTGAGCTTCTGCGGGCTTACCCGCAGACTACGGGCAACCGCCTTGGCTTCGTTGTCGGCGAGGCTCCGCTCGCGCGCCTTCTTGCTCATTGCCGTTGATCCCGATTCTTCATTACGAGCGCTTTGCCTTGCGGTCCGCCGCATGGCCGTAGAACGTCCGTGTCGGCGAGAACTCGCCGAATTTGTGGCCGACCATCTCCTCGGTGACCATCACCGGGATATGCTTGTGGCCGTTGTAGACGCCGAAGGTCAGGCCGACGAACTGCGGCAGAACCGTCGAACGGCGCGTCCACATCTTGATCACGTCGCGACGGCCCGACGAGCGCGCAGCCTCTGCCTTCTTGAGCAGATAGCCGTCGACAAACGGGCCCTTCCATACCGAACGCGTCATGTGCTGAGCCCTCGCCTACTTCTTCTTCCGCACGTGGCGGCTCGCCAGAATGAATTTGGTGGTCGACTTGTTCTTGCGGGTCTTCTTGCCCTTGGTTGGCTTGCCCCACGGCGTCACCGGATGACGGCCGCCCGAGGTGCGGCCTTCGCCGCCGCCATGCGGATGGTCGACCGGGTTCATGGTGACGCCGCGGTTATGCGGCCGGAAGCCCAGCCAGCGTGTGCGGCCCGCCTTGCCGAGCGAGGTGTTCATGTGGTCCGGGTTCGACACCGCGCCCACCGTCGCCATGCAGCGCCCGTGCGCGAGCCGCTGCTCGGCCGAGTTGAGCCGCAGGATCACATAGTCCTGGTCGCGGCCGACGATCTGCGCATAGGCGCCCGCAGAGCGCGCGATCTGTCCGCCCTTGCCGATCTTCAGCTCGATGTTATGCACGATGGTGCCGACCGGCATGTTAGACATCGGCATCGCGTTGCCTGGCTTGACGTCGACATGCTCGCCGGCGACCACCGTGTCGCCCTGCGCCAGCCGTTGCGGCGCCAGGATGTAGGCCTGCTCGCCATCCTCATACTGCAGCAGCGCGATGAACGCGGTGCGGTTGGGATCGTACTCGAGGCGCTCGACGCGGCCCGGCGCATCGAACTTGCGCCGCTTGAAGTCGATCGTGCGGTAGGTCTTCTTGTGGCCGCCGCCGCGGAAGCGCACGGTGACGCGGCCGTTGTTGTTGCGCCCGCCGCTCGAGTGCTTGCCCTCGGTCAGCGTCTTGACCGGCTTGCCCTTGTAGAGCGCCGAACGGTCGACCGTCACGAGCTGCCGCTGGCTCGGAGTAACCGGCTTATAGGTCTTGAGTGCCATAAGTCCTGATCCCGCCTTACAGACCGGTCGTCACGTCGATGCGGTGACCTTCTTCCAGGGTCACGATCGCTTTCTTGACGTCCGACTGCCGGCCCATCGTTCCTTTGAAAACCTTGACTTTGCCCTTGCGGACCAGCGTGTTGACGGCCCGTACCTTGACGTCGAACAGCCTCTCGACCGCTTCCTTGATCTGCGGCTTGGTCGCCGTGCGGGCGACCTTGAAGATCACCTGGTTACGCTCCGAGGCGATGGTCGCCTTCTCGGTGATCACCGGTGACAGGATAATGTCGTAGTGGCGCGGATCGGGGCTCATGCGAAGCGCGCCTCCAGCGATTCGAGCGCGGCCTTGGTGAGCACCAGGGTGTGCCGCCGCAGGATGTCGTAGACGTTGATGCCCTGCACCGGCAGCACGTCGATGTTCGGGATGTTGCGCGCCGCGCGGGCGAAGTTCACGTCGACCTCGACGCCGCCGATGATCAGCGCGTTGCCCAGGCCCATCTCGGCAAAGCGCGAGCGCAAAGCCTTGGTCTTGGCCGCGTCGACCGACACGCTGTCGAGAACGATGATGCCGCCGTCCTTGGCCTTGGCGGAAAGCGCGTGCCGCAACGCCAGCGCCCGCACCTTCTTCGGCAGGTCGTGGGCATGGCTGCGAACCACGGGACCGAACGATCGGCCGCCGCCGCGGAAGAGGTTGACCCGCTGCGACCCGTGACGGGCGCCGCCGGTGCCCTTCTGCTTGTACATCTTCTTGCCGGTGCGATTGATCTCGGCGCGGTTCTTGACCTTGTGCGTGCCGCGCTGGCGCTTGGCGAGCTGCCACCTGACGCAGCGCTGGATGATGTCGGCACGCGGCTCAAGTCCGAAGACCGTCTCGGAAAGCGTGACCGAACCCGCTTCCTTGCCGTCGAGAGTCTTGACGTTCACATCCATGTCACGCCCCCTGCGCCGACGAGGCTTCGGACGCGGCGGCCGCTTCGCCCTCGGCGGGCGCAGCCGAACCGCCTTCACCCGGCAGCCGGAACTTGCCCGGCTGGGGCACGCCCTCGGGCAATGTCTTCTTCACCGCGTCGCGCACCGTGATCCAGCCGCCCTTGGCGCCGGGAACCGCGCCCTCGACCAGGATCAGCCCGCGCTCGACATCCAGCTGGATGACCTTGAGGTTGAGCGTGGTGATGCGGTCGACGCCCATGTGGCCGGGCATCTTCTTGTTCTTAAAGGTCTTGCCGGGGTCCTGGCGGCCACCGGTCGAACCTATCGAGCGATGCGAAATCGACACACCGTGCGTCGCGCGCAGTCCGCCGAAATTCCAGCGCTTCATGCCACCGGCGAAGCCTTTGCCGATCGAGGTGCCGGTCACGTCGACGAACTGCCCGACCACGAAGTGGTCGGCGGTGATCTCGGCGCCGACCGGGATCAGCGCATCCTCGGTGACGCGGAATTCCGCGACCTTGCGCTTGGGCTCGACCTTGGCGATGGCGAAGTGACCACGCTCGGCGCGCCCGACCGTCTTCACCTTGCGGGTGCCGGAGCCGAGCTGCATGGCGACGTAGCCGTTCTTGTCGCTGGTGCGATGGGCGACGACCTGGCATTGGCCCAGACGCAGCACGGTGACGGGCACGTGCTCACCGCCATCGGTGAATACCCGCGTCATCCCCAGCTTCTGTGCGATCACTCCGGAGCGCATCTGTTATCTTCCTTGCGTCTGCTCGAACGGCTCAGAGCTTGATTTCGACGTCCACGCCGGCGGCGAGATCGAGCTTCATCAGCGCGTCCACCGTTTGCGGCGTGGGATCGACGATATCGAGCAACCGCTTGTGGGTCCGCATCTCGAACTGCTCGCGGCTCTTCTTGTCGATGTGGGGCGAGCGGTTCACGGTGAACTTCTCAATCCGGGTCGGCAGCGGGATCGGGCCGCGCACCTGCGCGCCGGTACGCTTCGCCGTATTGACGATCTCACGCGTCGACGCATCGAGGATGCGGTGGTCGAACGCTTTGAGCCGGATCCGGATATTCTGGCCGTTCATTTCGTTTCTCTCATCCTGCCCATTCCCGCGACAGCGGAAATCCAGCAGTTAGCGCCTAGGTGTGGGCTCCCGCGTCCCCGCTTTCGCGGGAGCGAGCGGCCTTCGTTACTCGATGATGCTGGCGACGACGCCGGCGCCGACGGTGCGGCCGCCCTCGCGGATCGCGAAGCGCAGCTTCTCTTCCATGGCGATCGGGACGATCAGCTCGACCCGCATCGTCACGTTGTCGCCCGGCATGACCATCTCGGTGCCCTCCGGCAGGTGCACGATGCCGGTCACGTCGGTGGTGCGGAAGTAGAACTGCGGACGGTAGTTGGTGAAGAACGGCGTGTGACGGCCACCCTCTTCCTTGGTCAGGATGTAGGCTTCCGCCATGAACTTGGTGTGCGGCTTGACGGAGCCGGGCTTGCACAGCACCTGGCCGCGCTCGACGTCCTCGCGCTTGGTGCCGCGCAGCAGCGCGCCGATGTTGTCGCCGGCCTGACCCTGGTCGAGCAGCTTGCGGAACATCTCGACGCCGGTGACCGACCGTCTTGACGGTCGGCTTGATGCCGACGATCTCGACTTCCTCGCCGACCTTGACGATGCCGCGCTCGACGCGGCCGGTGACCACGGTGCCGCGGCCGGAGATCGAGAACACGTCCTCGACCGGCATCAGGAAGGGCTGGTCGATCGGGCGCTCCGGCTGCGGGATGTAGGCGTCAACCGCCGCCATCAGCTCCAGCACGGCGTCATGGCCGAGCTTCGGGTCGCGATCTTCCAGCGCGCACAGCGCCGAGCCCTTGACGATCGGGATGTCGTCGCCGGGGAAGTCGTACTTCGACAGCAGCTCGCGAACCTCGAGCTCGACGAGCTCAAGCAGCTCCGGATCGTCGACCATGTCGACCTTGTTCATGAACACGACGAGCGCCGGAACGCCGACCTGACGTGCGAGCAGGATATGCTCGCGGGTCTGCGGCATCGGGCCGTCGGCTGCCGAGACCACCAGGATCGCGCCGTCCATCTGGGCGGCGCCGGTGATCATGTTCTTCACGTAGTCGGCGTGGCCCGGGGCAGTCGACATGCGCGTAGTGCCGGTTTTTGGTCTCGTACTCGACATGCGCGGTCGCGATCGTGATGCCACGCGCCTTCTCCTCCGGCGCCTTGTCGATCTGGTCGTAGGCGGTGTATTTCGCGCCGCCGGTCTCGGCCAGGACCTTGGTGATCGCCGCCGTCAGCGACGTCTTGCCGTGGTCGACGTGTCCGATCGTGCCGACGTTGCAATGCGGCTTATTGCGCTCGAATTTCTCTTTGCCCATGACGCTCTCCGTTAATCTCGAACCGTCTTTATCAAGACAGGCTGGTTCAGGCGTATTTCTTCTGCACTTCAGCGGAGACGTTCGAAGGCGCCTCTGCGTAGTGATCGAACTGCATCGTGAAGGTCGCGCGCCCCTGGCTCATGGAGCGAAGCGTGTTGACGTAACCGAACATGTTCATCAGCGGCACCATCGCGTTGACCACGTTGGCGTTGCCGCGCATGTCCTGGCCCTGGATCTGGCCGCGCCGCGAGTTCAGGTCGCCGATGACGGAGCCGGTGTAGTCTTCCGGGGTCACCACCTCGACCTTCATGATCGGCTCCAGCAGGACTGAGCGGCCCTTCTGCAGCGCCTCACGGAACGCCGTGCGCGACGCGATCTCGAACGCCAGAGCCGAGGAGTCCACCTCGTGGTAGGCACCGTCGATGAGCGCCACCTTGACGTCGATCACCGGGAAGCCGGCGACCACGCCGGACCCGAGCACCGACAGCAGGCCCTTCTCGACGCCCGGGATGTATTCCTTCGGCACCGAGCCGCCGACGACCTTGCTGTCGAACTCGAAGCCCTTGCCCGGCTCATTGGGCTCGACGATGAACTTCACCCGCGCATACTGGCCGGTGCCGCCGGTCTGCTTCTTATGGGTGTAATCGACCTCGGCGCGCTGCGTGATGCGCTCGCGGAACGCCACCTGGGGCGCGCCGATATTGGCATCGACCTTGTAGGTGCGGCGCAGGATGTCGACCTTGATGTCGAGATGAAGCTCGCCCATCCCCTTGAGGATGGTCTGGCCGGATTCCTGATCGGTCGAGACGCGGAACGACGGATCCTCGGCGGCGAGCTTCTGCAGCGCGATGCCGAGCTTCTCCTGGTCGGCCTTGGACTTCGGCTCGATCGCGATCTCGATCACCGGATCGGGGAATTCCATCTTCTCCAAGATCACCGGCTTCTGCGCGTCGCACAGGGTATCGCCGGTGCGGACGTCCTTGAGGCCCGCGAGCGCGACGATGTCGCCGGCATAGGCTTCCTTGATGTCCTCGCGATTGTTGGCGTGCATCAGCAGCATGCGGCCGATGCGCTCCTTGCGGTCCTTGGTCGAGTTGATGACGCCGGTGCCGGTCTGCAGCACGCCCGAATAGATGCGGGTGAAGGTGATGGTGCCGACGAAGGGATCGTCCATGATCTTGAAGGCGATCGCGGCAAGCGGTTCGGAATCGGACGGCTTGCGCTCGATCTCCTGGTCCTTCATGTCGATGCCCTTGATCGCACCGCGATCCAGCGGGCTCGGCAGGTAGTCGACGACGGCATCAAGCAGCGGCTGCACGCCCTTGTTCTTGAAGGCGGAGCCGCACAGGATCGGCACGAATTTCCGCGCCAGCAGGCCCTTGCGGATAAGACGCTTCAGCGTCGCCTCGTCCGGCTCGGTGCCGTCCAGATAAGCGCCCATGGCCTCGTCGTCGAGCTCGACCGCGGCCTCGACCATGGTCTTGCGATATTCGACGGCCCTGTCCTTGAGGTCGGCCGGGAATCTCTTCGTCGTGGTACTTCGCGCCCAGCGCCTCGTCGTCCCAGACGACTGCCTTCATGCGGACGAGATCGACGATGCCCTTGAAGCTCTGCTCTGCGCCGATGGGGAGCTGGATGCAGACCGGGTTCGCGGCGACGCGCGTCACGAGGTCGTCGACACATTTGTAGAAATCGGCGCCGATCTTATCCATCTTGTTGACGAACACGACCCGCGGCACGTTGTATTTGTCGGCTTGGCGCCACACCGTCTCGGTCTGCGGCTCGACGCCCTGATTGCCGTCGAGCACGCATACCGCGCCGTCGAGCACGCGCAAGGAACGCTCAACCTCGATGGTGAAGTCCACATGCCCGGGCGTGTCGATGATGTTCAGGCGCTTGTCGTTCCAGAACGCGGTCGTCGCGGCCGACGTAATGGTGATGCCGCGCTCCTGCTCCTGCTCCATCCAGTCCATGGTGGCAGCGCCGTCATGGACTTCGCCGATCTTATGGCTCTTTCCGGTATAGTAGAGGATCCGCTCGGTGGTCGTCGTCTTCCCGGCATCGATGTGAGCCATGATGCCGAAATTGCGGTAGTCCTCTATTGCGTGGAGGCGGGGCATATCAGTTCCTTGAATCTTTCAAACGCCAGCCGTTACCAACGGTAGTGCGAGAAGGCGCGGTTCGCTTCCGCCATGCGGTGCGTGTCTTCGCGCTTCTTGACGGCGTTTCCCCTGTTGTTCGACGCGTCCATGAGCTCGGCGGAAAGCCGCTCGACCATGGTCTTCTCGTTGCGGTCGCGGGCCGCCGTGATCAGCCAGCGGATGCCCAGCGCCTGGCGGCGGTCGGTACGCACCTCGACCGGCACCTGGTAGGTCGCGCCGCCGACGCGGCGGGAGCGCACTTCGAGCGACGGCATGACGTTGTCCAGCGCCTGCTGGAACACGCCGACCGGGTTCGACTTCGTCTTGCCTTCGATGATGTCGAAGGCGTCGTAGACGATCGCCTCGGCGACCGACTTCTTGCCCTCATGCATGATCGAATTCATGAACTTCGAAACCACCAAGTTCCCGAATTTCGGGTCCGGGTTGATCTCGCGCTTCTCTGCACTGTGGCGACGGGACATCGGACTTCTCTTCTTTCGTCATGGCCGGGCTTGTCCCGGCCATCCACGACCACTTGTTGAAACCGATCCCAGGGTGTCGCTTGGCTCGCCCCAGAATTGACCTTCGCTACGCTCCGGTCACTTCGGCCGCTTCGCGCCATACTTCGATCGGCGCTGCTTGCGGTTCTTGACGCCCTGAGTATCGAGGACGCCGCGCAGAATGTGGTAGCGCACGCCGGGCAGGTCCTTGACGCGACCGCCACGGATCATGACCACGGAATGTTCTTGAAGGTTATGGCCCTCGCCCGGAATGTAGCCGATGACCTCGAAGCCGTTGGTGAGACGAACCTTTGCGACCTTGCGGAGTGCCGAGTTCGGCTTCTTCGGCGTCGTCGTGTAGACGCGCGTGCAGACGCCACGCTTTTGCGGGCTCTGCTGGAGCGCCGGCACCTTGTTACGGCCCTTAACCTGCACCCGCGGCTTGCGGATGAGCTGGTTGATGGTCGGCATTCGCCTTGAACCTTCGTTGCCGGGCATTTGCCCGCATTGATCAATGTGCGGACCGCATGCCCGCTCACGCAAAACAAAGCGCGCCAAGCGCGAACCACGCGCGTGACGCTCTTGGCCTTTACAGAGGACCACGGCGCAAGCGGCGCCGCGTTCATGTACCTTCCAAACCTGACAAACGTACTGTCAGAGCAGCGTTTGAGCCCCCATGGTCGAGGCGCTTGTGACGCGCCGTACCGACTGAAAAGCTCACCGCCTGCCGGAGAGTTCGCGGTATCTATCGGCGCGAGCCGACATAGTCAAGGGCGCGAGCGCTGGAATTGAGCGGATCATCCGGCGTTTCGGCCCACGTTTTCACCGGCGTGGCGCCGGCAATTTCTCTTGTAAAACAACGCCTGAGGGCCGCCGTGAGGCGGCCCTCAATGATCGGCCGGAACAACGAAACCCGGCCCTTATTCCGCGGCCGGCAGTGCCACCTGCTCTGCCTTTTCGGCAGCCGCCGCCCGTTCGGCCGCCTCCTTCTCGCGCTCGTCGAGAATCAGGGCGTCACGCTTGGTTGCGACCTCGCGGAGCTTGTTCATCACCGCGCCGGTGCCGGCGGGAATCAGCCGGCCCACGATGACGTTTTCCTTGAGGCCTTCCAGGCCGTCGGCCTTGCCGTTGACGGCCGCCTCGGTGAGCACCCGCGTGGTCTCCTGGAAGGAGGCCGCCGAGATGAAGGAGCGCGTCTGCAGCGACGCCTTGGTGATGCCGAGCAGCACGGGGTGGCCGGTCGCGCCTTTCTTGCCGTCTTCCTTGGCGCGCACGTTGATCTCGTCCATTTCGATCTTGTCGATCTGCTCGCCCTGGATGAGTTCGGTATCGCCCGTCTCGTCGATCTCCACCTTCTGCAGCATCTGGCGGACTATCACCTCGATGTGCTTGTCGTTGATCAGCACGCCCTGGAGCCGGTAGACGTCCTGGATCTCGTTGACCAGGTAGGCCGCGAGCTCCTCGACGCCCTTGACCGCCAGGATGTCGTGGGGCGCGGGATTGCCCTCGACGATCAACTCGCCCTTCTCGATGGCGTCGCCATCCTGAAGATGGATGTGCTTGCCCTTCGGGATCAGGTACTCGCGCGGCTCCTCGCCCTTGTCGCTGGGCTCGATCGAGATGCGGCGCTTGTTCTTGTAGTCGCGGCCGAAGCGCACGGTGCCGGAGATTTCCGCGATGATCGCGGCATCCTTCGGCTTGCGCGCCTCGAACAGCTCCGCCACCCGCGGCAGACCGCCGGTGATGTCGCGGGTCTTGGCGCCCTCGGTCGGAACACGCGCGATGGCGTCGCCGGCCTTGCACCTTGCGGCCCGGATCGACCGAGATGATCGCGTCGACCGAGAGCTGGTAGCGGGCATCGCCGCCGCGGGCGAGCTTGGCGATCTTGCCGTCCTTGCCCTTGATGACGATCGACGGGCCGCAGGTCCTGCTGACCGCGCGCCGAGCCGGTGCGCCAGTCGATGACGACGCGCTTGGCGATGCCGGTCGCCTCGTCGAGCGATCTCGGTCAGCGACTGCGCCCTCGACGAGATCCTCGTAGGCGATCGTGCCCTCGACCTCGGTCAGCATCGGCCGGGTATAGGGGTCCCATTCGGCGATGCGCTGGCCGCGCTTGATCTTGTCGCCGTCGTCGATGCGCATGCGCGCGCCGTACTGGATGCGGTGCACCGCACGCTCGGTGCCGTCCTGGTCCACGATCGCCACGGTCATGTTGCGGACCATCGCGATCAGGTCGCCGTCGGAGTTGCGGGCGATGTTCTTGTTCTTGATCTTGATCGTGCCGTCGAAGTTCGACTCGATGAACGACTGCTCGTTGATCTGAGCCGCGCCGCCGATGTGGAACGTGCGCATGGTGAGCTGGGTGCCCGGCTCGCCGATCGACTGCGCCGCGATGACGCCGACCGCCTCGCCCATGTTGACGCGGCGTGCCGCGGGCGAGATCGCGCCCGTAGCACTTGCCGCAGGTCGCCGTTGGTGCGTTTCGCAGGTCAGCACCGAGCGGATGCGCACCTCCTGCACCGCCGGCGGTCATGATGGTGTCGACATGCAACTCCTCGAGCAGCGTGCCCTTCGGGACGATGATCTTGTTGGTCGCGGGTCGCGGATATCCTCCGCCACGGTGCGGCCGAGGATGCGGCTTGCCAGCGAGGCCACCACCGTGCCGGCGTCGATGATGGCGCGCACCTTGATGCCTGCGGTGGTGCCGCAGTCCTCGCTCGTGATGATGCAATCCTGCGCCACGTCGACGAGACGGCGCGTCAGGTAGCCCGAGTTGGCCGTCTTCAAGGCGGTGTCGGCGAGGCCCTTGCGGGCGCCGTGGGTCGAGTTGAAGTACTCGAGCACGGTACAGGCCTTCCTTGAAGTTCGAGATGATCGGCGTCTCGATGATCTCGCCGGACGGCTTGGCCATCAGGCCGCGCATGCCGGCAAGCTGGCGCATCTGCGCCGGCGAGCCGCGCGCGCCGGAATGCGCCATCATGTAGATCGAGTTGATCTGCCTCTCGCGGCCCGTCTTCTCGTCGCTGACGGACCGGCGGAGATTTCCTGCATCATCGCCGTCGGCGATGGCGTCGGTCGTCTTCGACCAGGCATCGACAACCTTGTTGTACTTCTCGCCCTGGGTGATCAGGCCCTCGTTGAACTGCTGCTCGAACTCCTTGGCGAGCGTGCGGGTCTGATCGACGATCTTCCACTTCGACGACGGCACGACCATGTCGTCCTTGCCGAACGAGATGCCGGCCTTGAACGCGTGGTGGAAGCCGAGCGCCATGATGCGGTCGCAGAAGATCACCGTTTCCTTCTGCCCGCAGTGGCGATAGACGGTATCGATCATGTCGGAGATCTCGCGCTTCGTCATCAGCTTGTTGACGGCGTCGAACGAGACCTTCGTGCTGCGCGGCAGGACCTGGCCGAGCAGGACGCGGCCGGGCGTGGTGTCGAACCACCGACGGACCGTCTTGCCCTTCTCGTCGAGGCCGTTCCAGCGGTAGCGGATCTTGCTGTGCAGGCTGACCACCTTCTGCGCGAGCGCATGCTCGATCTCCGCGATCTCGCCGAAGGCCTTGCCCTGGCCGGGATCGCCGTCGCGCATCAGCGACAGGTAATAGAGGCCGAGCACGATGTCCTGCGACGGCACGATGATCGGCTGGCCGTTGGCGGGATGCAGGATGTTGTTGGTCGACATCATCAGCACGCGCGCCTCGAGCTGCGCCTCGAGCGACAGCGGGACGTGCACGGCCATCTGGTCGCCGTCGAAGTCGGCGTTGAACGCCGCGCAGACCAGCGGATGAAGCTGGATCGCCTTGCCCTCGATCAGCACCGGCTCGAACGCCTGGATGCCGAGGCGGTGGAGCGTCGGCGCGCGGTTGAGCAGGACCGGATGCTCGCGGATGACCTCGTCGAGAATATCCCAGACCTCCGGACTTCTCCTTCTCGACCAGCTTCTTGGCCTGCTTCACCGTGGTGGACAGGCCCTTGGCGTCGAGCCGCGAATAGATGAACGGCTTGAACAGCTCGAGCGCCATCTTCTTCGGCAGGCCGCACTGGTGCAGCTTGAGCTCCGGGCCGACCACGATGACCGAGCGGCCGGAATAGTCGACGCGCTTGCCGAGCAGGTTCTGGCGGAACCGGCCCTGCTTGCCCTTGAGCATGTCGGCGAGCGACTTCAGCGGGCGCTTGTTGGCGCCGGTGATGACGCGGCCGCGGCGGCCGTTGTCGAACAGCGCATCGACCGCCTCCTGAAGCATGCGCTTCTCGTTGCGGATGATGATGTCCGGCGCGCGCAGCTCGATCAGCCGCTTGAGGCGGTTGTTGCGGTTGATGACGCGGCGATAGAGGTCGTTGAGGTCGCGACGTGGCGAAGCGGCCGCCGTCGAGCGGCACCAGCGGGCGCAGGTCGGGCGGGATCACCGGCACGACGGTGAGGATCATCCACTCCGGCCGGTTGCCGGACTGCTGGAACGCCTCGACGATCTTGAGCCGCTTGGCGAGCTTCTTCTTCTTGATGTCGGAATCGGTCTCGCCGATCTCCAGGCGCAGGTCGGCCTGCATCTTGTCGAGGTCGAGCGCCTTGAGCAGCTCGCGGATCGCCTCGGCGCCGATGGTCGCGGTGAAGCAAGTCCTCGCCGTACTCGTCCTGGGCGCGCATGTACTCGTCCTCGGACAGGAGCTGACGGTCCTTGAGCGGCGTCAGGCCCGGCTCGATGACGACGTAGTATTCGAAGTACAGGATGCGCTCGAGGTCCTTGAGCGTCATGTCGAGCAGGAGCCCGATGCGCGAGGGCAGCGACTTCAGGAACCAGATATGCGCCACCGGCGCGGCGAGCTCGATGTGGCCCATGCGCTCGCGGCGCACGCGCGACAGCGTGACCTCGACGCCGCACTTCTCGCAGATGATGCCCTTGTACTTCATGCGCTTGTACTTGCCGCACAAGCACTCGTAGTCCTTGATCGGCCCGAAGATGCGGGCGCAGAACAGGCCGTCGCGCTCGGGCTTGAAGGTGCGGTAGTTGATGGTCTCCGGCTTCTTGATCTCGCCGTAGGACCAGGACAGAATCTTCTCCGGGCTCGCGATCGAAATCCGGATCTGGTCGAAGACCTGAGCCGGGACCTGCGGGCTGAAGAAATTCATCACTTCTTGATTCATCATCGTCTCCTCGGCCACCTCGCTTGAGGGGCGTCATCGCATTCCGTCGTCGTGGCCGGAGCTTGCCGGCCGCCTCGTCCTCAGGAGGACGAGGCCTCGTGATCGGGATGCGCGGGACGCAGCCCGCGCATCCCGGTCTCACTCCGCGGCTTCGGCGGTGCCGTCGCGTCCCGTACCCTGCTTGGAGTTGTGCAGGTCGACGTTGAGGCCGAGCGAGCGCATCTCCTTGACCAGCACGTTGAAGAACTCGGGGATGCCGGCCTCGAACGTGTCGTCGCCGCGCACGATCGCCTCGTAGACCTTGGTGCGGCCGGCGACGTCGTCGGACTTCACCGTCAGCATCTCCTGCAGCGTGTAGGCCGAGCCGTAGGCCTCCAGCGCCCACACCTCCATCTCGCCGAAGCGCTGGCCGCCGAACTGCGCCTTGCCGCCCAGCGGCTGCTGGGTGACCAGGCTGTAGGGGCCGATCGAGCGGGCGTGGATCTTGTCGTCCACCAGATGGTGCAGCTTCAGCATGTAGATGTAGCCGACCGTCACCTTGCGATCGAACTCGTCGCCGGTGCGCCCGTCATGCAGCGAGACCTGGCCCGAGCCGTCGAGGCCGGCCAGTTCGAGCATGCGCTCGATGTCGGCTTCCTTGGCGCCGTCGAACACCGGCGTCGCGATCGGCACGCCCTTGCGCAGGTTGCCGCCCAGCTCGAGCAATTCGCTTTCGTCGAGCGACTTGATGGTCTCGTCGTCGCCGTAGACCTTCTTGAGCATCTCCTTGAGCGGCTTGGTGTCCTTCTTGCCGTAATAGGCGTCGACCGCCTGGCCGATGCGCTTGCCGAGGCCGGCGCAGGCCCAGCCGAGATGGGTCTCCAGGATCTGGCCGACGTTCATGCGGCTCGGCACGCCGAGCGGATTGAGCACGATGTCGACCGGCTGGCCGTCCTCAAGGAACGGCATGTCCTCGATCGGCACGATCTTGGACACCACGCCCTTGTTGCCGTGACGGCCGGCCATCTTGTCGCCGGGCTGGATCTTGCGCTTCACCGCGACGAAGACCTTGACCATCTTCATCACGCCGGGCGGCAGTTCGTCGCCGCGCTGCAGCTTCTCGACCTTGTCGAGGAAGCGCTGCTCGAGGCCCTTCTTCGGACTCGTCGTACTGCTTGCGCAGCGCCTCGATCTCCGCCATCGCCTTTTCGTCGGCGAGGGCGAACTGCCACCACTGCGACCGCGGATGCTCTTCGAGGATCGCGCGCGTGATGCGGCTGTCCTTCTTGAAGCCCTTCGGACCGGCGAGGCCCTGCTTGGCTTCTAGCATCTCGGCCAGACGGCCATAGACGTTGCGGTCCAGGATCGCCTGCTCGTCGTCGCGGTCCTTGGCGAGACGCTCGATCTCCTCGCGCTCGATGGCGAGCGCGCGCTCGTCCTTCTCGACGCCGTGGCGGTTGAACACGCGCACCTCGACGACGGTGCCCTGCACGCCGGGCGGCACCCGCAGCGAGGTGTCGCGGACGTCGGAGGCCTTCTCGCCGAAGATGGCGCGGAGCAGCTTCTCCTCCGGCGTCATCGGGCTCTCGCCCTTCGGCGTGATCTTGCCGACGAGGATGTCGCCGGCGCGCACTTCGGCGCCGATATAGACGATGCCCGCCTCGTCGAGGTTCTTCAGCGCCTCCTCCGACACGTTCGGGATGTCGCGCGTGATCTCCTCCGGCCCAAGCTTGGTGTCGCGGGCCATCACCTCGAATTCCTCGATGTGGATCGAGGTGAAGACGTCGTCCTTGACGATGCGCTCGGAGAGCAGGATCGAGTCCTCGAAGTTGTAGCCGTTCCACGGCATGAACGCGACGAGCACGTTGCGCCCGAGCGCCAGCTCGCCGAGCTCGGTCGACGGGCCGTCGGCGATGATGTCGGCCTTGCTCACACGGTCGCCGACCTTCACCAGCGGACGCTGGTTGATGCAGGTGTTCTGGTTGGAGCGCTGGAACTTCAGCAGCCGGTAGATGTCGACGCCCGGCTTGCCGGGATCGGTCTCCTCGGTCGCGCGGACGACGATACGGGTGGCGTCGACCTGGTCGACGACGCCGGTGCGGCGCGCCGAGATGGCAGCGCCGGAGTCACGGGCCACGACGCCTTCCATGCCGGTGCCGACGAACGGCGCCTCGGCCCGGACCAGCGGCACCGCCTGACGCTGCATGTTCGAGCCCATCAGCGCGCGGTTGGCGTCGTCGTTCTCGAGGAACGGGATCAGCGCGGCGGCGACCGAGACGAGCTGCTTGGGCGACACGTCCATGAAGTCGACCTTGTCGGGCGGCACCATGTGAACGTCGCCGGCATGCCGGCAGACGATCAGGTCCTCGGTGAAGCGGCCCTTGGCGTCGATCGGCTGCGTTGGCCTGGGCGACGGTGTAGCTTCGCCTCCTCCATCGCCGACAGGTAGACCACCTCGTCGGTGACCCGGCCGTCCTTGACCTTGCGGTAGGGCGTCTCGATGAAGCCGTACTTGTTGACCCGCGCGAAGGTGGCGAGCGAGTTGATCAGGCCGATGTTCGGGCCTTCCGGCGTCTCGATCGGGCAGATGCGGCCGTAGTGGGTCGGGTGCACGTCGCGCACCTCGAAGCCGGCGCGCTCGCGGGTCAGACCGCCCGGGCCAAGCGCCGAGAGGCGGCGCTTGTGGGTGATCTCGGACAGCGGGTTGGTCTGGTCCATGAACTGCGAGAGCTGCGAGGAGCCGAAGAACTCGCGCACCGCGGCGGCCGCCGGCTTGGCGTTGATCAGGTCCTGCGGCATGACGGTGTCGATATCGACCGACGACATGCGCTCCTTGATCGCGCGCTCCATGCGCAGCAGGCCGACGCGGTACTGGTTCTCCATCAGCTCGCCGACCGAGCGCACCCGGCGGTTGCCGAGGTTGTCGATGTCGTCGATCTCGCCGCTGCCGTCGCGCAGGTCGACCAGCGTCCGGATGACCGCGAGGATGTCTTCCTTGCGCAGCACGCGCACGGTGTCCTCGGCGTCGAGGTCGAGGCGCATGTTCATCTTGACGCGGCCGACGGCCGAGAGGTCGTAGCGCTCGCGGATCGAAGAACAGCGACTTGAACATCGCCTCGGCGGTTTCGACCGTCGGCGGCTCGCCCGGACGCATGACGCGGTAGATGTCGAACAGCGCGTCCTCGCGGTCATCGTTCTTGTCGACCGCCAGCGTGTTGCGGATGTAGGCGCCGACGTTGACGTGGTCGATGTCGAGCATCGGGATCTCGTCGAAGCCCGGCCTCGTCGAGCAGCTTGAGCAGTCTTGTCGGTGAGCTCGTCGCCGGCCTCGACGTAGATCTCGCCGGTCTTGGTGTTGACCAGGTCCTCGCCGATGTAGTGGCCGATCGAGGTCCTCGTCGGCCACGCGCAGGGCCTTGAGGCCCTTCTCGGCGAGCTTCTTGGCCTGGCGCGCGGTCATCTTCTTGCCGGCCTCGAGCACGACCTCGCCGGTGTCGGCGTCGATCGAGGTCGTTGACGGCCTTGACGCCGCCCATGCGCTCGGCGTCGAAGGGCACGCGCCAGCCGTCCTTGATCCGCTTGTAGACGATCGTCTTGTAGAAGGTGCTGCAGGATCTCCTCGCCGTCCATGCCGAGCGCAAACAGCAGCGACGTCACCGGCATCTTCCGGCGGCGGTCGATGCGCGCATAGACGATGTCCTTGGCGTCGAACTCGATGTCGAGCCAGGAGCCGCGATAGGGAATGATGCGGGCGGCGAACAGCAGCTTGCCCGACGAATGGGTCTTGCCCTTGTCGTGGTCGAAGAACACGCCCGGCGAACGGTGCATCTGCGAGACGATGACGCGCTCGGTGCCGTTGACGATGAAGGTGCCGTTCGTCGGTCATGAGCGGCATGTCGCCCATGTAGACGTCCTGCTCCTTGATGTCCTTGACCGACCGGGCGCCGGTCTCCTCGTCGACATCGAACACGATCAGGCGCAGCGTCACCTTGAGCGGCGCGGCATAGGTCATGCCGCGCTGGCGGCACTCGTCGACGTCGTACTTCGGCGGCTCGAACTCGTAGCGGACGAATTCGAGCATGCGCGTGTTGGAAAAGTCCGTGATCGGGAAGACCGACTTGAAGACCGCCTGCAGGCCCTCGTCGGGCCGCCCGCCCTTCGGGCTCATCGCACCAGCAGGAACTGGTCGTAGGACGCCTTCTGAACCTCGATGAGGTTCGGCATCTCCGCGACTTCGCGGATGTTGCCGAAGAACTTGCGGATCCGCTTGCGACCGGTGAACGTTTGCGCCATCGTGGCCTCTCATGTCATCGCCGGTATGGCGACAGCTTTACCCGGGCGCGCACCTGCACAGCCTCGGATACAAGACAGGCCGGGCGCATCGCTGCTCCCGCCTGACCAACCTGTCATCGGACGCAGATTGCCCGATCGTTCGATCTCCTGATGCCGCCATTGGAGCGGCCAAGTGACAATTCAGGACTGACTCCAGAATTGACACACGTTTCCGTGTTCGCGGCCGCCGGTGCCCGGTCAGCCATGCCGGAGGCCGCCGGCCTTCCACTCATCGTTCGGCGCTACACCGCGCGCAATCCGTGATTGCCGCCGCCACCCGAATCGTCGCGACGCCGGCTTCACCGACATTGCAGCGGCGTGAATCCCCGGCGTCGCCCCGGGGGTCCCCCTTACGCAAGCGCTGCTTACTTCAGCTCGACCTTGGCGCCGGCCTCTTCGAGCTGGGCCTTGATCTTGGCGGCCTCGTCCTTGCTGACGCCTTCCTTGACCGGCTTGGGCGCGCCCTCGACCAGGTCCTTGGCTTCCTTGAGGCCGAGGCCGGTGATGCGCGCGGACTTCCTTGATGACGTTGATCTTCTTGTCGCCGACGGCGGCGAGCATGACCGTGAACTCGGTCTTCTCTTCCGACCGGAGCGGCAGCAGCGGCGGCAGGCGCCGGCAACCGCGACGGCGGCGGCGGCGGAAACGCCCCACTTCTCTTCGAGCATCTTGGCGAGCTCGGCCGCCTCGAGGACGGTCAGGTTGGACAGCTCGTCGACGATCTTGGAGAGATCAGCCATGTCTATCTAGTCCTTGTTTTCGGGTTCGGTTCGAACCGAATTTGCGAAGGGCCTCACGCCGCTTCGCTCTTCGAGGCATAGGCCTCGACCACGCGGGCGAGCTTGGCGGCCGGCGCGTTGACGACCTGCGCGATCTTGGTCGCCGGGGCCTGGATCAGGCCGATCAGCTTGGCGCGCAGTTCGTCGAGCGACGGCAGCGAGGCGAGAGCCTTGACGCCGTCCGGGTTCAGGGCGGTCTTGCCCATCGCCCCGCCGAGGATGACGAACTTCTCGTTCGCCTTGGCGAAATCGACGGCGACCTTCGGCGCCGCCACCGGATCGCCCGAATAGGCGAGCACGGTCGGCCCCTTGAGCAGGGCCGCGATGGCGGCGACGTCCGTGCCTTCAAGAGCGATCTTGGCGAGGCGGTTCTTCGCGACCTTCACCGCGCCGCCCGCCTGCTTCATCTGCCGGCGCAGCTTCTGCATCTCGGCGACGGTGAGGCCGGCATAGTGAGCAACGACGACGACGTTCGAGGTCTTGAAGACCTCGTTGAGCGTGCCGACGAGCTCCTTCTTTTCCGCTCTATCCACGGGTGCTTCGCTCTTCAGGTTTGGCGGGCCTTGACGCCCGCCGGTTGCACCTGCCGTCGCGGCTCACGGTCATGAAGACCGCGAGCAGACGGCACGACTTGCCTGTCCCCCGGACCTGAACGACGGAGCGTTCAGGCCAGGTGCAAAGGTTTCGAACCGAATCCGCGCCAGCGTGACCGGCGCCTCTCCGTATCGTCCCCGTCTATGCAGGCCGTCAGATTAAGCCGGCACCCCGGCGCCTGCAGTCTCGGACAGAACTCAAGCCGGCGAAGCGAAGGAACGCCCTTCAGTCCGCCGACTTATCGCCGCCCGGTCGCCCGGTCGGAACTCAAACTGGAAGCCGACATCACAGCCGGACTTCATTCGGTTTAGGAAGTCGCGCCGAAATAAAGCTTTTCGGGCCTTCCCACAAGAGGGCAATCCAAGAAAGTAGACCCGGCACACGGAGGCGCCGGGTGCCCTTTGTCTCACGTCCCGCCGGCATTCCCGACCAGGGTCGAGGGCTCGACTTTCACGCCCGGGCCCATCGTCGAGGAGACGGCGACGCGCTGGAGGTAGGTGCCCTTGGCGCCGGCCGGCCTCGCCTTCTGAACCGCGTCGGCGAAGGCCTTGATGTTTTCGACGAGCTTCTCGGGCTCGAACGAGGCCTTGCCGACGCCGGCGTGGATGATGCCCGGCCTTCTCGACGCGGAACTCGACCGAGCCGCCCTTGGCGCCGTGGACCGCGCCGGCGACGTCCATGGTCACCGTGCCGACCTTGGGGTTCGGCATCAGGCCGCGCGGACCCAGCACCTTACCGAGCCGGCCGACCAGCGGCATCATGTCGGGGGTGGCGATGCAGCGGTCGAAGTCGATCTTGCCGGCCTGGACACGCTCGACCAGATCCTCGGCGCCGACGATGTCGGCGCCCGCGGCCTTGGCCTCGTCGGCCTTGGCGCCGCGGGCGAACACCGCCGACGCGCACCGTGCGGCCGGAGCCGTTCGGCAGGTTGCACGACGCCGCGGACCATCTGGTCGGCGTGGCGCGGGTCGACGCCGAGGTTCATCGCGACCTCGATGGTCTCGTCGAACTTGGCCTTGGCCCGCTCCTTGACCAGCTTCACGGCCTCGTCGAGCGGGTAGAGCTTGTTGCGGTCGACGCCTTCGCGGGTCGCCTTCGTGCGCTTTCCGATATGTGCCATCGCTCTTACCCCGCCACCTGGAGGCCCATCGAGCGGGCCGAGCCTTCGACCATCTTCATCGCCGCCTCGATCGTCGTAGCAGTTGAGGTCCTTCATCTTCTTCTCGGCGATCTCGCGGACCTGCGCGCGCGTCACCGAACCGGCGGTGCCGCGGCCCGGGGTCTTGGAGCCGGACTTGATGTTCGCCGCCTTCTTGAGGAAGAAGGACACCGGCGGGGTGCTTCATCTCGAAGGTGAAGGAGCTGTCGTCGTAGATCGGTGATGACGACCGGAAGGGGCGTGCCCTTCTCTTCCTTCTGCGTCTGGGCGTTGAACGCCTTGCAGAATTCCATGATGTTGAGGCCGCGCTGACCGAGCGCCGGCCCGATCGGCGGCGACGGATTGGCCGCGCCGGCCGGCACCTGCAGCTTCAGGTAGCCGGTAACTTTCTTGGCCATATCCTACTCCTTCTCAGCCGGACCATTCCGGCTGGTTCGTGGTCCGGGCCCGGACGGTTTGGCTGACCGCCCTGCCCTCCCACGCTGGCTTCCGTACCCCGGGGCGCAATCAGCACGAAGTGCTGCGTTGCAGACCCTGTTCTGTCTCTCAGCAACCGGCGTCCCGCATCTGCGGAGCACCGTGACGTGCTGTGCACATCACGTCGCGCCGCGTGCGGGACACCCGATCCCTACAGCTTCTCGACCTGCCCGTATTCGAGCTCCACCGGCGTCGCGCGGCCGAAGATCGAAACCGCCACCTTGACGCGCGAGCGCGCCTCGTCGACTTCCTCGACCACGCCGTTGAACGAGGCGAACGGACCGTCGGACACCCGCACCTGCTCGCCGACCTCGAAGGTGACCGAGGGCTTCGGCCGCTCGATCGCCCTCCTGCGACCTGGTGCATGATGCGCGACGCCTCGCTCTCCGAGATCGGCATGCGGCTTGTTGTCGGCGCCGAGGAAGCCGGTGACCTTCGGGGTGTTCTTGATGAGGTGGTAGGCCTCGTCGGTGAGGTCCATCTTCACCAGCACGTAGCCGGGGAAGAACTTGCGCTCGGCGTCGACCTTGCGGCCGCGGCGCACTTCGACGACCTTCTCGGTCGGCACCATGATCTCCTCGAACAGGTGGTCGAGATGGCGCTGCTTGGCCTGCTCGCGGATCGATTCGGCGACCTTCTTCTCAAAATTCGAATAGGCGTGGACGATGTACCAGCGCTTCGGCTTGGTCATGGTATCGGTGCTCACGGTCAGCCTCCCAATCCCAAGACCAGGGTGACGACGAAGCGGATGAGCTGATCCGCCAGCAGGAAGAATATCGACGACAGCGCGACCATGACGAACACCATGGCGGTGGTGATCGCGGTTTCGCGGCGCGACGGCCACGTGACCTTGGCGGTCTCGGTGCGCACCTCCTGAAGGAACTTGAATGGGCTCGTCTTGGCCATCGGCCTTCTCGGTTGCAACAGTGACCGTTGTCCCGACCTCTTGGAGAGGACGAGGGCGAACCGGGCCCTGTGGGAAAGAATCGCCGCGGAAGTCCGTGACCGGGCCGCTGGCGAGGCTGTTACCTATCGCGGACGGCCGGGTAAATCAAGGTCGCTGCCGAGGACGCTCCCCGATCCGCGAGTTGGAGACCGCGCGGACACCCTCCCAGGTGTCGCAAGCGCCCTTCTCCGGCAACGGCCTGTCATTATCTGCCGCCGCCGACGCTATCTCCCGCCCACGCGGACATTGTCCGACACCGGCGGACTACCGCCTGCCCTCGGGCAAGAGGCCGGCGCCGTGCCATCGGCTGCCTCAGCAGACCCGACAGCAGGGCCGCGCATCCCCCATCAGAACGGAATCTCGTCGTCGAAGTCGTCGCGCTTGCCGGCGCCGGCCATAGCGGGCTTGCGCTCGCGCGATGCCGTCGGGCCCGGGGAGCCGAAGTCCCCCGAGCCGCCGCCGCCAGCCTCGGCGCCGCCATTACGGCCGTCGAGCATGGTGAGCACCGAGTTGAAGCCCTGCAGCACGACTTCTGTGGAGTATTTCTCGACGCCTTGCTGGTCGGTCCATTTCCGCGTCTGCAGCGAGCCTTCGAGATAAACCTTGGCGCCCTTCTTCAGGTACTGTTCGACGATCTTGCACAGCGGCTCGCTGAAGATGACGACGCGATGCCATTCCGTCTTCTCGCGGCGCTCGCCGGTCGCCTTGTCGCGCCAGGTGTCGGAGGTCGCGACGCGGAGGTTGGCGATTGGACGGCCATCCTGCGTGCGCCGGATCTCCGGATCCGCGCCCAGATTGCCGATCAGGATCACCTTGTTCACCGAACCCGCCATGCCACTCTCCTGCTCGCCGCCCGATTGTCCGGCCGCACCCTAGACCGATCCACGCCTCGCCTTAAGCGCGTTCCGCGTTGTCCACAGGTGGTGCCGAAGGATCGGCGCGCCAAGATCAATTGTTCTCTTTTTGTTCTAGCACCCGCCTGCTCGATGTGCAAGCCTGCGGCGCCATCGGTAATCCAGGGATAGCGAGTTTTCCTGATAGCTCGTCCGCTGGC
>CAVZMU010000011.1:0-52226 GCA_963776455.1 uncultured Alphaproteobacteria bacterium
GAGGCCTTCGGACGGGCGCGCCAGGTCGCGGCTCTGACCTTGAGGCCCTCCGCCGCGACCTCGGCGAGCGCGCCGGCCTTGGCCTTGTCGAGGATCTCCTCGGTGGCCTTGGAGCTGTTCCGCGATCATCTGGTCCTCGCGCCAGCGCCTGCTCCACCTGGTCCTTGACCTCGTCCAGCGCGCGGTCGTGCGAGCGCGCCGACCTCCGTGACCTCGGTACCAGACATAGCCGTTGCTTCGGGGAGCTGCATCTTGATCGGTCTCGACGCCGATATCGGCCGCGAACGCGCCCTGCAGGACATCCTGCGCGCGCGGCACGTTCTGGACCGGCGTGCCGCGCGGATCGCGTCCCGAGCGGTCAACCGCGTCGATCGTATGGGGATTGATGCCGACCTTTTGCGCGACCTCGGCCAGCGATTCGCCGCCGGCGCGGCCGTCCTCGATCTTGTCGCGGCGGGCCTTGGCGCGCTCCAGGGACAACTCGCGCTCGATCTCGTTCGCGACCTCGTCGTAGCCGCGGACCTTCTCGGGCTCGACCTTGACGACGCGGACCAGGGCGACGCCGAACCGCCCGTCGAACTGCGCGCGACCTCGCCTTCCTTCAAAGTGAGGCGGCGCCACGGCAATCATCAGGCTGACTCGGTGACGCAGCCCGAGGCTGATCGGGTTCCTGCTTGCCCTGCTCCACGGCGACCGCCGCGAACGTCGTGCCGGCGAGCTTGTCGGACGCGGCCTGGGCATCGGCCTTGGCGAACACGATCTGCTGGTGCTCGGGCGCTACGTAGCGCGCGGCGCTTCCTCATAGGTGCGCTCGCGCTTGTCGTCGGAGACGCGATCCACAACATTGCCGCATCCTCGGCGCGGCGTCCAGCACCGTGAGCCTCGCGATATTCCGGCGCCCGGAACAGCGCCTTGCTGATCCTCGAATACTTCGTCGAGCACCTCGGGCGCCGGTGCGGCGATCTCGCCGGCCTTGCTCTTCTGGTCGAGCAGCACATATTCAACCGCGCGCTGCTCGGTCTGGTAGCGGCTCATCGCCTCCCGCAACGTCGCCGGCACGGCGATCTCGCCGCCGACAGTTTCGGCGATCTGGCGGCGCAGCGTCACGCTGTGCTGCTCGGCGACGTAGCGGGGGCTCGGTGTAGCCGGCGCCGCGGACGAGCTGCTCGAAGCGCTGGGAATTCGAAAACGGCCGCCAGCGCCGCGAAACGTCGAAGGGTCCTCGGTGATGCGCTTGGACACCTCGGCGTCGGACACCGCGAGCCGCAACTGCTGCGCCCGCTGGTCCAGCGCGGTTTCGGCCACCAGCTCGCCCAGGAGCTGGCGGTCCAGCCTGAAGGCCCGCGCCTGGTCGGGCGTCCCATCTGGTGCCCGAGCCGGCCGCAGGCGCTCGTTGTAAAAGGAGCGGAACTGCTCGGTCGACGGCGCCGCCGACCTTCACGAGGCTGGAGCGGCCCTCTTCTGAAAATGTCGCCACGCCCCAGATCGCGAAAGTCACTATCAGGAGCCCCATGACGGTGGCCATGACGGTCGCGGAGCCAATTCGTGAGGCCTTGCGGATACCTCGAAGAGTACCCCGTTGTTTCGTTCCAAAGGAGAGGCGAGCCCGGGGTGATAATAAAGGACCGGGCGGCACGTATCGCAACACGCGCAGAACGGCGGTTGGGTCACGGCCCCGCGCCGCCCTTCCCCGGGAGGTCCGGTCTGGTAACCGCTCCGGCATAGCACAGGGGATCGACGATGGCCGCTTCACAGCGCGGCTGATGGTGGCCGGCAATCGGACGAATGAACGGGCTGAAGAAATCGTAGTGCCCGGCAACCTCAAGATCGTCGAGAATTCGGTCAACCTCTCGCGCAACGTCGATATCCTGGTCTGCCCGCCCGCGACCCTCCTAGAGCTTCACCAGCCTGGCGCGCGGCTCGCGCGTGCGCATCCAGGACTGCCACGCGGAGGCCGCGGGCGCCTTCACCGGCGACCTCGGCCTGAAATGCTCAAGGACGCCGGTGCCGGCAACGACCACATCGTCGGCCGGCGCAGCCTGGACAAGGAGACCGACGGCGAGGCGGTGACTCCGCGGTGTGGCGCGCCGGGTCGACGCGGATCGTGCTGATCGGCGAGACGCGTGCCGAGCGCGAAGCCCGCCAGACGATCGACGTCGTGCGCCGGCAGGCTCCACGGCTCGCTGCCCAACGGCGGGCGCCCGGACAGCCTGGTGGTTGCCGATCAGCCCGTCTGGCTACGGCACTCGGCGACGCCGACCACGGCGATCGCGACGTCCATGCCGCGGTCGCAAGCGGCTGACCGAGCGTTTCGGTCGGGCCGCCGAGGGCATCCGCGCTCACGGAGAACGGGTCAAGCCGGAGAACGCCAAGGAGCTGATGGCGGTGGCGAATGTCGACGGCGCGCTGGTCGGCGGCGCGAGCCTGAAGGCGGACGACTTTCTCGGGATCGTCGCGGCTTACATGTTCAGGGACACAGCGAATGGCTCGCCGCGCACAGCCGCGGTCCCCCGGCGGTCGCCCATACGCCTTCCCACGGCGCGGCGCAGGGGCGGAATGCGGTCCAGCAGATAGAGCCCGAGGCCGGGCACGCCCTGGATAGGCAGGAAATCCGTGAGCAACGAGCGGTCGAGCAGGTCGATCGCCACGGTGCGGGTCGTGATGCTCACGCCAAGGTCGAGCGTGACCAGCGCATCGCCGCTGGTCGCTGGCCCGGCAGGCATCCGTGACCAGCTCGGCAAGCATCGTGGCGTCACGCAGGCCGAGGTCTGGGCGCCGATCGGCGGCAGCACATGGGCGGCCTCTCCGACCAGGGCGACCCGGCGGGCGCCGACGATCTTACCCTGTTGCCGTCGCACCGCTGAAATAGGGTACCTCCACGGCCCGGCGACACCGTGATCCTGCCGAGGATGGAACGCGACCGCCGCTCGATCTCGGCGGCGAGCGCCGCGTCGTCCAGGCCTTGCAACCATTCCGCGCTCCTGGCCCGACCACGCAGACGATGCTTGACCGGTTGCCGGGCAGGGGACCAGCGTGAACGGCCGCTTTCCGTGTGGAACTCGGTCGATGCTGTCGCGATGCGGAATGGGTATGGACGACGTCGAAATGCTGCTTGCGGATAGCGCCATGCCTCGGTTTCGATGCCGGCGGCCGCGCGGCACAGGGAATTGTCGTCGGACCCACGGTGAGGCTCGCCCGGGATGGCGATGCCGCCAGCCAGGACCGTGACGCCGGCATCGTCGAGTTCAACTCGGCCGAGGCGGGGATGCGGGTCAGAGAAGGAAGCTGTTCGGCCCCGCGCGTCCAGCGCCGCGACGAGATGGCGGTTCGACGTCGTGGCGAAAGGCTCTCCAAGCCGATTTCGGCGGCATCGAACGCGACTTCGGGGGCCCGGAGAAGCCGGGCCGCGGACCACGCGCATCACCGCAGCGGCGTCCGCGCGCAGGCGTCCCACACGCCGAGGGCATCCAGGCCGCCACCGAGGATCGAGGAGCGTGGTGGTACGGCTGTCGGAACCGTGGTCGCCCGCAACCATGCGCACGCCGGCGCCGGCCAGCGCCACGGCGGCGGGGTGCAGCCCGCGGGCTCCCGCCGCCGACAACAATGGCCGTGAATTCGCGCGTATCCGTTGCCGTCATCGGCGGGTCGCGGATGTCTACCAAGGCGGCGGCGCCATGACGCAGACCGGATGGGGCGCGCGAGGCCGGCACGTGCCCTTACGCCTGCTGGTGCTATAAGACTACCTGATGCTTGAAACACGCGAAATGAGCCGTGATCCGGCAGCCATTCCGAGCGGGGCGGCCCGTGCCCGAGCCTTCGCCGTCCATGTCTTCACGGCGTCGGGTGCCGCATCGTGCTGCTCGCGCTCGGCAGCGGGCCGCGCCGACGGCCGACGACGTCCTGTGGCTCGCGGGTCGCGCTGTGGCCATCCATGCGGCTGGCACGGACTCTTGCCCGCGCCTTCCGCGTCGCCGAGGTGCTGCCTGAACGGCTCCGGCGACGCCCTCGACCTCATGGTCGATTACCTCACCTACTTACCTGTTCCGGCGCTGGCGGTCGGCGGGGCCACCGCACGCTGCTGCGTACCCGCCGCTTGCCGTCGCGATCACGGTGACGGGCGCGCTGTACTGCGCCGACCGCCGGATGAAGACCACCAACAATGACTTCCGCGGCTTTCCGGTGCTGTGGGAACATCGTGGCGGGCCCGCGCCATGACGCGCGCGGCATCTGCGCGCTTGTCGTGTCATCTTCCCTTCGTCCACCCGATGCGGGTGGCGCGGGGCCGGGGGCGGTGAACATGCCCGTTTTCTTCCTGGTCGTCGGGCTCGCGCTTGCTGGCCTGATCGTCCAGGACCGCGCCCGATACCTGGATCGTGGTGATCTGCCTCTGGTCTCTCACTTCCTCGCGGGCCTGCTGCGCGGGGCGCGCCTGACGGCTTTCAAAGCGGAAACCGACGTTGCCAGAGATCATGACCTCGTGTGGGCGGCCCTCGCCACGCTCACCGCGCTCGAGATCGTGCTCGGCATCGACGTGGTGTTCATCTCGATCCTGGTGAGCCGCCTGCCGGCCGAGCAGGCCGCGCGCGCGCGCAGGATCGGGCTGTCGCTGGCGCTGGCGTTCCGCATCCTTGTCCACGCTGACGTCCTTGATGGCGCTGACCGACGTCGTCAGGACGATCTTCAGCGCCGCTGTCGTGGCGGAACATCATCCTGATCGCGGTGGGCTGTTCCTGATCGCGAAGTCGACGCATGCAATATCGATCGCCAGAATCGCAGCTCACGAGATGAGGCCGAGGGTGGCGCCGGCGGCGTCGGGAAAGCCTTGCTCGATCATCCTTCAATTGATCGTCATCGACCTCGATTGATCGATTTCATCGTCACCGCGCATCGGCATGTCGGACGACATCGGCATCATGGTGATGGCGGCGACGAATTTCGCGCGCTCGGCGCGGACGTATGTCGCTTCGGGGCCGGTTGTCCATCGCGCGGCATCCCACCACCAAGACGTGGCGCTTGCGTTCCGCTGCTCATCGGGGTCGGCGCCGAACTTCGTCTGGCGTTCCATCTCCCCCGCGGCTACATCTACTTTGCCATGGCCTTCGCCGCGCTGGTCGAGGCCTTCAACGTGTGGGCGCTGCGCAAGCGGGTCCGCAGCAAGCCCACGACCTGACGGTAGACGCACCGCCGTGCTTCTCATCACCGGCTCCAGCCGCGGCATCGGTGCCGCCACCGCCTGCATGGCCGCCGGGCGCGGCTACGATGTCGCCGTCAACGACGTGCGCGACAAGGGCGCGGCCGACGGCGTCGTCAAGGACGTCGAAGCGGCGGGCCGAAAGGGCCGTCGCGATCCAGGGCGACATGGCGGTGGAGGCCGATATCTTCGTGGCTGTTCGCGCAGACGGAAGACGTCGGGCCGATCACCCATTTCGTTGACAACTCGGGGATCGTCGGCCACATCTCGCGGCTCGACGCGGTCGAGACCAAGACCCGCGAGGTCATCGACCTCAACATCCTCGGCGCCCTCATCTGCCTGCGGACCGCGGTTCCGCCGCATGTCGACCGCGCATGGCGGCAAGGGCGGCGCCATCGTGCTGATCGGCTTGGCCACCGCTACGCTCGGCGCGCCCGACCACGTCTGGTACGCCGCCTCCAAGGCCGCCGTCGAGGCCATGGCGATCGGCGCCGCCAAGGAGGTCGCCAAGGAGGGTCTGCGCGTCAACCGCCTGCGCCGGTCTATCGACACCGAGATCGACGAGCCGGGGCGGCTCGACCGCATCATGCCGTTCGTGCCGATCGGCCGCGCCGGCACGGCCGAAAACGAGGTCGCCGAGGCCGGGCCCGCTGTTCATGCTCTCCGACGCGCCTCGAACATGCACGACGCCGCGCGTGGCGGGGACGGTAGCGCTTCGTTGCGATGAGAAAGCGCGATCCGGAGTAAAGAACCACCGCGAGCAATTTCAGCCGGTCCGCATTTTGCTCGCGCTTCATCCTGTAGCCCGGATGAAGCGCGAGCGAAATCCGGGACCGGCTGAAATTGCTCGCGGTGGTTCTTTACTCCGGATCGCGCCGCTTCTCCATCGCAACGAAGCGCTACCGTCCCCCCGCCACGCGCAGCGTCGTGCCGGTGATGTTCGAGGCGCCGTCGGAGAGCATGAACAGCACGGCCTCGGCGACCTCGTCGGCGGTGCCGGCGCGGCCGATCGGCACGAACGGCATGATGCGGTCGAGCCGCCCCGGCTCGTGGATCTCGGTGTCGATCGGGCCCGGCGCCACGGTGTTGACGCGCAGACCCTCCTTGGCGACCTCCTTGGCGGCGCCGATCGCCATGGCCTCGACGGCGGCCTTGGAGGCGGCGTACCAGACATAATCGTTGGGCGCGCCGAGCGTAGCGGTGGCCGAGCCGATCAGCACGATCGCGCCGCCCTTGCCGCCATGCGCGGTCGACATGCGGCGGATCGCAGTCCGCAGGCAGATGAGGGCGCCGAGGATGTTGAGGTCGATGACCTCGCGCAGGGTCTTGGTCTCGACCGCGTCGAGCCGCGAGATGTGGCCGACGATCCCCGAGTTGTAGACGAAATGGGTGATCGGCCCGAGCGCCTCTTCCGTCTGCGCGAACAGCCGCTCGATATCGGCCTCCACCGCCATGTCGCCCTGGATCGCGACGGCCCTTCGGCCCGCCGCTTCGACGTCCTTGACGACGCCGTCGGCCGCGCCCTTGTCGCGCACGTAGTTGACGGCGACATCGTAGCCGCGCCCGGCGGCCATCCGCGCGGTGGCGGCACCGATGCCGCGGCTGGAGCCGGTGATGAGAAGCACGGGCATGCGTGTCTCCGTCAGGTCGTGGGCTTGCTGCGGACCCGCTTGCGCCGCGCCCACACGTTGAAGGCCTCGACCAGCGCGGCGAAGGCCATGGCAAAGTAGATGTAGCCGCGGGGGAGATGGAACGCCAACCCGTCGGCGACCAGCGCGACCCCGATCAGCAGCAGGAACGCAAGCGCCAGCATCTTGGTGGTGGGATGCCGCGCGATGAACCCGGCGACCGGCCCCGAAGCGACATACATCACGCCGACGGCGATGATCACCGCCATCACCATGATGCCGATGTCGTCCGACATGCCGATCGCGGTGACGATGGAATCGATCGAGAATACGAGGTCGATGACGATCAATTGAAGGATGATGAGGGCAAAGGCTTTCCCGACGCCGCCGGCGCCACCCTCGGCCTCGTCATTGGGCTCGATCTCGCGATGGATCTCATGCGTCGACTTCGCGATCAGGAACAGCCCGCCCGCGATCAGGATGATGTTCCGCCACGACAGCGGCAGGTGAAAAATGGTGACGACGACGTCGGTCAGCGCCATCAAGGACGTCAGCGTGAACAGCAGAAGGATGCGGAACACCAGCGCCAGCGACAGCCCGATCCTGCGCGCGCGCGCGGCCTGCTCGGCCGGCAGGCGGCTCACCAGGATCGAGATGAACACCACGTTGTCGATGCCGAGCACGATCTCGAGCGCGGTGAGCGTGGCGAGGGCCGCCCACGCATTCAGGTCCATGATCTCTGGCAACGTCGGTTCCCGCTTTGAAAGCCGTCAGGCGCGCCCGCGCAGCAGGCCCGCACCGAGGAAGTAGAGGCCCAGGAGGCAGATCGCCACAACAATCCAGGTATCGGGCCGCAGGTCCTGGACGATCGCCACCACCGCAAGCGCGAGCCCGACGACCAGGAGGACGATGTTCACCGCCCGGCCCCGCGCCACCCGCATCGGGTGGACGAAGGGAAACGGAACGAAGGTGAGCACGACAAGCGCGCAGATCGCCGCAGCGGACAGCCATGGCGCGGGCCGCAGCATGAACAGGAAGAAAGCCACGATGTTCCACAGCACCGGAAAGCCGCGGAAGTAATTGTCGGTGGTCTTCATCCGGCGGTCGGCGCAGTACAGCGCGCCGGTCACCATGATCGCGACGGCAAGCGGCAGCGCGGCAGCGTCCGGCAGTAGCCCGCCGACCGCCAGCGCATAGGCCGGAACCGCGACATAGGTGAGGTAATCGACCATGAGGTCGAGGGCGTCGCCGGACCATTCAGGCAGCACCTCGGCGACGCGGAAGGCGCGGGCAAAAGTGCCGTCCACCGCATCGATGACGAGCGCGACCGCGAGCCACAGGAACATCGTCGGCCAGTCGGCGCGGCCCGCTGCAAGGAGCGCGAGCAGCGCGAATGCGGCGCCCGACGCCGTGAAGACATGGACGGCGAAGGCTCGGGCACGGGCCGGCCCGCTCGGAATGGCTGCCGGATCACGGCTCATTTCGCGTGTTTCAAGCATCGGGTCGTCTTATAGCACCGGCAGGCGTAAGGGCACGTGCCGGCCTCGCGCGCCCGATCCGGTGCTCGTCATGGCGCCGCCGCCTTGGTAGACATCCGCCGAGGACCCGCCGATGACGGCAACGGATACGCGCGAATTCACGGCCATCGTCGTCGGCGGCGGACCCGCGGGGCTCACCGCCGCCGTGGCGCTGGCCGGCGCCGGCGTGCGCACCGCGCTGGTTGCGGCGACCACGGTTCCCGACAGCCGTACCACCGCGCTCCTCAATACCTCGGTGGCGGCCCTGGATGCCCTCGGCGTGTGGGACGCCTGCCGCGCGGACGCCGCGCCGCTGCGGGTGATGCGCATCGTCGACGACACGGCCCGGCTTCTCCGGGCCCCCGAAGTCGCGTTCGATGCCGCCGAAATCGGCTTGGAGGCCTTTGGCCACAACATCGAGAACCGCCATCTCGTCGCGGCGCTGGACGCGCGGGCCGAACAGCTTCCTTCTCTGACCCGCATCCCCGCCTCGGCCGAGGTTGTTGAACTCGACGATGCCGGCGTCACGGTCCTGGCTGGCGGCATCGCCATCCGGGCGAGCCTCGCGGTCGGTGCGGACGGACGCAATTCCCTGTGCCGCGCGGCCGCCGGCATCGAAACCGAGGCATGGCGCTATCCGCAGACCGCGCTGACGTTCAACGTCGTCCATACCCGTCCGCATCGCGACACATCGACCGAGTTCCACACGGAAAGCGGGCCGTTCACGCTGGTCCCCCTGCCCGGCAATCGGTCAAGCATCGTCTGCGTGGTCGGGCCGGCCGACGCGGAATGGTTGCAAGGCCTGGACGACGCGGCGCTCGCCGCCGAGATCGAGCGGCGGTCGCATTCCATCCTCGGCAGGATCACGGTGTCGCCGGGCCGTGGAATCTTCCCTCTCAGCGGTGCGACGGCGACATCGTTCGGCGCCCGCCGGGTCGCCCTGGTCGGAGAGGCCGCCCATGTGCTGCCGCCGATCGGCGCCCAGGGGCTCAACCTCGGCCTGCGTGACGCCGCGATGCTTGCCGAGCTGGTCACGGATGCCTGCCGGGCCGGCGAGGACGCCGGCGGCGATGCGCTGGTGCAGCGCTACGACCTTGCGCGGCGTGCCGACGTCACGACCCGCACCGTGGCGATCGACCTGCTCAACCGCTCGTTGCTCACGGATTTCCTGCCTATCCAGGGCGTGCGCGGCCTCGGGCTCTATCTGCTGGACCGCATTCCGCCCCTGCGCCGCGCCGTGATGCGGGAAGGCGTATCGGCGACCGCCGGGGGACCGCGGCTGATGCGCGGCGAGCCATTGGCCGGTGCCATGCCTGCTGAAGGCTAATTGTAAGCCGCGACGATCCCGAGAAAGTCGTCCGCCTTCAGGCTCGCGCCGCCGACCAGCGCGCCGTCGACATTCGCCACCGCCATCAGCTCCTTGGCGTTCTCCGGCTTGACCGACCCTCCGTAGAGGACGCGGATGCCCTCGGCGGCCGGACCGAAACGCTCGGTCAGCCGCTTGCGGACCGCGGCATGGACGTCGGCGATATCGGCCGTGGTCGGCGTCAGGCCGGTGCCGATCGCCCAGACGGGCTCATAGGCAACCACCAGGTTGTCCGGGCGCCCGCCGTTGGGCAGCGAGCCGTCGACCTGCCGGCGCACGACGTCGATGGTCTGGCGGGCTTCGCGCTCGGCACGCGTCTCGCCGATGCACACGATCGCGGTCAACCCGGCGCGCCACACCGCGAGCGTCTTGGCCCGCACCTCGCCGTCGGTCTCCTTGTGCAGGCTGCGCCGCTCCGAATGGCCGACGATGATCGTGCCGGCACCGGCGTCCTTGAGCATTTCGGCCGAGAGGTCGCCGGTGAAGGCGCCCGCGGCCTCCGCGTGGCAGTCCTGGCCGCCGATGCGCACGCGCGAGCCGCGCGCCAGGCTGGTGAAGCTTGTCAGGAGGGTCGCGGGCGGGCAGACCAGGATATCGACGTTGCGCGAGAGGTTGACCGAATTCTCGACGATCCTGAGCAGTTCGGCACTCGATTTCTTCAGCCCGTTCATTTTCCAATTGCCGGCCACCATCGGCCGGCGCTGTGAAGCGGCCATCGTCGATCCCCTGCTGCAATGCCGGAGCGGTTACCAGACCGGACCTCCCCGGGGAAGGGCGGCGCGGCCGCCTTGCGTGCGACCAACCGCCGTTCTGCGCGTGTTGCGATAAGTGCCGCCGGTCCTTATTATTCCGCGACTCCGCGCCGGCGCACTCGCCCGGGCTCGCCTCTCCTTTGAACGAAACGACGGGATTATGCTTCGAGGTATCCGCAAGGCCTCCACGAATTGGCTCGGCAAGACCGTCATGGCCACCGTCATGGGGCTCCTGATCGTGAGCTTCGCGATCTGGGGCATCGGCGACATTTTCCGGGGATTCGGCCGCTCCAGCCTCGTGAAGGTCGGCAGCACCGAGATATCGACCGAGCAGTTCCGCTCCTTTTACAACGAGCGCCTGCAGCGGCTCGGGCGCCAGATGGGACGCCCGATCACCCCCGACCAGGCGCGGGCCTTCGGGCTGGACCGCCAGCTCCTGGGCGAGCTGGTGGCCGAAACCGCGCTGGACCAGCGGGCGCAGCAGTTGCGGCTCGCGGTGTCCGACGCCGAGGTGTCCAAGCGCATCACCGAGGACCCGACGTTTCGCGGCGCTGGCGGCCGTTTCGATTCCCAGCGCTTCGAGCAGCTCATCCGCGGCGCCGGCTACACCGAACCCCGCTACGTCGCCGAGCAGCGCCGCGTGACGCTGCGCCGCCAGATCGCCGAAACCCTCGGCGGCGAGATCGCCGTGCCGGCGACGTTGCGGGAGGCGATGAGCCGCTACCAGACCGAGCAGCGCGCGGTTGAATATGTGCTGCTCGACCAGAGCAAGGCCGGCGAGATCGCCGCACCGGCGCCCGAGGTGCTGACGAAGTATTTCGAGGATCGCAAGGCGCTGTTCCGGGCGCCGGAATATCGCAAGCTCACGGTGCTGACGCTGACGCCCGAGGATGCGGCGATGTGGATCACCGTCTCCGACGACGACGCCAAGCGCACCTATGAGGAACGCCGCGCGCGCTACGTCACGCCCGAGCGCCGGCAGCTCGAGCAGATCGTGTTCGCCAACAAGGCCGATGCCCAGGCCGCGTCCGACAAGCTCGCCCAGGGCACGACGTTCGCGGCGGTCGCCGTGGAGCAGGGCAAGCAGGAATCCGACATCAGCCTCGGGCTGGTCACCAAGTCGAGCCTGATCGACCGTGCCGTGGCGGACGCCGCCTTCGCTTTGAAGGAAGGCGAGGTCAGCGCGCCGGTCGACGGGCGGTTCGGCGTCGCCCTGGTCCGCGTCGTCAAGGTCGAGCCCGAGAAGGTCCGCGGCTACGACGAGGTCGCGAACGAGATCAAGCGCGAGCTGTCCCTGGAGCGCGCCAAGGCCGAGGTCCAGGCCCGCCGCGACAAGATCGAGGACGGCCGCGCCGGCGGCGAATCGCTCGCCGAGGTCGCGCAAAAGGTCGGCATCAATCCCCATACGATCGACGCGGTTGACCGCTCGGGACGCGATCCCGCGGGCACGCCGGTCCAGAACGTGCCGCGCGCGCAGGATGTCCTGCAGGGCGCGTTCGCGGCCGATATCGGCGTCGAGACCGATCCGATCCAGCTCCCGAACAACGGCTATGTCTGGTACGAGGTCACGGAGATCACGCGCTCGCACGACCGCACGCTGGACGAGGTCAAGGACCGGGTCGAGGCGCGCTGGCGCGAGGACCAGATCGCGGAACGGCTCAAGGCCAAGGCCGCCGAGATCCTCGACAAGGCCAAGGCCGGCGCGCTCGCCGAGGTTGCCGCGGCGGAGGGCCTCAAGGTCGAGACCGCGACCGACCTGCGGCGCGGCAAGCCGTCCGAAGGCCTCTCCGCCGCGGTCGTGGCGGCCGCCTTCAGCACCGCCAAGGGCGCCGTCGGCAGCGCGCAGGGCCAGAATCCGACCGAGATGTTCGTGTTCCGCGTCACCGAGGCAACCGCGGCGCCGCTCGACCCGGCCTCGGAGGACGCCAAGAAGATCGACGACACGCTGCGCCGGTCCTATGCCGACGACCTCGTCAGCCAATACCTGGCGCGGCTGCAGAGCGATCTCGGCGTGACTGTCAACCAGACCGCCCTGCGCCAGGTGACGGGCGCCGAGCCTGCCCCGCAGGACTGAGGCGGCGATGCAGATCGAGCCGCCGCCCGAGGCCTTCGCGGCGCGCTACGCCGGGGGCGAAGCCCAGGTGGTATGGACCACGCTGGTGGCCGATCTCGAGACGCCGGTATCCGCCTTCCTGAAGATCGCGGGCGGGCGGCCGATGAGCTTCCTGCTGGAATCGGTGGAAGGCGGCGCTGCTCGTGGGCGCTATTCCGTCATCGGGATCGAGCCCGACGTGATCTGGCGCGCCAACGGCGACCGCGCCGAGATCAACCGCGCGCCGCGCGCCGACTCAGGCGGCTTCGAACAATGCCCGGAGCCGCCGCTGGCATCGCTGCGTACCCTGATCGCCGAGAGCCGCATCGCGCTCCCCGATGACCTGCCGCCGATGGTGGCGGGCCTGTTCGGCTATCTCGGCTACGACCTGGTGCGGCAGATAGAGGACCTCCCCTCTCCGGGGCCGGACCCGGTCCGCATCCCCGATGCCATCATGATCCGGCCGATGCTGGTCGTGGTGTTCGATACCGTGAAGGACACCATCACCGTGGTCACGCCGGTGCGCCCGCAGCCGGACGTTTCCGCGCAGGCCGCGCTCGCCCGCGCCACGGAGCGCCTGACCGAGGTGGTCGACGACCTCGACATCCTGCTGTTCAAGTCGCCCGACGAAGACGCGGGTCCGCTCGCCGTGGCGCCGGCGTCCAACACCACGCCGGACGAGTACCGCGCCATGGTGCTGCGCGCGAAGGACTACATCCTGGCCGGCGACGTGTTCCAGGTGGTGCTGTCGCAGCGCTTCGAGGCGCCGTTCACGCTTCCCGCGTTTGCGCTCTACCGCGCGCTGCGCCGCGTCAACCCGGCGCCCTTCCTGTATTTCCTCGATTTCGGCGCCTTCGCGGTGGCGGGATCGAGCCCGGAAATCCTGGTGCGCCTGCGCGACGGGGTGGTGACGGTCCGCCCGATCGCCGGCACGCGCCCGCGCGGCGCCACGCCGCACGAGGACAAGGCGCTGGAAGCCGAGCTGCTCGCCGACCCCAAGGAGCGCGCCGAGCACCTGATGCTGCTTGACTTGGGGCGCAACGACGTCGGCCGCGTCGCCGAGATCGGCAGCGTCACTGTCACGGACCAGTTCTTCATCGAGCGCTACAGCCAGGTGATGCATATCGTCTCCAACGTCGAGGGCCGGCTCGATGCGAAGCACGACGCGCTCGACGCGCTGGCCGCGGGCTTTCCTGCGGGCACCGTGTCGGGTGCGCCCAAGGTGCGCGCGATGGAGATCATCGACGAACTGGAGAAGGAGAAGCGCGGGCTCTATGCCGGCTCGGTCGGTTACTTTTCGGCCGCCGGCGAGATGGACACCTGCATCGTGCTGCGCACCGCGCTGGTGAAGGATGGCGTGATGTACGTGCAGGCCGGCGCCGGCATCGTGGCGGATTCCGATCCGGCATCGGAGCAGGCGGAATGCGAGAACAAGGCCAAGGCCCTGTTCCGCGCCGCCGAGGAAGCGCGCCGCTTCGCGACCGCCGCCAAGCGCGGACAGTAGACTCAGCAGCCGGATCGGCACCTGGCACGTCTGACGACGATGGTCTCATCACCGACCGTTACGATCTCCACGACGGTCGCGCCCTTCTTCCAGGCAAAGCTGCACAGGCCCATGCCGGTTCCGGCGCAGCTCTCCGTCTCAGGCCATTTCTGACAAATGTCTTCGCGCCCAAGCGCGCAGTCGTCGGGCTGTGCCGTCGCAGCGGCACTGAAGCCGGCCGCCATCATGATGTCGCGCGCCTCTTCGTAGGGCGTATCCTCGGCAATCCGCGGGTAGGAGGCTGCGAAACTATCCGTCGACGTCAAAAAGCCGAGGGCAACGACCGCAGCGATGATCCATTTCATATTGTTTCCCCTTCATCGACACCACGATCTGCGATCGCACAGAATGGATCGCCGGGAAAGTGGAGGACGCGATTGGTGCCGATAGATCCGCTGACCCTCTTCGGCCTGATCGCGGTTTCCGCGATGCTCGCATTCTATGCGCTGGAAGATCGCGGGGAGGTCTTCATCCTGGCCTTCGCCGGCGCCTGCGCGGCCGGCTCGGCTTACGGCTTCCTGCAGGGCGCCTGGCCGTTCGGCGTCGTCGAGGCCATCTGGGCGGTGGTGGCGCTCCGGCGCTGGTGGCTGCGGCGGACAGGCCGGTCCGCCTCGCCTTGACCGGTTTTGCCCGGCAAACTAAGACCCCGCAGCAGTCCGGGCGCCGTCATGATCGTGCTGATCGACAACTACGACAGCTTTACCTTCAACCTCGTCCATTATCTCGGCGGGCTGGGGGCAAACGTGGTCGTCCATCGCAATGACAAGCTCGCGGCAGAGGACGTGCTCGCCCTCGACCCGGAAGCGATCGTGCTGTCGCCCGGCCCGTGCACGCCCAACGAGGCCGGCATCTGCCTCGACCTCATCGCCAAGGCCGCCGATATCCCGATCCTCGGCGTATGCCTCGGCCATCAGGCGATCGGCCAGGCTTTCGGTGGCAACGTGGTGCGGGCGCCCTCCCCGGTCCACGGCAAGCTTTCCGACGTCCGGCACGCGAACCAGGGCGTGTTCCGCGGCATCAACGGCCCGTTCAAAGCGACGCGCTATCATTCGCTGGTGATCGACCGCGCGACAATGCCGCGACACCTCGCGGTGACCGCCGAGACCGACGACGGCCTCGTCATGGGCGTCTCCCATACCGAGCGGCCGGTCCATGGTGTGCAGTTCCATCCCGAGAGCATCGCCTCCGAGCATGGCCACCTGATCCTGGAGAATTTCCTCGACCTCGCCGCCTCCTGGAATGCCGCGACCGGCCGCCGTCCGGCGCAGGCGGCCTGAGGATCATCCCATGCACGACCTCAAGGGGCTGATCGGCAAGGTGGCGAACGGCGCCCAGCTTACGCGCGACGAAGCGGCCGGGGCCTTCGACGTCATGATGTCCGGCGAAGCGACGCCCTCCCAGATGGGCGCGCTGCTGATGGGCCTGCGCATCCGCGGCGAGACCGTGGACGAGATCACCGGCGCCGTCACCACCATGCGCGCCAAGATGCTCCGGGTCGAGGCGCCGCCGAACGCTGTCGACGTCGTCGGCACCGGCGGGGACGCGTCCGGCTCCTACAACATCTCGACCTGCGCGGCCTTCATCGTCGCGGGCGCCGGCGTGCCCGTGGCGAAGCATGGCAACCGCGCGCTGTCGTCGCGCTCCGGCGCCGCCGACGTGCTGTCCGCGCTCGGCGTGCGCATCGATCTCGCGCCGGAGGCGATCTCACGCTGCATCAAGGAGGCCAGCATCGGCTTCATGTTCGCGCCGGCGCATCATCCGGCGATGAAGCATGTCGGCCCGACGCGCGTCGAGCTCGGCACCCGCACCATCTTCAACCTGCTCGGGCCGCTGTCGAACCCGGCCAGCGTCAAGCGCCAGATGGTCGGCGTGTTCTCGCGCCAGTGGGTCGAGCCGCTCGCCAACGTGCTTAAGAATCTCGGCTGCGAGCGTGCCTACGTGGTGCACGGCTCGGACGGCCTCGACGAGATCACCACCTCCGGCCCGACCAGCGTCGCGTCGCTGGAGAACGGCAGAGTGACGACGTTCGAGATTTCGCCCGAGGACGTCGGTCTTCCCAAAGCGAAGCCGGCCGACCTGCGCGGCGGCGATGCCGAAGCCAACGCGGACGCGCTGATCGCCGTGCTCAAAGGCGCCAAGGGACCGTTCCGCGATGTCTCGATCTTCAATGCCGCTGCCGGCCTCGTGGTGGCGGGCATCGCCAAGGATCTCAGCGAAGGCGTCGGCCTTGCCGCCGAGGCGGTCGATTCCGGCGCCGCGAAGGAACGGCTCGAACGTCTGGTCGCGATATCGAACGCGGTGGTCGATCCGGAACTCGTGGCCTGAATCATGGCCGACATCCTGCAGACGATCGAAGCCTATAAGCGCGACGAGATCGCGGTCGCCAAGCGCGCGCGCCCCTTGGTGGACCTGGAGCGCGATGCCGCTGCCGCAGCGCCGCCGCGGGGTTTCCTTCGCGCGATCGAGCGCAAGCTGGCGCAGGGCGACACCGCGCTGATCGCCGAGATCAAGAAGGCGAGCCCGTCGAAGGGCCTCATCCGCGAAGATTTCGATCCCCCGGCACTGGCGCTCGCCTATGAGGCGGGCGGCGCGGCCTGCCTGTCGGTGCTCACCGATGGCCCGTCGTTCCAGGGCAAGCCGGACTACCTCACCGCGGCGCGCGCGGCGGTGAAGCTGCCGGCGCTGCGCAAGGATTTCCTCTACGACACCTATCAGGTGACCGAAGCACGCGCCTGGGGCGCCGACGCCATCCTCATCATCATGGCGGCGGTGGACGATGCCACGGCGCGCGACCTTGAGGCGGCGGCGCTGGCGCTCGGCATGGATGCCCTGGTCGAGGTGCACGACGAAGCCGAGCTCGAACGCGCGCTCAAGCTCACGTCGCGCCTGATCGGCATCAACAACCGCAATCTCAAGACCTTCGAGACGACGCTGGCGACAAGCGAGCGTTTGGCCCCCATGGTCCCCGGTGATCGCATTATCGTCGGCGAGAGCGGCATCTTCACGCCGGCTGATGTCGCGCGTCTCAGCGAGAGCGGCATCGCCACGATCCTGGTCGGCGAAAGCCTGATGCGGCAGGATGATCTCGCGGCGGCAACACGGACGCTGATCGCCCGCGAGCATGCCGGCCGCGCCTCGGCCGCGGAATAATCCGTGGCGCAGGGAAAAACTCTCACCCATCTCGGCAAGCGCGGCGAAGCGCGCATGGTGGATGTCGGCGCCAAGGCGATGACGGAGCGCGTGGCCGTCGCCGAAGGCCGCGTGGTAATGGCGGCGGCGACCCTCGACACCATCGTCAAAGGCGACGCCAAGAAGGGCGACGTGCTCGGCGCCGCCCGCATCGCCGGCATCATGGCGGCGAAGAAGACGCATGAACTCATCCCGCTATGCCATCCGCTGCTGCTGACGAATGTCGCGGTCGACATCGCGCCTGAGACCGCCCTACCCGGCTTGATCGTGCGCGCGACCGTGAAGGTCGGCGGCCAGACCGGCGTTGAAATGGAGGCGCTGACCGCAGTCTCCGTCGCCTGCCTCACGATCTATGACATGGCCAAGGCGATCGAACGCGGCATGCGCATCGAGGGCATTCGCGTGATCGAGAAAAGCGGCGGCAAGTCCGGCCGCTACCGCGCGAGGGATTGAACCGTGGCTCTCCTGCAGGTCGCGGATGCCCTCGCTCTCGTGCTCGCGGATGTCGAGCCGCTGGCGGCGGAGGATGTCCCGCTTGCGCAGGCCCATGGCCGCGTGCTCGCGAGCGATATCACCGCCTTGCGCACCCAGCCGCCGGCGGACCTGTCGGCGATGGACGGCTATGCGGTGCGCGGCGCGGACGTGGCGCAGGCGCCGGCGCGGCTGAAGCTGATCGGCGAGGTCGCCGCCGGCCGACCCTTCGCCGGCGAGGTCGGACCTGGCGAGACCGCGCGCATCTTCACCGGCGGCGTGGTGCCGCGCGGTGCCGACACTGTCGTGATCCAGGAACAGACCGAGCGCGACGGCGACCATGTCGTATTCGCCAAACCGTCGGCGTCGGGACGCCACGTCCGCGTCGAAGGCCTCGATTTCCGCGCCGGCGAGATTTTGCTGCCGAAAGGCCACCGCCTGACCAGCCGCGACCTCGCGCTCGCCGCGGCGATGAACCATCCGGCGTTGCCGGTGCATCGCCGCCCCAAGGTGGCGCTGCTCGCGACCGGCGATGAACTGGTGATGCCGGGAACGCAGCCTGGCCCTGGCCAGATCGTCTACTCCAACGGGTTCACGCTGGCAGCGATGGCCCTTGCCGAGGGCACCGAGATCGCCGATCTCGGCGTTGCCCCCGACCGCCAGGACGCCACCATCGCGGCGATCGAGCGGGCGCGGGACTGGGAGGCCGATATCCTCGTCACGGCCGGCGGCGCTTCTGTCGGCGACTACGACCTGGTGCAGCAGTCGCTGACGGCGCTGGGGCTCGATCTCTCTTTCTGGCGGATTGCGCTTCGCCCCGGCCGGCCGCTGCTGCATGGACGGCTCGGCGGGCTGCGGGTGCTCGGCGTGCCGGGAAATCCGGTGTCGGCCTATGTCTGCGCGTTCCTGTTCCTGGTGCCGCTGATCCGCCGCCTCGCCGGACGCGCCGACCTTGAACCTGAGCGCGAATCGGCCGTGCTCGGCGCCCGCCTGCCGCGCAATGACGAACGCACGGACTACCTTCGCGCCAGCCTGGTCATGCGAGAAGGAATCCCGACGGCGACCGCCTTTCCGGTGCAGGACTCGTCCATGCTGGCACCGCTCGCCAAGGCCGACTGCTTCATCATCCGCCAACCTTTCGAGACCGAATCACAGGCCGGCGAACCTTGCGTGATTGTCAGCCTCGGGCTTTAGCGGACATTCACGTTAAGCGCCCGTTTGCGGCGGTATCCGACTTCTTCACGTCGAATTAAGAGGTTGCGGAACACACATGGAACATATAGGGTCCGTTCATGATTTGTTTCGCGTGGCGCGTTACCTTCGCCGCCGCCCGGGCACCAGGGAGAAGACGCCGAGATGCTCACACGCAAGCAACTTGAGCTTTTGCGATTCATCCATGAGCGCCTGAAGGAAGCCGGCGTGCCCCCCTCTTTCGACGAGATGAAGGACGCGCTCGACCTGCGCTCCAAGTCGGGCATCCACCGGCTGATCACGGCGCTCGAGGAGCGAGGCTTCATCAAGCGCCTGCCCAACCGGGCGCGGGCGCTGGAGGTGATCAAGCTGCCCGATGCCATGAACCAGACCGCTGTCCGGGCGCGCGGCTTCACGCCCAGCGTGATCGAGGGCAACCTCGGGCGCGGACGCGTCACCGCCGACGACGACAATGGCCGTCCGATCGCCGTTCCGATGATGGGGCGGATCGCGGCCGGTACGCCGATCGAGGCGATCCAGACGCGCAGCCATATCATCAACATGCCGCCCGACATGCTCTCGGCGGGCGACCATTTCGCCCTCGAAGTGCGCGGCGATTCGATGATCGAGGCCGGCATCCTCGATGGCGACACCGTTCTCATCAAGCGCACCGAAACGGCGGACACCGGCGACGTGGTGGTGGCGCTGATCGACGACGAGGAGGCGACGCTGAAGCGCTTCCGGCGGCGCGGCGCCTCGATCGCGCTCGAGCCCGCCAACACCTCCTACGAGGTGCGCATCCTGCCGCCCAACCGCGTGCGCATCCAGGGCAAGCTGGTGGGATTGTTCCGGAAATATTGAGCTTTTGTTCTTCGGGTTTAAGCCACAACGCCCGCTCGTCCCGCGAACGCGGGGATCTAAGGCATCATGCGCCATTTGGATTCTCGCGTTCGCGGGAAATGAGCGGAACTGGTTGCGCCGGAGCGAATCAGCCTTATTCCGCCCCACAGCACGTGTCGCCGCCCGCCGCGGGCCGCGCGTCGTCGTAGCGGTCGTGGTGCTTGACCCAATCCATCAGGTTGCCTGATCCCGTTTCGTTGCGGCCCTTGGGCATCATGTCGAGATACATGTAGGTGCCGATGAGGGTTTCGTCGCCGCGGGCGTAAGCCGAATAGGTGTGGAAGATGTCGCCCGCCTCGTCCTTGTAGAACACGCTGCAGCCGGCCAATTCGTCCATCTTGTTTTTGATCGTCTCGTAATTGTACTCGGCCTTGCCTTCGGCGATCTGCTCCGGCGTGAACGAGACGTGATAGTCGTAGTTGAAGTCGCTGCCGAACGACGACACCCATTTGAAGCGCCAGCCCATGCGTTTCCTGAACGCTTCGATCTGCGCCAGCGGGCCACGCGAGACCACTACCAGCGAGACGTCGTGGTGTTCGAGATGCACCAGCGCGCCCTCGATGTGATCGGCCTGGAATGAGCATCCGGTGCATCCCTCCTTCCACTCGGGGCCGAACATGAAATGCTGGATGAAAAGCTGGCTGCGGCCGTCGAATAGATCGGCGAGCGTCCTCTTGCCGTCCGGTCCGTCGAACACGTAGGTCTTCTCGACCTTGACCCACGGCAGCGCGAGGCGCTGGCGGCTGAGTTCATCCCGCGCGCGGGTGAATTCCTTCTCCTTGAGCAGCAGCGCCCTGCGGGCGGCGAGCCAGTCCTGCGGCGAGACGACGGCGTGTTGTTCCATGTCGAGGCTCCGGTTTGTCAGGCAAACAGACGTTCAAGCTTGTCGAGCGCGCCGCTCCATCCGAATTCGTGGCGGTCGCGCGCGGCTTCGTCAAAGAACTGCTCGTGCAGCAGCGTCAGCAGCGTGCCCTCGCCGTCCGGCTTGAGTGTGACCGTGACCAGCGATTCCCGCTCCGGCGTCGAGCGCCACGCCCAGGTGAAGACCAGCTTCTCGTTCGGCACGACCTCGCGATACGCGCCGCTGACGTCATGCTCCTCGCCGTCCGGCCCGCGCATGACGAAGCGGTAGCGCCCGCCGACGCGGGCGTCGCTCTCGGTGAGCAGACATTCGGCCCCCGCCGGTCCGAACCAGCGCGCTATTTTCGCCGGGTCGGTGAAGGCTTCATAGACCTTCGCGGCCGACGCGTTGAGACGCCGCTTGATGGCAAGGCTGGGCTTGATGGCAATAGGCTTGGCGAAGCCGGGGTTGGCGTTGGTGGACATGAATCCTCCTCCACGAATGCGGCAAGGCGGTCGAGCTGTTGCGACCAGAAACGCTCATAGCGGTTGAGCCAATCCGTCGCGCGTTCCAGCGGCGCGGCGGTCATCCGGCACGCGACGACGCGGCCGGTCTTCTCCCGCGCGATCAGGCCGGCATCCGACAGCACGCCGAGATGCTTCATGATGGCGGGCAGCGACACCGGAAATGGCTGCGCCAGCTCGCTCACCGAGAGCGTGCCCCGCTCGCCGAGCCGCGTCAGCAAGGCTCGCCGCGTCGGATCGGCGAGCGCGGCGAATGTCCGGTCCAGCGTCCCTTCTGAATACTTAACCATACGGTTTAGTATCTGCTCGTTCTTAGCCGCCGTCAACCCCGCGAGTGGACATTCTAATCGCCCGCTTCCAGCGCGTCGCTTGGCGGCGTGGCGTCCGGCACCGGCGCGCGGGACGGAGCGTTGGTTGTTGCAGTCGACGGCCGGCGCGACCATGGCCGGTCGTAGGCCGGCGCCCGCGCGGCCTCGACGCGGAAGCCGTCCGGCGTGCGGCGCAGCGCCAGCGCGCCCGTCTGCTTCCAGATGCTTCGGTCGATCACCCGCGCCGCACACCACGGCGGCGCCGTCCGCGAGCTCAGGACCAGCGCGGCGCGGGCGCAATCCTCCTCGAACGCTTCGGCGGTCAGCACGATCGATACCAGCGCGCCATCCTTGAGCCGCGAGATGCAGCCGGCCTCGTCGCAGGTGAAGCCGTTGCGCAGCGTGGGATCCTTTTCGCCGCGCGCGTCGGCGTCCGCGGCGAGCCATTCGCGGATGGCAAAGCCGTCGGCGCCCGCTTTCAGGATCGCCAGCCGGCCGTCTGGTCCGCGAACCGCGAAGACCTGGCCGCCATCGGCGACGAACACGTCCGGCCGCGGTGTCATCACCGCCCACACCGTGGCGGCCGCGATGAGCACGACGCCGCTCCACCGCAATGGCGTGCGCAGCAGGCACAGCAGGAGGATGCCCGCCGTCATCAGGATGAGCACGCCGGTGCCGAAGGCCGGCACGCGTCCGACTGCGCCGGGCAGCTTCGCCACCCACAGCACGACCCAGATCATCCAGTCGATGCCGAGCCCCATGAGCTGCCATAGCGGCCCGTCGAAGCCGAACGGCATGGCGAGCAGCCCGACGAGACCGGCCGGCATCACGACCACAGAGACGACCGGCATGGCGAGCAGGTTTGCGATCACCCCGTATGGCGCCGCGCGGTGGAAGTGGAACGCGGCGTAAGGCGTGGTCGCGAGCCCGGCCATCATCGATGCGAGGATCAGGCTGACGACCTCGCGCCCGCCCCACAGCGCGATGCGTGCGCCGAGCGGCGTATCGGCGCCGGCGCTCATCCAGCGCAGGCCGCCGGAATAGCCCGAGACCAGCGCGAGCGTCGCCGCAAACGACATCTGGAAGCTGGGATGCACCACGGCCTCCGGCGCCACCAGCAGCACGGCAACGGCGGCCACCGCCAGCGTGCGCAACGTCAGCGCCGGCCGGTCGACCATGACGCCGATCAGCACGATGGCGGTCATGATGTAGGAGCGCTGCGTCGCGACCTCGACGCCCGAGAGCAGCAGGTAGAAGGTCGCCGCCACGAGCGCCCCGAACGCCGCCCATTTCTTGATCGGCCGCCGCGTTGCCAGGCCCGGCACCAGCGCCAGCAGCGCGCGGATGGTGAAGAATACCACGCCCGCGACGACCGCCATGTGATAGCCGGAAATCGAGAGCACGTGGGCAAGGCTCGAAATGTACATGGCGTCGTTGACCGGCCCGGTGATGGTGTCGCGCTTGCCGGTGAGCAGCGCCGACGCGATCGAGCCGACGTCGCCGGCGAGCGAAGCGCGGATGCGGCGGTCGATGGTGTCGCGTATCGACTCGACGACGGTCGCGTAGCGCAGCCAGAAGCCGGGCTCGCCCGGCGGCGCGGCGATCGTGATCGCGCCATAGGCCAGCCCGGTCGCGCCGATGCCCTGGAAATAGAGGTCGCGGGCGAAGTCGTAGCTGCCCGGCCGCAACGGCGTCAGCGGCGGGCTCAGGCGCGCATTGATCTCCACGAAGGCGCCGACCATCGGCGTGGTCCCCTTGCGCACCGAAATGCGCACGCGCTCCGGCGGCTGCGAGAGCCTGCGGCCTTCGATCTTATGGACGCGAACGACGATGCGGTCGGTGCGCTCGCGCTCCTCCCGCACCTCGACCCAGCCGGCGATCTTCACGCCATAGGCCGGATAATGGAGGATCGGATGGGCGATGCGCGCGCTCTTGAGCGTCGCGGTGGCAAAGCCGGCGGCTGCGGCCGCAATCCCGATCAAGAGTGGAAAGGCGACCGGCCGCCGCCGCCCGGCGATCGCCGCCGCGGCTAAGCCGGCGGCGAGAATCAGTGCCGCGATGCAGCGACGGCTCGCGCTCGGCGGTGAAATAGGCGGCGATGCCGATGCCGAATGCGACCGGCAGCCATGGCATGAGCCGCCCCGGCACCACCTCGGCGGCGAGCCAGTCGCGGACCTGCGCGCCCGCGCTGCCGGCAAAGCGCGGCAGGCGCCACGGCCATTCGTGTCCGCGCCGCGACCCCTGCGGCCACGTCCCGGCGCGTCCAGCCGCCCTGCCCCGCTCCGCCATACGCGGCCCCGCGTGCGAGGCGCACGCTTCCAGCGGTCTGGCCCGGCCGGATACAACCTCGCTACAACCTGCGCGATGGTAGAGGCCGCTTCTGTCGGCGCCAACGGATACAGATCAGGAACGGTGCCGCTTTCGCGGCGTCAGGCGCCCTTCACCTTGGCCCAGCTATCGCGCAGGCCGACGGTGCGGTTGAACACCAGCCCGCCCGCACCGGCGTCGCGGGAGAAATAGCCCTGCCGCTCAAACTGAACGGCTTCGCCCGGCGCTGCATCCAACAACGCCGGCTCGATGCGCGCGCCACCCAGCACCTCGAGGGAGTTCGGGTTGAGGTCTTTGGCGAATTCGGACGCGCCCGGCTCGGGATTGGCAAACAGGTGATTGTAGAGCCGCACCTCGGCCGGCACCGCGTCGAGCGGCCGAAACCCAGTGCATGGTCGCCTTCACCTTGCGCCCGTCCGGCGCATTGCCGCCGCGCGTCGCCGGATCGTAGGTGCAGCGCAGCTCGACCACCTCGCCGGCCGCGTTCTTCACGACCTCGCGGCAGGTGATGAAATAGGCGTAGCGCAGCCGCACCTCCGCGCCCGGCGAGAGCCGGAAGAACTTCTTCGGCGGGTTCTCCATGAAATCGTCGCGCTCGACATAGATCTCGCGGCCGAAGCGGATCTTGCGCGTGCCCGCCGTCGGATCGTCGGGATGATTGACGGCTTCGAGTTCCTCGCTCTGCCCCTCCGGATAATTCTCGATCACGATCTTCAGCGGCCGCAGCACCGCCATCCGCCGCAGCGCCGTCTTGTTCAGCACCTCGCGGATCGAGAATTCCAGCATGCCGACATCGACGACGCTGTTGGCCTTGGCAACGCCGATGCGCTTGACGAAATCGCGGATCGCGGCCGGCGGCACGCCGCGCCGGCGCAGCCCGGCGAGCGTCGGCATGCGCGGATCGTCCCAGCCCTCGACATGGCCGCCGCGCACCAGCTCGGTGAGCACGCGCTTGGACAGCACCGTGTAGGTGAGGTTGAGCCGCGCGAACTCGTACTGCCGCGGCCGCGACGGCACCGGCAGGTTGTCGAGGAACCAGTCGTAGAGCGGCCGGTGATCCTCGAATTCCAGCGTGCAGATCGAATGCGTGATGCCTTCGATCGCGTCGGACTGGCCGTGGGCGAAGTCGTAGCTCGGATAGATGCGACCAGCCGTCGCCGGTGCGCGGATGGCGGCATGCAGGATGCGGTAGAGCACCGGATCGCGCAGATTGATGTTGCCGGACGCCATGTCGATCTTGGCCCGCAGCACGCGCGCGCCATTGGGAAATTCGCCGGCGCGCATGCGGCGGAACAGGTCGAGGTTTTCCTCGACGCCGCGCTCGCGGAACGGGCTGTTGCGGCCCGGCTCGGTCAGCGTGCCGCGCGCGGCGCGCATCTCGTCCTGGCGACTGGTCGTCGACATAGGCCTTGCCGGCGCGGATCAGGTGCTCGGCCCATTCGTAGAGCTGCTCGAAATAGTCCGACGCGTGATAGAGGTGCTCGCCCCAGTCGAAGCCGAGCCAGCGCACGTCGCGCTCGATCGCGTCGATATATTCCTGTTCCTCCTTGGTCGGATTGGTGTCGTCGAAGCGCAGATGGCAGCGGCCGCCGAACTCCTGCGCGATGCCGAAATTCAGGCAGATCGACTTGGCGTGGCCGATATGCAGATAGCCGTTCGGCTCCGGCGGAAAGCGCGTCACGACGGTCTTGTGGCGGCCGGACGTCGAGATCGGCCTGCGATGATGTCGCGGATGAAATCCTGTCCGGTTCTCGCGACCATCTGCCGTGTCGTCTGCCGTCATGCTGTCCAAGCTCCGGTTGGCCGAACGCGCTATCGCTGGGCCCAAGACTCCGAAAGGTGCATGCGCCAAGGCCACAGGCGTCGCATACGAGGCCCCGTCGTCATGACCGAAACCGTCGTCACCCGCTTTGCCCCCTCGCCGACCGGCTTCCTGCATATCGGCGGCGCGCGCACCGCGCTGTTCAACTGGCTCTATGCGCGCGGCCGCGGCGGCAAGATGCTGCTGCGCATCGAGGACACCGACCGCGAGCGCTCGACCAAGGCGGCGATCGACGCCATCCTCGACGGGCTGACCTGGCTCGGCCTCGACTGGGACGGCGAGACGGTCTACCAGTTCGCCCGCGCCGCCCGCCACCGCGAGGTCGCCGAGCAGCTGCTCGCCGCCGGCCACGCCTATCGCTGCTATGCCAGCCCGGACGAGCTCACCGAGATGCGCGAGACGGCGCGCCGCGAGGGCCGCTCCAAGCTCTATGACGGCCGCTGGCGCGACCGCGACCCGTCCGAGGCGCCGGCCGGCGTCAAGCCGGTGATCCGCCTGCAAGGCCCCGCCGACCGGCGAGACCGTGATCGACGACCAGGTGCAGGGCCGCGTCGCCTGGCAGAACGAGAATCTCGACGATCTCGTGCTGCTGCGCTCCGACGGCAACGCCGACCTACATGCTCGCGGTCGTGGTCGACGATCACGACATGGGCGTCACCCACATCATCCGCGGCGACGACCATCTCACCAATGCGGCGCGCCAGAAGCAGATCTACGACGCGCTCGGCTGGGCCGTGCCGGTCGATGGCGCATATCCCGCTGATCCACGGGCCGGACGGCGCCAAGCTCTCCAAGCGCCACGGCGCGCTCGGCGTCGATGCCTATCGGGCGCATGGGCTATCTGCCGGCGGCGCTGCGCAACTATCTGGTGCGGCTCGGCTGGGCCATGGCGACCAGGAGATCTTCTCGACCGAGGAGATGATCGCGGCGTTCGACCTGCCGCAGATCGGCCGCTCGCCGGCGCGCTTCGATTTCGCCAAGCTCGAAAGCCTCAACGGCCACTACATCCGCGCAGGCGTCCGACGCCGACCTGCTGGCCGCGATCGAGCGGCTGCTGCCGCACATCGCCGGCGGGCCGGAACTCGCGGCGAAGCTGACGCCCGGACTGACGGGCAAACTGCTGCGCCGCCATGCCGGGCCTGAAGGAGCGCGCCAAGACCCTGGTCGAGCTGATCGAGAGCGGCCGCTTCATCTGTGCGCCGACCGGCCGCTCGCGCTCGACGACAAGGCCAAAGCGCTGCTGACGGCGGAGGCGCGCGCACCTGACTGGGCGAACTCGCGATCGACCTCGATGCCGATCGAGCCATGGACGCGCCGCAGGCGACCGAAGCCGCCGTGCGCGCCTTTGCCGAGCGCAAGGGCGTCAAGCTCGGCAGCGTCGCCCAGCCGCTGCGCGCCGCGCTGACCGGCCGGACCACCTCGCCGGGGATCTTCGACGTGCTGGCGGTGCTGGGCAAGGCGGAAAGCCTTGGCCGGCTCGCCGATCAGGCCGTCGTCGACGGCGCGCGAAACGATCGCCGCGTGGAGTTTAGGCGCGGCCGCTGTCGATTCACTTCGCCGGCCGTTCCGACATATCTTGCAGTGCACACCGCGGATCTGGCTGTGCCAACCGCAGCGCCTTCGGCGACGACTGATGATCCCATCTGGCACCCGCCAGTGGCCGGCGCCGGCGTTGAGGGCGTCGGATCACCGCGCGACCCAATGGAGGGCTCGACCATGGACGCAAAGACCGGCGCCAACACCAAGTCCGGCAAGACTCACCGTCGGCGAGCAAGGACAATTCCTTTCCGATCTACGAGGGCACGATCGGCCCGCTGTCATCGACATCTGCAAGCTCTACGCCCAGACCGGCAATGTTCACCTACGATCCCGGCTTCACCTCGACCGCGAGCTGCGAATCCAAGATCACCTATATCGACGGCGACGAGGGCGTCCTGCTCTATCGCGGCTATCCGATCGAGCAGCTCGCCGAGCACGGCGACTTCCTGGAGACCTGCTACCTCCTGCTCTACGGCGAACTGCCGACCGCCGCGCAGAAGGCCGATTTCGACTACCGCGTGACGCACCACACCATGGTGCACGAGCAGATGAGCCGGTTCTTCCAGGGCTTCCGCCGCGACGCGCATCCGATGGCGGTGATGGTCGGCTGCGTCGGCGCGCTGTCGGCCTTCTATCACGACTCGACCGACATCTCCGATCCGCACCAGCGCATGATCGCCTCGATCCGCATGATCGCCAAGATGCCGACGCTCGCCGCGATGGCCTACAAATACTCGATCGGCCAGCCGTTCGTCTATCCGAAGAACGACCTCGACTACGTCGTCGAACTTCCTGCGCATGTGCTTTGCGGTGCCGTGCGAGGACTACAAGGTCAACCCGGTTCTGGCGCGCGCGATGGACCGCATCTTCATCCTGCACGCCGACCACGAGCAGAACGCCTCGACCTCGACGGTGCGGCTCGCCGGCTCCTCGGGCGCCAATCCGTTCGCCTGCATCGCCGCCGGCATCGCCTGCCTGTGGGGGCCGGCGCATGGCGGCGCCAACGAGGCGGCGCTGCAGATGCTGCGGCGAGATCGGCACCGTCGACCGCATTCCCGAATACATCAAGCGCGCCAAGGACAAGAACGATCCGTTCCGCCTGATGGGCTTCGGCCACCGCGTCTACAAGAACTACGATCCGCGCGCCAAGATCATGCAGAAGACCTGCCACGAGGTGCTCAACGAGCTCGGCATCAAGGACGATCCGCTGCTCGACGTCGCGCATGGAGCTCGAGCGCATCGCGCTGCACGACGAGTATTTCATCGAGAAGAAGCTCTATCCGAACATCGATTTCTATTCGGGCATCACGCTCAAGGCGATGGGCTTCCCGACCACCATGTTCACGGTGCTGTTCGCGGTCGCCCGCACGGTCGGCTGGATCGCGCAGTGGAAGGAGATGATCGAGGATCCGCAGCAGAAGATCGGCCGCCCGCGCCAGCTCTATACCGGCGCGACGCGCCGCGACTACATGCCGATCTCGCGGCGGAAGTAAGTCCGCCCCGCGCAATCGCCCGGCAGGACTACTGGCAATTGTGGCGCTGCGGCCGCAACAGATCGGCGCAGGACCCGACGTGTCGCTGATCGATTTCCGCCGCTCTGTCGCGCCGTGATCACAATGCCGCGACTGCGGGCTGCGGCTCATAGGCCCAGGTCAGATAGGCGCCCGCCCCAGGTGAAGCCGCCGCCGAACGCCGCGAGCATCAGGCGGTCGCCGGCCTTGAGCTCGCTCTCGTAGTCCCACAGGCAGAGCGGGATCGTCGCCGCGGTGGTGTTGCCGTATTTGTGGATCGTCATCATCACCCGCTCCATCGGCAGGCCCATGCGCTCGGCTGTCGCCTCGATGATGCGCCGGTTGGCCTGGTGCGGCACCAGCCAGTCGATCGGTCTGCGCGGTCAGGTCGTTGCGCTTCATCAGCTCGCCGGCGACTTCCGCCATGCGCGCGACCGCGAATTTGTAGACCGCGGCGCCTTCCTGGTGGACGTAATGCAGGCGCTGCGCGACCGTCTCGGCGGTCGGCGGCATGCGGCTGCCGCCGGCCTTCTGATGCAGATGCGGCATGCCGGCGCCGTCGGAGCGGATCATGGTGTCGACGATGCCGTAGCCGTTCGTGCTCGGCTCGATCAGCACCGCGCCGGCGCCGTCGCCGAACAGCACGCAGGTGGCGCGGTCGGTGTAGTCGATGATCGCCGACATCTTGTCGGCGCCGACCACGACGACCTTGCGTGTACTTGTCCGGTCTCGATGAACTGGCTGGCGATGGTCAGCGCATAGATGAAGCCCGAGCACGCCGCCTGCACGTCGAAGCAGCCGATGTTGCGGATGCCGACCATGTCGCAGACCAGGTTGGCGGTCGACGGAAACACGAAATCCGGCGTCGTGGTGGCGCAGATCAGGAGGTCGATCTCGGCCGGCGCGGTCTCGGTTCTTGGCAAGCAGCCCGCGCACCGCCTCGGCGGCCATGTGCGAGGTGCCGAGCCCCTCGCCCTTGAGGATGCGGCGTTCCTTGATGCCGGTGCGTTCGGTGATCCAGGCGTCGCTGGTGTCGACCATGCGCGAGAGTCCTCGTTGGTCAGCACATCGGGCGGCACATAGCCGTGCACGCCGGTAATGGCAGCGCGGGGTGGGGACATCGGACCTGTTTCGACTGGCACCCCGATTCATGGAGGCGCCGGACGAAAAATCCACCGCCATCGCAAGGAGATACCATGTCCGCCGCGCGGGCCGGACGACGCACGGTCCCGGTCGGCGAAGCGTGTTTGATAACGCACGCATGCCGCCTTGGCCAGCCTCAAGGGGACGGCCGCGCGAGCAAATCCAGCACCGCCTGCGCCGCCCGCTCGCTCGGCCTGCCCTCGATGTGGAGTATGGCGTCGAGCCGGTGCAGCGCGTCGACCTGCCTTTGCCGCGCCGGGCTATCGTCGATGATGCCGGCGAGCGCCGGGGCAAGGTTGTCCGGCGTGCAGCGGCCCTGCAGGAACTCCGGGACCGCATTCTCGCCCAGGATCAGGTTGGTGAGCACCACGCTCTTCACCAGGATCACCGCACGCACGATGAGACCCTCGGCGACCGGGATGCGATAGGCGACCACCTGCGGAATTCCGGCCAGCGCGAGCTCCAGCGTCACCGTGCCGGACGCCGCCAAGGCCGCGCGGGCCCGGCGGAAGGCGGCATGCTTGTCGCGGTCCTCGGTGACGATGCGCGGCTTCACCGGCCAGTCCGCGGTCGAGCGCGCAAGGTGCTCGGCGAGGTGCGGCAAGGTCGGCAGCACGAGGCTGAACGGCACGCCGCTGGCCGCCACACGCGCCACCGTGTCGCGAAACACCGGCATCAGCCGCCGGATCTCGGAGCGACGGCTTCCCGGGAGGACGAGCACGATACGCTCATGCTCGCGCGCCGCGGCGTCTTCCAGCGAGGGCCGCAGGTGCTCCACGTCCTCCAGCAGCGGATGCCCGACATAGACGCATGGCGGCCCGCCAAGGCGGCGATGCACGTCCGGCTCGAACGGCAGGATCGCCAGCACCAGATCGAAGCGCTTCCGCATCGCACGCGCGCGCCACGGCCGCCACACCCATACGGTGGGCGAGACGTATTTGACGATTTTCAGGTGCGGCAGGCGGCGGCGCACCCGCGCCGCGATGCGCTGGGAGAAATCCGGAGTGTCGATCAGCACCAGCACGTCGGGCGGGTCGGCGACGATCGCCTCGACCGTCTCGATGAGACGGCGGGAGATGAGCTTCAGCTTCACGATGACCTCGGCGAGGCCGATCGTCGACAGATCATGCGCGGAGAATACGGAGGCCAGCCCCGCATCCTCCATCCGTGGGCCGCCGGCGCCCCGGAACGTCACCGGCCGGCCGGCAAGCGCCCGGAGCGCCCGCATCAGGCTTACGCCCAGCGCATCGCCGGAGGCCTCTCCCGCGACCAGGAAGACATCGAGCGGACGGGCGGGCTCCGTCACGCCGTGCCTTTCCGTCGCGCCGACGGCATGCCGACGAGGAACAGCCCGGCCCCATCGGCGGCCTGGATCATCGCCTGCAGGTCCGCCGTGATGGCGCCGGCGGCCTCCACCGCGATGCCGGCGAGCCCGGCTCCGGCAGCGGCCTCCACCGTGCGCGCGCCGATTGACGGCAGGTCGAAGCGGCGGTCCTGGCCGGGCTTCGGCCCCTTCACGAGCACGCCGACTTTTCCATTCAGGCCGAGGCGCCGCTCGCGCCGCAGCGCGGCGACGCGCGCCAGCATCTCGTCAGTGCCCTCCGCCGCCTCCACCGCGACAACATAGTTGTTCGCCACCACCACCGCCTGCCCGATGTCGAAAGGCCCGATCGCCGCGATCAGCGCAAGGCCGCGGGCGATGTCGGCTTCATCGCGCGCGGTCGGCGCGACGCGCCCAAGCGTGCCCGAGGGGACAAGGATTTCCGGCGCCACCTCATGGGCGCCGACGAGCCGCAGCCCATATTGCTCGAGAATCCGGGCGACCCCCGACAGGAGATGATTGTCGCCGCCCCTGAAGGCGCGCACGATCTGCGGCAGCGCCAGCATGGTGCGCACGTCAAAGCGAAGCTGCCAGAGCGAGGGCCGCCGCAGGTTGCCGATGAGCACGACATCGCGGCAGCCCTCCGCCCGCACCCGGCTCAGGCCGCTCGCCAACTGCCCAAGCGCCAGCCAGTGGTGGGGATAGTCCGCCATCGCGGCCGGATCGGCCGCTCCGCGGATCGGGAACAGGATCACGCGCCCGCCATGCTGGGTCACCGCATCGGCGACCGCTCGCGGAAACTGTCCGCCGCCGCAGACGATGGCAACCGGTCTATTCCTGCCCGGGGCCATCGCCGCAGGGTCGCTCATAGGCCGGCGTCGGCGGGAATGGCGGCGTCACCACGCTTCTGCGGCATGAGCAGGGGACGATGGCCGCCGGCATCGATGAACGCGAGAATCGTGTCGGTGGCGGCGTTGCCGGTGAATTCGGCCCGCACCGCGGCAAGCCGGTCCTTGAAGCTGCCGTCGCCAAGGAACAGCAGCCGATAAAGGCGCCTCACGACATGGACATCGGATCGCGCCAACCCTCGCCGCCGCATGCCGATGATGTTGAGGCCGCCCAGAACCCCACGCTGCCCGACGGCGAAGCCGTACGGGATGAGGTCCGCCGCGATGGCGCTGAACCCCGACATCATCGCGCCTTGGCCAATGCGGCAGAACTGATGCACCGCCGCCTGCCCGCCGAGCACGGCAAAGTCGCCGACCGAAACGTGGCCGCCGAGGACAGTGTTGTTCGCGATCGTCACGTCGTTGCCGACATGGCAGTCATGGCCGACATGGGAGCCGACCATGAAGAAGCAGCGGTCGCCAACCTCGGTGATCCCGCCGCCGTCCTCGGTGCCGGTATTCATGGTGACGGTTTCGCGGATATCGCAATCGGCGCCGATGACAAGCCGCGTCGGCCCGCCACGGTACTTCACGGATTGCGGCGGCGTTCCCAGCGACGCGAAGGGCTGGATGACGGTGCGGGCGCCGATCGTCGTATGGCCGGTCACATGGACATGGGACGCCAGCCGGCAGCCCTCGCCCACGGTGACGTGCGCCCCGATCACGCTGTAGGGGCCGATTACAGCGTCGGTCGCGATCACAGCGCCGGAATCGACGATGGCGGTCGGATGGATGGTCGGCATGATCGGCCTATTCCTCGGCGATCATGGCCCCGACCTCGGCCTGGGCCACGAGGGCTCCGGCAACCTTGGCCTCGCCGCGGTACCACCACATCGGCTTGCGCTGGGCAAGCTTGGTCATGTGGAATTCCACCACGTCGCCGGGCACGACGGGCCGCCGGAACTTCGCCTTGTCGATGGTCAGGAACAGGACCTTGCGCGGCGGCCTGTCGGTGCCCCTCACGCGGCCGCAGATCGCGCCGGCGGACTGCGCCATGCCTTCGATGAGCAGGACGCCTGGCATCACCGGATTGCCCGGGAAGTGGCCCAGAAAATGCGGCTCGTTATAGGTCACGTTCTTGATGCCGATGCACGAACTCGGTGCCGTTGATGGCGATGACGCGGTCCACCATCAGGAAGGGGTAGCGATGCGGTAGGACCTTGACGATCTCGTCGATCCCCATCGTCTCCAGGACGTCGCCGGTCGTCATGTCTCGGGGCCCGCTCCCTCGGCATTGTCCCGCGCCGTGGGCCACAGGTCCGCGGTCGCGGTGCGCCCAGCCGCTTCAGGACGGCAAATTCCCGGAAGAATTCCTTCGCCGGCTTTGCCGGCGCCCCCATCCACCGGCCGCCCGGCGGAACGTCGTTCATCACTCCGGAGCCGGCCCCGATCTGAGCGCCCTCGCCGATGGCAATGTGGTCGGTAATGCCAGCCCTTGCCCCAAGCATCACATAATCGCCAAGCGTCACGCTGCCGGAAATCCCGGAATAGGCGACGATGATGCAGTGCCGCCCGATGGTGCAGTTGTGGCCGATCTGCACCAGATTGTCGACCTTCGTTCCCTCGCCGATAATGGTGTCGCGATTGGCGCCACGGTCGATCGTTGTGTTGGCGCCGATCTCGACGTCGTCCTGCAGGATGACGCGCCCGATCTGAGGAACCTTCAGGTGACCGTCACGGCCGGGCACGTAGCCGAAACCGTCCTGACCAATGCGGGCGCCCGGATGGATGATGACGCGGTCGCCGGCCAGGGTATGGAACAGCGTCGCGCCGGCGCCGATGGTGCAGTTGCGCCCGATGCGCACGTTAGCACCGATGACCGCGTTGGCGCCGATGCGGCTGCCGCCGCCGATTTCCGCCCGAGGCCCGATGACCGCGCCTGGATCGACCGACACGCCGGCCTCAAGCCGCGCGGTGGGGTCGACGACCGCGCGCTCGGCCACCTTGCCGTCTTCGAAGGTCGACGGCCGGAGCGCCTCGGGAAAAAGCGTCCGGACGACCGTCACGAACGCGCGGTATGGCGCGCGCGAGATCAGAAGGGCAATGCCCGCCGGTGCCTTGTCGGCGAACCGCGCCGACGTCAGGCATACGCCTCCTTCGGTCACGCTGAACTGGCCGACATATTTCGGGTTTTCGAGAAAGGTGAGGTCGGCCGGCCCGGCCCGGTCGAGCGGCGCGATGCCGGTGACACGGCGGTCGAGTGGCGTGCCGGGCGCCGGTTCCGCACCTGTCAGGGTCGCGATCTCGCCGGCTGTCAGCCCCTGGGGGCGCTTGAAGAACAGCGGCTCCGTCATGCTCGCGCCGTCGCCCAGGAGATCGCAACGCTCTTGCGCCGTTGAAAATCGGCCGGCCGGCGGGAGCGACCGCGGACGGTAAATCGGATCAGAAGCGGGTGCCGCCGCTGAACCGGATGGACTGGGTCTTGTCGCACGCCGACCCTCCAGACGTCAGCGGAAACACGCAGTCTTCCTTGCTCAGCGCCTTGGCGTAGTCGATGCGCAGCGGTCCGAACGGCGAATCCCAGAGCAGGCCGGCACCGACCGACGAACGCACCTTCATCGAGTCGTCCGACGGATTGATCGTCTGCCCCTGGAACTGGATGGCAAGCTGTGCCGCCGACGGCCCCTTGTAGGCCCATAGCGAACCCGCATCGGCGAACACCGCGACCTTCAACCCGATGTCCTTCGGCAGGCCGGGAATCGGGCTTTGCAGTTCCGCCGTCGCGCCCCAATACATCGTGCCGCCGAGCGCATCGAGGTTGGTGCCGAGGGTCAGGTCGCGCGGGCCGATGCCATCTGGCGCAAAGCCGCGGACCAGGTTCGGGCCCATGAAGAAATGGTCGAGCATGCGCAGATCGCCGTTGCCCCAGCCCTGCACGTGGCCGGCCTGGGCGCGAACGAAGCCCACGACATCGGCATAGACCGGAACGTAGTAGCGCCAGTCGGTGGTCGTCTTGATGAACTGCACGTCGCCGCCGACGCCGGCGAAATCCTGGCGCAGCTCGGCGAACAGGCCGCTGGTCGGGTTCTTGTTGTTGTCGAGCGTGTTGTAGGAAAGCGTGTAGCCGACCAGCGAGGTGATCACCTGGCCCTGGAGCACCGCCGACTTGATCGCGAGCGAGGCTTCACCGTCCTGGAAGCAATCCGTCTGCGCGGTATTGCCGGCGGCCTGGGACGCCACCGCCTGCGACTGGAAGGCCGCGTTCGATGCAAACTGGTCCGCCGTCGGAAACGAGTTCACGAAGTCCGGGTTGATGTTGTTGCAGTTGTTGTAGGTGTTGGGCAGCGTGATCTCCTGGGCATAGGCCGAATAGCGCAGCTGCAGCGCAAGGTCCTCTCGCAGCGGCAGGCCGAAGCGGATGCCGCCGCCGATCGTCTTGCTGTCATAGGACTGGTTGGTGCTCTGCGTCGTCTGCTTGGCGAACACGTCGAAGCCGAACGAGATCCGGTAACCCATCAGGTACGGCTCGACGAAGCTGAAATCGACGCCCTTCGAGTACGCTGCCCCAGCTTGCGCCGCGCCTTGGCGTAAAGGCCGCGGCCGAGCAGGTTGCGCTCGCGCGACGCTGACCTCGCCGATGATGCCGTCGGCGGTCGAATAGCCGCCCGACACCGAGAATTCGCCGGTCGACTGCTCTTCGACGTCGACATTGAGCACGACGCGGTCGGGCGCCGAGCCCGGCTCGTTGGTGATCTTCACGGACTTGAAGTAGGCGAGGTTCTTCAGGCGCCGCTCGGCGCGGTCGATGAGCACGCGGTTGTAGGCATCGCCTTCCGCGATATCGAACTCGCGGCGGATCACGTAGTCGCGGGTGCGGGTGTTGCCGCGAACGTTGATGCGCTCGATGTAGGCGCGCGAGCCCTCGTCGACGACGAAGGCGAGGTTGATGATGTGAGCCTCGGAAGTCGCGGTCGCCGCGCGGGACGGACCTGTGCAAAGGCGTAGCCGCGCTTCGACATCTCGATCGTCATGTCCTCGACGGACTTCTCGATCGCCTCGGCATTGTAGATCGATCCGGCGCTCATCGCGCAGCTTGCTGCGCAGGGCGCCGACATCGACGTCGCGGACGTTCGAGATGATCTCGATCGGGCCGAAGCGGTAGAGATCGCCCTCTTCGATCGTGAAGGTGATGATGAAGCCGTTGCGCGCCGGATCGAACTGCGCGACAGCCGAGACCACCCGCACGTCGGCATAGCCCTTCTTGAGGTAGAAGCGGCGGATCAGGTCCCGGTCGGCCTCGATGCGGTCGGCGTCGTAGAGGTCGTTGGTCTTGAGGAAGCTCGAGAATCCCGCTTTCGCCGGTCTTGATCGTGTCCTTCAAGGTACGGTCGCCGAAGGCGCGGTTGCCGATGAAGATGATCTCCTTGACCGTGGTCTTCTGGCCTTCGGTGACCTCGAACACGAGATCGATCGCGATTGTTCGGGAAGATCGATGATCTTGGGATCGACGCGCACGTCGAAGCGGCCATTGCGCGCGATACACGTCGATGATGCGCTGAACGTCGGCCTGGACCTGCGCGCGCGACAGGGTCCCGCGCGTCTTCGACTGGACTTCGGCGGCAAGCTGCTCGTCCTTGACGCGCTTGTTGCCCTCGAACTGGATGCGGTTGATGACCGGCGCCTCGACGACCGTCACGACGATGCCACCGCGCTCGTTGACGATCTGGACGTCCTGAAACAGGCCGGTGGCGATCAGCGCTTTATAGGCGCTGTCGATCTTGACCGCATCGAGCCGCTCGCCGGGCGCGAGCTGGAAATAGTGCCGGATCGTCGCCGCTTCGACGCGCCGATTCCCTCGCACTTCGATCGATTGCGCAGCGGCGGATTGCGCCGTCAGGACCGCGCTCGCGGTCACGCCAAGCGTCACCGCGCTCAACAACAGAGCGGCCACGCAAAGCTGAAAAAACGCCCGCACCACAAGTTTCATGCGTAACGTGCCCTTATTCTTGTTCAGTCGCCGTTCGCGCCGAGAGGACCGGTTCGGCTCCCATCGGTGCGTCGCTTGTATCGGGTTTTCCCCAGCCTGCAAACCGCATGACCACGCCCGATCTTCATTTGCTGTCAAAGCGTTGCATGATGGCCACGGTCATGAAGCGGTCCAATGCATGATGTCGTTGAAGGTCGCGAAGACCATCAGCATGAGGACGATCGCAAGCCCGATTCGGAAGCCGACCTCCTGCGCGCGGTCCGACAGTGGACGGCCCCGCGCCGCCTCGATTCCGTAGAACAGAAGGTGACCGCCATCGAGCAGCGGGATCGGGAAGAGGTTCAGAAGGCCGATCGAGACGGAAAGCACCGCCGCGAGATTGAGCAGGCCGACGATCGCCCCGCGCGTCCCGCCGTTTTCCATCCCGCTCTTCCAGACCTGGCCCGACACCTGGGCGATCCGGCCCGGTCCGCCGAGTTGGTCGGCCAATTCGCGTCCCGTGACGACGCCGCCGATATAGGACAGCGTGCGGTCGATGATGAACCAGGTCTCCTCGATTCCCATGCCGACCGCGCGGACGGGACCGACGGGCTGCGACTTCGCATCGTCGGCTGCCATCGACCGGCTGATCCCGAGAACGCCGATGCGGTGGACGTTGCCGAAGCTGTCCTTGATTTCGCGCAGCGCCGGCGTCGCCTTCAGGGATACGCGCGAACCCTGGCGCTCGACAACGATGTCGAGAGCGCGGCCCGCGCTCACGCTCACGATGCGCTGCATGTCGTTGAAGGTTTCGATGGTGCGGCCGTCGATCGCAACGACGAGGTCGCCGGCCTGGAAGCCGGCCACGGCCGCGACGCTGTCGGCCTGGATGGTATCGACGCGCGCTGACGTCACCTGCTTGCCGAACAGCATGAACACGCCGGCGAAGATGGCGATCGCAAGGATGAAATTCGCGACCGGTCCCGCCACCACGATCGCGGCGCGTTTGCTGACCGGCTTGTAGAAGAAGCTGTCGTTGCGCTCCGCGGGCGTCATCGCCGTCACGGTGCCCTGGTCCGGAACGCTCGCGGCATTCTCGTCGCCGAAGAACTTCACGTAGCCGCCGAGCGGGATCGCCGAGATCTTCCAGCGCGTGCCGTGACGGTCGTTGAAGCCGATCAGCTCCGGTCCGAAGCCGATCGAGAAGACCAGGACGCGCACGCCGCAGAGCCGGGCGATGATGAAGTGCCCAAGCTCATGAAAGAACACGACAATTGTCAGCACGAAGAGAAACGGTACGACGTAGCCGATCAGCCAGCCGCTCCAATGTCCCACGCTGGAAAGAAGACCCATTCCACCTCGTCCCCGCGCGTCCCCCCGGCGCGCAACCTTTCCCTAACCTAGAATGCCTTTATGGCAATTTCGGACAAGCGGTCGCGTGCCAGCGATCGTGCATTATGGTCAACAAATAGTGCCTCTTCGATACTCGACGGCTCTCGCATCAGGCCGCGCCGCGATGCCGCCGCGAGGGTCTCTTCGACCAGCACTGGAATTCCGGCAAATGAGAGGCGATCGGTCCAGGAACTCCGCCACCGCGATCTCGTTGGCGGCGTTGAGGACTGTCGGAGCTCCCTCCCCGGTGCTGCATCGCGCTCCGCGCCAGCGCCAGCGCCGGGAACCGCGCCATGTCGGCTTCCTCGAAGGTCAGGCTGCCGATACGCGCAAGATCGAGCCGCGCCGCAAGCCCGTCGATCCGGCGCGGCCAGGCGAGGCAATGGGCGATGGGGGTTCGCATGTCGGGTGAACCGAGCTGAGCCACGACCGAGCCGTCGCGATACTCGACGAGGCCGTGAACGATCGACTGGGGATGGACCAGGACATCGATCTGCGGAGTGATGCAGCGAGAAAGATGAAAGGCCTCAATGAGCTCCAGGCCTTTGTTCATGAGGGTGGCCGAATCGATCGTGACCTTCGGCCCCATCGACCAGTTGGGGTGCTTCAGCGCCTGCTCGGGCGTCGCGGCCCTGATGGCCTCGCGAGACCACGTGCGGAACGGCCCGCCGGACGCCGTCAGGATGACGCGCAGGACATCCTCGTGGTGGCCGGCGCTGAGCGCCTGGAATATCGCATTGTGCTCCGAATCGACCGGCAGCACCGTCGCGCCTGCCGCCCCCGCCACGCGCATGAACAAAGCGCCGGCGCAAACCAGGCATTCCTTGTTGGCGAGCGCCACGGTGCGCCCCTGACCGAGAGCAGCCAGGGTGGGCTCCAGCCCGCTCGCGCCCGCGATCGCCGCCATGACCAGGTCCGCCGGGCGTCGTGCCGCTTCCACGACGGCTTGCGGCCCTGCGGCGACTTCGATGCCGGTGCCGGCCAGCGCCCCCTTGAGTTCGCCATAGGCAGCCTCGTCGGCGACGGCGGCAAATCGCGCGCGCGTTTCGCGGGCAACGCGCGCCAGTGCGATGGCGTTGCCGCGCGCCGTCACCGCTTCGACCCGGTAAAGCTCCGGTTCCTGCTTGAGGATGTCGACGGTGCTCGCTCCGATCGACCCCGTGGAGCCGAGAATCGTCACGCTGCGCTGCGCCGGCGGCGAGTCGGTTGCGGATCGGGAGAGCGGCACGGCCCGGTTCATGCGCTCACCATACCAGTAGTCCCCGCGCAGGAGCATCGGCGCCGCCCCGGACGATGCCGATGACCGTGGCGACGAGCGCCGCGGCCAGGAAGCCGTCGAGGCGATCCATCAGGCCGCCATGACCTGGAATCAGATGGCTCGCATCCTTGGTGCCGAAGCGGCGTTTCACGCCCGATTCGAACAGGTCCCCCGCCTGGGATACGATTGACAGCACGACAGCCAGCATGGCGAGCGCCGGTAGATTTTCGAGACCGGAGACCTTTGCCGTAAGAACGCCCGCCGCCATGGCGGCAACAGTGCCGCCGGCGGCGCCCGACCATGTCTTCTTGGGACTCACTCGCGGCCACAGCTTCGGCCCGCCCAGCGCGCGGCCGACGAAGTAGGCGAGAATGTCGGTCACCCACACGACGGCGAACAGGAACACGACGGCGACGAAGCCGAACGCTTCATCCGTCCGCAGGGCTACCGCGGCGATCAGCGCGCCCGCATAGACGACGCCGGCCGCCGCCCAGCCTCGCCGGTCCGCGGATGCGAGCCCCGCCACGGCCGCCGCACCGGCCGCCACCAGCAGCGCCGATACGACAGGGCGGCCGGTCTGCGCAAGCACCGTCGCGGCTGCCAGGCCTGCGGCGCCGGCGGCAAAGACGGGGCGGGCCGCAGGGCCAAGCACCAGCGGCGTCCACTCCCAGAATACGCCGATCGCCGCCAGTCCCCAGAACGCGGCGAACGGCCAGCCGCCGACATAGGCCGTGACGAGCGCGAGCGGCGCCATCACCAATGCCGAGGCAATCCGCAGCATCATCTCGCTGCGGTTCGACATCCACCCGCTCCCCTCCGGCCGCAGACGCGGCGCGCCAGCCACGCTCAGGACCCGGTCCGCGCGACGAGGCCGCCGAACCGGCGCTCCCGCTGGCGATACTCGGCAAGCGCCTGCTCAAGGACGGCGCGGTCAAAGTCCGGCCAGTGCGTCGGGACGAACACGAGCTCGCTATAGGCCGCCTGCCACAGCAGAAAGTTGGACAGCCGCTGCTCGCCGCTGGTGCGGATGATGAGATCGGGGTCCGGCAGGTCGGGGGCGTCGAGGAAGCCGGTCAAGGCGTCGGCGGTGATCGTCTCGGGCGAGATCGGCGCCCCGCCCGAAGCAGCGAGGAGCCGGCGGACCGCCCGCGCGATCTCCTGGCGGGCGCCGTAATTGAACGCGACGACCAGGGTCAGGCCGCTGTTGCCGCGCGTCAATTCCTCCGCTTCGTCGAGCAGGCGGTGGATGTCGGGATCGAGCCCCTCTTTCTCTCCGATGATCCGCACCCGGACATTGCTCGCGTGCAGGTCGGCGAGGTCGTGGCGGATGAAGCGCCGCAACAGCCCCATCAGCTCGCGCACCTCGGCCGGGGGACGCGCCCAGTTCTCCGTGCTGAAGGAGAAGATCGTGAGGAAGCGGATGCCGAGATCGCCGGCGGCGCGGACCGTGCGCCGCAGTGCTTCCACGCCGCGCCGGTGCCCTTCGACGCGCGGCAGGCCGCGCGCGGCAGCCCAGCGGCCGTTGCCGTCCATGATGACAGCGACGTGCCGGGGCGCGTCGTCAGCGGCGGAGTGCGAATGGATCGGGGGCGCCTCGGGCATGGCAGTCGGGCTTTCAGCCGCTCCTAAACCGTCATGATCTCTTTTTCTTTGCCGGCGAGCGCCTGGTCGACGTCGGTAATGGCTTGATCCGTCGCTTTCTGGACCTGATCCACCTGCCGCTTATGGTCGTCCTCGCTGATATCGCCGGTCTTCTCAAGCCGCTTCAGGATGTCCAGCCCGTCCCGGCGCACATGGCGCACCGAGACACGCGCGGCTTCCGCGTATTTGTGCGCGACCTTGACCAGCTCCTTGCGCCGCTCCTCGTTAAGTTCCGGGATGCGCAGTCGGATGAGCTGGCCGTCCGACGACGGCGAAAGCCCGAGATTGGCGTTGACGATCGCCTTTTCCACGGCGTGCACCATCGATTTGTCCCATACCTGCACGGTGAGCAGCCGCGCCTCGGGCACGCTGACCGTGGCGAGCTGACTCAGCGGCATGTGCGTCCCATAGGCCTCGACCTGCACCGCGTCCAACAGGTGCGGCGAGGCCCGGCCGGTCCGCAACCCACTAAGCTCCTGCTTGAGAACGCCGAGCGCGCCCTGCATGCGGCGCTTGAGTTCATTGAGGTCCGCGGTTGGCGCTGACATTGAAAAGACCTCCCAGGACTGCAATCGGGCGGCTCGTGGCGATCCGTCATTGGGGATCAGTCGAGCCGATTTTTTTCCCGGCGATAGCGGCGCTCAGCCGACGATGGTTGCCCGTCCCTGGCCGCGCAGCACCGACTCGATTGCGCCCGGTTCGCCGATCGAGAACACGATGATAGGCGTCCGGTTCTCTCGGGCAAGCGCGAAGGCGGTGGCGTCCATGACCTTGAGGTCCCGCTCGATCGCCTCGGCATGGGTCAGCCGGTCGTAGCGCTTCGCCGTCGGGTCCTTTTTCGGGTCGGCGGTGTAGACGCCGTCGACATTGGTGGCCTTGAGCACCGCGCCGCAACCCATCTCGCCGGCCCGCAGGACCGCCGTGGTGTCGGTGGTAAAGTAAGGATTTCCGGTGCCTCCGGCGAAGATCACGATGCGTCCGTCCCCGAAATGCCGCAGCGCGCGCTGGCGCTCATAGGTCTCGCACACCTGGGGCATGTTGAGCGCGGACATGGTCCGCGTCTCGATGCCGAGGCGCTCCAGGGCAGCCTCCAGGACCAGCGCGTTCACCACCGTGCCCAGCATGCCCATGGCGTCGGCCGTGGCGCGGTGAAGCCCGGCCCCCGACACCGCGACTCCGCGGAGGATATTGCCGCCGCCGACCACCACGCCGAGCTCGACGCCGAGCGCGCGCGACGCCACCAGGTCGGCGGCGATGCGGTCGATCGCGGGCTGGTTGATGCCGTAGCCGTCGGGGCCGGCGAGAGCTTCGCCGGACACTTTGACGATCACGCGCTTGTAGGCGGGTTCACCCATGCGACGGCTTCAGCCTGCTACGTTCGCCAACCCGGTGCGGGAGCACCGCGGAGGAGTCCATCCGTACTCAGATCTTCATCGACATCGGGCCAATGAAGTCCATATCCGCCGCCGGCAATTTCGACGTGCTGCCGTTGTTCGGCCGTCGCTGCGAGGAGACGCGGATACCAGGCCAGCGGCACTGCAATCGTCCGAACGTCCATCAGAGCTACGACCAGTTCGTCATTACCGATTTCAACGGACCTGACGCGAATGTCAGCGGCGGGTGCCGAAATGGCCATGCCATGCCTCCAGAAGGACATCGCGGTGTGTTTGAACGTGCCGCGTAAGCACGGTCAGCTCGTGTGCCGGAAGGCCCGTTGCGTGCGACTATCACCTTTTCGAGCCAGAATTTCGCAATGGCATTTCCGCGATCCACATGAACGTGAGGCGGCTCACTGGGTTCGTGGCTGTAGAAGTAGAACCGATAGCCAACCAGCCGCAGCACCGTGGGCATAGGTCACGCATTCCTACGTGGTTCCTGCCGTAGCAGCGACCTCGGCGGCGAAATCCGAATCCGGCCGGTCGATGCCCTCGCCCACAGCGTAGCGCACGTAGCCGGTGATCTGGATCGGCGCGCCGGCGGTCTTCTCGGCTTCCTTGACCACCTGGGCCACGGTCTTGTCGGGCTCGCGGATATACGGCTGATCGACCAGGCAGACCTCTTTATAAAAGGTCTTGAGGCCGGACTCGACGATCTTGGCGATCATAGCGTCGGGCTTGCCCTGCTGGCGGAATTTCTCGGCGAGCACGTCCTTCTCGCGTGCGACGACCGCAGGGTCGAGCCCGGAGGAATCGAGCGCCTGGGGATTGGCCGCGGCGACATGCTGCGCGATCATCCGCCCGAATGTCGCAAGCTCGTCCGCCTTGCCGGCGGATTCCAGCGCGACGATGACGCCGATCTTGCCGAGCCCGTCGACCACCGTGTTGTGGACATAGCTCGCGACCACGCCCTGCTGCACGGACAACCCCGCGGCGCGGCGCAGGGTGATGTTCTCGCCGATCTTGGCGATCGTGACATTGATGTCCTCGGCGACGGTCGCGCTTCCCGTATGGGCGGCCTTGATCGCCTCGACGTCGGTACCGGCCTTCAGCGCCACCTGGGCGACCATCTTGACGAGGCCCTGGAACATGTCGTTGCGCGCGACGAAGTCGGTCTCGGAATTGACCTCGACCACGACGCCCTTCTGCGCGCCGATCGCGATCGCGACCAGCCCCTCGGCGGCGATGCGTCCGGCTTTTTTCGCGGCCTTGGAGAGGCCCTTCTTGCGCAGCCAGTCGACCGCCTGCTCCAGGTCGCCGCCGGTCTCGCCGAGCGCCGCCTTGCAATCCATCATGCCCGCGCCCGTCTGGTCGCGGAGCTCCTTCACCATCTGCGCGCTGATCGTCGCCATCGCTGGATATCCCGTTGGAGGTGCCCGCGCCGGACCTGTGACCCGGCGCGTTCGCTCACTCGGCTTCGGTGTTCAGTTCCTTGGCCTGGCTGACCCATCCGTCGACGCGGCCGGGAAGCCCGACTTCCTCGCCGATCTTGTGGGCGTCCTCCGGGCTGAAGCCGGCGAGTTGCCAGTAGTGGAAGATGCCGAGATCGTTGAGCTGTTTCTCGATCGCGGGGGAAACGCCCGTCAGCTTCTTCAGGTCGTCGGCAACGCCGCGCGGGCCCGACAGCGCCTCGAAGCCGGCGGCCGGCGCCTCGGCCGGAAGCTCTTCCACGATCGGCTCTGCCGCCGCGCCGACATCCATGCCCGAGCCGCCCTGTGCCCGCGAGATGCCGTCGATCGCCGCCTTGGCGATGAGATCGCAGTACAACGTGATGGCCCGGCTGGCGTCATCGTTGCCCGGCACCGCGTAGGTGATGCCCTTGGGGTCGCTATTGGTGTCGACCACCGCGGCGACGGGCACGCCGAGGCGCTGCGCCTCCTTGATGGCGATATCTTCCTTGTTGGTGTCGATGACGAACAGGAGGTCGGGCAGGCCACCCATGTCCTTGATGCCGCCGAGCGAGCGGTCGAGCTTGTCGCGCTCGCGCTGGAGGTCGAGGCGCTCCTTCTTGGTGTAGCCGATCGCCTCGTTGGAGGCGAGCATCTCCTCGAGCGCGCGCAGGCGCTTGATCGAGTTTGACACCGTCTTCCAGTTGGTCAGCGTGCCGCCGAGCCAGCGCGAATTCACATAATACTGGGCGGAGCGCTTGGCGGCATCCTTCACCGCATCCTGCGCCTGGCGCTTGGTGCCGACGAACAGGATTCGCCCGCCCTTGGCGACGGTGTCACTTACCGCCTGCAACGCGCGATGGAACATCGGCACCGTCTGGGCGAGGTCGATGATGTGGATGTTGTTGCGGGTGCCGAAGATGTATTCACCCATCTTCGGGTTCCAGCGGTGGGCCTGATGGCCGAAATGAACGCCAGCTTCCAATAGCTGACGCATGCTGTAGTCGGGCAGCGCCATGGTTCTTCTCCGGTTGTGCCGCCGCGGACCCGTGAGGTCCGGTCGAGGATCGACCGGCCCACCGGACGGCCGTAAAGCCAAGGTCCGCGTGTGAGATGACGCGGCTTATATAGGCGGGGGAACGTGGAAGCAACAGCGGATCGCGCGCCTTGCGGAACCGGCGTTCAGGGCCCGTTAACCGAAATCAAACGGTGCGCGGACTAACTTTTGCCGCGCTGCCCGGCCAAGCTGAGCCAGCGTTCCGGCCCTGCCCGGCGTCCCGGCTCCTACCAAGGCGAGACATGCGTGGTTTGAGTATCTTCGCACTGCTGTTGCTCACGGTCCCGGCCGCGGCCGATCTGCGGATCACGCGGGACCATGGCGGCTATGTGGAACAGTACAAAACCAAATACACGCGCATCCGCGACAAGGGCGAGCGCGTCATCATCGACGGCATCTGCAACTCGGCCTGCACGCTGGTGCTCGGCATGGTGCCGCTCAACAAGGTCTGCGTGACGCCGCGGGCGAGCCTGGGGTTCCACCAGGCCTATTTCGACAAAAGCTGGACCGCCGGGATGCGCGTCACCAGCCTCGCCGGCACCGACGAGCTAATGTCGGTCTATCCGCGGCCGGTCAAGGACTGGATCAAGCGCCACGGCGGCCTGACCGCCTCGATGAAGAAAGTCCTCAACGGGACCGAGCTATGGGCGATCGTCGACCCCTGTCCCGAGGAATTTTGAGCGCCGCTTGGCGAACGGACCCCTGGGCAAGACAGCACGGTCCGGTACTCGCGCGTTATGGCCTGCGAACGTCTATCGTCGAGGCGTTTGTGATAGCATCGGGTTGACGCCATCCAGGAGACGACCATGGCTGGGACGATCCAGAACCGGCCGACCATGCCGATCGACGTGTTCCGGGCCTTCTATGAAAGCAGGCCCGATGAAGAACATTGGGAGCTGATCGATGGTGTCGCCATGATGATGGCCTCTCCCACAAGGGCGCATCAGCGGATCGCAAGCAACCTGGAGAGCCTGCTCAACGATGCACTCGACCAGCACAATCCCGCTCTGATTGCCTACCAGCGCCTCGGCATGAATCTCCGGCCGGTGGTGGACAATTACGATCCCGAGCCGGATGTCGTTATCGTCGATGCGGACGACAATCTCGATGCTCATTATGCCGACCGCTTCTATCTGGCGGCGGAGGTTGTTTCGGACAGCGACCGGAAAAACGTAGGCTCGAAGCGCGACATCTATCGCCTTCATCCTTCTTGCGTTTACATCCTGACAGTTCGACAGGACCGCCACGAGGTCCGCATCGACGCAAAGCAGGGCTCGGAGTGGCTCGTGCAGGTCCTGCAACAGCCAAGCGATGTCTTGGCGCTGCCGGAATTCGGCCTGCGCTGCACCATTGGCGACATATACAAGAAAACCGGCGTCCAGCCGCGGTAGCAAGCGCTCGCCAACCAAACACTCGATCACGCCGCTTCCACCGCCACCACGCCCGGCACCGCCTTGATGGCGCCGGCGATCTGCGGCGAGACCTTGAAGCGGCCGGGCAGCTTGACCTCGACTTCGGTGCCGCCGTCGAGCATCAGCACGACGCTGACCTCTCCCTCCCCCTTCTCATCGAGGCGCTTGGCCAAGGCCTCGATCGGCGCTTCGGACCGCACGAACACCTGGAGCTTGTGAGGAAGCTTCTCGGCCGCCTTGTCGAGCGCCTCGACGGTCTGGATACGCGCCCGCACATCGTCGCCCTGCAGTTCGGCGCCGATCGTCAGCAGCACGGCGCGGCCCGGCTCCAGCAGGTCGCGGTACTGCATCAGGCCTTCGGCGAAGATGATCGCCTCGTAATGTCCCGACGGGTCCGACAGCCCGACGATGCCCATGCGGTTGCCGGTCTTGGTGCGCCGCTCGATGCGGGTGACCACGGTGGCGGCGACGCGGCCGGCGCTCGCGCCGCCGCGTACCGAACGCGCGAACTCCGCCCAGGGCTGGACGCGCAGGCGCTTCAACGCGGACGCGTATTCGTCGAGCGGATGGCCGGAGAGGAAGAAGCCGATGGCGTCGAATTCCTTGCGCAGCCGCTCGGCCGGCAGCCACGGCTGCGCCGCGGGCAGCGCCAGCGGCTCCGGCGCGCCGCCGCCGCCGAACAGCTCGTTCTGGCCGACCGAGACGGCGTCGTGGGTGCGCTGCGCCACGGCCAGGATGGTGTCGACCGCGGCATGGGCGCGGGCGCGGTCGGGCTCCAGCGCGTCGAAAGCGCCGGATGCCGCGAGGCTTTCGAGCACCCGCTTGTTGATCGCACGCGGATTGACGCGCCGCGCGAAGTCGCCGAGGTCGCGGAACGGCGTGTCGCCGCGCGCCGCGACGATGCTCTCCACCGCCTGCGCGCCGACGCCCTTGAGAGCGGCGAGCGCGTAGAAGATCGTATTGCCCTCGACCTCGAAGCCGACGGCGGAACGGTTGATCGACGGCGGCTCGACGCGGATGCCGAGGCGCCCGGCCTCGGAGCGAAATTCCGCCAGCTTGTCGGTATTGCTCATCGCGAGCGTCATCGATGCCGCCAGGAACTCCACCGGATAATTCGCCTTCATCCAGGCGGTCTGGTAGGCGACCAGCGCATAGGCCGCCGCATGGCTCTTGTTGAAGCCGTAATCGGCGAAGCGCTCCAGCAGTTCGAAGATCGCTTCCGCCTGATGCTTCTCGACGCCGCGCTCGATCGCGCCGGAGATGAAGCGCTGCTTCTGCGCCTGCATCTCGCTCTTGATCTTCTTGCCCATGGCGCGGCGCAGCAGGTCCGCTTCGCCGAGCGAATAGCCGGCGAGGAGTTGCGCCGCCTGCATCACCTGTTCCTGATAGACGATGACGCCGAAGGTCTCGCGCAGCACCGCCTCCAGCTTGGGATGGATGTATTCCGGCTCCTCCTCGCCGTGCTTGCGCGCGACAGTAGAGCGGGATGTTGGCCATCGGGCCCGGCCGGTAGAGCGCGACCAGCGCGATGATGTCCTCGAACCGGTCCGGCCGCATATCGATGAGCGCGCGCCGCATGCCCTGGCCTTCGACCTGGAACACGCCGACCGTCTCGCCGCGCGCGAACAGGCCGTACGCTTTGGCATCATCGAGCGGGATGCCGAGAAGGTCGATCTCGATGCCGCGGCGCGCAACGAGCTTCACGGCAAGCGCCAGGATGGTGAGGGTCGTCAGGCCGAGGAAGTCGAACTTCACCAGGCCTGCCTGCTCCACCCACTTCATGTTGAACTGGGTGACCGGCATGTCGGACTTCGGATCGCGATAGAGCGGCACGAGTTCCGCGAGCGGCCGGTCGCCGATCACGATGCCGGCGGCATGGGTCGAGGCGTGCCGGTGCAGGCCTTCCAGCCGGAGCGCGATGTCGAAGGCGCGCTTAACCACAGGCTCGGTGTCGCGCGCGGCCTGCAGTCGGGGCTCCTCGTCGATCGCGCGCTTGAGCGTCACCGGCGCGGCCGGGTTCTGCGGCACCATCTTGCAGAGCTTGTCGACCTGCCCATAGGGCATCTCCAGCACGCGGCCGACGTCGCGCAGCACGCCGCGCGCCTGCAGCGAGCCGAAGGTGATGATCTGCGCGACCTGGTCGCGGCCGTAGCGATCCTGGACGTAGCGGATCACCTCGTCGCGGCGCTCCTGGCAGAAGTCGATGTCGAAGTCCGGCATCGACACGCGATCGGGGTTGAGGAAACGCTCGAACAGCAGGCCGAAGCGGATCGGATCGAGGTCGGTGATGGTGAGCACGTAGGCGACGAGCGAACCCGCGCCCGAGCCGCGGCCGGGCCCGACCGGGATGCCCTGCCCCTTCGCCCATTGGATGAAGTCGGCGACGATCAGGAAATAGCCCGGGTAATTCATGCCTTCGATGACGGACAGCTCGAAGGCCAGGCGCGTCGCGGTATTCCTCCAGGCTGCGGCCGGGCGCGAGGCCGAGGCGTCCGGATGCGCTGCTCAAGGCCCTCCTCCGCGCGCTTGCGCAGCTCGGCCGGCTCATCGACGGCCGCGGCGCCTTCCAGGGAGAAGCGCGGCAGGATCGGCTTGCGGGTGCGGGTGCGGAACGGGCAGCGCGTCGCGATCTCCACCGTCGAGGCAAGCGCTTCGGGGAGGTCCTCGAACAGCGCCGCCATCTCGGCCCGGGTCTTGAACCGGTGCTCGGCAGTGAGCTGGCGCCGGTCGCCTTCGGAGACCATGCGCCCGCCGGCGATGCAGAGCAGCGCGTCGTGAGCCTCGTAATCGTCGGCGCGCGCGAAGAACGCTTCGTTCGCCGCGACCAGCGGAATGCCCTTCGTATAAGCGATATCGACCAGAACCGGCTCGCTCGCGCGTTGCTCCGGCAGGCCGTGACGTTGCAGCTCGACATAGAGCCGATCGCCGAACATATCGAGGAGCTTCTCGCCGCGCATGGCAGCGAGATCGCTGCGTCCGCCCCGGATGGCGAGGTCGAGGGGCCCGCCGGGGCCGCCGGTCAGGGCGATCAACCCGTCCCCGCAAAGCGCCCCGAGCTTGAGGTGCGCCGGCTCGCCGGACGGTGTTTCCAGGAATGCGCGGGAGGACAGCCGCATCAGATTGCGGTAGCCGTCCTCGCTGGCGGCAAGCAGCACAATCCGCGGCAGCGCCGGCGCATGGCCGTTGCGCGGATTATTCTCGATGTCGCCGAAGTCGAGCGCGAGCGACATGCCGATGATCGGCTGGATGCCGTAGCCGGTCATCTTTTCCGAGAATTCGAGCGCGCCGAAGAGGTTGTCGGTGTCGGTCAACGCGAGCGCGGGCTGCCTGTCGGCCTTCACCAGTTCGGCGAGCCGGGCGATCGTCATCGCTCCCTCCAGGAGAGAATAGGATGAGTGAACGTGCAGGTGCACGAAGCCGGGCCCGGCGGTCACTGGAAGTCCTCGCAGGGGAACTCAAAACGATTCCCGTCGAGCACGATGGTGGGGATCGCTCCCGCAACTGTCCATCGCTATCGGCGGGCCCTCAGCAGACCCCCAGCTTCCGACGGGCCCGGGCCCCCTCCCCCCGGAGCGAAACGGCGTCATAGGATCGTTATGACGTGCGCCCAGACCGCGATCATCCCGAGAAACAGGGCAAGCGAGGTCAGTGCGGCAGCTTCCTCAACGACGGCGTGGATCATGACAGCCTCCCAAAAGAACGTAGGAGGAACATTGTTCTTGTTTTGTTCTTTTGTCAAGGCGGCCCGCCTATCCCCTAGCCCCAAGTAATGGTTGAGCGGTAATTTAGTAGGGCAAGAGTGAGGCCATGACAACGTCTGGGATCGTCTGCTTAAACGATCTTGAATTTGAAAAGGTGCCGGTTGAGTGTCGGACGACTAGCGGGCTGCCCTACGTCCGTTGGATAAGAGTCGGCATGCCGAGCATACCTCCCCACGTCATCCACAGCGTGTTCTATCTCTATCGGACCGTAGAGGATGCAGAGGCTGGCAAAGACCCGGGAGGAACCGGGTTCATTGTTTCATTTCTCGGACACCTGCATCGGGGCGGTGATCCTGTTCCAATGTTCGGAGTTACGAACTGGCATGTCGCGTGCTCAAGCGGCTATTCCGTAATCCGTCTAAACAAGCGAGACGGCGGAATTGACGTGCTTGAATTTGGACCCGAGGATTGGGAGTTTTTGCCCGGGAAATATGACGTGGCGGTTGTACCGTTAACGCTACACGGCGAGGTTCACGCCTTCGCTAGCATATCGACTCACAGCTTTGTCGAGTCACCGCGAGGCTGGGGTCGCGAAACGATCTCAGTCGGGGATGACGCGTTCATGATGGGGCTATTTGTCGATCACGACGGCCTCACTACAAATATCCCGAGTGCGCGGTTCGGCAATGTCAGCATGCTTCCTAGCAAAAAGGCTACTGTGCAACAGCCGACGGGTTACATGGGCGAAAGTTACATTGTGGACATGCACTCCCGAACAGGGTTCTCGGGATCGCCAGTGTTTGCGTATCGAACATTCGGCAGCGACCTGAGCAATCTGTTTGGCGAATCCGTTGGAGAGATTGAGTTACATCAGGTTGAGGCTGATCGTCACAATAGAATTAAGGCAAGGAACGGCAGGATCAAAGTCAATACGATGTTCAAATTCCTTGGGATTTACTGGGGACAATTCCCAGAAATGTGGGAGTTAAAAAACAAGTCACAGCTCCAGGAATCCCGGAAAAATCACTTGGTCATGGACGGCGGTTACGTCGAAGGAATGAGCGGGATGACATGCGTCATTCCCGCTTGGGAAATCATGGAGGTATTGGAAATGGCAAGTCTCAAGGGAAAGCAGAAACGGCCTAGCGCTTCCGGGTCTGCATTGGCGCCTCGCCCCGAGGCCGTTTCCCCTCCCGCTGCCGACGCGAACCCCAATCACCGAGAGGATTTCACGTCTCTGCTAAACGCGGCAGCGCGAAAGCCTGAATCAAAAGATTGAACATCGCCCAATGTGAGTGGCGCATGTTGCGGCGATAGCTGAATTCGCCGATGTATTTCCACATATGCTTCGATGAAATGTGGATGTGGGTTCCCTTCACGGCGCGCTTGAATTGCGACCAGTGGCCTTCAATCGTGTTGGTGTGATGGATGCCGCGAACGTATTCCTTCACGTCATGGTTCACCACGCCATGCTCATAACTGCGGCCAAGGTCTTGGTAGGACCGGTGGCCGTCAGTGCTGATAACCGTTCCTGGCGCGACGTTTTCGAGGATTATCGGCTCTAGCGTGTAGATCGTTTCGTCCGGTACAGGTCCGACCCGGATTTTGCCGCCCCGCTCGACCATGCCGAACACGATGGTCTTATTCGCTCGCTGCTTTCCCTTCCCGCGTCCCTTCACGACGCCGCCGACAAGCGTTTCGTCTATCTCGACGTGACCAGATAACAGGTCACGATGATCGGCCGAAGCCATAAGCTTCCTGAGCTCGTGGCACAGTCGCCAAGCGCACTTGTAGGTCACGCCGGTCTGCCGTTCGATTTCCTTGGCCGCGACGCCGTGGCGCGTGCTGGTCATGAGATACATCGCGAAAAACCAGATCGTCAGCTTGGTACGGGACTTGTGAAAGATGGTA
>CAVZMU010000012.1:0-50000 GCA_963776455.1 uncultured Alphaproteobacteria bacterium
AAGCACTCGTGGTTGAATCGTAACAGTGTCAAAAGAAAAAACCGTCCATAATGACGCATATTCCAGCAGGTCTTCCTGTATTAATTTCTCCACCGCCGTCGCCGGTATTGTGCAGCGCAGCAAATCGCATTTTTGTCTCGTACGATCGCTGCGTACGGACCGTGATACCGCCGTAATTGCACGAGGCGTCGCTTTCCGGTTGACGGGACTGTTGTCCGGCCGCAGGATATATTTGTGAAGATTCGAACGGCTCCCGCGTTGCGGGGCGGACTATTTCTGACGGCTGTTGTCGCGTTGGCGATGATGGTGGTCGGTTGGAGTTTCGCATTCATTCCATCACCCATCGCGGCGAAGCACGGCCAAGTTTCGGTCCTGGACCGAGGGTGCGGTGCCGCACTTCGTGCTGCCGGCGGCGAGTGGCCCCGACGTCGCGCTCGACAGCCATCGCGGCCGAGTCGTGCTGGTCCATTTCTTCGCGACCTGGTGCGAGCCGTGCCGCGAGGAATTGCCGGCGCTCAACCGGCTGGTCGAACGCGCCGATCCCGTGCGCTTGCGGTGCTGGCGATCTCGGTCGCCGAGGTCGAGCCGCGCGTGCGCCGCTTCGTCGAGACAATGCCGGTGAATTTTCCGATCCTGCTCGATCGCGACCGCGCGGTCGCGAAGGCGTGGAACGTCGCGACGCTGCCGACGACCTTCGTGCTCGACGCCAATCTCGAAGCCGCGGCTCGTCGTCGAAGGCGATTACGCCTGGGACGCTCGAGCCCAAGGTCGCTGATCGACATCGCTCGGGCAAGACCGGCACGCGTCAACACGAAATCAAACCAATCACCAAGGGAGGACAACCATGACCTTTCATCGACGCGATCTTCTCAAGGCCGGCGCGGCGCTGTCGCTCGCCGCGGCACTGCCGCGCTCCGCCGCGGCGCAAGCCGACATTCGCGCCGCAGCCGGGCGCCTGGCGCAATTTCCAGATCGTGACCAAGCTCGAGATCGCCAAGCCGGAAGGCAGGACGCAGGCCTGGATCCCGCTGCCGTCGGTCAACGAGCAGGACTGGTTCCAGTCGAACGGCAGCCAGTGGACGCACCAACGGCAACGCCGCCGCTCAAGCGCGACGTCGAAATACGGCGCCGAGATGCTGCATGTCGAATGGGCCGAGGGCGAAAAGGCGCCGGTCGTCGAGGTCACCAGCAGGATCGCGACGCGCGACCGCGCGGTCGATCTCGCCAAGCCCGGCAAGCGCCGCGCCGCTGTCGGCACGCCGAGCGCACGCTCTACACTCGACGGCACCGATCTCATCCCGGTCGACGGCATCGTCAAGCAGACCTCCGACAAGATCGTCGCCGGCGCCAAGACCGACATCGAGAAGGCGCGCGCGATCTACGAGTGGGTCGTCGACAACACGTTCCGCGACGCCAAGACGCGCGGCTGCGGCATCGGCGACATCGCCGCGATGCTCAAGACCGGCAATCTCGGCGGCAAGTGCGCCGACCTCAATGCGCTCTATGTCGGGCTGGCGCGCGCCGCCGGCCTGCCGGCGCGCGACGTCTACGGCATCCGCGTCGCGCCGTCGAAGTTCGGCTACAAGAGCCTCGGCGCCGGCTCGGAAATCATCACCAAGGCGCAGCATTGCCGCGCCGAGGTCTATCTCTCCGGCTTCGGCTGGGTGCCGGTCGATCCCGCCGACGTGCGCAAGGTCGTGCTGGAAGAGCCGCCGGCCAATCTCGCGATCAACGATCCGAAGGTGGTCGCGGCGCGCAAGACGCTGTTCGGCGCCTGGGAGACGCAACTGGCTCGCCTACAACTTCGCGCACGACGTCGCGCTGCCGGGCTCGACGGGCCCGAAGCTCGGCTTCCTGATGTATCCGCAGGCCGAGACCGCCAGCATGCGGCTCGATTGTCTCGATCCGGACAGCTTCAAATACACGATCACGTCGAAGGAATTGAGCGCGGCGTGACACCGTGCGGCCGTGCCGACAGGCGCCCGTTGCGACGAGAGCGCCGCGCGAGCGACACTCGGCTTCATCTGGAAGTCGCCGCGTCGGGAACCTTTCGCGGTGAAGGCACCTTCTCGATGAGCAGGAGATTGTCACGAAGCGCGCATGGGTATTCCGCCGCTGCGATTGGCGTCGCGTGGCTGTCACCGCTGCTGATGGCGCAGGCCCCGATTGGCCGCAGCGGACGGACCATACTGCACGCAGAGCATCGGATTCCGGCACCGCGCCGGAAAACATGGGCGCGACCGGCTGGACCGGCGGCAATCGCGGACAGACCTCGCCCGGCCAATACCGACGCGCCGGCCCCGGCGAACTCACCGGAGCAAGCAGCCGCCGTACGCGACCGGCGACGATCTGAAGGGTCCGCCGCAAAGCGTTCCCGTCCAACAAGACGCCGGAATAGCGCCGGCCATCCGCACTGCCGATCGCGCGGAGACCGATGATGCCGGGCGACGACGGCACCCTGATCGTGCTCGACCTGCGCGGGCTGCGCTGCCCGCAGCCGGTGCTGCGCGCCAAGAAGGCGCTGCGCAACGTGCCGGTCGGCGGCGCTCTGGTGCTGGAATGCACCGATCCGCTGACGGTGATCGACGTGCCGCATTTCGTGCAATCAGACCGGTCATGAGCTGGCCGACCAGCACGCGCAACGGCGATCTCTACATCTTCCGCATCGTGAAGCAGCGCTGACCATGCAGCCCGATCTATCTCGACCACAACGCCACCACGCCGATCGATCCCGCCGTGCTCGACGCGATGCTGCCGTACCTGCGCGAGCGAGTTCGGCAATCCGTCGTCCGCCCACGCGCTCGGCACGACGCGCGCGCGACGCCATCGAGACGGCGCGCGCGCAGGTCGCGGCGCTGATCGGCGCGACGCCGGACGAGATCGTGTTCACCAGCGGCGGCACCGAGGCGAGCAACATCGCGATCCGCGGCGCGGCGCTTGCTCGACCCGGCGCGGCGCGACAGTCGTCACCACGACGATCGAGCATCCCGCGACCGATGCCTGCTGCGCGCTGCTCGCCGCGAGCGGGCATCGCGGTCACCGCGGTCCGGCCGCGCGCCGGAAGGCCTCGTCGATCCCGGCGAGGTCGAGCCGCCGTCGATCGGCAACGAGACCGCGCTGGTCACCATCATCCATGCGCAGAACGAGATCGGCACGATCCAGCCGGTCGCGCGAGATCGCGCGCATCGCGCATGAACGCGGCGCGCTGGTCCATGCCGACGCCGCGCAGTCGGTCGGCAAGATGCCGGTCGACGTCGACGGCGCTCGGCGTCGATCTGCTGTCGATCGCCGGACACAAGCTCTATGCGCCGAAGGGCATCGGCGCGCTCTACATCCGCCGCGGCGTCGACTCTGCCTCCGCTGCTGGTCGGCGCCGGCCAGGAATCACGGCCGGCGGCCCGGCACCGAGAACGTCGCCGGCATCGTCGCGCTCGGCGAAGCCTGCCGGCTCGCGGCGCAGCATCTCGAAGGCGGCACCAAGCCCATGGCGATGCTCGCCGCCACGCTGTTCGCACGCCTGCAAGCACGACGTTCCCGGCATCATTCTTGTCGGACGACGGATGCCGAACGGCTGCCGAATACCCTCAACGTGCTGTTTCCCGGCGTGTCCGGCCGAAAGCTGCTGGAAGTCCTGTCCGTCGGTCCTGCGCCTCGAACGGCTCGGCCTGCCACGCCGACAGCGAGGAGCCGTCCGCCATTCTGCACGGCGCTCGGCATTGCGCGCGACAAGGCGCTCGGCGCCGTGCGCCTGTCGCTCGGACGCAGCACCACGCATGACCGATGTCCGAGGACGCAGCATCCAGCCTCGCCGCCGCGTGGCGGCGGATGCGCGCAATCGCGCGCCGCCAAGGCTGATGCTGACCTAAGGAGAAGCCGCATGAACGTCCCGCAGATCCGGCTCACCAGCCTCGCCCATGGCGGCGGATGCGGCTGCAAGCTCGCGCCCTCCGTGCTGCAGCAATTGCTGGCGGTCAGCCCGACCGTCAACCCTTACAAGCAATTGCTGGTCGGTATCGAGACCGGCGACGACGCCGCGGTGTGGCAGCTCGACGACGGCACCTGCATCATCGCGACCACCGATTTCTTCATGCCGATGGTCGACGACCCGTACGACTTCGGCCGCATCGCCGCGACCAACGCGATCTCCGATGTCTATGCCATGGGCGGCACGCCGATCATGGCGCTCGCGATCCTCGGCATGCCGGTCGACAAGATGCCGCCCGAGATGGTGCGCAAGATCCTGGAAGGCGGCGCCGTCGGTCTGCGCCACCGCCGGCATTCCGGTCGCCGGCGGGCACTCGATCGATTGCCCGGAGCCGGTCTATGGTCTTGCCGTCATCGGCACCTGCCGCGCCGAGCACGTGCGCCGCAACGCCGACGCCAAGCCCGGCGACGCGATCATCCTGACCAAGCCGCTCGGCGTCGGCATCTATTCGGCCGCGATCAAGAAGGGCGATGCTGCCGCACGGCGGCTATACCGACATGATCGCGACGACGACGCTGCTCAACCGCGTGGGCGCGAAGCTTGCGCAAGGATCCTGCGGTCCACGCCATGACCGACGTCACCGGCTTCGGCCTGCTCGGCCACGGCCTGGAAATGGCGCGCGGCTCGAATGCGACGCTGGTGCTCGGCATGCCGGCGCTGCCGATCCTCTGCCGAGGCGGCGGCGCTGGCGCAGGCAGGGCTGCGTCACCGGCGCGTCGCATCGCAACTGGGCGAGCTACGGCAACGACGTCACGCTTCCCGCGGATTGCCCGGACTGGCAGCGCCATCTGCTCACCGATCCGCAGACCTCGGGCGGACTTCTGGTCGCCTGCGTCGCCCGAGCGCGCCGACGAGTTGCTGCGCAGCATCGTCGCCGACGGCTATCCTTCGGCGCGTATCATCGGCCACATGGAAGCCGGTCCCCCGGCGATCCGCGTCTCGGCGTAAGGCACGGCGCGCAGGCGTACGTGGAACCTTTCGTTGCACCTGTCATTGTTGTCCCAGCTTTCGCATGGAGGACGCCATGACATCGCGCCAGTTCGCCCGGACGTGCCTTATTTCCTTCGCGCTCCTGGTCGTGCCACTCGCGGGTGCGGTCGCCCAGACACCGGCGCCCTCCGCGACGCCGGACACGCCGGCAACGAAGCCCTCGACCGGTCCGAGTTCCGGCGTTACCCCGGGCAATGAAGGCTCCACGGGGTGGACCGGCGGCACCGGCGGGGCCTACACCGGCACCTCCAATCATGCGCCGACGCCGGGATCGAAGACCGGCCAGCCGGAGACGGTGACAGGCGTCAACCCGACGACCTCCGGTACGACGTCTCCCAGCAAGTAATTCGCTGGCCAACTAAGCCGCGTGGGCTGCCAGCGCGCCTTCGGCCTCGGCGATGGCGGCGGGCGTGCCGACATGCATCCATAGCCCCTCCATGCGCAGGCCGTGCAGCCGCCCGGCCTCATTGGCGCGGTCGAACAGCCGCGTCAGCGAAAATGGCCCCTGCGGCGCATCGGCGAATAGTGCGGGCGACAGGATCGCGGCACCGGCATAGACGAACGGCACGACGTCGCGCTCGGCGCGTCGCTTGAGCAGGCCGTCGGGCGTCATAGCAAAGTCGCCGCGCCCGATATAGCCAACGCTGAACGCCGCGGTCGCGAGGAGCAGCAGCGCGTCCATGCGCCCGGCATCGAACGTCTCCGCGAGCCGGTCGAGATTCGGTTTCACGCCGTCGATCCACAGCGTGTCGGAATTGACGTGGAAGAACGGCGCATCCCCCAGCAGCGGAAGCGCCTTGACCACGCCGCCGCCGGTGTCGAGCAACTCGGCGCGTTCGTCGGAGATGACGATGCGCGGCGCGCGACGGTCCGCGAGATGTGCTTCGATCTGGTCGGCGAGATGATGAACGTTGACGACGGCCTGCTCGACTCCGGCATCGGCCAGCCGGTCGAGCACGTGATCGATCAGCGGCTTGCCGCCGACTTCGACCAGCGGCTTCGGAATACGATCGGTGAGCGGGCGCATGCGCACGCCATATCCGGCGGCGAGGACCATGGCGCAGCGGGGAACGGAATAGGGTTGGCTGTCGAGCATCGAATCACGGCTCCGGTACGTGACGCTGGTACCATGCCCGCAAGGTGCCGAGCAGCGGGTGCGACAGCGAGCGCACGAGACTCCGCCATACGCGCGGGAAATGACGGAGATATTGCGGCTTGCCGTCTCGCTTATCGAGGCGGGCGAAGATGCCGAGGATCTTGGTGGCGCGCTGGGCGCCCATCAGCGCATACAGCGCGACGAAATTTTCCGGATCAAAGCCGGGATCGGCGGCGCGGCGCGCCCTGACATAGCGGCCGAGAAGCGTGACCTCCATGGCTTCCGGCACGTCGACGCGCGCATCCTGCAGCAGCGAAGCGACATCATAGGCGGGCGGCCCCATCACGGCGTCCTGGAAATCGAGAAGCCCGACCCTCGCGAAGCCCTCCCGCTCCGGCAACCACAGCAGGTTCGGCGAATGAAAGTCGCGCATAACCCAGGTGGGTGCCGCGTCCAGCGCCGGCTGCAGGACGCCGGTCCAGGTCTCGACGAATTCGGCGCGCGCGTCCGCATCAATCGTGCCGCCACGATGCGGCAGGTACCAGTCCGGCAGCAGCTCGGCTTCGATCAGCAGGGCATCGCGGTCATAGGACGGCAGCCGGTGCTCGATGTCCGTATCCACGGAAAGCACGGCCGGCAGCGCTTGGCGATGCAGCTCCGCCAGCACATCGATCGCCGCGGCGTAGCGCTGCTCGATCGGGCCATCATGGTCGACGACGCCTTCCGGCCCGAGGTCTTCGAGGATCAGCAGACCTGCATCGAGGTCGGCGGCACGAATCTCCGGTGCCGAAAACCCCCGCTCGCGAAGCGCCTTCGCCATGGCGACAAAGGGCCTTACATCCTCGGCCAGATGAGCGATGGCGCTGTAGGGCAGCCCGTTGCGAACCGGGGGTCCGTCGGGACGACGCGGCGCGTTCATCAGCACCGCATGGATGTCACCGAGGGCGAGACGCTCATAGGCGCGCGACGACGCGTCGCCCTGCAGGTGCCGGCGCTCGGCGTGAGCGAAGCCCGAACGATCGAGGAAGCCGCGGATCGCGGCCATGCGCTCGGCGCGTGCCGCGAAGGCGCCATGGCCGGTGATGCGCGCCTCGCGGAATCCCGGTCCTCGATCCGGATCGATCGCCAGCGCGATATCGAGGCGGTCAGCGGGCAGCAGCTCGGCCGCCCTATCTGGCCACTCCACCATGACGACGCCGCCCGCGGAGGCATCGTCGAAGCCGATCTCGATCAGCTCGGATGCCGCGGTCACCCGATACAGGTCCGCATGCACGACCGGAAAGCGCGGGAGGTCGTAGACCTGCATCAGCGTGAAGGTCGGGCTCGGCACGTCGATGTCCTCGCCCGCGAGATGGCGGATCAGCGCGCGGGCGAAGGTGGTCTTGCCGGCTCCGAGGTCCCCCGACAGCGTGATCACGTCGCCAGGCACCAGCATCGCGGCGATATCGACGGCGAGCCTGCCGGTCGCCTGCTCGTCCGGCAGGGCGATGGACCTTGTCGATGGGCCGTGCGGGATCGGGACCATCGCCGTCGCCGGCCCGGTCATTGGGGCCGCGCGAGCGGGAACGTGCAGGTGACGGTGGTGCCGCTCTCGCTAGTCGATTCGATCCGGACATCGCCGCCGTGCAGCACGACGAGCGAGCGCACGATGGAAAGGCCGAGGCCGACGCCGCGATGATCGGAGCCCGAGGTATGGGTCTCGAAACGCCTGAACACGCTGTCCAGCTTATCGGCAGGAATGCCGGGGCCGTGATCGACCACGGAGAACGTGACCGCGTCGGCCGCCTGCGCCGCGTTGAGGGTCACGACGCCGCCGGACGGCGAGAAGCCGATGGCATTGGAGAGGAGATTAAAAAGGACCTGCCTCACGCGAAGCTCGTCGGCGATGAAGCTTCCGACATCGGCCGCGGCATGGATCTCAAGACGGATGCCTCGCTCGACCAGCCGGTCCTTCACCCCTTCGGCTGCGGCGTCCATCGCCTTGCGGATGTCCACGGGTCCGAGATCGAGGACCATCGCGCCGGCATCGATGGTGGCGAGATCGAGGATGTCGTTGATGATGGCGAGCAGCGCCGCGCTCGATGTGGTGATGTAGCCCAGATATTCGCGCTGCTTGTTCGACAGCGGGCCGGTCGTCGGGTCGTCCAGGAGCTGGGCAAATCCGATGATGTTCGTGAGGGGAGAGCGAAGCTCATAGGAGACGTGATGCACGAAGTCGTTCTTGAGCGCGTCGGCGGCGATCAAGGCTTCGTTGCGTTCGCGCAAGGCCCGCTCGATCGCCAGCGTGTCGGTGATGTCCTGGAACGTGACGACGGTGGCGCCGTCCGGCAATGGCACGGTCGCGCAATCGATGATGCTGGCGTCGACGCGCTCGAGCCGGGCGGAGACCGCGTCGCGGGTGCCGAGGCCGGTGATCGCACCGCGCAGGTTCTGCCATGCCTGCTCGTCGGCATGGAGCGGACGGCACCATTCGATCACCGTCTCGATATGCGGACGCTCGCGAAGCGCGGTCGGCGACAGCTTCCACATTCGCGCGAAGGCCGGATTGTGAAGGCGCAGCCGGCCGTCGCTGGCGAACACGGCGACGCCCTCGGTGAGGTTGTCGAGCGTCTCGCCCTGGACGCGGATCAACGAGTCGTATCGCCGCTCGAGGTCGAGCCGCTCGGTGACGTCGTCGAACAGGTAGGTGACGCCGCCTTCCGGATCGGGGGTGGTGACGACGCGGATCGTGCGGCCGTCCGGCAGGTGCCACCAGTGCTCCTTGGCTTCGGGCGCCCGATAGGCCTCCTGCAGATGGGTCTTCCATTGGCGGAAGTCGGCCTGCTCGGGCAGCTTGCGCGCGGCGCGAAGCTGGTCCAGCACCGCCGAATCCGTCGGCTCCTGATCGAGGAACGCGGCGTCGAAGCCCCACAGGGCGCGATAGGACGCGTTGTAGAAGGTCAGCCGCTGGTCGGCGGAGAAGATGGCGACGGCGGTCGCGAGCTGGTCGAGCGTGCGGCGATGGGCCTCGACCATGTGCCCGAGCTCGCCGCGCATCGCTTCCGCTTCGGTCGCATCGATGCCGATGCCGCCGCTGCCGCCGCGCGTCGGCACGTCGAGCACGTCAAGGAAGCGTCGCGCTCCGGCGACGATCGCCGGCAGGCGACCGGCGAAGCGTTCGCCGCCGGCATGGGCGCGGCTCAGGTCGTCGCGCGCCGAACTGTCAAGCAGCTCCAGCCCGCGCTCGATCGCCTCGGTGCGGTCCTTGGCTTCGACCGCCCGGGCATAGGCGGGGTTGACGAAGACCAGCCGTCCGGTCCCGTCGCGCGCCCAGATCGGCGACGGCAGCGCCTCGACCAGGGCATGGAGCGTCTCGACCTCGCGCCCAAGGCGCTGGTGACGCGCGGCAAGCTCGGCAAGGTCGCGCTTGGCGCCGTTCACATCCTTGAGCCGCAGCACCGCGCGGCCGCCTATGGCACGGCCTTCGGCTTCGATATGTCCGCCGGTCAACGTGGTCAGCGCCATGGTGAAACCTTCGCCGCGGGCGCGCAGTGTCTCCACGGCGCCTTCCAGCGCGCGCGCACGGTCGGCATCGAGCCAGGCGCCGAAAGCAAGAGCGCGGCGCGCCACCGGGACGCGCGTCACGATCGAGGTATCGCCGAGGATTTCCGGCTCCTCGCCGGCGGCGGCCCAGGCAACGATGACCTGCGGCTCCGACAACAGCAGGGTGTTGGTGCGGTCGAACTCCGCCTTGAGCGCCAGGATCTCGGCATGGGAATCGGCCTCGTTCTGTTGCGCGCGGCCGCGCGCGCGCAGCAGCATGATGGAGGTCAGCACCGCGTAGAGCGTGACGCCGAGCGTCAGCGCAAGCGCCGCGGTTTCGTATCGGCCGAGGGACGCGAGCGCGCCGAGAAACGAAGGAACGGGCACGACATCCGCAGAGGCCGCCAACGCCGGCGCCGCCATGACGGCGGCGGTCGCACCGACGCATCGCAACCATAGCCGGGAGCGAATACCGACCTGCTTTGCCTGGAAGTCGACCGGCATGCCCCGCCGTCCTGGTCGGCCCGCATTGGCCGCCGGGCAGTGCTCACGCCCGGTGACGACGCAAACGGGGTCCGCCGATCCGCCTACAAATCACGCACTGTACCCTCAAGCGGCGCGCAGCCGAAAGAGTCCAGAGGGTGAACGGGAGACCCGAGCCGATGAAAATCCCGCGCTTGATCGTGGCTTGAGGGATGCCTGGCGGCCTATTTGCCAGTGCCGCCTTCGGCGCGCCGCATCAGGTCCTCGACGCTGATCCGCCCAAGCGCTGAGGAAAACGTCCGCTCGGCGTGCGCCATGGCGGGCAGGACGACCTGATCGAGCAAGGCGGAATGCGACGCGGCTTCCGAACTGTCCTCGATCGTCCCGGCAGCGCGCAGGATCTCGTCGGCGGTGATCTTCTTGCGGTCGCGCGCCAACTCGTAGCCACCGCGCGGGCCGCGAATCCCCTTCAGGATGCCGTCGCGCACCAAAGCCTGGAGAACCGGTTCGAGGTGGCGGGGCGGGAGTGCATGCCGTGCCGCGAGCATCTTGGCGGAAACCGGCCGAACGCGTGAATGGAGCGCGATGTCGACGACGGCGGCGATTGCCAGGAGGCCCTTGCGGGAAAGCAGCGACATAAAATTTCACCGAATTTCATCGGTAATATGTTACGGTAAGGTTCGGTTTAATGGTACCTAGCCTTTCGGTCAACACGGGTTCATTGAGGGATAGGCGGATACATTACAACCCAAAGCTGACCTGGGGTGTAACATTTTAGTATGGAAATGGCGCCACTTACGCCTGAGCCCGTATCCTACAATAATCAAATCACATGTGCGATTTGAGCACGTGATACGGTTGGATGGAGGGTATGTGGATCGCTTAAGTCGAAAAAAAATGGCGAATAACTATCCCGTCGATCCGAAACCGCCGTCTCCTCGTGACGTAACGTCAATGCGCTCGACTTCGGCAAAGTTCACAACGGAGACCGCAGCGACCACGAGTTGCGCAATCCGCATGCCGCGCCTGACGACGAACGGTTCCGTTCCGTGGTTGATCAGCAGCACCTGAACTTCACCGCGATAATCGGCATCGATGGTACCGGGAGCGTTGAGCACGGTGATCCCGTGCTTGATGGCGAGGCCGGAGCGCGGACGCACCTGGCCTTCCATGCCGGGCGGCAGGGCGATGACGAGTCCGGTGGGGATCGCGGCTCTTGCGCCTGGCGCCAGCACCATCGGCTGGTCGTGAGGGACCGCCGCGACGAGATCGACGCCCGCCGCGAGCGCGCTGTATTGCGCCGGCAGCGGCAGATCGGCGGCATGCGAGAGCCGCACCACCCGGACTTCCGTCGCAGTCATCGGCCGGTCCCGGCGAGCGCCGAGGCGATGCGCGCGACAATGGCTTTCGCGACGTCGTCTTTCGACTGGGTCGGCCAGGATTCGACGCCCGACGCCGTGACGAGGTGAACGGTGTTGCGATCACCGCCCATCACGCCTGACGAGGACGATACGTCATTGGCGACGATCCAGTCGCAGCCCTTGCGTTCGAGCTTTGCTTTGGCGTGGGCGATCACGTCGTCCGTTTCCGCAGCAAAGCCGATGACGAGGCGCGGGCGCTGCGTCGTACGATGCGCGACCGCGGCCAGGATGTCGCGATTTTCCGTCAGCGCGAACGTCGGTGCGGCATTGCCCGCCTTCTTGATCTTGCGATCGCCGGCGTCAGTGACGCGCCAGTCGGCGACCGCCGCCGCAAACACAGCGACATCCGCCGGCAGTGCGGACTCGACGGCACGGAACATGTCGCGCGCGGTCTCCACCCGGACAGTGTCGACGCCAGCAGGGTCCGGCAGCGCAACAGGGCCCGACACCAGGATCACGTCGGCGCCGGCCGCGGCCGCGGCTTTGGCTATGGCATGGCCCTGCTTGCCGGATGACCGGTTGGCGATGTAGCGGACCGGATCGATCGGTTCATGTGTCGGCCCGGATGTTACGATCACGCGCTTGCCGGCAAGCGGCTTTGCGCCCCCGGCATCGCCAACAAGCATCTCCACCGCCGCGACGATCTCCAGCGGCTCGGCCATGCGGCCAAGGCCCTGCTCGCCGCGCTCGGCCATCTCGCCGGCATTGGGGCCGATGAGCTCAATGCCGTCGGCCATCAATGTCGCAACGTTGCGCCGTGTCGCCGGATGCGACCACATGCGCGGATTCATGGCAGGCGCAAGCAGCACGCGCTTGTCGGTCGCGAGCAGCACCGTCGATGCAAGGTCGTCGGCATGGCCATTCGCCATCTTGGCGATGAAGTCCGCGGTCGCCGGCGCGACCACGATAAGGTCGGCCTCCCGCGACAGGCGGATGTGGCCGATGTCGAACTCCGAGGCGATGTCGAACAGATCGGTGGACACGCGCTCGCCGGTGATCGCGCCCACCGAAAGCGGCGTCACGAATTCCTGAGCAGCCCGGGTCATGACGACACGCACGGCGCAGCCGCGCTCCTTGAGCCGGCGGATGAGATCAAGGCTCTTATAGGCCGCGATGCCGCCGCCGATGATCAGGAGGATGCGGGGGGACATCATCGTCACGGCGAGATATGCCAGGGATCAAGGATGTCGACATCGCATCCCTCGAAGTGCTTCACGTTGCGCGTCACGACGGTCATGTCGTGAGCTCGGGCAATTGCCGCGATCTGAGGATCGAATGTCCTAACCTCGCGCCCGCGCTTCTTCGTCTTGACGGCGATATCGACAAAGTGTCTGACAGCGCGCTCGTCGAACGGAAGCACCCGTTCGTGGAAATCCTCGTCGAACATAAGCTCGGCCCGCGCTGCAAGCTGATTGCGCCTTCGTCCTTCCGGCATGAGCGCGATTCCATAGAAAATCTCAGCTTGGTTGAGAACTGTCGTGAACAGGTCGCCTTTGCGGATCGGATTGACCCACGCCATGACTTGCGGCGCACCGCCGATGTCCATCAGTTCCGTCAGGACATTGGTATCGAGAACAAACATCACTTGAATTTCGGCGGCGCGCGCAAGCGTTCGCGCGGCACGCTCTCCAGCCTGAAGCTTCCCAGGGATGCAAAGCGCCGGCGAATGGCCGTGCCGAGGCCCACTTCCTCTTCGGCGGGCTTGTCCATCGCCTGGCTCAAGAGGCGCCGAGCCTCCTCTTCCATCGAATGGCCGTTCCTGGCAGCGCGAACTCGAATTTTCTCCTTCACCCGATCATCGATGTTCCTGATCGTCATGCTTGCCATCAATGCCTCCTAGAAACGGACGTGATCATATCCGTTGCATGCACTGCAATCAATGCAATCACATCGCGCGATGCACGATCCATGCGAACCACGCCAGCAGGGCGACGATCGCCCACAGCGCGGCCGTCCGCCATCGCGTCCGTTTCGCCTCCGCGGCGCCGATCGCCGCGACGGTCTCGGGCGCCAGCATCAATCCGTTACGGGTGATGGCATCGAGCTGTTCCAGCAGCAACGCGGCGCGAGACAGCAGAACGGGAACGCTGCCCAGGAAGCGGCCGAGCTGCCCGGCGCCGCCGACGGCCTCTTCCAGCCGGCCAGCCGGGCCGAGGTTGCGCTCGATCCATTCGCGTACCACCGGCTCGGACACCTTCCACATGTCGAGCTTAGGATCGAACGACCGCGCCACACCCTCGACCACCACCATGGTCTTCTGCAGCATCAGCAGCTCGGGCCGCGTGCGCATGTCGAACAGCCCGGTGACCTCGAACAGCAGCGTCAGCAGCTTCGCCATGGAAATCTGGTCGGCGGGACGATTATGGATCGGCTCGCCGATGGCGCGGATCGCCTGGGCGAAGTCATCCACCGAGTGATGCAGCGGCACATAGCCGGCCTCGAAATGCACCTCCGCGGTGCGGCGGTAGTTCCGGGTGATGAAGCCGTAAAGGATTTCAGCGAGGAACCGCCGCTCTTTGGGCGAAAGCCGGCCCATGATGCCGAAATCTACCGCGATGATGTTGCCGTCATCATCGACGAACAGGTTTCCGGGATGCATGTCGGCGTGGAAGAAGCCGTCGCGGAGCGCGTGGCGCAGGAAGGTCTGCATCAGCGACGCGGCGAGAAGCGGAAGATCCAGTCCCTTGGCTTAAATCGCGGCGCGCGCGGAAAGCGGCGTCGCGTCGATCCATTCCAGCGTCAGCACGTCCTTGGCGGTCAGCTCCCAGTCGACGACGGGCACGCGGAAGCCGGGGTCGTCGCGGGTGTTCTCCGCCATCTCTGCGATGGCCGCGGCTTCGAGCCGCAGGTCCATCTCGATGGTCACGGACCGCGCCAGCGTATCGACGATCTCGATCATGCGCAGGCGCCGTGCCTCGGCGGAGTTGCGCTCCGCGTTACGCGCCGCGAAATAGAACGATGATATCTCGCTGCGCAGCCGGCGCTCGACGCCGGGTCGCAGCACCTTCACGGCAACGGCGCGGCGGCCTTCCGGGGTCTTGATCTCGGCGCGGTGCACCTGTGCGATCGAGGCCGCCGCGACCGGCGGACCGAACGACACGAACACCTCCGCCAGCGCCCGGCCCAGCGCGGCCGCGACGGCGGCTTCCGCCTGCGCCTGCGGGAACGGCGCCATCCGGTCCTGCAGCGATTCCAGATCGCGCGCGATCGCCGCGCCCACGACATCCGGGCGCGTTGCGAGGAACTGCCCGAGCTTCACATAGGTCGGTCCAAGCCGCGTCAGCGCCGCCGACAGCCGCACGGCGGCGGTTCCCTCGGTGCGCCGCTCCAGGAGACGGGCGAGCCGCAGCATCGCCCGTGCCGGCGCGGGCAGCGGCGCCGGATCGATAAGCGCCAGCACGCCCTCGCGGGCGAGCACCAACCCGGCGCGCGCAAGCCGGACGACGTGGCCGACCTGGGTGATCACAAACGCCAGCCGGAATGCAGCGCGACGACGCCGCCTGTCATCGCGCGATGGGTCACGCGGCGGAAGCCTGCCGCACGGATCATCGCGGCGAAGGCCGTGGGTCTGGGAAAGCGGCGGATCGATTCCACGAGATAGCGGTAGGGCTCGGCGTCGCCCGCCACGGCCCGCCCAAGCGCCGGAATGACGTTGGCGGCGTAGAGCGCGTAAAGCGAGTCGAAGTCCCGGCACATCTACGGTGGAGAACTCGAGACACACGAAGCGACCGCCGGGACGCAAGACCCGGAAGGCCTCGGCAAGGGCCTTCTCGATGCGTGGCACGTTGCGGATGCCGAAGGCGATGGAATAGGCGTCATATTTCCGGTCGGCCAAGGGCAGCGCCTCGGCGTTGCCTTCGGTGAAACTCACCACGCCGTCGAGCCCACGCTCGGCGGCGCGCTCGCGTCCGACATTAAGCATCTCGACATTGATGTCGGCCACGGTCACGCTCGTCCCGGCGCCGCCCGCCTCGACAACGCGGAACGCGATGTCGCCGGTGCCGCCCGCGACGTCGAGATGGTTGAACGCGGCGGCACTCCGCGGCGGATCGATGACGTTGACCATGTCGGCTTTCCAGGCGCGGTGGAGGCCGGCCGACATCAGGTCGTTCATCAGGTCGTAGCGCCGCGCCACCTTGTGGAACACGTCGTCGACCAGCGCCTGCTTGTCGCCAAGCGGCACGTCGCGGTCGCCGAAATGGGTGATGGTCTCGTCGTCGCGCATCGAAAGCTCCGTCGCGCGGGACCATAGCGTGGCCGGCGCGGAGGCGCTATCACGGGCCGGCGTCGATCCGGCCGCACGGTGAACAAGAGGCCATGCCCGAGCTGCCCGAAGTCGAGACGGTCCGCCGCGGCCTCGCGCCGGCGATGGAAGGCGTGCGCTTCAAGCGTGTCACGCTCAACCGGCCCGACCTGCGCCGGCCGCTGCCCAAGGACTTCGTCAAGCGGCTGGAGGGCAAGACCGTCACCGGCCTCGGCCGCCGCGCCAAGTACCTGCTCGGCGACCTGTCGTCCGGCGAGGTGCTGATCATGCATCTCGGCATGTCGGGGTCGTTCCGCGTCCTCCACGGCGAGGCGAAAACGCCCGGCAATTTCCATCACGCGCGTTCGGACGCCAAGGCGCATGACCACGTGGTGTTCGAGATGGCAAACGGCGCCGTCGTCACCTTCAACGATCCGCGCCGCTTCGGCCTCATGCTGCTGGTGCCGCGCGCGGAGCTTGCCGATCATCCGCTGATGAAGGCAATCGGCCCGGAGCCTCTTGGCAATGCCTTCGACGCCGCGATGCTGGCGGCGGCCTTCGCCAAGCGGAAAACCAGCCTCAAAGCGGCGCTGATGGACCAGAAAGTCGTCGCCGGGCTTGGCAATATCTATGTTTGCGAGGCGCTGCATCGCGCGAGACTGTCGCCGAAGCGCCTGGCGACCTCCCTGGTGACAAAGCGCGGCGTGCCGACGGAACGCGCCCGGCGCCTGGTGGATGCCATCAAGGCGGTGCTCAACGACGCCATCCGGGCGGGGGGCTCGTCGCTGCGCGATCACCGCCGCACCGACGGCGAGCTCGGCGACTTCCAGCACGATTTCCGCGTCTATGGCCGCGCCGGCAAGCCGTGCCCGACGCCGAAATGCGCCGGTATGGTCAAGCGCGTCGTGCAGAACGGGCGCTCGACCTTCTATTGTCCCAGATGCCAGACCTGACGATCAGCGCGCGGCGTTGCAGGAACTCGTAGCGGCCATAGCCAAGGTCGACGGCGCAGCCGTTGATGTTGCCGTGATAGGCATAGCCTTGGTCGTAGAAGCCGCGCGGCTCCGGCCGCACCACGAGATAGGGCCCGCGGCGATAGCGGTAGCGCGCAGTGCGATGCCAGCGGCGATGGTGCACGCTGCTGACGAGCGCCGGCGCTGCCGCCGTCATGCTCGCGGACCCCGCCGGGATGCCCGCCGCCTTGGAGGCCGGCGCGCCGAGCGCGGCGGCACCGAAAATGACGGTTCCGAGCAGCAGGATTTTGGTCGAGCGGGTCATGTCGTGTCCTCCGGAGGTCTTGTGCATCCGAACGTATCACGCCGCCGCTGGTTCCATCACGCCGGGGTGCGCGGCAGATGTCCGCGGCCGTAATCCGCGCTGCGGCTGGACGAAAACGCACCAACATTCGCCTTGGCGCCGAACGAGTTGCGCCTACAAACAGCCGGAATGGCAGCCGCATCCTGATGACGCGGCACGATGCGTTCAACCGGTGCCGCGATGGAGCTCACCATGCTGTACATGCCGTCCGCGGCGATGCGTCCTGGCGTTCTGGGACTGGTCATCGCAGGCGCCCTCATCTCCACCGGCGGCCTTGCCGCCGCTGCCGATCTCGACGACCTGCCCGGCGGCTACCGGGCACCGCCGCCTTATGCCGAACCGCGCGAGCCGCCGCCCGTCTATCGCGAAGGGCCCTATGTCGAATACGCGCCGCTCCATCGCCGGCGCTTCGTCGAGGAGGGCGACGGCTGCCGCCTGGTGCGCGAGCGGCGCCCCGACGGCTATGGGCGGGAGATCGTGCGCCGCATCCGCGTGTGCGACGAGCGGGCCGAACGCCGGCCGCATGAGTGGCGCGAGCCACGGCGCTTCGGCTACGAGCCGCAGCTTTATCCGGCGCCGCGCCTGCCCTACCGCGCCCCGCCGGACGTCGCCGACGACGGCGAGGAATAACGCCCGTCAGCCCATGGCCGGCCGCTACGGCAGCGCCGACACCAGCCGGCCATAGGCGGCGATCCAGAACCGGGCGGCGTCGCGATCGCCATGCCGCTCGGGCGAGGAAGGCATTGAGGGCGGCAGAAACGGAGCACGCCCATTACCGCCCTCTGCTCAAATCCGGAACCTCGTTTCGCCAAGCCGCGTCAGAACTTCAGGTTGGCGAACAGCCGGAAGCTCCGACCGGGGATCAGCACCTCGTCCTTGCGGAACGACACGCTGTTGCGGATGTCCTCGTCCAGCAGGTTGTTTCCCGATATGCCGAGCGTGATCTCGCGCGGGCTGCCGAAGCCTTCGGCTTTCAGCTTTCTGGTGTAGCTCAGCTCGGCGCGCAGCAGGGTATAGCCGTCGGTCGGCGTCTCGTTGGCGGCGATCTCGTCATGCGCGAAGGCGTGGAGCAGGTTGACGCGGAAGAACCAGTTGGCATCGCGCCAATACACGCCGCCGCCGAGGCGGTGCGGCGGGATGCGCGGCACGTTGGTGCCGTCGTTGAAGGTGGCGTGGACGAAATCGTACTGGCCCTCGACGCCGAAAATTCCGCCGTAGACCGGCAGCACGTCGAGCTGATTTGAGAGCTCGACGCCATAGAAGGTGGCGTCGCGCTGCGAATAGACGATCTGCGTGAATTCGACGCCGTCGGCGGCGCCGCAGGAGGCGAAACCCTCGCCGCAGCGGATGCCGGTGAGCGCCTTGTAGATAAAGCCGGAGTAGCGCGTGTAATAGGCAGTGACCTCGAAGCGCCAGTCCCCTTTGGCACGCCGCAGGCCGAGCTCGACCGTCTTGGCGACCTCGATGCCGAGGTCGGGGTTGCCGATCTCGAAGGTGCCGGGGGCGTCATGGGCGCCTTTGGAGAACAGCTCGGGCGCGCGCGGCGCGCGCTCGACATATTGCCCGTTGAGGCTGGCGACGACCCCCCAGGGCAGGTCCTTCAGCAGGCCGAGGCTCGCGCTCTTCGGCGCGAAGGTGCGGCTCTGCGGCGTTTCGGCGGGCTCGCCCGACCTGCCGAGGAAATCGGAGGGGAACACGGCGGCGGTGCCCCTGACGTGGTCGTTCTCGATGCGGCCGGCGGCCTGCACCTTGATCGTGTCGGTGAGCCTGAGCTCCTCGAACAGATAACCGGCGACGCTGGTGGACTGCGTCGGCGCCAGCAGCGACCCGGCCTCACCGGAGGTACCGAGATTCTGATGGCCGAGCTGCGCGCCGACGGCGCCGGTCAGCGCGCCGAGCGGCGTCAGCCACGGCACGAACTGCGCCTCGAAGCGCGCCTCCTGCTGGCGGTTCTTGAAGGTCGCCTGCACGCCGTCGACCCCGTCATCGCCGAGCCCGATCTCGTCATGCCTGTAGTCGGTGGCGCCGAGCCAGAAGCGGAACGCATCGACGATGCCGGACTGCGGGCGGTATTCGCCCTTGCTGGTGATCTTGGTCTGCTCGAGGTCGATGCGCGTCCCGGTCGCCGCCAAGTCGAGGCCCGGCACATGATAGAGGCTGGCGAAGTGCGCCACCGCAACGCCGACATAGCCGCCGTCGAAGAAATACGAGCCGCCGACGGCCTGACCCTCCGAATGCAGCGCGCTGCTGGGCTGCCGGCCGTTGACGATCGGCGCCGGATCAGGAGGAGACAGATAGGGATACCCCGGGATGCTGTAATCGCCGGCGCGGCGGCCATAGACGTCGGCGTGGAACGCGACGTTGCCGGCGCGGCCGTCGACCAGGATGCCGCCCTCGTTGCCGCGGTCCACGGACGTGAAGGCGCTCCGCGTCTCCACGCTCAAGTTCCGCTCCGGCAGCACATCGGGGATACGGTTGTTGGTGACGCTGACGACGCCGCCGATCGCCTGGGAGCCCAGACGCAGCGTCGCCGGGCCGCGGATGACCTCGATCTGCTGCGCGGCCAGCGGATCGATCGGCACGCCGTGGTCCTCGCCGAGATCCGACACGTCCATAGACGCAACGCCGTTCTCCTGGATGCGGACGCGGAAGTTGTCGAGGCCGCGAATGATCGGCCGGCTCGCCGCGCCGGGCGCGAAGCTCGACGATGTGATGCCCGGCTTATCGAACAGGAGATCGCCGAGCGTGCCGCCGCCCTGCCGCACGAGCTCGGGAGCGGTAACGACGGTGACGGGAACGAAGACGTTGGCGACCGGCGCAATGGCAGGCGCCGCGGCGACGGGAACCGGTTCCGGCGACGGCGCGGGCACGACGCTACGCGGGCCTGATGCCGCCGGGCGAGTCGGTGGCGTAGCCCGCGGCACGATCGGGCTCGGCGACGTGACCACGATCTCGGGAAGCGTCGTCTGCGCCCATGCCGTGGCGCCGCAGCCGATCGTCAATGACAGGACCGACGCGCTCACGCGGCGTCCAATGGAAAAGACTACGTCGCGATCGCCCATGCTCTTTTCCCCAAATTATAGTAATGTTATAACATTACATATGATCCAAAAGTCAACGGAGAATCGAGCAGCGCGAGGGAGAGAGATCGGACCCTAACCGCAAGGCCGATGCTTCGCCTGCCTTCTCTCGATCGGCACAACGACAAGACCCGGGCGCCTCGTCGCGGCGCCTCGAAGTTCCGGCAGGCGCAAGCCAAAGTCCGCGTCGGGCGAAAGCGGCGACCTGATCCGTGGCCCGAATGCGAAGCGACATCCGGGGCCGGCCAGCCGCTACGGCAGCGCCGACACGAGCCGGCCATACGCGGCGATCCAGAACCGGGCGGCGTCGCGATCACCATGCCGCTCGGCGAGGAAGGCACGCAACAAGGCCTCCGCCCCGGCGTCGTCGCCATGCGCGCAGCGGAGCCCGATACATACCGCGTCCGGCAGGATGCCGGGCGCCGGCTCGACCAGGCCCGGGCAGCCCTCAGGCATTGGCACCCGGCGTCTTCGCCCCGCCCTTCTTCGCCCCGTCCTGGCCGATCAGCACGGCCATGTGCTGAATGCGCGCGATGAGGCCGCCGTCGCTGTCATCGTCGAAGTCCCGCGCCGCCAACATGGCAAATTCGGCGAGATCGCCATCGGTCGCGTCACGCGGATGCTTGGCTGGCGGCATGACGATGTCTCCTCGCAAGCGCGCGGTCTCGCGGCGGTGCGACGCCCGCGAGGCAAGATGATATATCTTTCGAGCAAACGGTTATGGTCGCGCGAACTTTCGAAGCTCGATGCTCTTGATATCGCATATACGAGAACAGATATAAATGCAACTTCAATTAGTAGGTAGGCTGATCGGCATGTTCGTCGATCGAATTCTGGAAGAGGTCCTCCCCGAGGAGACCGGCGCAGCGCGCCTTCAGCAGCTTGGCCTTTTTACGTTGATATTCGTGCTGGAACAGCGCGGGGAAGCGGTGACAAGCACGCGGCTTGTCGAATTGACCGGGCAGGCACGAAGCTCCCTCTACAAGCAATTGGACAAGCTTGAGAAGGTCGACATCATCACCCGAACGAAGGCGACGAATAACAAGGGCCGGAGCTTCGTCTACCTTCTCTCGATCAAGCACAACGACAAAACCAAGCGGCTGATCGCGGCATTGGGAAAATCGGACGAGCCGAAATCGCGAGCCAAGCCGCGCTGACCGTAGGGTGGGTTGAGCGTAAGCGAAACCCATCGACCAGTACCCGCGCGATGGGTTTCGCCTTCGCTCAACCCATCCTACGACGACTTACCATCCCAGGACTGAGCCTGACGCATCTCGCGGGCGCTTCACGGTTGCCGTTCGCTTGGTAGGGTGGGCAAAGGGCAAAGTGCGTGCCCACGCAGATCGTTGCCAAGGTCCGAAGCGGCACTGAAACGCTCGCCCGCGTGGGCACGCTTCGCTTTGCCCGCCCTACGCTGGCTTATTCTGCAGCTATAAAACGGTTCGTCGAATTATGGGCATAGGTCTTCCAGGTGGGACGATATCCGTCATCCGCCTGATTGCCCCACATCGCCCAGTTCTTGCGCGTACCACGAGCAAACATTTCCAGAAAAGGCCCCGGACTACAGGCCTCAATGAGTTCGTATTGCTCGTCCGGCTTGCGCGAGTGCTCACGCTTGCGCGTTGCGAGCAGATTCACCTGCCGACGGCCGGGGGCAAGTGTGCGGGCGTTCTTGCCCTTGACACCGAACAGGATCATCTCGGTCACATTACGGAAATAGAAGCCGACGCCGCGGCCGTCGGAGCCGCCGTCCTTGCGGACTTTGTGCCAGACGAGATTGCTTTTGTAGGTGAAGCCCCATGCCTTCATCACCGCGATGCCTTCCGGCAGCAGCGCGTTTGGGCACCAGAGATAAAGATGCGCCGTCGGCTTGACGACCTGCGCTACCGGCAGCGCCATGATCTCATCGAAACCAAGGGTCTGATAGCGGGCAAGCCGCTTGTGCTCGGGCGCGACCTTGCCGGTCTTGTTGGTGAACTGCCACGGCGGATCGGCGAGCACGGTCGCAAACCGCCGCTCACCGACGAAGCCGATAAGGTCATCGGCAGCCGCTGACCATGTTCCATCGATCGATCCGGATTTGACCCCGCCATCCACATTATTTGTAGGCGATGAAGGCGAGCGACCGTTAGTCTTCGACATAAGCGGTGTCCCGAATTCCAAAGACAACGACGGGGCAACCGCCGCCGCTTCCGCCATCAAGCCGCGGGAGTAGCTTCGCCATGTGGGTCGTCGAGTTGCCAAAGCTCGGCCCTCTACCGAGAGCGTTGAAGATACGCTGTAGCTCCGTACAGCGCGTAATAATAATTCCGGCGTCGATCGCACGAAGGTCGAACAGCAAACGGAAGTTGTTCAAGTCGCGATCGAAAAACGGATCTTTGTTGTTCCACTCGACTTCGAGGGCCACGCGATTCTTGTAGCAGTCCACCTTATGCGTTGGCGTTACGAATTCCGCCTTGTCCACGATTATGCGTGTGTCGAACTTTTTCTCGATCCAGCCGAGCTTGGTGAAGTGAGAATCGAGTCGGCTGGCGATGAGACCCTTTGAACCACCAGGCTTCATGACGTCGCTCTTGCGCAGAGAAAAGCCGCGGAGAACTTCCAGGATATTCGCCCATTCCTCGGGATGCGCTGCCGTGAGGATTGCTAAGCCGTTGCGCCATTCGTGCACCTCGTAGCGCGCGGTGATCGCTGGCGGAATAAGCGCCGGATTCGTCATGGCAACGATTGTCGAGGTAAAGCGCCCCTTGTATAGAGTAGGATAGTCTGTTCTTGAAATGTTCTCAACATATTCAATTGCCGCTTGACGCACAAAAGAACGTGTATATATTCCTATCATCTTGTCCGTCGAGGGGCGCTCTCATGAGGCGTTCTGGGATGCGGGACAGGGTGCGGCGCCCGCGGGCGTGCCTCGCAAGCACGCACCCGGGGGGCTTGGGAACTCCGTCCGGGCACCACTACGGGTGCTCTGCGAGGAGCTCGCTGGACTTGGCAGGGGCCGTGAGGCTCGCGAGTCAAGGAAGCGCGGACCCCGAGCCGAGGAAGTCGCCGCCAAATAGCAGGCGGGCTGGCGCGCGTTGCGTGAGCTTGCCTTGCGTGGAGCGCCGGAAGGCGTGCGGCCGCAATCGCACGCGGCCGCGCCGCATCGTGAGGTGCGGCCCGAAGTGTCGAGCGCCGTCCGGTGCTCCACCCCCCTCGGCTGTCAGCCGGGGACGCGGCGAAAGGGGCGCCCGCCCCTGCGGCAACGGGCCGGCGAAGCTTGGCTGTTTTGGATTTCGAACACGCCGCGCTGCGGCACGCTTCTTCCCTGCCGAATGGAGCGCGCCGATAAGGATCCCGTTTCCGCGCGTGCGGGGCAAATCGCCGCCCTTGCGCGGACGGGGCGGCGCCTGATAGGCCCGCGCGGCCTGCCTTCCGCGGCTCCCAGGGTGCGAGCGAACGGCGCGGCGGGCGCTCCCTTGCTTGGGCATGATGCGGTCCGAAAACCGGTTCACGTTTCGGGATCATGCCAATATAGGCCAGACATGACCCCCGTCGACGCGATCCTTTCGCGGCTGCTCGCGCTGCATCCCAAGAAGATCGACCTCTCGCTCGCGCGGATGTGGCGCATCCTGGAGCGGCTCGGCCATCCGGAGCGGCGGCTGCCGCGGGTGATCCATGTCGCCGGAACCAACGGCAAAGGCTCCACCATCGCCTTCATGCGGGCGGTGCTGGAAGCCGCCGGGATGCGCGCGCATGTCTATACCTCGCCGCACCTGGTGCGCTTCAACGAGCGCTTCCGCATCGGCCATGCCGGCGGCGGCACGCTGGTGGAGGATGCCGAGCTCGCCGCGGTGCTGGCGGAATGCGAGCGCGTCAACGAGGGGGCGGCGATCACCGTCTTCGAGATCACCACCGCGGCGGCGCTGGTGCTGTTCTCGCGCCATGCCGCGGACGTGACGCTGATGGAGGTCGGTCTCGGCGGCCGGCTCGACGCCACCAACGTGGTGGAGCATCCGCTGGTCAGCGTCATCACGCCGGTGTCGATCGACCACGTCGATTTCCTCGGCGATACGATCGCCAAGATCGCGGCGGAGAAGGCCGGCATCCTCAAGCGCGGCGTGCCGGCGGTGATCGGCCCGCAGCCCGACGAGGCGCTGGGCGTGATCGAGGCCGCGGCATCGCGGCTCGACGTGCCGCTCAAGGCCGCCGGCCAGCACTGGATGGCGGGCGAGGAGCGCGGCCGCCTCGTCTACCAGGACGAGATGGGGCTCATCGACCTGCCGGCGCCGCGGCTCGCCGGGCGTCACCAGTTCGACAATGCCGGCACCGCGATCGCCACCCTGCGGACGGCCGGGCTGAAGCTGCCCGCCGCAGCGTTCGAGGCGATCGTGCGGGCGGAATGGCCGGCACGGCTGCAGCGCCTCGCGCAGGGGCCGCTGGTCGCGATGGTGGGCGAGGGCAGCGAGCTGTGGCTCGACGGCGGCCATAACCCGGACGGGGGCCGGGCGGTGGCGGCGACGCTTGCCGACCTCGAGGAACGGGTATCCCGCCCCCTGGTGCTGGTCATGGGGATGCTCGGCAATAAGGACTTCAACGGCTTCATCCGCAACTTCGCCGGGCTGGCGCGCCGCGTGGTCACGGTGCCGATCCGCCAGGATTCGGCAATGACGCCGCACGCGTTGGCGGAAGCCGTGCGGCAGGCCGGTATCCCGGCCGAGCCGAGCGCGGGCATCGTCGAGGCGCTCGCCGCCATCGCCGCCGGGGGGCTGGAGCCGCCCCCCCGCATCCTGATCACGGGCTCGCTTTACTTGGCCGGCGAGGTGCTGGCGCTGAACGAGATGCCGTCGGGCTGAAGCGCGTTTATGTGGCGCCTTCCAGCAGCGTCATCAGATCGGCTTTCTTCTGCTGCACCTGGTCCATTGTGCACTGCTCCGGCGCCTTGTCAGGACGCCAGCGCATCAGCTTGGTGCCATGGCGGAAGCGGTGGCCGGAGAAATGGTCGTAAGTGATCTCGACCACCAATTTTGGCTCGAGTGGTTGCCATTCGGCAGAGCGCGCCGTCGACCAGCGGCTCGGACCGCCCGGCGCGTTGCCGGTAAAGCCGGGCGGCGCGATCAGCTTCTCAAGCTTCGCAGTCATCACCTTGCGGTCCGCCGCCTTGATGCTGGAGGTGAAGCCGACATGGTTTAGCAGACCAGCGTCGTCATAGAGGCCGAGCAGCAATGAGCCGACGACGTCCTTGCCCTCGCCGTAGCGGAAACCGCCGACGACGCAATCGGCACTGCGGTAGCTCTTGATCTTCTGCATGCCGGTGCGGTCGCCGGAGCGATAGGGCAGGTCGCGGCGCTTGGCGATGATGCCGTCGAGCGTCGCCCCGACCTGGGCGAGCCACCCCTTGGCGCCGGCGATGTCGGTCGTCGCCGGCGACAGGCGGACACGCTGGCTGCCGGCGAAGGCCTTGCGGGCGAATGCCTCGAGCTTCGGGCGTCGCTCCTGCAGCGGCAGGTCGATGATCGCGTGGCCGTCGGCCCCGGCGAGGAGATCGAACACGATCAGCAGGCCGGGCGTATCATTGGCGAGCTTCTTGATGCGGCTCGCCGCCGGATGGATGCGCTGGAGCAGGGCGTCGAAGGAGAAGGTGCCGTCCTCCGGGATCACGATCTCGCCATCGAGGACGAAGGTCGCCGCCTTCAGCCGCAGTACGGCGTCGACGATCTCGGGGAAATAGCGGGTCAGCGGCTGGCCGGACTTGGACTGCAGTTCGACCGAGTCACCATTCCGGAACACCAGGCAACGAAAGCCGTCCCATTTGGGCTCGTACTGCCATTCCGGGCCGACCGGAATGGTGTCGACCGACTTCGCCTCCATGGCGGGAAACGGGGGATGCAGATCGAGCGGCATGTCGGTACTCGCGGACACGAAGCCAAGCCGTCAACGCGAACGGCCGGCGTTCGGCCGGCCGTTCAAAGAAAAATTCCATGCTGCCGGAATTGTCAGGCGGCGGGAGCGCCGACCGATGACGTGATCCACTGCTCCAGCTTCTGCTTCGGCGCGGCACCGACCTGACGGGAGGCAAGTTCACCGTTCTTGAAGATCATCAGGGTCGGGATCGACATGATGCCGTACTTGGTCGCGGTCTGCGGATTCTCGTCGACGTTGAGCTTCACAATCTTGACCTTGTCGCCCATCTGGCCGGCGATCTCCTCGAGAGCCGGCGCGATCATCCGGCAAGGGCCACACCATTCGGCCCAGAAGTCCACCACCACAGGCTCGGCGGACTTCAGCACATCGGCTCTCGAAGCTCGCGTCCGATACCTTTTCAACGCCCATGGGAAACCTCGTTTTGCTTCATTTTCGGGAAGGTTGTCCGAAGGTATGGACGCGAGCCGAGAGCGTCAAGGCGCGCTCACGCGGCGGTGACGCGGGCCAGCGCGGCGTCCAGCGCATGTGACGGGAATCTCCATGAAATCAGGCGTTTCGGTCCATACCAGCAAGGCGCGGACAGGCCGATCCGGATACGAGCCGGCGAGCACGGCGCGATAGAGGGCAAGCTGGGTGACGTAAGATTTCGGCACATCCTCCAGCCGCGCCGGCGCCGGCCGATTCGTCTTGTAGTCGGCGATGAGGACCTCGTCCGGCGTGATCGCCAGGCGATCGATCTGACCGGACACCGCGAGAGCCTTGCCGTCCGGCGCCACGAGGCGGCCGACGATCGGAATCTCAGCGCGGCTCCCTCGGGCCGCGAGCGGCGCAAATCGCGGATCATCGAGGACGGCCATCACCCGCGCGACAGTCTGCTCCCGTTCAGCGTCATCGAAACCCTGCGCCGAGCGCGCAAGATAGCGGCCCGCCGCCGCCTGCCGCCGCTCCGGCACGATGTCGGGCAGGGATTGCATCAGCCGATGAACCAGCGCCCCGCGAAGCAGGGCGCGCCGCCGTGCTTCGCCAGAGAGCAAAGACGCTCCTGTCATCTCGCCGTCGGAGTGCGATGGACGGATCGTGGCCGGTACTGCTGCGACCGGCATGTCCTGCATGAGCCAGGGCGGAAGCACCACCGGGATTCGGTGCCGCGAGGAGTAGCTGCAGGAGCCTCGAAAAAGTCCGGCGCCTTGTGGATGCGCCAGATCTTTCCGTCATCGTCCGCAGACGACAATTCGAGCGCGACCGGAACAAGCGCGTCATGGATCAGGTCGTACCAGCAACCCTCCGGCGCCTTGTTCTGCCCGCGGGCGCCGCACACGATCAGCCGATCGGCCGCGCGCGTCATGGCCACGTAGAGCAGCCGGCGATGCTCGTCCTCGGCGGCGTTGCGCGCGCGCTCCCGCGCCTCGGCAACGGGAGGGACATCGGTTGCCCTGGCGGCGGCCCAGACCATGCGGTCGGGCGCTTCCGGGGCGTCACCGCTTGCCGGAAGCATCAACAGCCGCGGCTCTCGCGATCCGCTTGGCCGCGTCGTGGTGTCGGCCAGGATCACGACCGGCGCTTCCAATCCTTTGGCGCCATGCACCGTCATGACGCGCACTTCGTCACGTCCTGCCTCCATGTCGCGCTTGATCTGCGTCGGACTCGCGCGCAGCCAAGCGGCGAAACCTTGCAGTGACGGCGCCTCGCGCCTCTCATAATCGAGCGCCAAATTTAGGAATTCGTCGAGCGCATCGGTCGCCTCATGACCCAGCCGCGCCAGGATGCGGGCGCGGGCGCCTTCCGGCCCGAGCACCCGCGCGTAGAAGGCAAAGGGCGTTTCGCTGCGCGCAAAGAGGCTGAGGCTGTTGAGCCGGGCGACCGCGTCGGCGACGTGAGGCTCGTTCTGCTTGGCATTGAGCGCGCGGCGCAAAGAGCCCTTGCGCTTCCACGCCACGTCGAAAAGCTGCTGCTCGTCCCAGCCGAACAGCGGCGACTTCAGGACCGTCGCCAGCGCAAGGTCGTCGTCCTCCAGCAGCAGCGCATCGGCGAGCGCGATCAAGTCCATCACCGCGATATGGTCGGTCAGCATCAGGCGGTCGGCGCCCGCGACGGCGATGCCGGCGACTTTGAGCGCGCGGATGACTGCCTCGAACAGCGGACCGCGCTGGCGCACCAGTATCAGGATGTCGCCGTCGCGCAGGGCGCGCAGAGCACCGGTCTGCAAGTCGCTGACGGCCTCGCGCCTCGCCTTCCAGTCCTTGATAGCGTTGGCAATGCGGCGCGCGAGCTTCACCGTGGGGGTCGTCTCCGACGTCGTATCGAACGGCGCATCCCAGCCTTCGATCTCGCGCTTCTCCTCCGGCGCGATCATCTCCCAGATCTCGACGAGGCCGGGAGCCTGGTCGCGGATCGCCTCATGGAGCGTGTGCTCGGCGTCGGCGCTCAGTCCCACATAGGCCTCCGGCCGCCGGAACACGGTGTCGACGGCGCCAAGAACGACGGGTCCGGAGCGGAAGGAATATTTGAACTCGCGGAATTCGAAGCCGAGCTGACTGGCGACGTGAAGCCGCTCGAACTCGCGGCGCATCTCGGCAAATTGACGGGGCGCCGCGCCCTGGAACGAGAAGATCGACTGCTTCTCGTCGCCGACCGCGAAGATCGTGCGTTTGACGTCGCCGCGCGCGCCTTCACCGGCGAAGAACTCAGCGACCAGCGCCCGCACCACGTCCCATTGCTTCGGGCTGGTATCCTGCGCCTCGTCGATCAGCACGTGATCGATGCCGAGGTCGAGCTTGTAGAGCACCCAGGCGGCCGACACCCGCCCGAACAGCGCCAACGTCTTGTCGATGAGGTCGTCGTAGTCGAGCAGGCCGCGCCGCTCCTTCTCGGCGCGATAGCGCTCGATCACCGCCGCCACGATCGTGATCAGCGCGGCGGTGCGATCGCGAGAGACGATCGCGCGGCGGCGTTCGAGCAGGTCGCAGACGCGGCCCTGTTCCGACAGCAGCCGCTGCGCCAGCTCCGGATTCTTGTCCGCGAACGGCTTTGGTCAGGACGCGCTTGCGGGCTTCCCGCTCCTTCGTGCAGAACACGTTGAGGTAGGCCTCGACGCGTGCAGTGCCCTGTCTGCGACTGTGCCGCCTTGAACCGCGCGACGTGGTCCTGGTCGGCCGGCGAGCCTGCCGCCAGCAGCGCCATCATGTCAGGCCATTCGCTTGGCGGCAGGTGCGGACCGGCAAAGAAGTCCGCCTCCACGTCGCTCGATCGTATCGGCCGGGTCGATGCCGAGCACGCGCGACAGGTCGGCGACGGCCGCGTCGACGCTTCCAGCACGCGTGATCCACGCCGTCACCTCGTCGCGCTTTCCGATCGCCTCTCGCACGACATCCGCGAAGGTCTGGTCGGCGGCGGCGGTGATGGCGACGGCGAGCGCGCGCCCGAGCGGCGTGTCCGGCGCGGCCGCGGCCTCCAGCAGGACTTGCGAGGCGCAAGCGAATCGATCAGCTCGGCCTCGGTGCGTTCCTCCAGCACCGTAAAGCGCGCCGCGACGTCGGCCTCGAACGGGAACTGATGCAGCAGGCGCGTGCAGAAGGCATGAATGGTCAGCACCTTCAGGCCGCCCGGTGTTTCCAGGGCCTCGGCAAAGAGCCGCCGTGCGCGGGCGCGGCGCAGGCTGTCCGGCCGGCGGGCGTCCGTCGTGACGATTTCGTGGTCGAGCGCAGTGTCGTCCAGGGCTGTCCACTTCGCCAGCGTGTCGAAGACGCGGCTCGCCATGTTGGCGGCGGCGGCTTTGGTGAACGTGAGGCACAGGATGCGGCTCGGTGGGCAACCGTTAAGCAGCAGGCGGATGACGCGTTGCGCCAGCACGTGGGTCTTGCCCGATCCGGCATTCGCCGCGACCCAGGCCGAGACATGCGGGTCCGACGCGTCGGTTTGGAGTTGCAGGACCTCACGGGGGATCAATGTGTGAGCCGTCATGGCACGATCACGGCGTCAGGATCGGTTTCACCACCGGTCAACGACCATTCCTTCACGCGCGCAAGATGATCGTAGTCGCCGTAGCGCGTGCTCCACATCGGATGGACGAGTGACCGATAGGGCGTCGCTTCATCGTCGAAGCGGAGCGCGACCTCGGTCAGGCGGCGAAGTGCCAGCGCGGCCTGGCTGTCGGGCGAGCCTTCCTTGAAGTTGATCGGCTCGTCCCTGCCGGCGGGTTCGCCGCCTTTCAGCAGCACGTAACCCAACGCATTCACCGAGGCGCCGGACGGGATACCGGGAAAGCCGCCGCCGCGCAGGATCGCGGCCTCCAGCGTGAGCTGCGGCGCGAGGCCAGTGCGGACCTGCTTCTCGGTGCGCGCCTGCCCGGTCTTGTAGTCCAGAATGGCATAGCTGCCGTCTGGCCGCCGGTCGATGCGGTCGGCGATGCCGCGCAGCCGAAGCTCCCGCTCACCGAGCGGGATGGAAATCTCACCGCGGATCTCCGCCAGCGTTTCGGCAAGCGCGGTCCTGCGCTCTACCTCCCAGGCGACGAACCAGCGGGCGATGCGCTCGAAGCGCGGCCACCAGAAGGCCTTCGCCTCCGGGTAGTCCTCCAACGGCGCGAATTCCGTCCGTCCCAGTACCAGCAGCGCGGCAAGCGGATCGGGCGGCAGCGCGTCGGCAGAAGGCGGCGGTGAACTTGCCGACGGCACCGTGGATGACATTGCCGCGGTCCTTGTGACCGGGCGCCGTTGATCGACTGCGTCGAGCGGCGCGAGCCGCAGGATGTGCTTGGCGTAGATCGTGTAGGGGTCGCGCAGCCAGTGCTCGATCTCGGTGACCGAAAGCCGGACGGGCGCGCATCGCGCGGCGGGCGCGGCTCGGGCCGCGGAGCGGGCTTGACCGCCGCCGGCGCGTCGAGCAGGCGGGCGAGCGCCGGTAGATCTTTCGCCGCGCGTACCGCGTCCTCCCAGTGCTTCGCCGGCCACCGCCTTGAGCCGCTGCACGAAGCGCGACCACAGCGTCGGGGCGCCGGCGACCTTGGCGGCGCGCGTCAGGATCGACCTCGCTGGCGCCGAGCGCCTGCGCGAAATCATGCGCGGTGAGCCCGATGCGGCGCTCCGGCAGATCGAGGCCGAGTTCGTGGCGCATCGGACGGCTGAGCCACGCATCGCTACGCGTTTCCGGCGGCCAGTGCCTTCAGCAAGGCCGCCGAGCACCATGCGGTCGACGCCCTGCAGCCGCGCTTCGAGCAGGCCGAAGATGCGGACGCGGCGCCAGCCGGCCGGCCGGTCGCCACAGATTCCGGCCGGCGATCGCCATCTCGAACAGCTCGGGTAATCGGCCGGCGCGACCGCGAGATGGCCGCCGAATTCCATGATGTTCGTCGAAGGCCTGGTCGAGCGCGGCGCCGTGTTCACTCGGAACACAGCCTCGTCGGCTCCGCCGAGCCGCGGCGACCACGTCGCGATGACGCGCGGCGATGTCGCCGAAGGCGCGCAGCGCCCGGCCGATGCTTTCCAGCGGCGCGAGCGCTTCGGCCAGCTTCGCGATCATCGCGTCGGCGGCATCGAGCTCGTCGGGCGCGATGGGGCGCCGTGGATCGCGGGATGCAGATCGTCCTGAGTGGCGCGGAACGTCGCGAGCGCATGACGCAGGCCCGCCGTGCCGGGCTTCGGCCGCGGCCCGCGCGAGCACGCACGCTCGATGACGCGCGCCGCGTGGTCGACATCGCCGGCTTCGAGCCGCAGCTACGGATGCTTGGCGAGCGCCAGCAGCGTTACCGGCGCAAGGCCGCCAAGGGCCGCGTCCGCGGCAAGCCGCGCGAAGTTGCCGGCGGACGTATCGATGAGGGCGTTGCCGCCGGAATCCTCGACCGCGACGTTCCACGCGCGAGCGCCGCTACGACACGGCGGGCGAGTGCGCGATCCGGCGTCACCAGCGCGGCGGTCTTGTTCTCCGCCAGCGCCTCGCGTAGCGCCACTGCGATGGCGAGCGCCTCATCCTCCGCATTCGCAGCCTCGATGACGGCGACATCGACGAGCGCAGCCGCAATCGTTTCATCGGGCAGCCGGGTCTGCCAGCATTCGCATGCCGATGCCGGACACAGCGCCTCCGATACCAGCCTTTCACGATGGCGTGCAGCAGGCGCGACAAGACTTTCCACCTCGCGGCGATCGATGCCGATGCGCTTGAGCAGCGCATGCATGGCGAATTGCGGATGTCCCACCGCCGGCGCGATATCCTGCTCGCCGCCTTTGCCGGTGATGAGACGCCACGCGTCGTCGTTAAGGTCGCGATCGAGACCGGGCAGCACGACCGCACCGTTCGGCAGCTTGGCGATGGTCTCCAGCAGCTTCGCGGTTGCCGGCATGGAGCCGGTCGAGCCTGCCGCGATCACCGGGCCGCCGGTTTCGTGCTGAAGTCGCCTCGCCTCGGCCTCGATCAGCCGGTCGCGGCGTTCGGCCGCCTCGATCGCGCCGCGGGAGATGAGCAGGCCGGGCCAGACGTCGCGCGCGATCTTGAGAAATCTCAGAGTGAGCTGCCAGTATTCGTCGAAGCGATCCGGCACGAGATCGTCGAGCCGTGCCCAGTCGACCTGACGCGTCACCATGTCATCGATGAGCCGGGCGAGATCGTCGGCCAGCGCCAATGCGGCGGCTGGCGTCGCGGCGACCAGCGGCGAGCCGTCCTTGCCTCGCACATCGGGCGACGAAGCCCATTGCAGGACGAGTTGCGTCAGCAGGAGCCGGCGCTCCAGCCCGCCGAGAGCGCGTGGAAGTTCGAGCGCCTTATCCGCGAGCGGGCCGGTCGCGGCTTCGGCGAAGACCAGTTCATCCTCGTCGATGTCCCCAATGGGGAGGATGTGCGGAAGCACTGCCGCCTGCGCGCCGAGCACGTCGAGAAACACGTCGCGGGCGAGCCGGCAGGCGCGGCGCGTCGGCAGATAAAGGGTTACGCTCGCCAGCGCGAGCGGATCGCCGGAGGGGGAAAATCCGGAGACCAGCTTCCCCGCCACCAGTGCCTTGATCAGGGCCGGCAGGAACGGCGCCGAGGACGGGATGGTGAAGACATTGGGACGAGGAATTGGCATGACGCCAGTTTAACATGCATGTCAGGGACATCGCGCCCTACGCGCGCGGGAACTCCCGCCGGGAGAGAACGACACCTGCGAGCGCGGCTACGCTCTCGGGCGCGAAGCGCCATGGGCCAAGCGGCCGTCAGACCAGCGAATCCGACATCCCCGCTCTCCGCAAAAATGTCCTAAATACAGGCCCTTGACCGGCAACAGCCGAGCCGCCATTGAAGGCGCGATACGTGAAGAGGACGGGAATGGACAAGTTCACCAAGCTGGAAGGCGTGGCGGCGCCCTTGAAGATCATCAATGTCGATACCGACATGATCATCCCCAAGCAGTACCTCAAGACGATCAAACGCACCGGGCTCGGCACCGGCCTGTTCGCGGAGCTTCGCTATAACGATGACGGCTCGGAGAACCCGGACTTCGTGCTCAACAAGCCGGCCTATCGCAATGCCAAAGTGCTGGTCGCCGACAACAATTTCGGCTGCGGCTCCTCGCGCGAACATGCGCCCTGGGCGCTGCTCGATTTCGGCATCAAGTGCGTGATCTCCACTCAGTTCGGCGACATCTTCTACAATAACTGCTTCAAGAACGGCGTGCTGCCGATCAAGGTCTCGCCGGAGGACCTGGAAAAGCTTTTCGATGATGCCGAGCGCGGCGCCAACGCGACACTGTCCATCGATCTCGAAGCACAGGAGATCCGCGGACCCGACGGCGGCGTGGTGAAATTCGACATTGATCCGTTCCGCAAGCACTGCTTGCTCAACGGCCTCGACGACATCGGGCTGACCATGGTGAAGGCCGACAAGATCGGCGCCTACGAGGACCAGGCCAGGGCAGCGCGGCCGTGGGCGTGAAGGCCTTGGCGATCGGCGCGTGCCTCGCGGCGGTGCTGGCGCCGGACGCCATGGCGCAGCGCACGCGGTTCGATGCGGTCAACGGCTGCGAACGTTACGGAACGATCAAGTTCAAGCAACAGGACCCGGCGTTCCGGCGCTTCATCATCGACCGCGCCGCGGTCGTCGCCGACCGTGTCGCCGAGCGCGCCGGCAACCAGTTCATCGCCACGGTCTATAACGGCAAGGCGATCTACGAAGCCGCAGGTGGGCCGAAGACGGTGCGATTCATCTGCCTGCATGGCGGCGCCGGCCGCGGCGCGGTGTTCGTCTACACCCTGCCGGAATAGCCCCCCTGCGATGGAGGGCCGCACGCCGGCGGTGATGATCCAGGGCACTGGATCGAATGTCGGCAAATCCACGCTGGTTGCAGGCCTGGCGCGCGCGCTCGTCAACCGCGGCGTTACCGTGCGGCCGTTCAAGCCGCAAAACATGTCGAACAACGCGGCGGTGACAGCCGATGGCGGCGAGATCGGACGCGCCCAAGCGGTGCAGGCGCGCGCCGCCCGCGTCGCGGCCAGCGTCCATATGAATCCGGTGCTGCTCAAGCCGGAGACGGATACCGGCGCCCAGGTGATCGTGCAGGGCCGGCGCGTCGGCACGATGCAGGCCGATAGCTATACGCGACGGAAGGACGAGTTGCTCCCAGCCGTGCTGGAGAGCTTCGCCATCGTGGCGAAAGAGGCCGACATCGTGCTCGTCGAAGGCGCCGGCAGTCCGGCGGAGATCAACCTGCGCGACGGCGACATCGCCAATATGGGCTTCGCGGAGGCTGCGGACGTGCCGGTGATCCTGGTCGGCGACATCGATCGCGGCGGCGTGATCGCGAGCCTCGTCGGCACCCATGCGGTGCTCGATCCGGCAGACCGGGCGCGGATCGCGGCTTTCTGGTCAACAAGTTTCGCGGCGATGCGCGACTGTTCGACGACGGCGTCGCGGCGATCGAACGCCTGACCGGCTGGCCATGCCTCGGCGTCGTGCCGTGGCTGCCGGAGGCGGCTTGGCTGCCCGCCGAGGATGCGGTCGACCTCGAACGCGCACCGCCGGCATCGGCGGCATCACCATCGCGGTGCCGATGCTGCCGCGCATCGCCAATTTCGACGATTTCGATCCGCTCGCCATGGAGCCGGACGTCCGTCTCGTGTTTGTCCGGCCGGGCGAGGCGATCCGAGGCGACGCCGACGTCGTGATCCTGCCGGGCACCAAATCGACAATCGGGGATCTCGCGTTTCTGCGCGCACAAGGCTGGGACATCGATCTCAAGGCCCACGTCCGACGCGGCGGCAAGGTGCTGGGCCTGTGCGGCGGCTATCAGATGCTGGGCCGCGAGATTTCCGATCCCGACGGCGTCGACGGTGCTGCCGGGACGGTGCAGGGCCTGGGTCTGCTCGATCGTGACGACGGTGATGACGCCCGACAAATCGACGGTCGCGGTGTGCGCCCGCCACGCCGCGACTGGCGCCGCCGTCAACGGCTACGAAATCCATCTCGGCCGTACCGAAGGTCCGGATTGCGCGCGGCCGGTTCTGATCATCGACGACCGGCCGGACGGCGCAATCTCCCCCGACGGTCGCGTGCAGGGCACCTATGTCCACGGGCTGTTCACGTCCGACTCCTTTCGCCGGGCTTGGCTCGGTGAACTGGGGCTCGCGTCCGAGGTCGCCTACGAGTACGGTCGAGCGCGCGCTCGACGCGCTCGCGGCGCATGTCGAAGCGCATTTCGACGTCGGAGCGATCCTTGCGATCGCGCGCACGCGCCGGACTGCGGGCGCGAAACATTCGACGGACGCCTGGCTCCGGTAGCCGTCAACGGCTGACTCGTTCGATCTCGGCGGCCAGGCGATCGAGCGCTTCCGCCAGCATCGGTCCTCCGCACACGGTGAGCTGTTCGGGAATGACGATACGGCGCTGCGGTGGATAGAGCCGCGCCAGCGAGGGATGCCAGAGGAAGGCCTGGCCCTGGTCCTCGGCGAAGCCACCGGCGGCGGTGACGAGAAGAAGGTCAGGTTTGAGGCTGACGATCTTCTCCAGCGAGGCGAACCCGCCGAACTGGTAGCCGATCTCGCTTGCGACATCCAACAATCCGGTTGCCGCCAGCAGCGAGCTCGTCACCGCTATCGGTGCCCGAGACCCATCCGCGCCGCGACAATGCCAGGACCCGATAGTGCTTCCGCGACGCCGCCGCCTTGGCGCGCGCGATGGCGTCGTCGAGCTTGGCGATCTGAGCCGCCGCACGGTCGGGATGCCCGGCAATCTCGCCCATCTGCCGCATCTGGACCTTGGCGTCGTCGATCGAGCGCGCCGGATCGAACTCGATGACGCGGAAACCCTTCTGCTTCAGAAGCTCGCGCGTCGCGCGCCGCGTGAAGAGGCTCGCCACCACGACGTCGGGCCGAAGCATCAGCACGTCCTCCGCTTCGCCGGACAGGCGCGGGAACCCGACGGCGGCGCGCGCGGCCCAGGACCGCGCGGCATCGCGCGAATAGGGGCTCAGGCCGAGGATTTGTTCAGGATCAGCGAGCGTGAGGAGAAGCTGGTCGGTGCAAACGTTGATCGAGGCGATCCGCGGCAGCCCGGCGGACGAAGCGCGGACGGTAGTCCCACGCCAAGAACAAATATCATCGCCACGCCAATGAAGCGCCAGCGCAATGCGCGCGGCAACGCAGTCGAGCCGGAGCGGAAAGCGCGCTTCATACCGCAGTCCATGGCACGATGACCGGCTTGCCGTCGTGATGATCGCGAAACGCATCGACACGAAACACGCCGGCCAGCGTCTCGGGCGCCAGCGTCTCGCGCGGTGGTCCGACGGCGACGACGTCGCCATCGCGGAGAAGGAGCACGGTATCGGCGAAGCGCGCCGCAAGACCGAGGTCGTGCGTCACAACGACGACAAGGGTGCCGGAATCGGCGACGCGTCGCAGGAGGCTCATGGTTTCGATCTGATAGCGCGGATCAAGCGATGCGATCGGTTCGTCCGCCAGGATGACGGGCGCCTCGACTGCCAGCGCACGCGCCAAGGCGACGCGGCTGCGCTCACCGCCCGAAAGCTCGGTCACCGCGCGTTCGGCAAGCGTCGCGACATCGGTCGCCCGCATGGCCATCTCGACGGCTTCGGTATCGCGAGGGCCGAGCCGCGCCGGGTGGGTCGCCCCATGGGGAAAGCGCCCGAGGGCGACGACGTCGCGGACCGGAAGCGGCCAATGCACGACATATCCCTGCGGCAGATAAGCGAAAAGCCGAGCCCGTTCGCGAATCGACAGGGATGCGGCATCGCGGCCGCCGACCCTGATGATGCCTTTGGCCGGCAGGAGCCCGGCCAAAGCCCGCAGCAGCGTCGTCTTGCCGGCGCCGTTCGGGCCGACCAGCGCAGCCAGGCAGGTCCGCGGCAACCCGAACGACACAGCGTTGACGATTGAGCGTCCAACCAAAGCTGACGGTGACGTGATCGGCGACGAGATAGGCGGGCTCGGTCACGCGCTGCCTCCGCCGAGCGAATGCCGTTCCCGCACGATGAGATAGAGGAAGAACGGCACGCCGATGATCGACGTCAGCACGCCCACCTTGATGTCCGTGGTCGAAGGGATGATGCGCACCGCGATGTCCGCCGCCAGCAGCAGCGCCGCGCCCGCGAGCGCGCTGGGAACGAGGATGCGTGCCGGATCATGACCGACCAGCGGGCGAACGAGATGGGGCGCCACCAGTCCGATGAAGCCGATCGTCCCCGCGACCGCGACGGCGGCGCCAACGCCGAGCGCAACACCGGTGATCACCAATAGCCGAAGCTGCGGGACATCGACACCGAGGCTCTGCGCCGTCTCCTCACCGAGGCTCAGCGCACGGAACGCAGCGCGCCGGACGATCAGCATGGCGCTGCCCGCGATGATGAAAGGCAGCGCGAGCTCGACGTGGCGGAAGCTGCGATCCTCGAGGGACCCGAGAAGCCAGAATACGATCTCCAGCGTCGCGAAGGGATTCAGCGAGAGGTTCATCACCAATGCGGTCGCGGCACCCGCGAGACTGGAGATCGCGAGGCCGGCAAGGATAAGCAGCAGCAGGTTGGCGTTTCGTCCCGCAACCGCCAGCAGCAGGAAGACCGAAACGAATGCGGCGGCTATGGCGGCGACAGGCAGCACGAACGAGCGGACATCGGCATAACCGAACGCAATGACGATCACGGCGCCCAGTGCGGCGGCCTGCGGCGCGCCGAACAACGACGGCGCCGCAAGCGGATTGCGCAGCAGGCCCTGCAGTGCCGCGCCGGAAAGCCCAAGGACCGCACCGATCGAAACGGCGAGGATCGCACGCGGAAGCCGGATTTCCTGGACGATGATCCGCTGTTCGTCGCTGCCCTGGCCGAACAGGGCGTGGATGATGACGTCCGCCGAAAGCCTGACCGGACCGACGCCGAGCGATGCCACGAAAAGGCCAACGACGAGTGCACCGAAGACGACGTTAAACCGTACCGCGGACTGCCCGGCACTCCTCCTCGATAACACGGACGTCACACCGGCTCCTCTCTTCGACCCGCCGTCGAACGAGTTGTCCCAGCGTCATCGGCCGGTCTCCTGGCTTACGGACCCTTTGCTCCAAACGCGTCTCAGCATCTCTCGCAAGAGACCGATGACGCTTTCTGTCGGAGACGATCCGCCTACAGTTGCGGGGGCAGCCGCGGCATTGGGCGCAAGCCCTCACCGCATTCCCGTTTCACCTCTCGCAAGAGAGGCACCGACGACAGGACAACCTCACCACAGCAGATGGAGCCACGCAAGCAGCGCGACCGTCGGATTTCGGGATGCGCATCGGCAATGTGTGTTGAACCGGCAACAGCAGGAGAGAATGCGTCCGCGATGCATCGTCTGGCCGGTCACGGAATTGACAATGTCGGCGCCCGCTTCGTATTTTCGCCGCTGACGGTTCCCCTCTGGGGATCAAAAGGGAACGCGGTGTGGCGAGACGATCGTCAATTCCGCGGCTGCCCCCGCAACTGTAAGCGGCGAGTCTTCCGTCATATCGCCACTGGGAAACTCGGTCCCGGGAAGGCGACGGAAGGTGACGACCCGCGAGCCAGGAGACCTGCCGTCAGTCGTGGTCACACGCGAGCGTGTCGGTCGGGGTGTACTGACATGAGCCGAGCCGGCCGTACCTCATGGCGGCCGGGGAGACTTTCTTCGCGGTGACGTGCCACCAACGTCTCGCCGAGGTTGTCTCATGTCTTCCATCATCGCCATCGAGCGGCGGCGCATGCGCCGTTCGCAACTGCTCGCTTCGACAATCCTGCTTCCTGCTTGCTCGCATCCGGCTGGAGCGGGCCTGCGCACGCCCAGCAATCCGCGTCTCCGCCGCCAGTCTCGCTGCCGACCATCGTCGTCAGCCCGACCAGCGTTGCCGACGCCGATCGACCAGATCGCGAGCTCGGTGACGGTGATCACCGCCGCCGATATCGAGCGCGAGCAGCGGCGCACCTTGCCCGACGCGCTCAGCAGGCCGTGCCCGGCCTCAACGTGGTGCAGGCCGGCGGCGTCGGCGGACAGACGTCGGTCTTCATGCGCGGGCACCAATTCGAACCACGTCAAGGTCCTGATCGACGGCATCGACGCCAGCGACCCGAGCACGCCCGAACCGCGTCGTTCGACTTCGGGCAATTGCTGACCGCCGATATCGAGCGCATCGAGGTGCTGCGCGGACCGCAGAGCGGGCTCTACGGCGCCGACGCGATCGGCGGCGTGATCTCGATCACCACCAAGAAGGGCGAGGGCCCGCCGCGAGGACCGCGACGGCGGAAGGCGGCTCGTTCGGCACCTTCAACCAGAGCGGCGAGCCTGAGCGGGTCGCAGGACCGCTTCAACTATTCCTTCAACGTGCGCATGTCCGCGCGACCGACACGCCGGTCACGCCGCTCGAGCTGCTGCCGCCGGGCCGGGCGCGCATCAACGACCTCTACGACAACTGGACCTATTCGACGAAGCTCGGCGCGAATCTGACGGAGAATTTCGCGCCTCAACTATGTCGGCCGCTACACCGACGCCAAGCACCTGCTTCACCGGCGACGACTTCTCGACCTTTCCTTCGGCACCGGCGTCGCTGCAGAGCCAGACGGTCACGCACCAGTTCTTCACCCGCGGCGAAGCCGTGTGGACGCTGTTCGACGGGTCGGTTCACGAACTTCTTCGGCGTGAACTACACCGATCATTGGAACTGGAACAAGGATCCCGACACCGCGTTCGGCCTGACGCCGCCCACCGTCAACAAGGGCGACCGCACCAAGTTCGACTGGCGCGGCGTGGCTTCCGTCCTGCCGGGCCAGACCGTGGTCATGGGCCTCGAACAGGAAACAGAGCGGCTGCGCACCAATACGACCAGCGGCCGCAGAACGGCAACAAGGCGGGCTATGTCGAGTTGCAATCGAAGTTCGCGGAGCGCTTCTTCCTCGTTTCGAACGTCCGCTACGACGACAACGATTCGTTCGGACGGCACACCACCTACCGGATCGCGCCGGCCTTCATCGTTCCGGTGACCGATACCAAGCTCAAGGCGAGCTACGGCACCGGCTTCAAGGCACCGACGCTGAGCCAGCTCTTCGTCGACTTTCCGGCTTTCGGCTTCTTCGCCAATCCGAACCTGAAACCGGAGACAGAGCAAAGGCTACGACGTCGGCTTCGAGCAGCCGTTCGGCGGCGATCGCCTGCGCTTCGGCGCGACCTACTTCCACAACGACATCACCGACCTGATCAACTCGCAATGCGACGTTCACGTCCTTTACCAACGTCGGTCAGGCGACGACCTACGGGAGTCGAGGCGTTCGCGGCGGTCACGGTCACCGACCGGCTCAAGCTGCGCACCGACTACACCTACACCAAGGCGATCGACGCAGTGACCGGGCTGGAACTCCTGCGGCGACCGCGGCACAAGGCGAGCGTCTCCGCTTTGTGGAATCCGACCGACCAGCTCAACCTCTCGGCGACCGTGATCTCGGTCGGCGACTTCGTGGATATCAGCCGGGACGGCAGCGTCCTGCGCCTCGACGCGCCGGGCTATACGATCGTCAACCTCGCGGCGAGCTACGACGTCGACGACAAGATGAAGCTGTTCGCCAGGGTCGATAACCTGTTCAACCTCCACTACGAGAATCCGACCGGATTCGACCGCCCCGGCATCGGAATCTTCGGCGGCATTCGCCTCGCCAACCGGTGAACGGGCGACTGATCGGAAAACGGGCGGCGGCGGTGGGAAATCGGAAGCCGGGCGCTTCGCGCCCGGCGGGCTTCATCCGAACGTGACGGGTCGTTGTGGGACGACTAGCCGGTGCCGGACAGCGTGGTCGTTGCCGGACGCTTGGTCGGCGCCCGTAATCCGGGATGAGACCGGACGCCCTTGTTTCGGCTTGGCACCTTCGCTAAGTAGACCGGCATTCCGGCGGAGCACCATCTCTCCGTACCGGCCCTGCGGAGAGGTGGCTGAGTGGTTGAAAGCACCGCACTCGAAATGCGGCGTACGGGCAACCGTATCGGGGGTTCGAATCCCTCCCTCTCCGCCATCTTAGTCTTAAGTCATTGTTATTACACGTGGCTATTGATAATGCACGTTTTTCGCGCCGATACGGGCGGTTTTGTAAGACAACCGAACTCGCATAAACCCTGATACAGATATCCCACGGTCCCTGGGCCCTTTTTCTCGAAGGGCCGTGGTTCGGGCGCGGCGATGCCGTCATTGCGCAAGGCGGCGAGGAAGGTGAGCGTCTTCCAGTGGCCGTGGGATACCCGCGCCTGGAGCCTGCGGCCCCGGTGCACCAGCCCCGAAGCGGGGCCATGTTGGTCTTGGCCCAAGTCTCATCGATGAAGACGAGACGCGAAGGGGCGATGCGGCCTTGATACTCCTTCCATTGGGCGCGGCGGCGCGCCACGTCCGGATGGGTCCTGCTCATTTGGCAGAACGCTTTTTTTGAAGCTCAGGCCCTCGGCGTTCCACCGTCCGGTAATCCACCTTGAGGCCCCGCTCGGCGAGCTCCGCCACAAGACCCCGTAACGTGAAGTCGGCTCCGGCGATCCGCGCCACAAGCCAAGCGCGCGGCTCGACCACCAGAACACGCGGCCGATGGCCCACATCTGCCCCGGCGCCGCACTGCGCGTCGCCCGGAACTGCTGTGACCACTTCATAACACCCGACGGGCTGATGCTCAACGCTTCGGCCACCTCCGCACGCTCTCTCCCGCCCTAACCCGCGCAACCGCAAATCCCATCGAATAAGGTCGCGTCATCCATGCTGGCCTCCGATCCAGTCCCAACCTTGAATCAGAGCATTAGCGATTTTTGGGAATCAAAACAGATTCGGATAAAACTCATCCCGCTCTAACAGTTCTCGGTCACGGCAGAACGGACCCAGGCGACGGCTGCAGCGTCGGACGGACCGACTGGGGCATGGAGCGGACGCACAAAATCGCCGCCTCCAAGCATGCCTGGAGAACGCGACGCCGTGCATGCACGACGTCAAATATCACGCGCCATCGCGACCCGTTGATGCATCACCGACGCACGAAAGCCCGTCCCGCTGCCGGGGACCATTCAACGGTGAAGTTTTCTGGCTCCGAGAACCTGGGTCCGATTCCAGGCCCCCGAACCAGAAAAGCCGTCCGCCGAGGCGACCGCAGTCGTCCGCAGCTACTCTCCGTGCTGGAACGTCGGCGTCAGAATGATCGGCGCCGCCGGGAAGCCTGGAACCGCAGGCGCAAAACCGACGACAGTACCGAAGGCCGTGCCAGCCGGAATGACGATCGAGGTCCCCGACACCGCAATCGGTGCAGGAGTGACGGCAACCGGAACGACCTTGCCGCTGCCGCCCTTGCCGCTGCTCGCCACTGGGGCAGGCGCGGGAGCAGGAACAGCGGCACTACCACCGCCACCGCCGCTATTGCCATCTTTCGCCAAAGCACTCTGAAGCGGAAGGACCAACGTCGCGGCGAGAATGACGCCGATCGGGACGCACAACTTTCTCATGACAACTTCTCCTGTTTGACCTCAACCCCACCCCCCAACCGTCTCCGATCAGCTTGGGGCCATCTATATCGATGCCCGTGCGGCATCCGATATTCCTCACGACCGCAAAAAAAGAACCGCTCGCGATCACTCATAACGCAGCGCCACAGCCGGCTGCAACCGTGCTGCCCGGCGCGCCGGATAGAAGCCGAAGAAAATCCCAATCGCGATGCTGCAAGCGGCAGACAGAACAACGGGCTCGGATCGGATCACGATCGGCCATCCAGCCATGCTCGCCATGATTGCGGCGATCGCAGCGCCAAGCGGAATGCCGAGCGTCCCCCCCAGCCCGGAAAGCGTCCCCGCTTCGATCAGGAACTGCGTGAGCACATCACGCCGTCGCGCACCGACGGCAAGCCGCAGCCCGATCTCGGGCGTCCTCTCCGTCACCGAGACGAGCATCACGTTCATGATGCCGATGCCCCCCACCAGCAACGACACGGCGGCGATGGCTCCGAGCAGGAAGGTCAGGGTCCGCGCCGACGCATCCTGACGCGCGATGAGCTCGGCGTAGTTGTGAATGGAAACGTCATCGTCCTGATGGGCGGCGCGGCGATGCCGCTGCCGCAGCAGATCACGGATATCGCGCTCCGCAACGGCCAGATTTCCGCCGTCGCGGATTTTCGTCAAAATCAATCCGACCGCATGCGAGCTTGCCTGATTGGCGCCGAGAATGCGGATCTTCGCGGTCGACAAGGGAATGACGACGAGATCGTCCTGGTCGTTGCCCTGCATGTCTTGCCCTTTTGGAGCAAGTACGCCGACGACGAGCAGCGGAACGTTCTGTACGCGCACGGTCAGCCCGACCGCCCCATCGTCGCCGAACAGCTTCTGGGCGACGCTGCTGCCGAGGACGATAACCTTGGCGGCGCTCCCGCTGTCGTCATTCGTCAGCGTACGCCCGCTCGCGATCCGCCATTCGCGCGCTTCCAGGAAATGCGCATCCGCGCCGACCACCGTGGTGGGCCAGTTGGCGTTGGCCGCGACGACCTGCGTCGTCCCCTGCACGAGCGGAACGGCGAGCTGGACCGACGGAATTTCCGCCGCGATCGCGGCGGCGTCTTCGATCGTGAGATTTTGGCGCGACCCCTCCCCCAGCCGGGCGCCGCCGGCGACCGCGCTTCCCGGAGCAACGATGATCAAGTTGGCTCCCAGATTGCGAATCTGGCTCCATCACCTGCTCGCGCGCGCCAGCTCCGACCGCGATCATCGCAATCACCGCGGCCGTTCCAATCATCAAACCAAGCGCGGCGAGAAGCGTGCGCAGCAGGTTGCGGCCCAATGCCTCCCGCGCGGAACGCAAGGCATCCCAGAGCGTCATCGCATCCCTCCGGAAACGAGGCGGATGCCATGTCCCGCGTGTGGCTCCCGCTCGCCGCCCGTCAGGAGCCTGCCATCCTGGAAGTGCAGGATGCGGCCGGCGCGGCGGGCCACGGTCTCGTCGTGAGTTACGACGACGATGGTCAGGCCGGAGCGGTTGAGAGTGTCGAAGATATCCATGATCTCCGCGCCGCTTCTGGTATCAAGCGACCCGGTCGGTTCATCGGCAAGAACGAGCGACGGACTGTTGGCAAGTGCGCGGGCGATCGCCACACGCTGCTGCTGACCTCCGGACAGCTCGGCGGGCGTATGGTCGACCCGATCGCCCAGCCCGATCGTCTCCAGCAATGTGCGCGCACGGGCGATCCGCACGCGGCGCGATTGTCCGGCATACATCAACGGAAGCGCGACATTCTCCAGCGCGGTCGCGCGCGGCAGCAGACGGAAGGATTGAAAAACGAAGCCTATACGACGATTGCGCAATCCGGCGAGCGCGTCGTCGCTGAGCGTGGTGACGTCGAGACCGTCGAAGCGGTAGCTGCCGCTGCCGGGCCGGTCCAGACAGCCCAGCAGGTTCATGAACGTCGACTTGCCCGAGCCGGAGCGGCCCATGATGGCAACGAACTCGCCTCTGGCGATGTTGACGCAGACGCCATCAAGCGCTCGTACCTTGCCATAGGACATGCCGAGGTCACGTGTTTCGATGAGCGTCTGGTCCATCGGCTAAGACTTCGTCGCGGCCGGCCTGGCCGGCTCCTCGCCGAGGATCACCCGGTCGCCCGCACGCAGATTGCCGGCGACGACCTCGCTCATCTGGCCATCCGTCATACCGACCGTCACCCGGCGGACTTCCGGCCCGGCAGCACCGATAATCCAGACGTCCGCGCCCTTGCGGCATCCTGCGGATCGGGACCTTCGATCGTCAACTGGCCGGCGGCGACACGGCGATTGCCGCTGGCCGGTAACGCAGGGCACTGTTCGGAAGCCTTCAGCGACGTCGCATCGCTCTGGCGCACGATGATGCGCGCGTTCGCCGTCATGCCGGGAAGGAGTGCGAGATCGTCGTTCTCGGCCGAGATGACGACCGTATAAGCGACGACGTTCTGGCTCGATTGCGGCACTTTGCGGATGTCGACGACCCGGCCTTTGAAAAACCGGACGGGGAACGAGTCCACCGTGAAGGAGACACCCTGACCCGCGGCGACACGGCCGATATCGGCTTCGTCGACGTTGGCGTGAACCTCCATGGCGCGCAGATCGGGGGCAATCGTGAACAGCGTCGGTGCCTGAAGGCTCGCGGCCACCGTCTGCCCCATCTCGACCCGGCGTTCGATGATGACGCCATCGATCGGAGCGCGGATCACGGTATGGTCGAGGTCGACCCGCACCTGCCGAACATTCGCCTCTTTCAGCTTGACCAGGGCCTGGGAGCTGGCGAGTTGCATCGAGGCGATGCGGATCGCCATCCGGCTCCCAGCCTCGACCGACTTCGCGACGAGTGCGCGCGCCTTGGCGCCGGCGAGCTGCGCGGCGGCGCCCTCATAGGCGATCTCCGCCCGATCACGGTCGACGCTCGATCCGCTCCCGCGCGCGAACAGTTCGCGCTTGCGCTCGAAGTCCCGTTCCACATCCCGCAAAGCCGCTACCGCCCGGTCGACCTCGGCTTTCGCCACGGCGAGGGACGCAAGCGCCCCTTCTGCGTCGATGCGGGCCCGCTCCAGTTGGCTGCGCTGAACTTCGACGGCGGCGGACGCGACCTCGACGTCGACAAGGGCTTGGTCAAGACGAGCCTGGACGGCGTCGTCGTTGAGCCGGGCGACGATGTCACTCTTCCTCACCACGGAATTGAAGTCGGCAAGAAGCTCCTTGATCTGGCCGGAGGCTTCCGAACCGATCAGGATGGCCGCCAGCGGTTTTACGGTGCCACTGGTGGTCACGGAATTGACGATCGAGCCCGCCTCGACCGCGGCGACGCGATAGGCGACGGGCGGCGCCGCGGAAAGCCGCGAGCCATAAGCCGCAAGCCCGGCGGCTGCGACAACCACGACCAGGAGGCCGATACGCACTCGCCTTGAGCGGCGAGCGTGCTGATGCGCACGCGTGCCGACTCCCCCTTCGTCCGTAGATGGTGCGATACCGCTCATGACTCCCCCGCGCCGGATGCCACTGGCATGGCCAATTCCCAGTCTTCCATCCCCCCCGAGACAGACGACCGACATCCGTTCCGATGCTCGCGCACCGCGTGCTATTCCGCAAGATAAAAAGAATCGGAACGAGGCAAGGCTTTGTTGGGAATAATTCGCACTTGCAGGGCATCATCATTATCGATGCGCTCACGCGCTTTTCACGCGTCGTTCTTGTTGGAGTGGCCGAATCGAAATGCTGGCCCAATGCAACCTTGCTGAGCGCACGACTTGTCCCGACTGGGGACAGGGCGTCTTGATTGATATCGGTGCATTTTGGCGAGCGTTTCTGCACACTTTTGCCACGAATTTGTCCGCATGTCGGGCGATGCCGCTCGTGCCGCTATCCTCCGACGCCAATGCCGTGAGAGCCGCGATCGCAGCGGAATTACCGAAGGTGCGGCGGCATGCGATCGCGCTCCTATACAATCGTGCCGACGCCGAGGACCTTGTCCAGGATTGCCTGGAAACAGCGCTGACCAAGCAGTCGACATTGCAGGATCCAAGCCGGTTGCGCGGATGGTTGTTCGCCATCCTGAACAACCTTTTCCTGATGCGGATGCGTTCGAAGTTGCGCCGCGGCGTGACCATACCGATCGACGACTTCGCCGACCATCTGGTGGCGTCCGTCGCGCCGGACGACCGCGGCACCGCCTTGGACATCGCGCGCGCGATGGGACACCTATCCCTTGAGCACCGGCAGATTCTTCTGCTCTTGAACGTCGAGGGTTACAGCTACGACGAGATCGCAAGCATCTTGGGCGTGCCGATCGGCACCGTGATGTCTCGCCTCGCTCGCGCGCGTCAGCGGTTACGGGCCTTGCTCGAAGGCGAAGACGTGCGGGCAACGGCACAATAAACATGGATACGCAACTCCCCAGCGAAGAGGATTTACACGCCTATCTGGACGGCGAGTCGCCGCTCGATAAACGCGAGGCGGTGAAAGATTATCTGGGCCGCAGTCCGGAGGATGCGCGGCGATTCCAAGCCTATCGCACCGACGGCGAAGTGATCGCGAAACTTTTCGCTCGCGCGGATGAGATCGCACCAAAGTCTTTGCATCCTTCCTTAGCCGCTTTACGCCAGGCTTGGCCCTTCCGACTCCCGGGCAAGGTTTGGCCGACCAAGGTTTGGCAATTCGCTGCTGCCGTCGCCTTGCTCGTCCTTGCGGGAGGCTTGGGCTTGCTCTGGCAAAAGGGCAATGTCGATGCCCGCGGGAACCAATTCGCAACGGAAGCGGCGGCGGCGCATCTGTTGGCAGCCACCTCCACGACGCCGGCTGAGATTCCCTTGGAGGAAATCGCGCGGTTCCTGTCAGAGCCGTTGAGTGCACCCGTGAAGCTTCGCCATCAGGAGTCCGGTGAATACCGGCTGGTCGCAAGCCGGTTCGTAACCACGCCGCGAGGACGTGTTGTGCAAATGACATTCCGCAGTCCTGAACAGAATGTCATCACGATGTATCTGGAGCCGTGGCCGGGCACCAAGGACACGTCGTTTAGACCGGTCAATACAGGTCATCGCGACGTAACGACATTGGTCTGGACCGACGACGAGGTCGCCTGCGCGGTGACGGGCACATTGCCGCCCGACCGGCTCGAGCAGATCGCACGTTCACTTTATGAGGCTATTTTTTCCTGACGTGGGCGTGACGGCGGCTGCATTCGCTGTGGCGGCCGGTCGAACCGATATCGTCCTGGCAAAGATTTGTTGTTGGCGGAGCAGGATGCCGCTCTTTATGAGCTGAGCTGATTGGGGCTCAGCCGGCGGCCTGCATCGGGATCCTTCAAAGCCCCGGAATGCCTATGACGTTGCCCCCAAGTTTTATCCAGGCGTCATTAGAGTCCTGGCGTTGGTGATGCCCTGTTGGGCTGGGGTAGAGGCGGTCCGCGGAGCGGAGCCGTCAGGTGAGCGCAGCGCAGCGGACCGCCGGGCCGCGGCGTAAGTTTCGGGGGTCATCCAGCCGAGCCGGGAGTGCGGGCGTGCTGTGTTGTAGTCGTCGCTCCAGGCGTCGAGCGCGGCACGCACGTGAGCCAGCGAGCGGAACAGGGTCTCATTGAGCAGCTCATCGCGCAGGCGGCCGTTGAACGACTCGATGAAGGCGTTCTGTACCGGCTTGCCGGGGGCGATGTAGTGCCAGCCGACCTTGCGATCGTCGGCCCAGCGCAGGATCGCGTTGGAGGTGAACTCGGTGCCGTTGTCGCTGACGATCGTGGCGGGCCTGCCGCGCTCGGCCAGCAGCCGATCGAGTTCGCGGGCAACCCGGTGGCCGGAGATCGAGGTATCGGCGACAAGGGTGAGACACTCGCGCGTGCAATCGTCGACCACGGCGAGGATGCGCATGCGGCGGCCGTCGATGAACTGGTCGGAGACGAAGTCGAGCGACCAACGCTCGTTCGCTCCCTGGGGCACGATCATCGGCGCCCGCGTGCCCAGAGCCCGCTTGCGCCCGCCACGGCGGCGAACCATCAGCCGCTCCTCGCGGTAGAGCCGGAACAGCCGCTTGTGGTTCACCACGAACCCCTCCCGCCGCAACAGCACGTGCAGCCGCCGATAGCCGAAGCGCCGGCGCTCATGGGCCAGTGACCTCAGCCGCGCCCGCAGGCCGGCATCGTCGCTCCGCTGCGGGCGGTACCGCACCGTCATCCTGGCGCAGTCGATCATCCTGCACGCCCGCCGCTCGCTCACCTCAAACCCCAAACGAAGGTGCGCGACAGCCTCTCGCTTGGCAGCGGGCGTCACCATTTTTTTGCCAGAAGATCCTTCAGCGCAGCGTTGTCCAGCATGCTGTCCGCCAGCAGCTTCTTCAGCCGCGCATTCTCGCTCTCCAGCGCCTTCAGCCGCTTGGCTTCCGACACTTCGAGCCCGCCATATTTAGCTTTCCAATTGTAGAAGGTCGCATCGCTGATCCCGTGCTTGCGGCACAAGTCGGCCGCCTTCATCCCGGCCTCGTGCTCCTTCAGGATCGATATGATCTGCTCTTCCGTGTGCTGCTTGCGCTTCATCGTCCGGTCCTTCCTTCAAGGCCGGACTCCACTTCAACCTGGATCAATCCACAGGGGCAACGTCACCTAATATATCGCCGGATTATACCTCAGAAGGACGCGTCCCGCCTTTACAACTACGGTCGCTTGTTCGGCTCACGACCTCACGATCGTGCCGCCCTCCCTATAAAGAAACCTTTTCCGCCTGTTTCAATTGGGTACTTCCCCAATCGCATCTATCAAATCACACGATGAAATAGCTAACATCATTATTCTCCGCAAAAAGCAAAAAAAACCTGTTTGAATAGGGTTGCGATTTTTAAATCGGCGACCTAGCGTCGCGACACTCCTCGCACTACCGCAGCGCGACCATCTTTCTCGCATTGAGCCCCCTGGGGGGGGCTGGGAAAGATGATGATCAGGGGGATTCCCTTATGAGACGAGCGTTAAGAATCTGCGTTCCGTTGGTCGTCATCGGAATGGCGGCCACCTTTGGCGTCAGCCATCC
>CAVZMU010000012.1:57500-106588 GCA_963776455.1 uncultured Alphaproteobacteria bacterium
GGGCCTGCGCGGCACGTTCGGGCTCGCGGAGCGGCAGGCGCCAGCCCCCCGAAAGGCCGACAAGCTCCAGCCTGCCGTCGAGGCACCGTCCGCGCGCCAGCTCGTCCGCGTCGCCACCCTGGTCCGTGCCGGTGATCGCGAGACCATGCGCCAGAAGCCCTTCGTACGCATCATGGCCAACCTGTCGCTCTCGAGCTCCGATCTTTCGTCCAGCCTTCCCGCCTTCGACGCCCGCAAGGTGCTGTCGAATTCGGCGACCGGAAACAATGCGCCGGCGCCTGAGGAAGCTCCCGCCGCCGAGCCCGACGCCGAGGTGACGTTCGTCATGCGCGACCTCGCTTCCGCGCTGCCGAAGGTTAAGCTCGCCGGTCTCCTGCCGCTCGAAGAGATCATGGCACGGGTCCGCGAAGCGGCGGACTGGAGCGGCAGCCCGATTCCCTACGACCTCGCTAGTGCGCCGGGCGGCACCCGGATGGCCTATGCCACCGAGGGCAATCCCGATCCTTACGCCGGCTTCGAAGGGCCGCGCATCGTGCCGGAGAACATAACGCTCCTACCCAAGACCGCGAACCAGACCACCGGCGGCAACACCTGGAACGAGCGAACAATCGTGGTCAAGAAGGGCGATACCGCCGCGTCGATCCTGCGCGATCTCGGCGCCACTCCAGAAGAAATCCGCGCCATCACTAACACCCTTGGCGCCCGGGGCCGAGACGGCGGCCTTAAGGAGGGCCAGAAGTTGCGCGTCCTGCTGTCGCCGACGGGGGCTGGCCAGCGCCTGCTGCCGATCCGGGTCATCGTCGCGAACGACGCATCAGCCGAAGCAGTGGTGGCGTTGTCCGACACCGGCCGGTACGTTGCCGTCGATGTGCAAAGCGCCGATACGCAAGTCACCGAGAATGAAGCCGACGACGATGACGACAGCGGCACCGGGATTCGGCTCTATCAGAGCGTCTACGAGACGGCTTTGCGCAACCAGGTGCCGCGGCCGGTCATCGATGAATTGATCCGCATCTACTCCTATGACGTCGATTTCCAGCGCAAGGTGCAGCCCGGAGATTCATTCGAGCTTCTGTTTGCGGGCGACGACGAAGGCGGCGAGGCCAAGGGCGAGGTGGTCTTCAGCTCGCTGACGCTGGGCGGCGAGACCAAGCGCTTCTATCGCTTCCAGACCGGCGACGACGGCGTGGTCGACTATTATGACGAGACCGGCAAGAGCGCGAAGAAATTCCTGGTCCGCAAGCCAGTCAACGAGGGCATCGTGCGATCCGGCTATGGCTGGCGGCGCCATCCGATTCTCGGCTTTGCCAAGATGCATACCGGCGTCGACTGGGCCGCGCCGCGCGGCACCCCCATCTACGCGTCCGGCAACGGCGTCGTGGAGAAAGTCGGCTGGGAGGGCGGCTACGGCAAATACATCCGCCTGCGCCACAACAACGGCTACGAGACGGCCTATGGCCACATGTCGGCCTTCGCCCGCAATATCCAGCCGGGGACGCGCGTGCGCCAGGGCCAGGTGATCGGCTATGTCGGCTCAACCGGCCTCTCCACCGGCCCGCACGTGCACTACGAGATCATGGTCAACAACCGCTTCGTCGATCCCATGCGCATCAAGCTGCCGCGCGGGCGCGTGCTGGAAGGCCCGACCTTCGCGAGCTTCGAGCGCGAGCGCGACCGCTACGACGGCGCCATGAACCGCCAGGCGCCGCGCGTCGCAGAGACGACGGGACCTAATACGACGCGGCGGTGATCAACGTCGGCTGCCTGGGTCAACGGATCCGCGAAGGAAACCTCGGCGGCACATGGCGGCCGTGACCGGTTACGCTTGGTAGACATCCCGCAAGGCTCCAACGGCGCGGTTCAATGACCACGACAAGTCCCGTCGACGAGATCGCAAGCGTCCACTCGAGCCGAATTTGGGCTCTCTTTACGGCACGATTTACGATGATGATCTTTCCGGTCCGCATGTCGGCGGACAGTCATGGCGTGTCGACAGTCAAAGTCGGGTTCTGGCTGACGCCGTGGGTGCGCGAAGACGAGCACCTGCCGCTGTCGCATATCGCCGAGCTCAAGCATGACCGCGGCCTGATCTGGGATTCCCTTTCGGTCGAAAGCAGCGGCGGCCTCAATCCGCTGACCATCGAAGGCGTCCCCAAAAGCCGTGCCGCGGCGTTCGTCGCTGGGGTGAGGGGATGGATGGGACCGAAGGGTTGAGCCGGCAGGCCCCAGCTTAGCTGTGACACCCCCATTGCAGGGCTCGCGGCCAATAACCCGCCGCCAGTCCGCCGTGCAACCAATCTCACGCCGCCTTCGCCGCCGCCTCGCCGTTGAAGACGAGGCCTTGCTTGTTTGCTGAGATGTCCACCGTGTCGCCGTCCCTGATGCGGCCAGAGAGGATGAGCTCGGCGAGCGGATCCTGCACCGCCTTCTGGATCACGCGCTTGAGCGGGCGCGCGCCATAGGCCGGGTCCCAGCCCTTCGCCGCGATCCAGTCGCGCGCTGCGGCATCGAGCGTGACCGTGATCTTGCGTTCGTCGAGCAGCTTCTGCAGCCGGCGCATCTGGATGTCGACGATCTGCCCCATCTCGCTCTTCTGCAGGCGATGGAACAGGATGATCTCGTCGACCCGATTGAGGAACTCGGGACGGAATGCCGAGCGCACCACCGTCATCACCTGGTCGCGCACAACCTCGGTGTCCTCGCCTTCCAGCTGGCTAACCAGGAAGTCGGAGCCGAGATTCGACGTCATCACGATAAGCGTGTTGCGGAAGTCCACCGTGCGGCCCTGACCATCGGTCAGGCGGCCGTCGTCAAGCACTTGGAGCAGGACGTTGAAGACGTCCGGATGCGCCTTCTCGATCTCGTCGAACAGCACGACCTGATAGGGGCGGCGACGTACCGCTTCGGTGAGCGCGCCGCCTTCGTCGTAGCCGACATAGCCCGGCGGTGCGCCGATCAAACGCGCCACCGAATGCTTCTCCATGTATTCCGACATGTCCATGCGGATCAGCGCGGCCTCGTCGTCGAACAGATATTCGGCAAGTGCCTTGGTCAGTTCGGTCTTGCCGACGCCCGTGGGGCCCAGGAACATGAAGGAGCCGATCGGCCGGTGCGGGTCCTGCAAGCCGGCGCGGGCGCGGCGCACGGCGGTCGCGACGGCGTGCACGGCTTCCGCCTGTCCGACGACACGCTTCGCCAACTGCTCCTCCATCTTGAGCAGCTTCTCGCGCTCGCCTTCCAGCATGCGGTCGACCGGAACGCCGGTCCAGCGCGACACCACGCCCGCCACATGGTCGGCGGTCACCGCCTCCTCCATCATGGCGCCCTTGCCGTCGCCGGCCTCAATCGACTGAAGCTTTTTCTCCAGCTCGGGAATGCGGCCATAGGCGAGTTCGCCGGCGCGCTGATATTCGCCGCCGCGCTGTGCCGTCGCCAGCTCAGCCTTGATCTGGTCGAGCTCGGTCTTGAGCTTCTGGGCGTCAGAAAGCTTATCCTTCTCGGCTTTCCACCGGCTGGTGATGTCGGCGGATTGCTTCTCCAGCGTCACTAGTTCCTGTTCTAGCCGCTGCAGGCGATCGCGGGCGCCGGTATCGCTTTCCTTTTTCAGCGCCTCCTGCTCGATCTTGAGCCGTACGATCTCGCGGTCGATCGAATCCAGCTCCTCAGGCTTGGAATCGACCTGCATCTTCAGCCGTGCCGAGGCTTCGTCGATCAGGTCGATCGCCTTGTCGGGCAGGAAGCGGTCGGTGATGTAGCGGTTCGACAGCGTCGCGGCAGCGACGATCGCGGAATCGGTGATGCGCACGCCGTGATGCTGCTCGTATTTATCCTTGAGCCCGCGCAGGATCGAGACTGTGTCTTCCACCGTGGGTTCGGAGACAAACACCGGCTGGAACCGCCGCGCCAGCGCGGCGTCCTTCTCGACATGCTTGCGGTATTCGTCGAGCGTGGTCGCGCCGATGCAATGCAGTTCGCCGCGCGCGAGCGCGGGCTTGAGGAGGTTGGAGGCATCCATCGCGCCGTCGCCTTTGCCAGCGCCGATCAGGGTGTGCATCTCATCGATGAACAGGATGATGCCGCCCTCGGCGACGATCACCTCTTGCAGCACGGCCTTGAGCCGCTCCTCGAATTCGCCGCGATACTTCGCGCCGGCGATCAGCGCACCAAGATCGAGCGCGAGCAGCTTCTTGTCGTGAAGGCTCTCGGGCACGTCGCCGTTGACGATGCGCAGCGCCAGACCCTCGACAATCGCGGTCTTGCCGACGCCGGGCTCGCCGATCAGCACCGGATTATTCTTGGTGCGCCGCGATAAAACCTGGATGGTGCGGCGGATTTCCTCATCGCGTCCGATCACCGGGTCGAGCTTGCCGTCGCGCGCCGCCTGCGTGAGGTCGCGGGCGTATTTCTTCAGCGCGTCATAGGCGTTTTCGGCCGACGCGTTATCGGCGGTGCGGCCCTTGCGTAGCGCGTTGATGGCGGCGTTGAGGTTCTGCGGGGTGACGCTGGCTGCGCTCAGGATTTTTCCGGCGTCGCTTTCCTTGTCGAGTGCAAGCGCAAGCAGCAGACGCTCCACGGTGACGAAGCTGTCCCCCGCCTTCTCGCCAGCCTTTTCGGCGGCGTCGAAGGCGCGCGCGGTGCCTGCTGCGAGATAGACCTGCCCTGCTCCGCCGCCGGAGACTTTCGGAAGCTTGGCGAGCGCGGCTTCGACGGCCTGATGGGCCTGGCGCGAATTGCCGCCGGCGCGGTCGATCAGCCCCGCCGCCAGACCCTCGGGGTCGTCGAGCAGCACCTTGAGGAGGTGCTCGGGCGCGAATTGCTGATGGCCTTCGCGCAACGCCAGCGACTGCGCGGATTGAATGAAGCCACGGGTACGATCCGTGTATTTCTCGATATTCATGACCTCTCCCTCGGCACATTCCGCCCGCCCTGTCGGCACGCGCGGAACATCGTCATTGGGTATGGTGCGAATGTAGGTGCGGCATTTGGGCAACGGTAGGGGCCGCCGCGATTTTCTATCGAAACAGCGTGGATGTCGCGTCCGCCTCATCTTAAGGAGGCGCGGAGGCGACGCCGTGGCGTTGGAGTACGAGGTGCGCGATAAAGCTCCATGCCGACCGTGACCATCGAATCCATCTACCGCTATCCGGTGAAGGGCCTGTCGCCGGAGGCGCTGCCGCGCACTACGCTCGCGCCCGGCAAGACGCTCATCGCAGACCGGATGTACGCGGTCGAGAACGGCCCTTCGGGATTCGATCCCGCCGCGCCCTCTTATATGCCGAAGATCCGCTTCCTGATGCTGATGCGCAACGAGAGCCTGGCGAGGCTGACGACCCATTACCACGACGATACGCAGGTGCTGACCATCCGCGAGGGGGGCCAGGAGGTCGCGCGCGGTGCGCTCACCACGTCGGAGGGGGTCGCTGCGATCGAGGCATTCTTCGCGCGGTTCTCCGCCAACGATCTTCGCGGCCCGCCGAAGGTGTTGCGCGCGCCCGGCCACAGCTTCTCCGACGTCGCCAAGAAAGTGGTGTCGATTATCAATCTGGCATCGGTCGCAGAGGTCGAAAGCGCTGCCGGCGCGCCGGTCGATCCGCTGCGCTTCCGCGCCAACGTCTTTGTCTCCGGCTGGCCGGCGTGGCACGAGTTTGACCTCATCGGCCAGACCATCGTGATCGGCGAAGCACGCCTGAAGGTCATCAAGCGCATCGTGCGTTGCGCCGCCACCGACGTCGATCCGGTGACCGGCATTCGCGACCTGCACATCCCGGAGACGCTGGTCCGTACCTATGATCACAGGGATTGCGGCGTGTATGCCGAAGTCACCGCGGGTGGCGAGATCGCGGTCGGTGCCGAGGTGGGCGAGATGCAGAAGGGGCTGCAGCTATGAGCTGCCGCCTCGTCAGGCTGGCGCGAGGCGCATCTGGGCGAGCGCGGCGCGTCCCAGCAGGCCGTAAGGGTTAGAGAGCGTCTCCGGCATCTCGAAGTGATTATAGCCCTCGCCGACGAGGAGCTCGACCGGCTTGCCGGCGCCCTTCACCTCGGCGAAGAATTCCGTCGTCTGGCGCTGGAACTCCGGCGTCTCAAGCGTGCCATAGGCCAGCACTAGTGGACAGTTGAGGTTCGCGAGATGCCGGCGTGACGACAGCGCTTCCTCCCCTTCGTCGGTGAAGGTGACATAGCTTGACCGCGCCGAGAGCCGGACCGGCTTGAGGTCGAACATGCCGGAGCAGCACAGGCCGCCCTTGATCACGTCCTTGGGCAGGCCAAAGGCGCCTGCCCAATCCGTGGTGAGTACGACGCCGGCAAGGTGCCCGCCGGACGAATGGCCGGACAGATAAATGCGGTTGGCATCGCCGCCGAAGCTGGCGGCATTGCGATAGACCCAGGCAACCGCCCGGCGCACCTGGTCCGCCATCAGCGTGAGGTCGCCCTTGGTCTCGACCACGTTATGGAAGTCAGCGGCAAGATAATGCGCTCCGGCATGAACGAACATCTCGGCCGGGTAAGCGGAGTCCTTGGCGGTCCCGCCACGCCAAGCGCCGCCATGCAGGAAGATGTGGATCGGCGCGTTGGGCCGGTTGGTGGCATAGAGGTCAAGGCCCTCGATCGGCGGCGCGCCATAGGCGAGCCGTTTGGGATCGCCGAGCCGCGAGCGCACGTCGTTGCTGTTGGTGCCGTAGCGCTTGACGACCTGGGCCAGGTTCGGCGCGTATTTTGATTGGTCGTAGGCGTCGTCCAGCTCGCGCTGATCCATGCCGAGCCATACCGCAGGACCTTTGGTTCGCGGTTCAGCGGCTGGTTGCGCGGCCGCGCCACCGATCAGGACCGCGGCTCCGGCCGCTCCCGAGGCTGCCATCAACGTGCGCCGCGTCAGGCGGAGGTCATCATGTGTACGCATGGGTCTCGTCTCACCTCCGCCAAAGCCGTGCTAGCCTACCGTACCTTTCTCTCGTCATCCATGCGCGAGCAATCCCACCATGAATCGAACCAGCGTGCGTGGTTTGGCCCTTTTCTCTTTTGTCGTGGCCGGCCTTCTGGGTACGGTTCCGCCCGCACCGGCCCAAAGCATCCAGAGCCACTACACCTCCACGCCGAGAAAGCGTGCCGGAAGGTCAAGGCGAGCAAGGCGAACGAAGAGGGCGATTGGGCGCAGTGGTCCTGCCCCGGACGTGGCGGCTATGTGCTGAGCGTGTTCGAAGCCGACCTCCGGAACGTGCTCGCCCGCCAAGCAGCGGACGAGAAGGCCCGCGGCTTCCGTTGCGGCGCGGACGAGATCGCGATCGTCGGCAAGCCCAGGCGCGGCACCGGATTGGCAAAGCCTGACGCCAAGCCGTAACGATCCCGGCGTGACGGGCTGCCGCGTGACGCTGGACGTCCGGGCGCGGCGGTGGAATGGCGATGTCGCCCGTATAGCGCGCCGCTACCGCCCGGCAGCAGGCTTCGGCGTCTCGGGATCGAACTCCAGGCCGTCGCCAATGTGTTCGATGGTCAGCAGCGGCCGGCGCGGCAACGTCTTCCAGCGTACCTTCGTCTTGTCGTTCTCGATGGTGCCGGTGATGCTCATCTTGCCCGTGGCGTAATTGATGCTCACGTCGCGGATCTCGCCGGAGTTGCGCGTGACGGCGTTCCGATCGAAGCCGATCAGCTCGAAGCGGCCATTCTGAAAACGAAAGCTGTAGGCCGTCGTCGACATCGTCCACGATCCGGCGCTGGCGAAAAACTGCAACTTCACGCGCAGCACCCCCTTCACGATCGCAACCTCGCCGTTCTCGGACAGCGGATCGTCCACCGTTGACGACTCGCGGCGCGGGATCAGCGCGTGGTTCTCCAGCGTCAACCCATAGCCGCCGCCCTTGCCGCCGAAGACGACCGCGAGGATGCGCGGATTGGTGTCGAAGGTCCTGTCGCCCACGGCGCCGGCGCTGACAATGTTCTTCGGGTTCTGCTCGTGCAACACCAGGACAAGGTCGGGGATACCGTCGCCGTTGAGGTCGCCCTCGATCTTGGTTTCCAGAATCCAGCCCGCGGGCACGAAGCCCTCTGGCGTTGAGGCGCGCTTGACCAGGGTGGGATAGACCGCAGGCGGGATATCATCCTCTTGCGCGGAGGCGTGGATCGGCGCCACGGCAGCGGCCAGCACTATGGCCACGGTGAGAATCTTGAAGCGCATGCGTTTCTCCGGTTCGTCGCCGGGATATTATTCCGGCCGCGCGGCGTCGAACGTTCACGCGATGCCCCGGTTGGTGATCATTTGCAGGCAGCGCATCACTTCGGCGACCGGCGGACGCCCCTCGACCTGCGAGCCCTCGATGATCGGTGGGCCTTCGCCGCTGATGATGCGCTGCCATTGAACGAAACGACGCTCCCGGAAGCTCCACAGCCAGGTCCAGTCCGGCGTGATCAGCGTCACGTGGGGCGGTCCCAAAGCGCGCGACCTTCGCCCAAGCATCGATGACACCGACAGGTCGCTGACGTCGCGCGTCAGCACGGATGGCGCGTGCATCAGGGAACTGACGGAATTGCCGGCCTGATAATAGCAATGGGCGCCGCCCGACGCGGCATCACCGGTGCGCGCGATGACCGTGAGCACAATCGCGCGCGGCACGAAAGCAAGGAACAGCAAGGCTGCGGCGGCGGCACCGATATGGATGAGCGGCCGGGTCTCCCGGCCCGAGATGAACCACAGCACGCCCAAGCCGACCGCCAACGCGACCACCGCCGGCACCAGCAGGCCGAGAGCCTTCGCGGCGAAGACCAGATAGACCGCGCTCGCGAAGATCAGCACGAACGCCGCGAACAGAAGGAGCGCGGCCCTGGCCGCACGGGCTGTCATCAGGCGCCCGATCACCCGAGGTTCAGCTCCCGGAAGAAATCGTTGCCCTTATCGTCGATGACGGTGAAGGCAGGAAAATTCTCCACCTCGATGCGCCAGATCGCTTCCATCCCGAGCTCGGGATATTCCACCACCTCGACCTTCTTGATGCAGTGCTCGGCGAGGTTCGCCGCCGCCCCGCCGATCGAGCCGAGATAAAAGCCGCCGTGCTTGTTGCAGGCGTCGCGCACGGCGCTTGAGCGGTTGCCCTTGGCGAGCATCACCATCGAGCCGCCGGCAGCCTGGAACGCATCGACGAAGGAATCCATGCGGCCCGCCGTGGTCGGCCCGAACGCGCCGGAGGCGTAGCCTTCCGGCGTCTTCGCGGGGCCGGCGTAATAGACCGGATGGTCCTTGAAATAATCCGGCAGCCCCTGCCCCGCCTCAAGCCGCTCGCGCAACTTGGCATGCGCGGAGTCGCGCGCGACGATCATCGGCCCGGTGAGCGACAAGCGTGTCTTCACCGGATGGCGCGAGAGCTGCGCCAAAATCTCTTTCATCGGCCGCGTCAGGTCGATCGCCACCACCTCGCCGCCGAGGGCGGCCCCAACCTCGGGAAGGTACCGCGCCGGGTTGTGCTCCAGCTCCTCGAGGAACACGCCGTCGCGGGTGATCTTGCCCATCGCTTGGCGGTCGGCCGAGCACGAGACGCCGAGGCCGATCGGCAGCGACGCGCCATGGCGCGGCAGCCGGATTACCCGCACGTCGTGGCAGAAATACTTGCCGCCGAACTGCGCCCCGACGCCGAGCGCCTGCGTCATCTTGAGGATTTCCTGCTCCATCGCGAGGTCGCGGAAGGCGTGGCCGCTCTCGGAGCCCTGGGTCGGCAGGTTGTCGTAATATTTGGTCGAGGCGAGCTTCACCGTCTTCATCGTCAGTTCGGCCGAGGTGCCGCCAATGACGATCGCTAGGTGATACGGCGGGCACGCCGCGGTGCCGAGCGTTAGCACCTTCTCCTTGAGAAATGCATGCATGCGCTCCGGCGTCAGGATGGAGGGCGTCGCCTGGAACAGGAACGCCTTGTTGGCCGAGCCGCCACCCTTGGCGACGAACAGGAACTTGTAGGCATCCTCGCCGGCGCCCGCGCCCTCGGCATAGATCTCCACCTGCGCCGGCATGTTGGAACGGGTGTTCTTCTCCTCGAACATCGTCAGCGGCGCGACCTGCGAATAGCGCAGGTTCTTCTTCAGGTAGGCGTCGCGGGCGCCTTCCGACAGCGCGGCCTCGTCATCGCCGTCGGTCCACACGAACCGGTCCTTCTTCCCCATGATGATCGCGGTGCCGGTATCCTGGCACATCGGCAGCACGCCGCCCGCCGCGATGTTGGCGTTCTTGAGCAGGTCATAGGCGACGAACTTGTCGTTCGCGCTCGCCTCGGCGTCGTCGAGGATGCGGCGCAGGCTGGCGAGATGCCCCGGCCGCAGGAGGTGGTTGATGTCGGTGAAAGCGGCCTCCGACAGCGCGCGGATCGCCTCGCGTTCGATAACGATCAACTCGCGGCCGAGGATGGTCTCGACCCGGACGCCCTCGCTGGTGATCTTGCGGTAGGGCGTGGTGTCCGGCCCCAGCGGAAACAGTGGCGTGTGCTGGTAGGACGGCAGGGGATGGGACGTAAGCGGGGCGTTCATAAACCGCTCCTGACTTTTATCGACAGCATCTTGCTGCATCGCTCGCTGCCACCGCGCACGCGTGTATATCAGCTAGATGTTCTTAGCCAGCTTCGCCAACCTCCGATTTCCGGACCAATCTCAGTCAGTAGGATGGGTTGAGCAACGCGAAACCCATCGCCTCCCCGATTTCATGATGGGTTTCGCTTTGCTCAACCCATCCTATAGCCACCTGCTCTGACGCCTCACCTGCCATGGGCTTTCCGGGCCGGGCACGTCTCTGATCGCCCATCGGGGGAGTTTCGCTATGAAAAATCCGCCGCGCAGAGCGCGACGGATTTCGGCAGCGGCAACGTGCCGTCGGTTCAGTCGATGATGTCGACGACCTGGCGCGAGCGCGGGTCCACTAGCACCGGGCGGTCATTGACGTAGGTATAGCGATAGCCGGGCGCGTTGTATTCGGCGGGAACCTCGTAATAGGTCACGCCCTGCTCCGGCAGCACCGCGCCGACGCGAAGGTCCTCGTTGTAGCGATAGGATGCCTGACGCTCGCGGTAGACGTATTCGCGAAAGCGCGGGCGCTCCTGGACGCCGAGAATGCCCCCTACGGTGCCGGTCACGGCGCCGATCGCACCGCCGATGACGGCGCCGACTGGCCCGGCCGCACGGGCGCCCGCGTCCGCCCCGTCCTCGGCGCCACGAATGGTGCCTTGCGCCTGGGCGCCGGCCGAAAGGCCAAGGGCCGCAATAAGCGTCGCTGTCGCCAGAATCCTGCGCATGTCATCTCCGATTGTGAGGCTTGAGTCAGCCATCAATCGGCGCCGAGACAAATGGTTCCGCGGCAACCGGTCAAAACACGATGTCGCGAAGACCCTCGATCTTCAGGACGCCGACCGTCGCACCTTCGACGAACGCCTCTTTGGCGACCGAGCCGAGCGGGTCGAAGCCCGCGAACGGCCCGAAATCAAGCTTGGTCCGATTCTGCAGATCGGCGATCTTCACCTGGAACGGCTGATACGGGCCGACCTCGAAATCCTCGGTCGGCAGGTTCATGATCAGGCTTTCCTGGCTCAGGATGAACGCCACCGCGCCGGGTTTGCCGTCGTCCTTCTTGTAGACGATGAGCTTGTAGAATTCCTTCGGGACCCGGATGCCGCGGTGCTCCCGATCATTCGCGCGGAACACGGGACCGTTGAAGACGCACAATTTCCCGCTGCCATCGGCCGCCTGTTCGGCGACGTGATTTTCCAGGTTGCCCCACAGCAGAACGCCGCGCTGGTTCGCCTTTGTGCTCTGGTTGAACACCTCATGCTGCGGGGAGCAGTTGGTCCAGTGGAAGGTATCATCGTTCGCATGTTGCGCCTCTTCCTCCGTCTCCCCCCATGCGGCGTCGGCGCGACGAGTTCAGGTGGCCGCGATCGAGCGGATTGTTGGCATAAAGCTCGTTGCCGACCTGATCGTCCTTCTCGATGCGCGGATCGAAGAACCATCGGTCCTTGCCCTCGCGGTGTAGCTGGAAAGCTGCGGCACCGTCGAGATTGACCGCCGACACGAAAGCGATCTTGCGCTGCGCGTTCAGGATGACGCTGTAGTGATTGTATTTCAGCTCGGTGCCGCCATCCTGCGCCACGGCGGCAAGGTCGCTCACCTCCGGCATCAGCGTCGGAAGCGGCGTTTCGAACCCGAGAAAGCCGGTGTCGAAGCCGGCACAATTCGCGTAATCAGGATCGGGCTGAATGGACGCTTCCAGTCCAGAAAACTCCTCGGAGGCCTCCGCCAACGGCGCAGCCGCCGCCATTGCGCCGGGACCGATTCCCCCCACGGCGATGGTGATCGTCAGCGGAATCGTCACCGATGCAGTGGCTCCCGCGCTTGACGTCACGGGTGCCGGCCGCACGGAAGGATCGGGACGGATGCGCGCCGCGATCGGCGGTTTCGGCGGCTTGCCACCGACGGGCCGCGTGTCAGATTCGGTAGCGGGAGGCTGCGGCGACAGCGCAACTGGCGTTCCCGGGACGAGTTGCGCGGGTGGCGGAAGCACGCCGCCGCTGATGGCGACGAACTCGTCGCGCAACGGCTTCTCCTGCTCGCTTACGGTCGCCGCCGTGATGAACTTGACGAGGCGTGACGTCCGGATGCCCTCGTTGGATATCCAGTTGATTTGATCCTCGTCGCCGCCCTGCTGCCAGACCTTTCCATTGCGATCGAGAACCTGGTTGTTCGCATTCATCTGCGGGACGCTGGAATGGTGGAGCGCGACGACCTCCCATTGGTCGTTGAAGACGGGAGAGCCCGAGGACCCCGGCTCGGTGTCCGCCTCATAATGCGCGAACTTGTCGAGCGGCGGCTTGTCCGGGAGGTCGAGCAGGGTGTTCTTCCGGATGACGATCTGCTTCAGATCCCCCTTGGGATGCTGGACGATGTTGACCGGATCCTGCACCAGGATCTTCCCCTCCGCGGCGATCATCGACAGGTAGCCGAAGCTGGCAAGCGCGGTTCCCGCCGCCGAGCGCTGTGCCACTCCCACGAGGCTAAAGTCGAGGTCCTCGTCGGTCAGGAAGAACACGTCCGGCTTGAGATCGAACTGCTCCAGGGGAAGGACCGCGCCGGCGCCGCTGAGCTGGTAGTTGAACTGCGCGAAGCTGTGGACCGCATCGTCCGACGACCTCAACACGTGATGATTGGTCAACAGCAGCCTCGGCGTCACCAGGAAGCCGGTGCCGAAACTGCTGCGGCCGCCGCCGATGTTGGTGACGACGCGGCAGACCGCGCGGCTGGCAAGAGAGCCCTTCTCGAAGAAGGCCACGGCAAGGAAATCGCGCGTCTCGCCGATTACCCGTTCGACAAAGGCGTTGTCGAGTTCCCCCGGCACCACGGGGCCCTTCTGCATCAGCTCATGCATCGCGGGCGTCAGCGTTGCGGCCATCGATTCCTGCGCCCCGAATCCGGCGCCGCTGATAGAGGCGACAACGTCCTTGACCGCTTCGCGCAGGTGGTTGACCCGCTTTGCAACCCGGTCGGCGCCTTCGGCCGCGTTGTAATCGCCTTTCGCGATCGCCTTTGTCTTCGCCTCGCGCTCCTTCTTGCGCGCCTTGAAGTTCTTGCCGGCTTCCACGGCAACGCCGAGATCGAATGCGTAACGGTCTCCGGGACCTGCGCCCATGTTTGACCCCCTCAGATCATGATGGCTTGCATTCGCAACATATCACAGCTTTGACGTGCTTCAATCTCCGCGCGAATCGACGCAGACGAAGCCCGCTTCATCCAAAGTCAAATGGTCGTCGCGGTCGCCGTCCCGTTGTTTCGTGTAACCTTGCTGAATTACGACGGGAAATTTCGATGGCGACCACCGATGCCGCGCGCGGCGTCGACGCGGCATCCCGTGCTGCGCACCGCCTTGCCGTGATCGCTGCAGTCGAGACGCAGGACGCCATTTCCGGCTTCGCCGGAGTCTTCATCGACTTAGACGTTGCCGCTTACGCCGCTGTCGGACGTTCCATCCGCGGCTCGAGCGCCGGCTCGGAATAGTGCGCACGCTTGGCCTCGAACATCCGCAGGTCGGCGCGCTTGACCACCGCTTCCAGCCGCTCGCCGGGCTGGCTGGTCGCCGCGCCCATCGACAGGCTGAGCGGCGAGCCCGGGATAGAACTGGTTGTTGATCTCGACCAGTTCGTGGATCGCGTCCATCATCGCCTCGCCGCCGAGCTGCGTCCGTCGCCGGCAGCAGCACGGCGAATTCGTCGCCGCCGATGCGCGCCGCATAGTACGGCTTCTCGATCAGCGCGTTGAGCACCTCGCCGGCGCGGCGCAGCAGCGCGTCGCCGGCATCGTGGCCGAGACTGGTCGTTGGCGGCCTTCAGGCCGTTGAGGTCGGCGATGATGATGGTGACCGGCGCGGGCCCTTGCGTTCCAGCCGGTTCAGCTCGTCGACGTAGAACGAGCGGTTGTAGAGCTTGGTCAGCACGTCGTGCTTGCCGAGATATTCGAGATAGGCCTCCGCCTTCTTGCGCGCCGTGATGTCGGTGAGCGCGACCTGCACCAGCGACCAGTCGCGCTCGTGGCCCGGCAGCACCGAGAACTGCAGGTGCAGATGCAGCTCGGTGCCGTCGAGCGTGTAGTTCACCACCTCGCGCTGCTGGAACAGCTTGCCGTTCCACAGGTCGATCAGCTGCTCGCGGAAATGCTGCTGCATGTCGTCGCGGAACACGTCGCGCGAGCCGGTCGCAGCAGCGTCGCCTTGTCGGGCGCGCGCGAACAGCTCGAGCGTATGGCGGTTGACGTCGATCACGCGGATTTCGCTCATGCAGCGCGCGACGAATTCCGGATGCACGTCGGTGAAGACGCGGAAGTCGATGATGCCGCGCTCGCGCATCTCGTCGAGCAGCCGCTTGATGGCGCTGAAGTCCTCGACCCACAGCGACACCGGCGAATGCTCGAACAGGCCGCGCGCATAGGTCTCGCTCACCGCGAGGTGGCGCCGCGCGGTCTCGCGCTCGGTCACGTCCTCGATCGCGATCAGCACGCGCTCCCAGGTCTCTTCGTAGCCCGGCAGGATCGTGCCCTTGAGCTGGATGTCGAGGCGGCGGCCGGACAGCGTGTAGTTGACCGTATTGCTGGAGAACTCCGGCCTGCCCGTCCCAGAGCTGCACGAGTTCCTCGACATGGGTCGCGAGCATGTCGTCGCGGAAGACGCGGCCGAGGTTGTCGACGAGATGCGGCAGGTCATCGCGCCTCGAACAGCGCCAGCGTCTTGCGGTTGACCTTGAGGACGCGGATGCGTTCGGAGCACTGCTTCACGCGCGCGGGATCCGCCAGCGAGATGGCGCGCAGGTCGGTGACGCCGGCCGCGCGCCATTCGGCGAACAGCGCCTTGAGGCCGCTGTAGTCCTCGAGCCAGAGCGAGACCGGCGCGAGGTCGAAGGTCTCTGCGCTGCCCTCGCCGCCGGCTGGCAATGCGACGACGGTTTCGCCGATAATCTGCATGCAGGGCCTGAAATGTTGATCGCCAATACCGGAACGCTACTGTCGGCAATAACACCTAAGAAACGGTGACCAGGCGCCGCTTCAACCATCAAGCTCGGCGTAACAGCGGAAAATCCCCATCTCGTTGAAGGCAATCCGCCGCCCGGACTCGAGATAGGCTGCGATGCGCGGTCGCGCGGCGATCCTGTCACGCAATGCGACGACGCGTGGGATTTTCTTTTCGAACCGGCTCATCGCCGAAGGAAACGCGTATCGCAGGCCCTCGACGACCTGGAACAGCGAAAGGTCGGCATAGCTCAACGTGCGACCGAGCAGGAACGGGCCGCCGCTGCCGGCGATGACACGTTCGAAATAGCCCATGAACTTCGGCACGCGCTCCTTCAGGAAAACCTCGGTCCGCCTCTTCGCCTCGGCCTGCTGGTCCTCATAATAGAAGCTTGACGCGATGGGATGGTGCGTATCGTGGACCTCGACCACGAAGTCCGCGATGGTGAGCTGAAGCTGGTTGGTCCACAGGCCGCCGGCTTCGGTTTTCGGCGCGATGCCGTGGCACTCGCCGAGAAATGCGAGGATGTTCGCGACCTGTCCGATGACGAGCTTGCCGGCCTTGAGGAAAGGCGGCGCAAAAGGCGGATGCTCGGTCCGCTTGCTCTCCAGCATCGCCGCCATCTTGCGCATGCCAGGCTTGGTCTTCGCGACGTCGACATAATCGGCGCCGGCCTCTTCCAGCGCGAGGCGGACGAACTCGCCGCGTCCCTGGATCTCCGGCCAGTAATAGAGCTCATAGCGCATCAGATCGCTCCACGTCGGGCAGGTTTTTTCAGGCCGGGGCTCAGGCGCAAAACCAACCACTGTCACCGTTGCGTGGTTCCGAGAGGCAGGACAGCGCCGACTATTTCCAGCAGAACTTCTCGTCCATGCCGTTCTGTTTTCGCGCCGCGTAGAAGGCCTCGACTGTCTTCGGGTCTTCGAAATGCGCACGCTCCTTGGTGGCGTCCGCCCTGACGCCGCGGATCGACGCCTTGAGATTCTCGGTGCGGTCGCCGGGCTTGGCGGGAAACCGCTCCATGAAGATCGCGCCATAGGGATGGGACTCGACCCAGTCGAGGGCCTTGGCGCGCAACTCGCGCTGCCGGGCCATATCGCAGAAGGCGTAGCCGTTGATGAAAGGGCCGGCGAGCGTGGCGAAACTCTTCACCGCTTCCTCGACCTGCGCCATGCCGGCATCGGCGATCTCCACCACGTCCGACAGCGTGATATAGCGGTCGTTGGCAACTTAGAACCAGAACACGGCGTCGTCCCGCATCCCGACGTCGTAAAGCCGGATCGCCAGCACCATCATCGTCATCGGCGTGACGAGGTCGGGTTTCGCTTCAATCTTGTCGCGCGCCGCGACGATGTCGGAGCGCTTGTCGGACGCAAGCAAGCTGTTGAAGGATTCGACGACCGCGACGCGGGGATGGCCGCCGGGCTCCTTCGCCAACTCGTAATAGGGCTGGACATAAATGCCGATATGCTTGACCGGCTCGTCGGCAAGGGCCGCCAGAGGTTGCAGCACGATCAACGCCGCAAACGCGACGTGCTTCAATGAACAGGTCATCCACATCCTTTCTTGGCGCCAGGTGAAGACAGCCGGATGCGATCGATCCGCGCCGCGGCAGCATCGGGATTATCGGCGCCAGCCGGCCAGGGCGAGAAGCTTGAGTCGATCGCGCCACAAAAGAAAAGGCCCGGGCGCGTGACCGGGCCCCCGTGAGCTTCGACGCGGCAGACGCCGCAGGATCAGGCCTGTTGGATCGCGGAGAGCATCCACTCGCCGCCGTGAGGCCGCCGGAACGTCCACAATTCCGTAACCTCATGCGTGTCGCGGGAGCCCTCGACCACGCGATTGGTTGCACGATCCACCCAGGCGTCCTTGAGCTGGTAGCGCATGGCGACGGTCGCATATTCTTCATCGCCCTCGCGCCACGCCTCGGAGAGGTCGCCCTGCTCCAGCTTGACGTCGCCGACCTCGTTGACGAGGCCGCGGCTGGCATAGCGCGCGAGGTCCTCGGAGAAGTAGGCGATCATCTCCGGCGTCGCGAGGGTGCGAAGCCGGGCGAGGTCCGAGGCGCCGTAGGCGATGGTCACGTCATTGAGCAGGCGCTCGAAGGTGTCGAAATCCGCCGGCGTCGTCTCCAACGGCGCGGTCGCTGAAGCGGACGAGCCGCCGCCGAAACCTGCGAAGCCGCTGCCGCCCGCATCGCGCGCGTAGGTGCTTGAGTCATGGAGCGCCGGGCCCCCGGCGGTGGCAAGACCCTGGCGGCGCTGCCACCAAGTCCAGATCAGGCGGCCGACGATCACCACGAGGGCGATCTGCAGCACAAGCCCGATGATCGAGGCCAGTCCGCCGAGCCCGCCGAACAGGCCGCCGCCGAACAGCAGACCGAGCAGGCCCGCGCCCAGGAAGCCGGCGAACAGGCCGCCCATGAAGCCGGGACGATTGAAGAAGCCGCGATTGGCAGGCGCCGTCTGCGTCGCGCCCGGCGTCGGGCGGGTCTGCGGCGTCATCGTGCGCTCGATGGGTGCGGCGGTCGTAGGGGCCGTGCGCGTGGCGGCGGGCGGCGTGAAAGTACGGGTGCCGCGACTGCCGAAGCTGCCGCCGGAGCCGGGCCGCGCGTCGGCCACGGTGGCAAGCACCAGCGCCGCGCCGAGGGCGGTGAAGGCCAGGACCGAACGAAAGCGAGACATGTCGTGTTTTCTCCCGGAAGGTTTTTTTCGCATTGGAATGTAGGTATTGTAGCCTGGATTCGTAGGGGCAAGTCCGGTCGAAACGCCGCATGCCGCGGCAGCCTCATCGCCGGTCCCGCAAGCCCTTTCCTTGCATCACATTTTACGCGGTCGCGATCGCCATGCCGTCCAATTCCACGTCCCTCATTCCCAGCCTCGAGCGCTACCTCGCCCAGATGGAGGTGCTTCGCGCCTGGGAGGCGGAAATCACCAAGCCGCGCCACGCCGATCCGAAGCGGCTGCTGCGCTATGGCTTCAAGGTCTATGCGCAGAACGATGAGGACGGCATCATCCAGGAAATCTTCCGCCGCATCGGCACGACGAGCCGACGTTTTGTGGAGTTCGGCGTCGAAGCCGGCACGGAATGCAACACGGCCAAGCTGCTGGTTGAGGGGTGGCGCGGACTGTGGATCGAGGCCAATCCCGACAGCGCGCGGCGCATCCGTGATGGCTTCGTGCCGTTCCGCGATGACGGCCGCCTCACGCTGGTGGAGAGCCTGGTCACCGCGGAGAACATCAACGACCTGCTTCGGCAGGGTGGCATGAGCGGCGAGATCGACTTCCTCGGCATCGATATCGACTACAACGATTACTGGGTGTGGGAAGCGATCGATGCCGTGCATCCGCGGGTCGTCGCGATCGAGTATAATGCGGCCCTTCGCCCGCCGATGTCGCTCACGGTGCCATACGATCCGCACGGCTCCTGGGACGGCACCAACTTCTACGGCGCGAGCCTGGAGGCCCTCACCCGCCTCGGCGCTGCGAAAGGCTTCCAGCTGGTGGGCTGCTCCATCGCCGGCGTGAACGCCTTCTTCGTGCGCGCCGAACTCTGTGGCGACCTGTTCCTGACGCCGGCGACCGCCGAGGAGCACTATGAACCGCCGCGCCACCATTTCCATTTGCTCCCGTCCGGGCATAAGGCGAGGCCTGGGCGGTTCGTTGACGTGTGACGCATCGCCGGCGGACGTTGCTCCGTTCCGCGACGCTCATCGGACTGAAAACGTCGCGGCGCTTTCGTAAAGTTCTGGCGTAGTGAACGGATCGACAAGGGGCGCCGCGCGATTTCACTTTTGCGCCAAGATCGCCTTTGCACCGAATTTGCATGCTTTTTGGGGACGTTGCGGTATGGAGATGCTTAACCGAATGTCCTGCATTTTTGCAGTTTAATCGGCTCCACAACCTTTGGTAGCGTCCATATATTCTCTCGTCTGCTTGTGAGGCGCCGATTAACCGCGGAAGAACCGTTGATCAGCTAAGCCCAAGCCAGGAAAATAAAGGCTTGAGCCCATGTTCCGCGTATTGAACTGCCTCGTCGGCGAGCATGATTTTGGACTTGTAGTGCTGGCGGCAGTCGTCTGCTTCATCGCAAGTCTCGCGGCAATCAACCTGCTGCATCGCGCGCGCGCCACCGGCGGAGACGCACGCGCCGGCTGGATCGTGACCGCGGGCGCCGCAACGGGCTGCGGCATCTGGGCGACGCATTTCATCGGCATCCTGGCCTACAATCCCGGCGTCGCTGTCGGATACGATCTGTTCATCACCGGCATCTCGCTCGTCGTCGCCATCACGGTGACCTCGGCCGGACTCTATATCGCGGTGGATCGCCGATCCGAATGGAGCGCCCCGCTCGGCGGAGCGGTCGTCGGTGCCGGTATCACCATCATGCACCACATCGGCATGTCGGCGCTGCACTTGCAGGGCCGCATGACCTGGTCGGCCGACCTTGTTGCCCTCTCGGTGCTGCTGGGCGTGGGTTTCGCTGCTGCGTCACTTGCGCTTGCTGCGCGCCGCGCCGACGCACGCACGACGGCCGGTGCCGCCCTGCTGCTGACCCTGTCCATCCTGCTGGACCATTTCGTCGCCATGGGCGCGGTGGTGATCGTCCCCGATCCGACACGGGTCGTCGCTGGATTCTCGCTTTCGCCCGGGCTGCTTTCGATCGCGGTCGCCTCGGTCGCGGCCGCGATGCTGGGCATCAGTCTGGTGGGCGCGATCCTCGACTATCGGCGTGTCCGCGAGCGGCGGCAACTGATCGCCCAGACGGAAGACATCCTGCGCGACCAGAACCTGGTGCTAGAGACCGCGCTCAACCACATGCCTCACGGCTTGTGCATGTTCGATTCAGCTACGCGCCTCGTCGTCAATAACCGGCGATATCTCGAGATGTACAGGCTATCGGCCGAACGGGTCCAGCCCGGGCTGCCGCTGCGCGACCTGGTTGAGATGCGGGCCGCGGTCGGCACCTTTTCCGGCGATCTCGACCGCTATTGCGCTGAGGTCATCGCCAGCATTGCGGCGAAACACACCACGAGCCGCATCCTGGAACTACCAAACGGCCGCACGATCCTGCTCACGCACCAGCCCATGGCGAATGGCGGATGGGTCGCGACCCACCTGGACATCACCGAGGCGCGCCGCACCGAGGAGGCGCTCAAGGTCGCCCGCGAACAGGCGGAGCGGGCCGAACAGGAAGCCCGCGCTGCTCATACCCGGCTGCTCGACGCTATCGAAGTCGTACCGGAGGGTCTCGTTCTGCTGGACGCCGACGATCGGTTCGTCCTGTGGAATCGGCGCTATGCCGAAGCCTATGCCGGAGGCGGCTACCAGATCACGCGTGGCCAGAGTTTCGAGGATACCCTGCGCGCCGGAATCGCCTGTGCCCAATATCCGGAAGCCGTCGGCCGGGAGGAAGAGTGGCTCGCCGAGCGCCTCGCGCTCCATCACGCGCCGGAAAGCAACCACGAGCAGCAGTTGCCCAACGGCCGATGGCTGCGCATCCAGGAGCGGCGCACGAGCGACGGCGGCAGCATCGGCGTGCGCATCGACATTACCGAACTGAAACAGCGCGAGGCATCATTCCGGCTCCTGTTCGACGGCAATCCGGTCCCGATGTGGGTCTACGAACACGAGACGCTGGGCTTCCTTGCAGTGAACGATGCGGCCGTGGAGCATTACGGCTATACGCGCGAGCAGTTCCTGACCATGACATTGTACGACATTCTCGCCCCGGAGGATCGGGAGATGCTGTCGGCAATGGCCGAAACGCTGCGCCACAGCGCTGACGCCAAGCGCACATGGCGGCATCGCAAGGCTGATGGAACGCCGATCGACGTCGCCGTGTATCGCCGCAACCTTCCGTTTGAAGGGCACGCGGCGTCGCTGGTCGCAGCCGTCGACCTGACGGATCGCAAGCGGGCCGAGGACGAGTTGCGGCGCACCCAAGCCTTCCTCGATACCATCGTCGAGAACGTGCCGGCGATACTCACGGTCAAGAGCCTGCCCGACCTGCGCTACATGCTGGTCAACCGCGCCGCCGAAAATCTGTTCGAAATGTCGCGCGAGACGATGATCGGAAAGCGGGTCGAGGACATCTTCCCGAAGGAACAGGCCGAATACTTTGCCCATCTCGACCGCCAGGTGGCGGCGTCGCGCGGATTGATCGAGGTGCGCGAACATACGATTCATCACTCCCAGCGGGAGAGCGTCATCAACTCGAAGAAGCTTGCCATTCTGGGCAGCGATGGCGAGCCGCAATACGTCCTGAGCATGGCGGAGGACGTCACGCAACGCCGGCAGGCCGAGGAGGAACTGCACCGCGCTCAGGAGTTCCTGAACACCGTGATCGAGAATGTGCCCGCCGGCATCGTGGTCAAGGACCCGCAGAGCCTTCGCTATGTCCTGATCAACCGCGCGGGCGAGGAGTTCTTCGGCAAATCGCGGGCCGAGGTCATCGGCAAGACGGCGTTCGAGATTTTCTCACCTGACGTCGCCGAGAAGCTGACGGAACGCGACCACGGTCTCCTAGGATGCGGACGGCAGGAATTTTACGATGAGAAATCGATGCATCCCCCCGGCGAAAACTGGAGCCTCGTCACCACCCGGCGGCTCACCGTGTGCGATGACAAGGGAAAGCCTCAATATCTTCTGGGCGTCATCCAGGACGTGACGCAGCGCAAGCAGGCCGAGGCACGCATCGCGCATATGGCACACCATGACGTGCTGACCGACCTCCCCAATCGCGCCGCCTTCAATGAACGCTTCCGCGAGACGCTGGACCGTGCCGCCGCCACCGGCGGGTGCTTTGCCGTCATCTGCATCGACCTCGACCGCTTCAAGGAGGTCAACGACGTGTTTGGGCATGGCGTCGGCGACGCCGTGCTCTGCGAGGTCGCAGACCGACTGCGGGCGGCGTCCGACGGCGCCTTCCTGGCGCGTCTCGGCGGTGATGAATTCACCGTGATCGCGACCGGGGCCGGCGAACCGGAAGCCGCCGAAAGCATGGCGGAGAAGCTGCTTGCCGCCATGGCGAGCGAGTTCGAGATTCAGGGCCACCAGTTGCGGATGGGTCTGAGCGTCGGCGTCGCGATGTATCCCGCCGACAGCGGCGAGGCATCGGCGCTGCTCGCCAATGCCGATGCCGCGCTCTACCGCGCCAAGGCCGACGGCCGCGGCTCGATCCGCTTTTTCGAGCCCGAGATGGATACGCGGCTGCGCGAGCGCCGGGCGCTGCAGCAGGATTTGCAGTCGGCGATCGAAGCCGGCGAGCTCATGTTGTATTATCAGCCACAGGCCGGCATCGGGCGCGAGGTGACCGGGTTCGAGGCTCTGGTGCGCTGGCGTCATCCGACACGCGGCACGATCTCTCCTGCCATCTTCATCCCGCTCGCGGAGGAAAACGGCCTCATCATGCCGATCGGCGAGTGGATCATGCGCGAAGCCTGCCGCGAGGCCGCGTCGTGGCCGCGCCCTCTGCAGATCGCGATCAACCTGTCGCCAGTCCAGTTCCGCCATGGCGACCTGGCCGGCCTCGTCCATACCGTGCTGCTGGAGACCGGGCTCGCACCGTCGCGGCTGGAATTCGAGATCACGGAGGGCGTGCTGATCGGCGACTTCTCGCGTGCGGTCGCGATCCTGCGGCGGCTCAAGAGCCTCGGCGTACGCATCGCCATGGACGATTTCGGCACCGGATATTCGTCGCTCTCGTATTTGCAGGCATTTCCGTTCGACAAGATCAAGATCGACCAAGCCTTCATCTCGAACCTCGACAGCAACGCGCAATCCGCCGCCATCGTGCGCGCCGTGATCGGTCTTGGCCGCGGCCTCGATTTGCCGGTGGTGGCCGAAGGCGTCGAAACCGAAGAGCAACTCGCATTCCTGACGCGCGAGGTCCTGCAACGAGATCCAGGGCTACCTCATCGGACGTCCCCACCCGATCGAGGAATACGCGGATCTGGTGGGCAGGCCGGCCGTGGCGCGTAGGGCGGCGCGAGCCGGCTGAGGCGCCGTTCGGCAGCATCAGGGCGGAAGCACGCGGAACGGTTCACTCCGGATCAGCGAGGCCCGTTCAGTCCTCGAGCGTGCGGATGCGGCGCAACTCGGGAAAGAGGTAGATCCATGCAAGCGCCACCACGACGGTGCCGGCGCCGCCGATGACGACCGCCGGCACGGCGCCTATGAGCGCCGCCAGCTAGGCCGGATTCGAACTCGCCGAGCTGGTTGGACGTACCGATGAACAGCGAATTCACGGCGGAGACCCGTCCGCGCATGGCATCGGGTGTCCGCAATTGCACCAGCGACGAACGGATCACCACGCTCACCACATCGGAGGATCCGAGCACGAACAGCGCGGCGAGCGACACCAGCGGATTTGTCGAGAGGCCGAATGTCAGAGTGGCAAGGCCGAACACTGTAACGGCGGCGAACATCATCGGACCGACGGGCCACGCGAAACCGCGGCGCGCCAGCACGAGCGACATGGTGAGCGCGCCGAACGCCGGCGCCGCGCGCAACAGCCCAAGACCCCACGGGCCGGTCGCCAGGACATCGCGGGCAAAGATCGGCAGCAGCGCGGTCGCGCCGCCGAGTAGAACGGCGAACAGGTCGAGCGAGAGCACGCCGAGGATCACGCGTTGGCCGCGGATGAAGGTCAGGCCGGAAAACACCGACGCCAGCGTCACGTTTTCGCGCGTGGGCGCGGCGCGCTCGACCCGGATCAACGCCGCGAGACCCGCCGCCAGCAGGAAAGCCAAGACCGCGACCGCATAGGCGAGCGTCGGGCCGAAGCCATACAGGAATCCGCCAAGCGACGGCCCGATGATTTGCGCAGTCTGGTTGGCGGACGCCGATGATGCGACCGCCTTCCCGACCAGCATCCGTGGCACCAGACCCGGCAGCAGCGCCGCCAGCGTCGGGCTTTCGAAGGCGCGTGCGGCGCCCACCACCGACACGATCGACAGGATGCTCGATTTATCGAGCCATCCCTGGAATGTGCCGAACGCCAGCGACACGGCGCCCGCCGCCATCACGACTTGGCAGATGCAGACAACCATCCGCCGGTCATAGCGGTCGGCGACGTGGCCAGCGACGAAGGTCAGCGCGAGCGTCGGCACGAACTGCACGAGGCCGACGAGGCCGAGGTCGAAAGCACTTCCGGTCAGCGCATAGAGCTGCCAGCCGACCGCGACGGCCAGAACGTTGAACGCAACGACCGAGAGGGCGCGCGACCACCAGAACAGCGCGAAAGGCGGATGCCGCCAAAGGGAAGGGGAACTGGGTCGAAAGATCAGTCACGATTGACGCAGTGCCACAAGCTCCGAAGCGAAGGCGGCGTGTTACGCCGAGCCTCCGACTCTTGAGAGATCATTAGTCATACCACGTCGTCGCCGCGAACCTTTGGGTGGTGCGGACGTTGTCGGATTCGGTGCCTTCACCGGGGATTAGACCGGCAGGCTGCCTCCGGGGAGAGGAAAACGGGATGGAACATCATCACGCAAGTCCGGCCTGCAGCGCCGCGTATTATCTTCAGCAGGCGAACACCTGTCGCGCCATCGCGCATATGAAATGCGGCGCGCTCCACCGAACACCTTTCTGCGACTCGCCTGGCATTGGCGGCTGGCCGCCTGCGCGGCGGATGAAGTCATCGTCGCGTCGGATTGATTGGGGCGCCTGCGCCGCCGATCGGCATCACGAGCCATAAAGCCCCTACCTCTCCCGGCCCCGGTCGATTAGCATCGCGGCCAACGTCCGCCAAACCAAGCTCAAGGCGGAGAGGACAGGGAGGAAACCATGACCCGTTCGCTCGCCGCCGCGCTCGCGCTTGCCGCAATAGCCGCCGGCAGCCCGTGCCACGCCCAGCAGCCGGCCCGCGCCAACGAGGCGCCTCAGTTCCAGGTCGAGCCGTTCTGGCCCAAGCCGCTGCCCGGCAATTGGATTCTCGGCCAAGTCGCCGGCATCGCCGTCGGCAAGGATGACCACGTCTGGATCATCCATCGTCCGCTCACCCTGGTCGACGACGAGAAGGGAGCGACCAAGAATCCGCCCGAGACCAATTGCTGCACTGCGGCGCCCCCGGTGTTCGAATTCGATGCGGAGGGCAACCTGCTCCGCTCCTGGGGCGGCCCAGGCGCCGGCTACCAGTGGATCAAGAACGAGCATGGCATCCATATCGACAGCGACGGCAACGTCTGGCTCGGTGGCAATGATGACGGCGATCAGGTCCTGAAATTCACGCCCGGACGGCAAGTTCCTGATGCAGGTCGGCAAGGACGACGGCACGTCGGGCTCGAACTCGACGACGCGCCTCGGCCGCCCCGCCCACATGATGACCAACGCCGACCTGACGGAGCTATACGTCGCCGACGGTTACAAGAACCAGCGGGTCATCGTGTTCGACGCCAAGACCGGCGCCTACAAGCGTCACTGGGGCGCTTATGGCAACAAGCCGACCGACGAGAAGCTGCCGCCCTATACGCCGACCGCCGCTCCGTCACAGCAATTCTCAAATCCGGTCCACTGCGTGCGGCTGTCGAATGACGGCCTCGTCTATGTGTGCGACCGCGCCAACGACCGCATCCAGGTGTTCAAGACCGACGGCAGCTTCGTGAAGGAGTTCAAGGTCACGCCCGCCACGCTGCAGAACGGGTCGGTGTGGGACCTCGTGCTCTCGGAAGACCCGCAGCAGCGCTACATCTTCACGGCCGACGGCGCGAACGGGCAGGTCTCGACTTTGGTACGCGAAACTGGGGAAGTGCTGAACACATTCGGGCGCCATGGCCGGCAGGCCGGGCAGTTCAAATGGGTCCACAACATCGCGATCGATTCGAAGGGCAACCTCTATACGGCGGAAGTCGGCTTCGGGCGCCGCGCGCAGAAGTTCAAGCGGGTGAATTAGCTTGTGCGCTTAGGCAGACTTCGCTCGTCCCGCAAAAGCGGGGTGCACGAAGACGTCGATTCCCGCTCACGCGGCAATGAGCGGAGCTTGCCAAACCGATCACGCCGTCTGCCATTCTTTTCTCACGTCGGCGCCGGACTTGTTCAGGTGCACGTGCGTGTCGACGTGGTCGATCCAGTTCGTCGAAATGTAATGGTGCTTGGCGTCGGCGGGGTCGCCCTTGGTAAGCTTGATACGGTTAGTGCCGTCCATATGATCGACGGTGCCGACATGCTGCCGGTCAGAGCCCAGCACTTCCATATGCTCTTGGATATTCGACGTATCGGCCATGTTATTGCTCCTTGGTTTCCGCGGAAAGAAACCCGCAAGAGCACTACATGTTCCGGAGGGATGCCGGCCGGACGAGGCTACGCCGCCATCGTCTCCTTCACCTTGCCGACGAGCTGCTTGAGCGGGAACGGCTTGGCCAGGAACGCAAACTGCGTGCCTTCCGGCAGGTGCTTCTCGAAGGCATCCTCGGCATAACCGGAAACGAAGATGATCTTCACCTCCGGGTTGCGCGCGCGCAGCTCCTTGAGCAGCGTCGGCCCGTCCATCTCGGGCATCACGACGTCGGACACGACCAGATCAACCTCGCCCTTCTGAGCCTCGAATATTTCCAGCGCCTCGATACCGTTGCCGGCCTGCAGCACGGTGTAGCCCCGCGAGGTCAGGCCCCGCGCGTTGAGACCGCGCAGGCCCTCCTCGTCCTCGACCAGCAGGATGGTGCCGTGACCGGTGAGGTCGGCCGCCGGCTGCGGTGATGCCGCCGCAGCGATGGCAGGCGCTTCACTCTCCGCGAGAATGCGGAGGTCTTCCGCGGTCGCCACGTGGCGCGGCAGGAATATGCGGAATGTGGTGCCGCGTCCGACCTCGGATTCCGGGAAGATGAACCCTTCCGTCTGCTTGACGATGCCGTAGACCGTGGCGAGCCCCAGGCCGGTGCCCTTGCCGACTTCCTTGGTGGAGAAGAAAGGTTCGAAGATTTTCTCCATCACGTCCTGTGGGATGCCGGTGCCGGTGTCGCTGACCTCCAGCATGACGTAGTCGGCGGCCGGCATCGGCTCCTGGGCGTATTGCGCGCTCTCAGCCGCGGTGACGTTGGCGGTACGTACTGTGAGCTTGCCGCCGTCCGGCATGGCGTCGCGCGCATTGACCGCAAGGTTGACGATTACCTGCTCGAACTGCGCGAGGTCGACCTTGACCTGCCATAGGTCGCGGCCCGGCTTGAGGTCGAGCGCGACCTTCTCGCCGATCAAGCGGCGCAGCAGCATCGTGAGATCGGTGAGCGCGTCGCGCAGGTCCAGCACCTGCGGCCGCATGGTCTGACGGCGCGAGAAGGCGAGGAGTTGTCGCACCAGGCTCGCGGCCCGGTTGGCGTTCTGCTTGATCTGCATGATGTCCTGGAACGACGGATCTGTCGGGCGATGCGCGTTGAGCAGGAAGTCGGTCGCCATCATGATGGCGGAGAGCACGTTGTTGAAGTCGTGCGCGATGCCGCCGGCGAGCTGGCCAACCGCCTGCATTTTCTGCGAGCGGGCAAACTTCTGCTCCAGTGCCCGTTGCTCGGTGGTCTCGATGGCGTAGACAATCGCGGCCTCGCCGTCGCGCTCGTCCTCCTCGACGGCGGACACATAAAACAGGGCAGAACGGCTACCCGGTCCCGCGAGGGCCGCGTCGACCGGCGCGATGTCGCCCTGCTCATCGGCGGCGCGGGTGATCGCGGCGGCGAGCGCGGGGCGGTCCCTTTCCGCCACGGCGGCGAAGACATAGCGGCCTTCGGCCGGCACGGCATCGCCCTTGAGGATGCCGTGCAGCAACCGCGCGAAGGGCGCGTTGGAGCGTGCGATCTTGCCGGTCTTGTCGACGGTGGCGATCGCCATCGGCGCATTGTGGAAGAAGCGCACGAACCGCACCTCAGCGGCCCGTAGCGCGTCGCCGCCCTCTTCCCGGGCGCGGCTCAGCACCAGCGTGCGCGAGGCTCCGGGCGCCCCGTCGGCGGCGAACGCCACCTTGTGGAGCAAACGCGCCGGCAGCGTGTGGCCTGAGCGCGTCCGCAGGTCGAGGTCGTGCGCCTCCGTCGTCACCTCGCCGGGCGCGCCCGCGCCGGTGTTGAGAAGCGCAGCGCCATCACCCGAGACGATGTCGGACAAGGCGAGGCCGCCGGACCCGACCTGCGCGAGGTCGTGATCGAGCCAGCCGGCCAGCGTCGCGTTGAGGTAGACGACCTTGCCGGCGCCATCGACCGAGAAGAAGCCCGCCGGCGCGTGATCGAGGTAGTCGATCGCGTGCTGGAGCTCCTGGAACACGTTCTCCTGGCGCTCGCGGTCGCGGGTGACGTCGGCGACCGTCCAGACCGTCGATTTCGCCTCGCGGCCGGTGGTGCCGAGCGGACGCACCCGCAGGCGCAGCCAGCGCGCCGTCTCGCCCTGAGGTCCGGGCATCCGGACCTCCTCCTGCAGCCGACGGCTCTCCCGGGCCGCCTTGGCGAGGCGGTAGATCGCCTCGGAGACGTCCGGGTCGCCGACGAAGACGCGCTCGACCGGCCGCACGTCGTTGGCATCTGCCGCGTCGATCAGCGTCAGGTAAGCGGCATTGGCAAAGACGACGCGGCCGTTCGTATCAGTGACGACGATCCCGTCGGGCGCGCTGTTGGCGATCGCCTTCACCATGGGATTGCCGGCGTCCTCGCCGGGAATGCGCAGGATGCCGGCGGCAAGAGCGAACAGCGAAAACACCCCGACCACGGCGAGCAACGCCAGCAGGCCGAGGATATAGGGCTCCGCATTCGGCCGGCCGATGAGCAGGAGCGCGACAGCCGCGCCGACCAGCACGACCGCCACCAGAAGCACCATGCCTATGCTGCCGCTCCGCTGGCTACGGTCGATGGCCTGCCGGGAGTCTCGATTCATATCTTGGGTTGCCATGATTGCCTGATCCACGCCGCCAATGTCGAAATTCACCGGAGTTGACGCACACTCCACTCCTCCCCTCGGACGCGGGAATCCAGGACGACACGTGGGACCCTGGGTCCCCGCTTGCGCGAAGACGAGCGGTGGTCGAGCCGTTCGCGAATCACCACGTCGAGTGTCCCTGCCCGGCGCCGCCGCGCAAGGAAATTCCCACTATTTCGATCCTCGAACCGTTTAGCGCGTCACCGCCCGCCGCAGCCGCATCACGTAGCCGATGACCTCGGCCACCGCCTTGTAGTTTTCCGGCCTGACCTCGCCGTCGACCTCCACCGTCGCGTGGAGCGCCCGCGCCAGAGGCGGGTTCTCGACAATCGGAATGCCGTGCTTCTCGGCGACCTCGCGGATCTTCAGGGCGATCAGGTCTTTGCCCTTGGCAACGCAGAGCGGCGCGTTCATGCCGCGCTCGTATTGCAGCGCTACCGCATAGTGCGTCGGGTTAGTGATGACCACCGATGCCTTGGGCACCGCCGCCATCATCCGCTTGCGGACGCGGTTCTGGCGCAGTTGCCGGAGCTTGCCCTTGATGACGGGGTCGCCTTCGGACTGCTTGAACTCGTCCTTCACCTCGCGCAGCGACATCTTCTGGCGCTCGAACCACTGATGATGCTGGAAGAAATAATCCAGGCCCGCGATCAGCGCGAGCGCGGCGACCGTCGCGCCGAGCAGCTTGAGCGACAGCGTCTCGGTGAGCGCCAGGATCGCCGCCGGTTCGATCGCGACCAGGCCGTCGAGGCGATTGCGCTCCGGCCACATCAGCCAGACCATGATCGCCCCGATGACCGCGAGCTTGACAAGGCCCTTGGCGAAGTTGACCAGAGCGATCTTCGAGAACAGGCGCTTGACGCCGGCGAGCGGCGAAATCTTCGACAGCTTCGGCTTGAGCTGCTCCGCCGACCAGATCAGCCGGTGCTGGACCATGTTTCCTGCGACCGCCGCGAGCACCAGTACCAGGATCGGGATCGCCATCGCGGCGAACACTTCCATGCCGAGCCGATCGACCAGCCGCATGAGGCCGCCGTGGTCGAACGACACGGCATGAGCATTGGCCACGAGTCCGCGGAACGTCGTGGTCAGGGCGGATGACATCGGCCCGGCGAAGGTCGCGAGCGCGAGCGTGCCGCCGGCAATGACGAACCAGGTATTGACCTCCTGGCTCTTGGCGACGTCGCCGCGCTTGAGCGCATCGTCGAGCCGCTTCTGGGTCGGGTCTTCGGTCTTGTCGGTATCGTCGCGATCCTCGGCCATGATGCCTACCCGCTCGGCACGAGTTCGTGCAGCACGCCTTCGAGGTAGCTCAGGAACGTGCCCATCATGGCGCCGACCACGAGCAGCAGGATCAGGAAGCCGAGCAGGATCGACAGCGGGACGCCGACGAAGAACACCTGCATCTGCGGCATCAGCCGCGACAGGACGCCGAGCGCGAGATTGAACAGCAGCCCGAAGACCAGAAACGGCCCCGCGAGCTGCACGCCGATGCGGAACGCCGCCGACGTGGTGCGGATGATCAGCGCCGCGACGTCGCCAAGCAACGGCACCTCACCGGGATGGAACAGCGCGTAGCTGTCGTGCAGCGCGGCGATAACATAGTGATGCAGATCGGTGGCGAAGATCAGCGTCAGGCCGAGGATGGTGAGGAAGTTGCCGACGATCGCGCCCTGCTGGTTCTGCGTCGGATCGACCGCCGTGACGAAGCCAAGGCCGAGCTGCTGGGCGATCACGGCACCGGCGGTCTGCAGGGCCGAGATGGTCAACCGGGCGGTAAGGCCGAGCACCGCCCCGATAATGAGTTCCTGCGCCAGCAGGATCGTGACGGGCCCGAACGCGCGGAGGTCGATCGTGAAGGCGTCGCGATGGAGCGGGAACAACACCAGGGTGAGGACGAGCGCCACGGTGAGGCGCACGCGCGCAGGAATGCTGAGCTCGCCGAGGCCCGGCAGCAGCATGACCATGGTGCCGATGCGCGCGAACATCAGCAGGAACGCCGCCGCCAGCGCAGGGAGAAACGAGAGATCGATGCGCATCTGCAATCCGTAGAGTGCGCAAAGGCGCGCTTGCGCCATGCCCACGCGAGACACCGCATTGGGAGGTGGGCACATTTCGCTTTGCCCACCCTTACGAGACGTTCATCCACCAGAGGCGATGCGCGCGGCGACGCGGGCCATGTGGCCCTGCAGCGCGTCGCTCATGAACGGCAGCGCGATCAGCATGGCGATGAACATCGCCAGGATCTTCGGCACGAAGACGAGGGTCATCTCCTGAATTTGCGTCAGTGCCTGGAACAGCGAAATGGCAACGCCGACGATCAGCCCGACGAGCATCAGCGGGCTGGCGACCAGCACCAGCGTCACGATGGCATCGCGCGCGACGTCGAGAACTTCCGGGCCGGTCATTGTTTGTTGCTCCACCGAGACGGACAAAACCGTCAGATCGGCATCTTCATGATCTCTTCGTAGGAGGCGATAACCTTGTCGCGCACCGACACCAGGGCCTCGATCGCGACCTCGGTCTCGGCGACCGCGGTGACGACGTCGACGATGTTCGCCTTGCCCGCAGCCATCGCCTTCGCCTGGGCATCGGACTTGTGGCCGGCTTCCATCACGGTGCCGAGCACGTTCTTGAGCATGGAGCCGAAGCTCTGCCCCTCGCTCTCGCCCATCGCCTTCGGGATCGTGGCGGCCGGATTGCTCAGGCGCGACAGCGCCGCATAGGCATTTGCAGCAATGCTCGGTGTCGCCATGGTCTGTCTCCTCACGCGCGCAGGATGTCGATGGTGCGCTGGATCATCCGCCGCGTCGCGCCGATGACGTTCAGGTTGGCCTCATAGGAGCGCTGGGCCTCGCGCATGTCGGTCATTTCGACCAGCGAATTGACGTTGGGATATTTGACATAGCCGTTGGCGTCGGCGGCCGGATGGCCGGGCTCGTATTTGCTGCGGAACTCGGACGGGTCGGACTTCACCGGGCCGAGCCCCACGACCTTGGCGTCGAGGGCGCGGTCGACCTCGCTGCGGAAGGTCGGGACCTTGCGGCGATAAGGCTCCGCGCCCGCCTTCTGTCCGGTCGAATCGGCGTTGGCGATGTTCTCAGAGATGATGCGCATGCGCCCGGACTGTGCGCGCAGGCCGGACGCAGCGACGGCGATCGATTTCAGGAAATCCACGATCCCTCCGGTGTTCAGCGCTTGCCGAGCGCGGTCTTGAGGAGGCCGAGGCTGCGGCTGTAGAGCGAGGTCGCGGCCTGATAGTCCATCTGGTTCGCGGCCACCTTCAGCATCTCGTCCTCGACGCTCACGGCGTTGCCGGTCGGACGGACCTGATAGGCGCCCTTGCGGTCCGGCTGGAACTGCGTCCCACCGCCGGCTCCCGCGAGGGTGATGTGGCTGGGATCGCTCCGCACGAGGGGCAAAGAGGCGCCCGCCCGTGGGCTGGCTGGCGTCAAATTTTAGCGGCGTGAGATCACGCGGCCGGAACCGCGGCGTATCCGCGTTGGCGACGTTCTCGGCGAGCAGCCCCTGGCGCTCCTGATGCCATTGCATCTTGGTGCGCAGCATCGAGAAGATCGGTATGTCGGAAATCGACATCGGCCAGCCCTTGCGTCGCCACGTTTTCGTCGCGACTACCTAGGCAGACTTTGCCGAGCGCATGGTTAACGCCGCGTTAACCGGACCGGGCCCATTGCTGCCATTAATCTGCCGTTAACCATGAAAATCCTGACGCCAGGGCCGGTGAGCATCCGGACATGCGGCAGCGTTAACGCTTTGTTAGCTCTAAGGGCGGCAAATTTTGCCGGATCGCGTTAACGAGCGACTCGATCGATTGCGCGGCTAATCAAGGAGCTTCTGTCCGATGTTCGACAGCCTGTTCGGCATGGAGCTGCCGCTCTACGCGCAATTCTTCATCGCATTCGTGGTGGTGCTCGCTCTGATCGCGGTGACCTTCTGGCTGATCCGGCGCTTCAGCGGTGATCGCGTCGGCGCCGGCCAGGCGCGCGGCCGCCAGCCGCGGCTCGCGGTGATCGATGCCGCAGCAGTGGACAGCCGGCGACGCCTCGTGCTGATCCGCCGCGACAATGTCGAGCATCTCGTGATGATCGGTGGCCCAAGCGATCTCGTGATCGAGCAGAACATCGTACGCGCCGTGCCGGTCGGCCACGCCCGGGAAACGCCGCCGTCGCGCGCCCCCGGCGAGACGGTCGCGCGCGGCACCGACATGGTCCGCGACGTGCCGCCACCCCGTGCTGCCGCCTCCGCCATGGAAAGCGCCTGGGTGCCGCCGCCATTGCCCGAAGGTATTCGCCCGCGCTCGGAGCCGGCCCGGTCGGCCGAAGCGGCGCGCCCACTGCCGGATTCCATTTCGCCGCCGCGCGGCGGCGCGATGCCCGAGCCGCGCCAGCACTCGCCCCGACAGCCGGTCGACCTGCCGCCGGTCGAAATGCGCCAGTCGCCGCCCACGGCGGACGTCAATCTCGCCGACATGGCACAGCGCCTGGAAGCGGCATTGCGCCGGCCTCCCCCGCAGCCGGCGGCCCGCGCGGAGCCGCCGCCTCCGCGACCCGCCCCGCCTCGCGAACCGCAGACCCGGCCAGCACCGCCACCACGACCCGCGCCTCCTGCCGAGCCGCCGGCACAACAGGCCGCTCCGCGGCCCTCGCAGCCGCGCACGCCTGCCATGGAGCAGCCGCGGCCTGCCGCCGCGGAACCGCCGCGCCCACCCGAGCCGTCGCGCGCGGAAGCCGCCGCACCGCCATCCGCCGATCCGGCGCCGGCTGCCCCGCCACCGGCTGCGAGCGCGCCCGAACCGCCCCGGCCGGATCCTGCCGGCGCAAGGCCGGTTTCCTCGAAGTCGGTGTTCGACAGCCTCGAGGAAGAGATGGCAAGCCTCCTCGGCAAGCCGACGGACAAGCCCTGATGCTCAAGGCCGGGCGGCTCCTCGGCTGCCTGCCGGCGGCCGCGATCATGATTCTGACTGTCACCGGGTCCGCCGATGCCCAGGACATCAGCGTCAATTTTGGCCAGGGTGCGGGCCTCACCGAGCGCGTGATCCAGCTCGTCGCGCTGCTGACGGTGCTGTCGCTCGCGCCGTCGATCCTGGTGATGGTGACGTCCTTCACCCGCATCGTCGTCGTGCTGTCGCTGCTGCGCACCGCGATCGGCGCCGCCACCGCGCCGCCCAACACGGTGATGGTCTCGCTGGCGCTGTTCCTCACCGCCTTCGTCATGGCACCGACGTTCCAGCAGGCCTACGACCACGGCGTGCGCGCCGCTGATGGCCGGCGAGATCCAGCCGCGATCAGGCGTTCGAGCGGGCCTCCGGCCCGTTCCACAGCTTCATGCTGAAGAACGTGCGCGAGAAGGACCTCGCGCTGTTCTTCGACATGGCGAAGCAGCCGCCGCCCGCGACCCCCGAAGCGCTGTCGCTGCGCATCCTCGTGCCGGCCTTCATGATCTCCGAGCTCAAGCGCGCCTTCGAGATCGGCTTCCTGCTGTTCCTGCCGTTCCTCATCATCGACCTCGTGGTCGCCTCGGTGCTGATGTCGATGGGCATGATGATGCTGCCGCCGGTCGTGGTCTCGCTGCCGTTCAAGCTGATCTTCTTCGTGCTGGTCGACGGCTGGAATCTCGTCGCCGGCAGCCTCGTGCAGAGCTTCGGCACGTGACGAGCCGTTTTCACCGAGATGCGGTGCGGGCGGCCGGCGCAGACTCCGCGCGTGTGCCGGGTGGCGCCTTGGGGACGGCGGCCGGTGGCGGAGCGGCCGCCGGCTGCGGCGTCGATTTCGGGGTAGCGCGCACCGACGTCGCGCAGGAACTGGTCGAGCGTATCCATCGACAGGGCGCCCCTGGCGGCGTCACGGAAGTCCGGTCCTGCCGCGCCCTGCGCGCCCGCGACCACCGCGAACACTCTGGCGTCCGGCCCTTCGGCCATCTTCGGCACGTATTTCTCGCGGAAGCGCGCAAGTCCCAGCATGTCCTCGCCGAGCACGAAACCCACCGCCGCGCGCAGGATGTCGGGGCGCTCCGCGTCGTTGAGCGGTGCGAACTCGCGCCAGCGCTCGCCGTAAAGCTTCTCGATCTGCTCGCCGGCTTCCCGCCAGCGCTTCGCGGCCCACAGGATGTCGGCACGCAGGCGCTCGACCTCGCGGCCCTGCAGGTTGGCCACGACGTCCAGCGCCAGGTCGTGGCGGCCGGTGTCGGACAGCGCACGGGCCTCCAACAGCAGGCGCTGACTGCGCACGTCGTTGTTGAGGTCGCCGACCCGTGTCGAACGCAGCGCCTGGAGCGCGCGGTCGGGCTTGCGGTTCATCAGGTAGACGGCGGCGAGCCGCGTGGCGACCTGCGCGCGCGCGGCACCCTCGAGCCGGTGGTCGACCTGGTGCTGGAGCAGCTCGGCGGCCTGATCCAGGAGGTCGACCGCGACCAGCCGGTCCGCGAGCCGCCGGATCATCTCGTCGCCGCGCCGGCCGATCGGCGTCAGCTCGCGATAGTCGTAGAACAGGCTCAGCGCCTCGATGGCCGGCATGGCATCGCCCTTGCCGGCCAGGAACAGCGAATCGAACGACGCGGCAGCTTCGTCATGGATGCGCCGCGTCGCCGTCGAGTTGGGGTGCACCGTCAGCGCGGTGCGCATCACCGAGAAGGCATTGCGATAGCGGCCGCCTTCGGTATAGAGCCGCGCCAGCATTTGCAGCGCCTCGATCTCCGTGTCGTCGCCGCGCCATGTCGTCGTCAGGGCCTCCAGCGCGTTGACGGTGTCTTCAGGCTTGGCGAGCTTCATCGCGCTGCGCAGCACGATCTCGCGCAATCGCCCTTGAGCGGCGGCCGGCCGGAGCGGCGATTCCGCGGCTGCGCGATAGGCGCCGAGCGCGTCGCTGAGACGCCCTAGGCCTTCGGCCAGCCGGCCCGACAGCACGGCGACGACCGGCCGCATCTCCCGGGGAATCTCGATGGCGTCGAGGTCGTTGTAGAGCCGCGCTGCCTCGGCGAAATCCTTGACCTCGATCGCCGCGCGCATCTGCTCGCGCAGCACGATGCGCTGCAGCTCGACCGGCAGGGTCGCCATCGCGCCCGCTGCTGCCTTGAAGTTCTCACGCGCGTCCGTCCAACGGCCCTGATGCATGTAGGCCAGCGCGCGCCACAACGCCGCGTCGTGCTGGTTGCCGACAACCGGATTGGCCAGGTCCTTCAGCGCTTCGGCGCTGCGGTCCATCATCACGTTGGCGACCGCCCGCAGCACGAGGCCCGACGGGTTCTCCGGGCTCGGCCGGTCCTCGGCGACGGCGACATCGAGCACCGCCTTGGCCTCCGGATAGAATTCGCGGCCGAGATAGAAGCGCGCCAGATCGAGCCGGGCCGCGGTCCGGCGGTCGGGCGCCACGGCGGCGGAGACGCGCAACAATTCCGCCTGCCGGTCGGTGAAGACGGCTTGGCGGTCCGCGCTCCAGGATTGCGGATCGAACAGCATCGGACGATACGCGCCCGGCCGTGCCACGGCATCCGAGCCCTGCGATTCGGCCGCGGACAGCACCAGCCCGCTCGGCCGCCCGATGACGATCTTGTCGGGCGCGATCTCCACTGTCACGTCGTCGGCGATCGGCTGCACGACGACGCCATGCGTGGACGCCAGTGCGCGGAACTCGATGAAATCCTGCGCCTTGAGGAAGCCGCGCGCCGGACCGAGCGCGGTAACGACCAGCAGGGCGTCGCCAACATCGGGATCTGACAGACGATGAAGCTGTCCCGGTTCGTCGAACGGAATCACGGTGCTGGCGCGTGCCGCCCCCACGATGCTCCGCGTCATGCTCAGCGGTGCGGTGGGATCGAGCACGGCGTTGCCGAGCGTGACGGTCCAGTTCAGGCCCTCCGCGATGGCGCTCGCGAGGCGCGGCTGTTCGAGCTTGATGCGCAGGACCTGGCCGGCGCCCGACCGCGAGACCGACGCATTACGGATCGTGCGGCCGGTTTCTGCGCCAAGCGACGTCACGTCGATCGGGACGCTCGTGTCGAACACGATCCACACTGTATCGAAGCGGCGAAACATCGCCGCCGGCGTCGGCGCGGCGAATGGAAAGGTCAGCCGCAGCGCGCCGTCCTGGCGCTTGAGCTCGGCCACCACACGACCATTGGTATCGGGCACCTTGGCCGGCGCCTGCGCGGCCGGAGCGGCCGGCGGGACGAGCGGCGCCGATAAAGGAACCGGTACGGCTGGCTGCGGTGCCGGCTTGGCGGGCGCGTCCGACCGGGCGAGCGAGCTGGGTTGCGCCGGTATGGTTTTTGGCGCCTCGATCGGGCCCGGAGCATTCTTGTTGTCAGGGGCGACCACGACAAGGTTCGGCAACTCTCCGGGCTTGCGTGGCGCCATCCCTTCGCTGCCCGGCATCTTCGCTTCGACCGGGCTCACGTCGACGACGAAGCTGCGGTCCTCCCGAAAGGTCCGCACGTCGACCTTGCCGGCGAAGCTGAAGCGCACCGTCGCGCTGTCGGCGCCGATCTCGGATTCCAGCGCGGCGACCATCGGCGGCAACGCCGCCTGGGCGTCGGCGAGGTCGAACTTGAGCGGCGCGTCAAACACGAGGCCGAGCTTGTCCTTGTCGCGCTGGGTTGCCACCGGAACCAGCTCCGGCAGGTCGAAGACGTAGCGCGTGAAGGTCGGCTGGGTGCCGACGCGCACGCGGATCGGCGACAGATTCCGATGGGCGGCAAGGCGCTGCGCCGCCCGCGCCTTTTTCTCGGCATCGCGGGCGCGCCTGGCGAGATCATCGATCACGTCCTGCGGCAGGCCGGGCGTGACGCCGGTCCAGCTCTCGGGCAGCAGGTCGACGAAGAGCTTCTCGCCCGCCGCCATGGAATTGACCGTCACCTTGCGGGCAAGCGCGATGCGGATACCGGTGCCGTCGGGGTCGCGGCGCGCCACGCTGACATAGCCCGGCGCGCCGGAGGAAAGGCGGTCCACGGAAACGTCGACCGGCTTCTTGAAGCTGATGATGACGATGCCGTTGGACAGCCGCACGTCGGCTTCCGCTTCCTCGGCGAGGCTGAAGACCAGCCGGGCATAGCCCCCCGCCACCGTGGCGCTGGCCTCGCCCTTGATCGGCGCATCCGCGAAGGTGGCGCCAGACAGCAGAATAAAAATGGCAAGACACAGCCAGGCAACGAGCGCCCCGCGCCGCGACGGCGGCTGTCCCCACATAATCGGCTTCACGACGATACCAAAGACCGGCGCGTGCTGCGCCAGCCACCCGTCCCGATGATCCAGCCTGGACCTTAGCCGCGTGCCATTAATGCCGGTTTAAGGCGACGCCCGCTCTTAGGGGCACTTCGCTTTTGCTCATCCGGTGCCGTGCCTCAAGGCACAGGCAGGCGGCCCTCGATCTTGGGCAGTTCCGCCGTCGTCGCCGGCCTGTCCGGCGAGTTGGCGCGCCGCGCCAACTCCACGGTCAGACGCTCGGCCGCTTCCGGCGACATCTGCGCCAGGATGTCGGACATGCGGCGCGGATTGATCTGGCTTGCCACCTCGAACAGCACCTTCATATCGAGGCGGTCGAAGATCTTGGCAGCCTCCTTGGGCTTCATGTTCTCGTACATCGTGACGATGCTCTTGAACCGGGCGGCCTCAATCTCGTCCTTCCGATTCATCGCCGCATTGATGCGTGCCTCGACATCCTTGAGCTCGGCGACCTTGGCCTCCAGGCGTTTCTCCGCAGCCTTGATGAGGCTTTCGCGCAGTTCCAGGTCGCGGCCGCGCTGCTCGATCTCCTGGCGCCGCTCCTGCAGGCGCTCCAGGATCGCCCGTTCTGCCGGCGACAGCGGACGACGATCAGCCTTCGCGTCGTCGGGTGCGGATTTCGGCGACTTCGTCTTGTTCGGATCAGTCTTTGTCGAATCAACCTTGGTCGAATCAACCTTGGTCGGATCGACTTTCGTCAGCTCGAGCTTGCTTGGATCGGCCTTGGGCGCCTTCGCGTCCTCGGCGGCGGGCGGCGGGGTCTTGTCGGCAGGTTTGGTCGCATCGACCGATCCGGTGATGTCCGGATAACCCGACATGTCCTGCGGCCATTCGGACCGTGGCTGCGTCGGCACCACGACGACATCCTGGGCATGCGCCGCGCGCGGCCGCGCGATGGTGTAACCACCTTCGAACACCAGGCCCGACATCTTCAGCGCGAACAGCGTGCCGGCCGCGAAGATCACGACCGGGACCAGCCGAAACTCGCGCATCATGCGGATCATGCGGCGACGCCATTCATCCGGTTGCGGGTGCGTGCCGCGAAGGCGGCCGCGGCCTGAACGATGGCATGGGTATCGGACATAGGTGCAGACTGGGCTTCCGGCACGACCGGCCGGGCCGCCGCCACGATCTGTGTCAGCCGCTCCAGGATTTTCTCACCCGCCCCCAGTTGAAGGCTGATGTCGGCGGAGTAGCGCTCCGCCAGCCGCAGCCTCTCGCCGAGGCCCTGGTCGCATTCGCGTACGGTGAGCTTCAGGCCGGCGATGGCGCGCTCCGCGATCTCCGTCGCGGTGATCAGTTCCGAGATCGTCGCCTTGAGCGTCATCTCATCGCTCTTGAGGCACTTGAGGCGCTTGTTGAGGATGACGCAGTAGCAGATCGTGAGCAGGAGCAGGATCGCAACCAGGCTCTCGATCGTCAGTCCTAAACTGTTGCTCACTGGGCCTCCATTCGGGTTGAGGTCTCGTCGGCCTTCTCGAACATGGCGAAGGTGGTCTTCGGCTTGCGCAGCGGCTTGGCAACGCGCACCGCGACGCGATCGCCGACGCGTCCCATGCGGCCTTCCGTCAGCGCCACGTCGCCGCAGCGCACGGTCACCAGGGCGTCCGGCTTGAGATGCAGCGGGAGCGTGTCGCCGACCTCGAGCGCCATGAGCTGCTTGAGCGGCAGTTCGGCTTCGTAGAGCACCGCCTCGACGGCGATCTCGGCCTGACCGATCTCGGTCGCGAGATGGCCTTCCCAGATCGGGTCGCGGCCGAACTTCTCGCCCATGAACATCTGCAGCAGCACGTCGCGGATCGGCTCGATCGTCGCGTAGGGCAGCAGCAGCTCGATGTTGCCGCCGCGGTCCTCCATGTCGATGCGCAGCCGCACCAGGATCGCCGCATTGGCCGGCCGCGAGATCGCGGCGAAGCGCGGGTTCGTCTCCAAGCGGTCGATGTTGAAGGTGACCGGCGAGAGCGGCTTGAAGGCAAGTTCGGCATCGGCGAGCACGACCTCGATCATGCGCTTGACGAGGCTCGTCTCGATTGTGGTGTAGGGCCGCCCCTCGACGCGGATCACGGTCTGCCCGCGCCGTCCGCCGAGCAGCACGTCGATGATCGAATAGATCAGCGATGGAATCGACGGTGAACAGGCCGAAATTGTCCCATTCCTCGGCCTTGAACACGGCGAGGATCGCGGGCAGCGGAATGGAGTTGAGATAGTCGCCGAACCGCACCGACGTGATGCGGTCGAGGCGAGACTTCGACGTTGTCGGAGGTGAAGTTGCGCAAGCGACGTCGTCATCAGCCGGACCAGCCGGTCGAAGACGATCTCCAGCATCGGCAGGCGTTCGTAGGACACCATCGCCGAGTTGATGATGGCCCGGATGCCGGAATTGTCGCTGAGATTGACGTCCGCCGGGCTGAAGCCGAGCAGGCCGTCGATTTCCTCCTGGTTGAGGATACGCTCGGCACCGCCCTTGGCGGCCTGCACGAACTGGCTGCCGTCGTCGATCATAGCCGCCCACTCGGCCGCCATCGCGTCGTCAGTCCCGCCCTCGGCGGCACCGGTCTCAGCCGGTCTCACCACAGCCGGTGCGGACGGCGGTGCCGGCGCTGGCGCCGCGTCGCCCGGGGAGTCGAGCGCCAGCCCCCACTCGGCAGCAAGCGCGTCCTGATCGATGTCGGTCTTCGATGCCATGGAAATTTGGGCCGTTACTGGACGACCAGTTCCTTGAACAGGACGGCGTTGATGTGGGCGGGCTCGATCGAGGCATTGACCCGCCGCGTCAGTTCCTCCTTGAGTCGGTAGAGGCCCGCGGAACCTTCGAGGTCCGCCGGCCGCAGCTCCCGCAGATAGGTCTGGAAAGCATCCATCACGCGCGGCAGCAGCGGGGTGATCTGGGCGATCACCGCCTGCTCCGGCACTTCGAGCACCACCCTGACCTTGAGATATTGCGTGCGCTCGCTGCCCGTTGCGGAAAGATTCACCACGACGTCGGGGATATCCATGAAGGCCACCGGCTTGACCACCGGCCCTTCGGTCTTTGCCTGGTGCTTGCCGCCGAACACGAAGTACGCCGCCGCACCGCCACCGCCGAGCACGATGAGCGCGGCCGCCGCGATGACCACGAGCTTGAGCGGAAACGTCTTTTTGGGGCGCGGGGCGTCTTCCGCCTCGTCGGCATCAGCCGATCCGCCCTTCCCGTTCGCTGCCATGACCTGTCCGGATTCCCTGTCGGCGCAATGCCGCTGGCCCGTCGCGATACGCGCCGCCGGAGCGCTCTTGCGGCTTCTACGTAAGCTATTGTCCCGTTGGTTAACGAAAGCTTTCGGATAGGACCCCGGCCGGAAAAATTTGCCGGGTTGGGCCGGTGAAACGGCGCATCTTGCCGTTCACAAATCATCGGCCATTTTCATAGTCAGTTGATTTCATTACTATTCTAGGATTGGCACGGTGTCTGCAATCCAGTTCGTCGATCCGCGGCTTGGGAGAGCGAGCGGGTTGACCGACAGGAGCGCCTGCTTGGGAGAGCGGTGCTCACGTCGCATAGGGGAGCTGACCGATGGAGAACGCGCTTCTCGTCGGCCTTTCGCGGCAGGTCGCGCTGCAGCGGGAACTGGACGTCGTGTCCAACAACATCGCGAACCTGAACACCACCGGCTTCAAGGCCGACGGCAACCTGTTCGAGGAATACCTGATGCCCGGCGCCCGCGAGGGCGGCTTCAAGGGCAACGACGGCCGCGTGAGCTTCGTGCAGGACCGCGCGACGTGGCAGCGATTTCGGCCAGGGGCCCGATTGCAGCAGACCGGCAATCCGCTCGACGTCGCGATCGACGGCAACGGCTTCCTCGCCGTGCGAGACGCCGCGCGGCGAGCGCTACACCCGCAACGGCTCGCTGCAGATCAACGCTGCCGGCGAGCTCGTGACGTCCGACGGCTACCGCGTCGTCGGCGACGAGCGGCCCGATCGTGTTCCAGCCGCAGGACCGCGACATCGCGATCGGCAAGGACGGCACCATCGCCGTGCCGGCGGGCAGTCGAACGGGCCGGCTGCAAGCTCGTGAACTTCGCCCAGCCGCAACAACTTGCAGAAGGACGGCGCCAACACTTTCGCGGCACCGGCCGGCGTCGCGCCGCAAGCCGCGCCGACCGACCCGCGTCGTCCAGGGCGCGATCGAGAGGTCCAACGTGCGCGGCGTGCTCGAGATGACGCGCATGATCGACGTCACCCGCACCTACACCACCATCGCCACGATGCTGCAGCAGCAGGACGACCTGCGCCGCACCGCGATCCAGCGGCTCGCCGACGTCCCGGCCTGACGGACGGACCGGAGATAACCCATGCAAGCGCTCTACACCGCCGCGACCGGCATGATGGCCCAGGAGCTCAACGTCCAGGTCATCTCCAACAACATCGCGAACATGCGCACCACCGGCTACAAGCGCCAGCGCGCCGAGTTCCAGGACCTGCTCTACGAGCATGTGCGCCGCGCCGGCACGCAGACCTCCGACCAGGGCAACATCGTGCCGGTCGGCATCGAGCTCGGCTCCGGCGTCAAGACGGTCGGCACGCCGCGCGTCATGACGCCAGGGCACGCTGTTGCCGACCGAGCAAGCGAGCTCGACGTCGCGATCCGCGGCGAGGGCTTCTTCAAGGTGCAGCTGCCCGACGGCCGCACCGCCTATACCCGCGACGGCTCGTTCGAGATGGATCCGCAGGGCCGCCTCGTCACCGGCCAGGGCTATCTGGTGCAGCCCGGCATCACGATCCCGCAGAACGCCAGCAACGATCACGATCAGCGCGCAGCGGCCAGGTGTCGGTGACACTTGCCGGGACAGACCGCGCCGACCACGCTCGGCCAGATCGAGCTCACGCGCTTCGTCAACAAGGCCGGCCTGCAGGCGATCGGCGACAACCTGTTCGTCGAGACGCCCGGCTCCGGCGCGCCGCAGGCCGGCATCGCCAATGCCGACGGCTTCGGCAACCTGCAGCAGGGCTACCTCGAACAGGCCAACGTCAACGCGGTGACCGAGATCTCCGATCTGATCGCCGCCCAGCGCGCCTACGAGATGAACTCCAAGGTCATCACCGCCGCCGACCAGATGCTGCAGTCGACCTCCAACCTGATGCGCTGAGGACAGGCCGTGATCCGCTTTTCCCTTCGTTGTTTATCCATGGCGGTGACTATTCTCCGCTCATTCCCGCGCAAGCGGGAATTCAGGAGCGGGGTCCCCGCCTTCGCGGGAGCAGTCGGACGTACATCGATTGTACGCACGACTGCGCTCGGCATCCTTGCCGGGATCGTGCTCTCCACACCAGCGCTCGCGCAAATTACCGGCACAGTTCCCGGCGCGCCGGCGCTCAAGCGCGAGACGACGGTGGCGAGCGACCTCGTGCGCATCGGCGATCTCGTCGACAACGCAGGCGCGGCCGCCAACGTGCCCGTGTTCCGCTCTCCCGATCTCGGCCAGACCGGCGCGGTGCAGGCCTCCCGCGTCATCGAGGCGATCCGCGCGCACGGCCTGATCTTCGTCGACACCAAGGGTCTGTCGGAGGTAGCGGTGACGCGCGCCAGCCGCGCGCTCACGCTCAAGGACATCGAGGGCCAGATCGCGCGCGCGATCGCGGCGCAGCACGGCTTTGCCGACCCGAAGAGCATCCTGTTCACGTTCGATCGCGAGGCGCGGACGATCCAGCTCGAGCCGTCCGCGACCGCGGACCTGCAGGTCGCCCGCCTATGGTACGACGCGCGATCGGGCAAGTTCGACATCACCTTCGACATTCCGGCGAGCGGCGGCACCCGCCAGGCCGCCTCGCGCTACACCGGCACCATCATCGAAACCGTCGAGGCCGCGGTTCTGATGCGCGCACTCGGCCGCGGCGAGGTCATCAAGGCCGCCGACGTCGCGACGGAGCGCCGCCCGAAAACCGAGATCGGCAGCGACGCCCTGGGCGCGGCGGAAAAAACCATCGGGCTCGCGGCGCGCCGGCCGCTGCGGCCCGGACAAGCGCTGCGGCCCGCCGACCTGATGAAGCCGGAAATTGTCCAGCGCAACGAAGCCGTGACGCTGATCTTCGAGGTGCCCGGCATGATGCTGACCTTCCGCGGCAAGGCGCTGGAATCCGGCGCCGAGGGTGACCTCGTCAACGTCCTCAACATCCAATCCAAGCGCACCGTCCAGGGCATCGTCACCGGCCCCGGCCGCGTCACCATCGCGTCGCTCGCGGTGCGCCCCGCGACCGTCGCCGCCGTTCCGGCGCCCGAAACAACCATCGTCCCGTAGCGAGTAACCCCCATGTCCACCAAACTGCGTCTCGTATCGACCATCATGCTCGTCGCATGGATGGGCGGCTGCTCCGCCATCGATCGCCTCAACAATATCGGCGAGCAGCCCAAGCTCTCGCCGATCTCCGCGCCGCCGGCCGTGCAGGGCTATCGGCCCGTGCACATGCCGATGCCGACGCCGCAGCCGGTGACCTACAATCCGAACTCGTTGTGGCGGAACGGCTCGCGCGCTTTCTTCAAGGACCAGCGCGCCCATCAGGTCGGCGACATCCTGACCGTCAAGGTCAAGATCACCGACAAGGCCGCGATCGCCAACGAGACGAAGCGCAGCCGCGACGAACAAGGAGGATTCCGGCGTCACCGATTTCCTCGGCAGCAAGCTGCATCAAGAATCGAGCCGCCGCGATCATGCCGGGCCGCATCCTGTCCGCCGATTCCACCGCGTCGAGCGACGGCAAGGGCTCGGTCAACCGCCAGGAGGACGCTGCACACCAGCGTCGCCGCGCGTCGTCACGCAGGTGCTGCCGAACGGCAACCTGGTGGTCGAGGGCAAGCAGGAGGTGCGCGTCAACTTCGAGATCCGCGAGCTCATCGTCGCCGGCATCGTGCGCCCGGAGGACATCGAGACCGACAACACGATCGACTCCGCCAAGATCGCCGAGGCGCGCATCGCCTATGGCGGCCGCGGCCAGATCACCGACGTGCAGCAGCCGCGCTACGGCCAGCAGGTGCTCGACGTGCTGCTGCCGTTCTGACCTCGCGAGCAAACAATCGACAGCTCCCCACCGTTCGACGATGCGTCGTAACGGTGTACGACACGGCCTCCGGCACCTCCCCTGCCGGAGGCCGTGCTTGTCTCAGTCGTAACGGAACCGCCCATCGAACAGGACGCGAAACCGCAGGCGAAACAACTCTCTCGTGCTGATATCACGCGTGACCGCCGCGGCCTGGTCAAAAGGACGAGAAATTCGTCAACCGAGAACCTGCTCAGATTCCGCCACTTCACTTTTCAACTATTGATTGCGCGCACGAAACACGCATTATATTGTCGAGCCGTGATCTCTGATTGGGACGCGCACGCGCAGTTTACGTCGGTCTAAACGCAAGTGCCGAATTGCCTCAGGCATGGGAGAATCGCATGTCGACCACCACATCATGGATCGGGCCGATGGCATCCGTGCCGTCCACGAAAAGCCGAACGCCGTGGTCAGCCGCCGCAACCCTGGTGCTGTCGCTCGCGAGCGTCGTTGCGGTGAATCATCAGGCGCTGTCGCAAGGCGCGCCGCGCACAGTGGCCGAACCCCCGACGGCAAAAATCCTGCGTGCTACGCCGGGAGGCCGATCACCAAACCTGGGCCTGGAGGCTCTTGCACCTGCGACGCGCGGCGCAGAAGCGGTGCTGGATCTGAATATCCAATACACTTATGCGAAAATCTTCAATCCGGGAACGGGACAATTGGACGACGTGAAGCTGCGCTCCTATCGCGACGCCCGGGAGACCGCGCCGCCGAAAGTCCCCTTCGTTGCGCCCACCGTCAGGATCAATCCCGGCGAGACCGTGCGCATCACGCTGCACAACAATCTGCCGGCCGAGCCGGGCTGCGGCTCCCCGAACGAGGACATCAACATCCCGAATTGCTTCAATCGCACCAACCTGCATTCGCACGGGCTGTGGATCAACCCGGCCGGCAATGGCGACAACGTGTTGCTGAGCATCAATCCCACGGTCAGCTTCGAATACGAATACAACGTGCCGCCCACTCATCCGGCCGGGACGTTCTGGTATCACCCGCACCGCCACGGCTCGACGGCGCTCCAGGTTTCGAGCGGCATGGCCGGCGTGATCGTGATCAACGGCACGCGACCGCCGACCCCGCAGACTACCGGCGACATCGACACGGTCCTGCACAACGCCGACGGTTCTGCGTTCCGCGAACGGATCGTCCTGCTGCAACAAATTCAATATGCGTGCCGAAATCCGGACGGCTCCATCAAGACCAATCCGGTTACCGGCGTCTGGGTATGCGCGCCGGGCGACGGCGGAGGCATCGACAGCTACGACCAATTCGGACCGGGGAGCTGGCCGGCCTCGGGCCGGTATACAAGCATCAACGGCGAGGTGCTGCCGACTTTCCCCGATGCGGAGGTCGGGCGCATCGAGCGCTGGCGCCTGGTCCATGCCGGCGTGCGCGATACGATCAAGCTGCAGTTTCGGAAGATGCGGGCCGGTGCATCACCCTTCGCCCTGGAAGCCGCGGCCGCGCCAGATCAGTGGATTAGCCAGAACTGTCCCGGCGCTCCGCTCGCTCAGTTTGCGATGGCGACCGACGGCCTGACGCGGCCGCAGATTCTTCAACGGGATGTCAGCGTGCTCCAGCCTGGGTATCGTGAGGATCTGCTGATGGTGTTTCCCGAGGCGGGAGACTATTGCGTCATCGACGATCAGGCCCCTCCCAATACGACCGTCAACAACCAGGTGAAAAGCCGGAAATACCTGGGCCAGGTCACCGTGGCGGCAGGCCAGCCCGTGACGACGGACCTCAAGACTTATGTCCAGGCGGCTCTCGTCGCAGCCGCCGGCCAGTTGCCTGCCGACGTGCGGCAGAAGGTGCGCGATGAACTCGCCGCAGACTTGCGGCTGACGTCATTCGTCCCTCATCCCGATATCAAGGATGCCGAGGTCACCGGCACGCAGGCCCTGATCTTCAACATCAATGTCAACAAGACCCCCACGGAGTTCATGATCGACGGCAAGCCCTATGATTCCAATCGCATCGACCGGGTTCTGGTGCTTGGCGGCGTCGATCAGTGGCTGCTGACCTCGAACTTCGTCGGCCATCCGTTCCACATTCACGTCAACCCGTTTCAGATCGTGCGCATTCTCGACGCCAGCGGCAACGACGTGAGCGTGACCGGGGAGCCGAACGATCCGCAATATGCCGGTCTCAAAGGAGCGTGGAGGGATACGCTATTCGTGAAGCAGAACTACGTCGTCGTCATGCGCACGCGCTACCAGCGCTATATCGGCGATTTCGTGCTCCATTGTCATATCCTCGATCATGAGGATCAGGGCATGATGCAGAACATCCGCATCTCCATTCCCGATGGCAGCGGCGGTGTTGCAAACAGCCATCACTGAGGAGTGCCTCGCCGAGGCGCGCCGCGCGGGCGGCGGCCGGATCTTCGGTGTGCAGCAGCCACGCTACGGCCAGCAGGTTCTCGACATGCTGCTGCCGTTCCGACGTAAGCGGCGTTTTGATTCCACCTTGTTTTTCGTCGATATGAGGTCGGATATTCGGAGTCCTTGAGGAGCTCCGACACATGTCGATTTCAGAGCGTAAGCACGTGTCGGAGGGAGGCTCCGGCGCGACGAGTTGAGATTTTCACTGGCGCGGGACGACGGCGAATTGGAGCGCACGAGAGAAGGCGTCGATTGTCGCCGAGAGCTTCGAGGAAGGCGTTCGGGCCTGCCATGTCGCGCGTCGTCATGGCCTGACGCCGCAGCAGTTGTTCGCCTGGCGCCGGGAGGCGCGTCGCAAGGCGGACGAAGAGATCGACTACGCCGCCCTTTGTTCCGGCCGTTGTCGAGGCGGCGAACACGGCTGCATCGCCGCGAAACGCTGACGCCGCAGAACAATGCGGCGTGAGCGCGCCCGCACTCGATCGAGTTGGACATCGACGGGTTCGAGCGTCTGGGTCTGGCCTGGGGCGGAGGCGGCGATGGTGACGGCGATCATCGGCGCGCTGAAGGCGGTCAAGTGATTGGGCCGACGGGCGCGGTGCGGGTGATGGTGGCGACGAAGCCGGTCGACTTCCGCAAAGGGGCGAAGGCTTGGCGGCGTTGGTGCGCGAGGTCATGCAGGCCGATCCGTTCGACGGGCGCGATCTACGTGTTCCGCGCCAAACGCGCGGACCGGGTGAAGCTGGTTTTCTGGGACGGCACGGGCGTGTGCCTGTTCGCCAAGCGGCTCGAGGATGGCCAGTTCCGCTGGCCGAAGATTCAGGACGGGGTGATGCGTCTGTCGGCCGCGCAGCTCTCGGCGCTGCTCGAAGGCCTCGATTGGAGGCGCGTGCGCGCGGCGAAGGACACGCCTGCGCCGATGCTGCCGGGATGATTGCGGCACAGTGAATCAGGGTCAGTTGAACGCTCGCGACGCACTGCGCCGCATGATCTAATCCCCGCC
>CAVZMU010000013.1:0-112954 GCA_963776455.1 uncultured Alphaproteobacteria bacterium
ATCAACAGCCCGCGCTCCAGCGCCATCGTCGTCACCGCGATCACACCGTGGCCGCACATCGTGCTGTAGCCTTCGTTGTGCATGAAAAATACGCCGGCGTGCGAGCCAGGCGCGACCGGTTCGGTGAGGATCGCGCGGTACATGTCGGCGTGGCCGCGGGGTTCCAGCATCAACGCGCGGCGGGAGGTGATCCGCGTGGGTCAGGACCCACTCGCGCTTGGCGAGCATCGTGTTGCCGATGGCGGCAGGGACGCGCCTGTCGGCGCAGTTCGACGGCACGTCATGGAGTATCGCATCGTGAACGAGGTCATCCGGATCGCGGTTGTCGACGATCACCCGCTGATGCGCGAAGGCGTGACGACGACGCTGAGGAATGCGGGCGGATTCGATCCGGTCTTCGAGGGCAGCTCCGGTGCTGATGCCGTGCGCATCGCGCAGGAGATGGCGCCGGACGTCGTGCTGCTCGACATCAACCTGCCCGGGGGCGGGATCGAGGCCGCCCGCGCGATCGTTGCGGCGCATCCGGCGATCAAGGTTGCCATACTCACGATCTCCGAGAACCTGGATCATGTCACGTCGGCCATGCAGGCGGGCGCGCGCGGATATATCCTCAAGGACATCAGCGGAAGCGATTTGGTGCGCACCGTACGCGCCATCCATGGCGGGCAATTATATGTCACGCCGCACCTTGCCGCTCACCTGATGCGAAATGTCGGAGCCGGCCGCGCTCCGGCCGGAACGGTGGCGGTCGATCCCGGCGGGCTGACCTCGCGGGAGGTGTCGATCCTCGAGGAAGTCTCGCTTGGCCTCACCAACAAGGAAGTCTCGCGCCGGCTGTCGCTGAGCGAGAAGACGATCAAGAACTACATGAGCAAGATCATGCAGAAGCTGCGCGTGCGCAACCGCGTGGAAGCCGCGCTGTCATGGCGTGAAAGCAGCAAGCCCAGCCACCGGTGACCGGTTGCGCATTGATGCGGCCGTAACGGTGGTATGCGCGCAAACACGGTAAACGCGGCATTGACACCGGCCTGTTAATCCCATCCGCCGATCGTCGTCGAAAGCTTAAGGAAGCCGTGTTAAACGCCGGTCGAAAGAATCGTGGCAAGCGGCCGACATGAACGACGTCACGGCAGATTCGCAGATGCTCGATGGGGCGCGGACGTCCGGCCGCGACGGCGCCCTCGTCGTCACGTACGAGCAGCTCGGCTACCAGCGCGTGTCGCCACCGATCCTGCAGCCGGCCGAGGCGATCCTCGACCTTTCGGGCGAGGATATCCGCCGTCGGCTCTATCTCACCGTCGATGCCAAGGGGCGCGAGTTCTGCCTGCGGCCCGACCTGACGATCCCGGTGGCGCGCGACTACCTCGCCTCGCCGGAAGCCGGCCGGCCTGCCGGCTTCTGCTATCTCGGGCCGGTTTTCCGCCAGTGGGGCGAGACCGCCGGCGAATTCCTGCAGGCCGGCATCGAGTCGTTCGGCCGGCGTGACATTGCGGCCGCCGACGCCGAGATGCTGGCGCTGGCGCTCGAAGCCAGCGCCCAATATGGCCTGCCGGCACCCGACATCCGAACCGGCGACGTCGGGCTGTTTGCCCGGCTCATCGCCGCGCTCGATCTCGCGCCGGCCTGGAAGCGGCGCCTGATCAAGGATTTCAACCGCAAAGCCAACCTCGCCCAGGACCTCGACCAGCTCGTCCATCAGGCCGCGCGCAGCCGGCCCGAATACCAGGGCGTCCTCACCGCGCTTGCCGGTTCCGATCCGCAGGGCGCCCACGCGCTCGTCACCGACCTCCTGTCGATCGCCGGCATCTCGACCGTAGGCGGCCGCACCGTCGACGAGATCGCCGACCGTTTCCTGGAACAGGCGGCGCTCGGCGCCGGCCATGGCCTGCCGCAGGATATGCGCGCGGTGATCGAGCGCTTCCTCGGCATCGCCGGCGATCCCGACACCGCGGCCGCGGACCTTCGCGCTCTGGCGTCCGACGCCGGCCTCTCGCTCGAGGCTGCGCTCGATCTGTTCGAGAGCCGCACCGGATTCCTCGCCGCACGCGGCGTCGATGTCGGCGCAATCCATTTTTCCACCGCGTTTGGCCGCGGTATCGACTACTACACCGGCTTCGTGTTCGAGCTTCACGATCCGCGGGGGCGCGTTGCGGGCAGCCTGGTCGGCGGCGGCCGCTACGACGAACTCCTGACGCGGCTGGGCGCCGCCGAGCCTGCGCCGGCCGTGGGCTTCGCGGTATGGATCGGCCAGCTCATCGCGCTGGAGAGCACGCCATGAGCGCGCCGCTCGTCGTCGCCGTTCCGTCGAAGGGCCGCCTGCAGGAGAACGCGCGCGCCTTCTTCGCACGCGCCGGGCTCGATCTCGTGCAGTCGCGCGGCGACCGCGAATACCGCGCCACGCTCAACGGCCTCAGCGATGTGGAGGTCGCATATCTCTCGACCTCCGAGATCGTGCAGCAGCTCGCGGCCGGCGCGGTCCATCTCGGCGTCGCCGGAGAGGACCTCGTGCGCGAGATGATACCCGACGCCGACGGCCGCACGGTGTTTCTCGACAAGCTCGGCTTCGGCCAAGCCAACGTCGTCGTGGCCGTGCCGCAGGCCTGGATCGACGTGCGTACGATGGCGGATCTCGACGACGTGGCGACGAGCTTCCGCGCACGCAATGAGCGCAAGCTGCGCGTCGCCACCAAATACGTAAACCTGACGCGGCGTTTCTTCGCCGACCACAGCATCATCGATTACCGAATCGTCGAGAGCCAGGGCGCGACAGAAGGCGCGCCGGCCGCCGGCACCGCGGAGCTGATCGTCGACATCACGACGACCGGCACGACGCTCGCCGCCAATGCTTTGAAGATCGTCGATGACGGCGTCATCCTGCGCTCGGAGGCGAACCTCGTCGCGGCGCGCGGCGCTGCGTGGAACGACGCGACCCGCGAGAGCGCGCGCGTGATCCTCGACCGCATCGCCGCGGAACGCCGTGCCCGCGGCTTCCGCGAGGTGCGCGCGCGGTTCAAGGCTTGCGACGAGACCTTGCTGGCCGAGGCCAAGGACCGCTTCGGCGTGGTGGCGCCGTTCGGCGGACCGACCTCATCGGGGATGCTGACGCTGCATTGTCCGCCGGCCAAGGTCCATGCCCTCGCGAGCCTCTTGCGCGAACGCGGCGCCGACGCGGTCTCGGTTGCGAAGCTCGACTACGTGTTCGCGCGCGAGAATCCGCTGTTCGCCAAGCTGGAAGCCGGCCTCTCCTGATTACTGCGCGTCGTCCGGCTTCGGCTCGGGCTGCGGCCGGAACACGACGAAATGCGTCAGCGTGAAGTTGACCAGGAAGGTCACGCCGATCGCGATCACCTTGCTCACGAGCACCGGAAAATAGAACGACGCCACGTAGACCGCAGCCGTATTCGCGATCAGCCCGGCGACCTGCGAGACGACGAATTTCCCGAAGTCCTTCGCCCGCAATTGTCCACCCGACTCCGCCACGAAGGTGAAGTGCGAATTCATCACATAGGAGCCGGTGACGGCGATGACCCACGAAGTGATGTTCGCGGCCACGATCGGCAGGCCGAAAAGAAAATGGGCGAGCGAAAATATGGTGAAGTCGACCGCCGTGTTGACGGTGCCGACGAGGGCGAATTTGAAGGCTTTGCGGCGCAGGAGGGACATGTCCGCGACCGCATAGCACGTTCGTGTTGCAGTGCGGAACCCACACGGGATTCGCGCCGCTGCCGTTCATCGTTGCGACAGGAAGGTGACGCTACGATATAATCTGGGCTGCTGCGGATGCAGCCCGAGGAGTTCGTGTGTGACGCCGATCGACCGTCCATCGCCTGGCCAAGTGCCGGCCTGGTCCGCCCAGGGGGGCGAGGCCGGCCTCACCTTCGTCGTGCCGGTGTACAACGAGGCCGGCGGCCTCGCGGCATTGCATGCGCGGCTGGGCGAGGTGGCCGGCAGGCTGCGCGCGGCGCGCGGCCTGCGGTGCGAGGTCGTCTATGTCGACGACGGCAGCCGTGACGCCACTCTTGCCATTGCGCAGGGCTTGCCGGCGACGCCGCAACTCGACGTGCAGGTCGTGTCGCTGTCGCGCAACTTCGGCAAGGAGGCGGCGCTCGCCGCCGGTCTCGACCATGCGCGGCTCGGCGCGGTGCTGTTCATGGATGGCGACGGCCAGCATCCGCCGTCGCTGGTCGAGACGCTGGTCGGCCATTGGCTCGACGGCGGCTATGACGTCGTGTTCACCGCCAAGGCGCATCGCGAGGGCGAGCGCGGGCTGCATCGCTTCGGCGCCAAGGTCTTTTATTCGGCGCTGAACTGGGGCGCGCGGCACAAGATTCCGGAAGATGCGGGCGACTTCCGGCTGCTGTCACCGCGCGCGGTCGCCGCGTTGCGTCAGCTCCCCGAGCGCAACCGCTTCTTCAAGGGATTGTCGAGCTGGATCGGATTCCGCCAGCTCCGCGTCGACTATGAGCCGGCAAAGCGCGATCACGGGCGCAGCACGTTCGGACTGAAATCGCTGATAGGCCTGTCGATCGAGGGACTGACGTCGTTCTCTGTCGCGCCGCTGCGGATCGCGAGCCTGCTCGGACTGCTGCTCGCCGGCGGCGCGTTCGTGTTCGGCATGTCGATCTTGTCGGAAACCATCCTGTTCGGGAAGCAAGTGCCCGGCTATCCGTCCGTCGTCGTCGGTCTGATGGTGCTGGGCGGCGTCCAGCTCATCATGATCGGCATCATGGGCGAGTATATCGGAAAAATCCTTTCCGAGCTCAAGGCGCGGCCGGTTTACTTCGTCGCCGAGCACAGCGTGAAGAGCGCTGAAGCCGCAAGCGTGGAGAATCCCGCGGCGACGCGCACCGCGGCGGAATAGGCCGTGGTAATTGCGGCGGACACGAATGCCGCATCAGCGGACCCTGCCTTGCCGGCGCCACGCCGCATCTGGCTTTGCGCCGACGACTACGGCATCGCGCCCGGCGTCAACGCGGCGATCCGCGATCTCGTCGGGCGCGGCCGGCTCAACGCGACGTCCGTCATGGTCGGCGCGCCGAACTTCAGCACGGCTGAAGCCGCTGCTCTCGACGCGCTCAATGCCGGCGAACGACGCGTCGCGATCGGGCTGCATTTCACGCTGACCCGGCCGTTCCGGCCGCTGTCAAAAGGGTTCGCACCGCTTTCCGGCGGCGCCTTGCCGTCGATTGAAGCCATGATGATGCGGGCCGTGTTTCGCGTGCTCGACCGCCACGCGCTGGCGGCCGAGGCGGAAGCACAGCTTGCGGCGTTTGCCGCGGCGTTCGGCCGGCCTCCGGATTTCGTCGACGGTCACCAGCATGTGCATCTGTTTCCGCAGGTCCGCGATGCGATCGTTGCGGCGGTGAAGACGGCCGCGCCTTCCGCCTGGATGCGCCAGTGCGGCAGCGTGAGCGCGACGCCGCGCTGGTCGGACCCCAAGGCGATGGTCCTCGACGCCTTCAGCCGCGGCTTTTGCCGCGCCGCCCGCGCCGTCGGCGTGGCCTTCAATCCGGCTTTCGCCGGGACCTACACGTTCAATGCGGATGCGGATTTCGCGGCGCTGTTCCCGCGCTTCCTCGACGGCCTGCCGCCCGGCAGCTTGGTGATGTGCCATCCGGGTGTCGTGGACGCCGAACTCGAACGCCTCGACCCTCTCACCACGTTGCGCGAGCACGAATATGCCTTCCTGCGCGGCGACGCATTTCCGCGGGTGCTTGCCGAGCGGGATGTGACGCTCGCTTGAGCGGTTGGCGTCATTTGGCCGCGAGATTTTTTCGCCGTTCAGCCATTCTCCGGCGTTAGAGGGCTACCCATATGGCCCATGCAATGGCCAAAGGCCCTTTCGAGGAGACGACCGATGACCCCACAGGAACGTGATCTCGTCAGCGACCTGTTCGACCGCCTCGCCAAGCTCGAAACCGCGCCGCGCGATCCGGAAGCCGAACAGTTGATCGGATCCAGTCTCGGCAAGGCTCCGAACGCGCTTTATGCGCTGACGCAGAGCGTCCTCGTCCAGGACGAGGCGCTCAAGCAGGCCAATGCCCGCATCCGTGATCTCGAAGGCGGGGATGTCTCCCAGGATGACAATCACCCCAAGGGCTTCCTCGACTCCATGCGCGACGCGCTGTTCGGCGGCGGCCGTGACGACCGCCGCGGCTCGGTGCCGTCGGTGCGGCCCGGCGATCAACCTGCCGGCGCTCCGCAATACCGCACCGGTGCGCCGTGGGGCACCACCCAGGCGCCGCCGCAGCAATACGCGCCGCCCCAGCAGCAGTACGCGCCCCAGCAGGATTACGGGCGCGGCGGAGGTTCGTCCTTCCTCGGTACGGCGGCGGCGGCGGCGGCCGGCATGATCGGCGGCAGCCTGCTGCTCGGCGGCATCCGCAACGCGCTCGGCGGCTCCAACCAGGGCGCCTTCTCCGGCACCTTCGACCAGATATCCAATAACCCGTCGAACGCGGCGTCATCGCCATGGAACGGCAGCACCGATGGCGGGGACCTGTCGCGGCAGGCCGGACTGAACGACATCGGCGGTTCCGGCCGGCAGGCCAGCAACGACGACATGGGTGGACGTCAGGGAGCGTTCGATGCCGCCAGCAACGATGACTCCGGCCTCGACGACGGGGATTTCAACGACGACGGCGGCGGATACGACGGCGGTTCTGATACGGCGTGATACGAGCGGTCCGGCAATATCCCTGTCCGAAAGAAGCCGCCGTGGTATAAGCGTTACTGAGCGACGCTGAAAGCCTGAACGCAAAAGGCCGCCGCTTTGTTGAGCGGCGGCCCGTTTGTGTCTGTTCCCGACGCCGCCCGGCGCGGACGGCTGCGGCAGGACAGACGACGGCGTTAGATCACCACCACCTTGGTGCCGACCTTGACACGTTCATAGAGATCGATGACGTCCTCGTTGCGCATGCGGATGCAGCCGGACGACACCTGCGTGCCGATGGTCCAGGGCTCGTTCGAGCCATGGATGCGGTAGAGGGTGTTGCCGAGATACATCGCGCGCGCGCCGAGCGGATTGTCCGGGCCGCCCGCCATGTGGCGCGGCAGGTCGGGGCGGCGCTTGAGCATCTCCGACGGTGGCGTCCAGTCCGGCCACTCGCGCTTCGCCGAGACGTGCTTGACGCCGGCCCACGTGAAGCCCGGACGGCCGACGCCGATGCCGTAGCGCATCGCCTTGCCGTCGCCCTGCACGAGGAACAGGAAACGGTTCGGCGTATCGATGATGAGGGTGCCGGCCGGCTCGCGGCCATCATAACTTACCATCTGGCGCGCGTAGCGCGGGTCCATGGTGTAGCTCTTCGCCTCGCGCTGTTCGGCAGCGTAGTCCGGATCGGCCGGATAGTTGGCGCGTGAGGGAGCGGACTGCCCCCCATTAGCGAGGAACTCAAGAAAGCCACCGCCGAGACCGGAGGCTGCGGCGACGCGCCCCGGCCTGGCATTGTCGGGTGCGGGAGCGGGCGGATCGGCAAGAGCCGGAACGATACCGAGAACGCTCGCGAGGAGCGCGAAACAAATAAGTCGCTGCATCGACGTACCCTGAACTTTTCGTCGGAACGAGAGCGCAACACGCCGCTCCCTTACAGGACTGAGTACAGACGGAAAAACAATCGGAATGGTAAATGGCCGCGTCGATGAGAAGGCGAATGACCGCGGAGACGGTCTGTTCATCATCTTAGAGTTTACGCCGCGTAAATTCGCATGGTTAACCATTCTCTCAGAGCGCATCAGGCTTGCGGCGGCCGGATCGCGAAAAAGCAGGCGAGCGCGATCAGCGCGAAGCCCGCAGCCAGCGCGAGCGCTGCTGAATCGGATGCGCGCTCAATGACGAAGGCGAGCACCAGCGGCGCCAGCGCCTGGATGATGAGTGACGGCCCGGCGATGCGGCCGACCACCCGGCCGTAGCCGACCGGCCCGAACAGGGCGAGCGGGACTGTGCCTCGCGTGATGGTGACGAGCCCGTTGGCGGCGCCGAACATCACCGCAAACGCGACCGCGGCGGTGATGGAGAGGCCGAAGGCCGCGAGCATCGCGAATCCGAGAACAAGCACGCCGATGGCAAAGCGCGCGACCCACAGCGGGTGGACGTTGCGGGCAAACACGAACTCGACGATGCGGGCGGCGACCTGCGAGGGACCGAACAGCGCGCCGATCGCCACCACGATGCCGGGCTCCAGTCCGAAGCGCTGGAAGATCGCGAGCAGGTGGGCGGACAGTCCCGACGGCACGAATGCGTAGGACGCAAATGCCGCGGCCACCAGCAGGAACGTCGTCCCGCTGGCCGGCAGCACCGGAGCCGGCACCGCGACGATTGCCCCGGGGACCGGCGGCGGGGCCGCCACGCGCGCGCGCGGCAAGGCGAGGGCATGGAGCGGCGCCGCCGCGCAGGCGAGCAAGCCGGCATAGATGAGATAGGTGCTGCGCCATCCGACGGTGTCGAGCAGCAAATGAGTCGCGGGCCAGCTCACGGTCGATGCGAACCCGCCGGCCAGGGTGAGCGCCGTGATCGGCGCGCGCGCGGCGGCGCCGAAGATGCGCCCCAGCGTCGCGAAAGCGGGGTCATAGAGCGAGGCCGCCATCGCGGTGCCGATGACGGCCCATACGAGCAGGTAGGTGACCGGGGTGTCGGCGTAGACCAAGCCGACAAGGCCGAGCGCGCCGATCAACGAGCCGAAGGGCATGACGCGGTGGCCGCCATGCCGGTCGATCGCCGCGCCGACCCGCGGCGCCACGAATCCCGCGACCAGCAGGCCGAGGGAGAACCCGCTCATGGCGAATGTCGTCGACCAGCCGCGGTCGGCGGCGATCAGCGGCACCGTCAGTACCGGAGGATAGAACATCGTGCCCCACGCCAGGATCTGCGTGATGCCGAGCACCGGTACGGCGCGCCAGGGGCCGATCAGGACGTCACGGAAGGCAGGCATCGGAAGCTGCACGGCTGCGGGATTGCGAGCCTAGCGCGCTTCCCGCACGGATGGATATGCCGGAGCGGCGACCGGGCAAGACCGGATCACGCCAGGCGTTTTGTCATCACGGTCGCCTTCGCGGGGATGAGGGAGCTGAACTCCGGCGTGTTGCGGATCACCTCCGGCAAGGCATCCGGGTCGACCTTCTCATAGCCGAGGGCCGCAAAGAATGCCGCCGCTGAAGCCGCCGCGAGCCATGCGGTGCGGGCGCCGCCGATCCCGGCCTCGGTCTCCAGCATCGCGACGATGGCGGCGCCGATACCACGGCGGCGCACCGGGCCCAGGACCACGATTGAGCGCAGCACGGCGTCGGCGCCGTGAAGTTCCATGCCGCCAAACCCGGCCGGCGTATCCTCATGCTCGAAGCGCCAGAAGAATCGGCCGGGCTCCTCGACATCACCGGCAGGCAATGCCGCCTTGAGGAGTGCCGTCCTCACGCCGTCGCGTTCCCATGCGGCGAGCGGCAATGCGACGAGCCCGGTGGCGGCTTCGTGGCGGGTCAAGTGGGGGCCGCGACGGGCGTCTTCTTCGCCTTTGGCCGCTTCGGTGCCTTCTTCGCCGGGGAGAGGCTGGCCCCGTCGCAGCGGACGTAAACGGAATTGCCGTAGCGGGTCTGCACTTCTGGATCGATCCATCGCAGGATCATCATGCGGCCGTCGAACGAGACGATTTCCCGGTCCTTGGTGTCGGCAGCCTGGCCTTCCGGTCCGACATAGGCCTTGCCGCCGGGGCCGGCCTTGAGTCGAAGCTCCTGCGGCTGGGCGGTATCGGCGAGATGCATCATCAGGCCGCCCGAGGGGCCGCTGGTGATGACGTAGGCCTGTGAGCACTGGCCGCGGGCGGCGGCTTCGGTACGGCCGCGATCCTCGGCCTTGTGGTAGGACGCAAAACCCCAGCGTCCGACGAAATCGGCCGGATTCATGTTGGTCGGCGGGGGTGCGTTCATCGCCGGCGCGGGTGAGGGCGCAAGCTCGGACGGCCCCTGGCTGGCGCACGCGGCAAGGGCGAGGACGAGGCCGGGGGCGAGGATCGCGGCAAGGGACCGTTTGGTACGGGACGAGGTCATCGAAGCGGATCTCCTGCCGACGACGCGCGGCTGCTTTGCCATCTACGTCCGGGCTCGGGGCTCGGGTTCAGCCTATCCTACGGCGATTAGCCTGAACGATGGTTAACCGCGGACACGCGGAGTGGTTGCCAGCCTTGACACCGCAAGAGTCCCGGTTTATTTCCCCACGAGCCGTTAGCACTCATGAATGAAGAGTGCTAGCAGCCTGCCTTAACGACCTTCCGGGTCACTATCTGCGCCCATCGCGCTGACGAGGAACACATGGCCAAGACCAAGTTTCGCCCCCTGCATGACCGCGTTGTCGTCCGCCGCCTGGAGGGCGAGGAGAAGACCAAGGGCGGCATCATCATCCCCGACTCCGCCAAGGAGAAGCCCCAGGAGGGCCAAGTGATCGCCGTCGGCCCCGGCGGCCGAGACGAGGCGGGCAAGCTGACCCCGATCGACGTCAAGGAAGGCGACAAGGTGCTGTTCGGCAAGTGGTCGGGCACCGAGGTCAAAATCGACGGCGAAGACCTTCTGATCATGAAGGAATCCGACATTATGGGCGTCATCGCCTGACGGCAGACCGCCTCAACCGATTCAATGGAGTGAACTGACATGGCTGCCAAGGACGTAAGATTTTCCACCGACGCGCGCGACAAGATGTTGCGCGGGGTCGACATCCTCGCCAACGCGGTGAAGGTCACGCTCGGCCCCAAGGGCCGCAACGTGGTGCTCGACAAGAGCTACGGCTCGCCGCGGATCACCAAGGACGGCGTCACCGTCGCCAAGGAGATCGAGCTCGAGGACAAGTTCGAAAACATGGGCGCGCAGATGGTGCGTGAGGTCGCGTCCAAGACCAACGACCTCGCCGGCGACGGCACCACCACCGCGACCGTGCTCGCCCAGGCGATCGTACGCGAGGGCGCCAAGTCGGTCGCCGCCGGAATGAACCCGATGGACCTCAAGCGAGGCGTCGACATCGCCGTGCTCGAAGTCGTCAAGGACATCCAGCGCCGCGCCAAGAAGGTGAAGTCATCCGAGGAGATCGCCCAGGTCGGCACCATTTCGTCCAATGGCGACACCGCGGTCGGCCAGATGATCGCCAAGGCGATGCAGAAGGTCGGCAACGAGGGCGTCATCACGGTCGAGGAAGCCAAGTCCCTCGACACCGACGTCGAGATCGTCGAGGGCATGCAGTTCGACCGCGGCTATCTCTCGCCCTACTTCATCACCAACGCCGAGAAGATGGTCGCCGACCTCGAGGACGCCTACATCCTCCTGCACGAGAAGAAGCTCTCGGGCCTGCAGTCGATGCTGCCGCTACTTGAGGCAGTGGTGCAGACCGGCAAGCCGCTGGTGATCATCGCCGAGGACGTCGAAGGCGAGGCCCTTGCCACGCTCGTCGTCAACAAGCTGCGTGGCGGCCTCAAGGTCGCGGCCGTGAAGGCGCCGGGCTTCGGCGATCGCCGCAAGGCGATGCTTGAGGACATCGCGATCCTCACCGGCGGCCAGCTCATCTCCGAGGACATCGGCATCAAGCTCGAGAACGTGACGCTTGCCATGCTCGGCAAAGCCAAGAAGGTGCTGATCGAGAAGGAGAAGACGACGGTCGTCGACGGCGCCGGCAAGCGCAAGGACATCGAGGCGCGCGTCGCCCAGATCAAGGCGCAGGTCGAGGAGACCACGTCGGACTACGACAAGGAGAAGCTCCAGGAGCGTCTCGCCAAGCTCGCGGGCGGCGTCGCGGTGATCCGCGTCGGCGGCGCCTCCGAGATGGAGGTCAAGGAGAAGAAGGACCGCGTCGAGGACGCCCTCAACGCCACCCGCGCTGCGGTCGAGGAAGGCATCGTCCCCGGCGGCGGCGTGGCGCTGCTGCGTGCCAAGAAGGCGGTCGGCAAGATCCAGAACGCGAATGCCGACGTCCAGGCAGGCATCAACATCGTGCTCAAGGCGCTCGAAGCCCCGATCCGGCAGATCGCCGAGAATTCCGGCGTCGAGGGCTCGATCGTGGTCGGTAAGATCATGGACAACAAGTCCGAGACCTTCGGCTTCGACGCCCAGAAGGAAGAGTATGTCGACATGGTCCAGGCCGGCATCATCGATCCGGCCAAGGTCGTGCGCACTGCGCTGCAGGACGCGGGCTCCGTTGCCGGCCTCTTGATCACCACCGAGGCGATGGTCGCCGAGGTGCAGAAGGACAGGCCGGCCGCGCCTGCGGGCGGCGGCGGCATGGATTACTGATCCTCAGCGCGCAGCCAGACACTTAAGACTTCGAGGGCGCGGCGTAAGCCGCGCCCTTTTTTGCGTAATTCCGGATTGTTCGCGCACCGCGCGTGCGACGTTGACGTCAGTCTTGCGGCGCTCGCGATGTTGCGCGGCGCGTCCGGCCTGTGGCACCGTTTGTGCACATCCGATGCCCGACCTTAACGCGGAGAAATCATGCCCATGACGATCGATCGCCGCCGGCTGCTTGCCGGGACCGCTGCCATGGCCGTCGTCGCGTCCGCGCCGGCTCGGCGGGCCACGGCCCAGGAACCGCGCGCCAAGCTGCGGATCGGCATCGTGCCGCTGATCTCGTCCGGACCGATCTTTCTCGCTCAGGCCAAGGGCTTCTTCGAGAAGGTCAACCTCGACGTCGAGATCAAATACTTTGCAGATGGCGTGCTGGCGATGCCGTCGCTGGTGGCCGGCGAGATCGATGTCACGGTGGCGACGCTCAATGCCGGCTTGTTCAACACCGTGTCCAAAGGCGCGCCGTTCAAGCTGATCCTCGACCGCGGCTCGGAGAAGCCAGGCTCCGGCTCGATGACGATCGCGGCCTCCAACGCCATGGTCCAGGCCGGCATGACGGCACCGAACAAGATGGCGCATGCTCAAGGGCAAGACGCATCGCCATCCAGGCGCCGGGCGGCATCGATCAGTATCTGCTTGGCCTCGGCGTGCAGCGGCAGGGCCTCGATCCGCGCACCGATGTCGAATGGAAGAGCGGGCTTGCCTATCCCGACATCGTCAAGGCTGATGGGCGCCGGGCAGGCCGACGCCGCCAACATTCCGGTGCCGCTCGGCTTCCTCGTCGAGAAGAACAATTTCGGCAAGCTGGTGTTCTCCGGCTACGACATCGAGCCCAATATGCCAGCTCGGCTGCTGGGCGATGTCGTCGGCGTTTCTGGGCGCGAACCGCTCCGCCGCCGTGCGCTTCGCGATGGTGCACACTCATGCCGGCCGGCTCTACAACAAGGCGGCCGCGGCCAAGGACCCCGAGGTCATCAAGATCATCTCCGAGGCGACCAAGGTGCCGCCGCCGCTGATCGAGGCCGCGGCGCCGCGCTGGACGTGGTTCTTCGAGGACGGCATGCCGAACATCGACTCCTGCATGGCGCAGGGCAAGTTCTGGATCGAATCCGATGAAGTTCGTCAGCGGCAACCGTCACCAAGGAGCAGTTGTTCGATCTGTCGGTGGCCGTGGAGGCCAACGAGCGCCTGACCAAGTCCAATCCGTTCGGGTGAGGGGGCTATGGCGGCGCCGGCCCTTGCGATCGAGTGCGACGGCATCGGCCTCACCTATCCCGTCGAAGTCGGGATGCGCCGATCGTCGCGCTGGAGAATGTCCGCTGCCGCTTCGCGCCCGGCAAGGTCACGGCGCTGATCGGGCCGAGCGGCTGCGGCAAGAGCACGCTGCTGCAGATCGCGCGTGGGCTCTGTCGAGCCGACCACCGGCCGGCTGCGCTATGTCGAGATCGGCGGCGCCCGCGACGCCGCGCGACGCACCCGGCATGTCCACGGTGTGGCAGGCCTTCAACCTGTTTCCCTGGCTGCACGGTGCATCGAGAACGTCGCCTTCGGCCTGGAGCTCGCCGGCGTGCCGGCCGCCGAGCGGACGCACGCGCGCCAAGCGGGCGCTGGCGCGCGTCGATCTCTCCGGCTTCGAGAACAAATATCCGCGCCAGCTTTCCGGCGGCATGCGCCAGCGTGTCGGGCTTGCCCGGGCGCTCGTGATGGAGCCCGAGGTGCTGCTGCTCGATGAACCGTTCGGCGCACTCGACGCGCAGACGCGGCTCGTCCTGCAGGAGCAGCTCGCCGATCTCGTCGACACCAGTGGCACCACCGCAATCCTCGTGACCCATTCGATCGAAGAGGCGATCCTGCTTGCCGACACGATCTTCGTCATGACGGCGCGGCCGGGCCGCATCGCCGCGGAGATCGCGGTCGACCTGCCGCGCCCGCGGACGCTGGCGACGACGCACGATCCGGGCTACGCGGGCCTGTTCGACCGCATCTACGGTCTTCTGCGCGACGAGGTGGTCAAGGCGATGACGACCGAAGCGGAAGGCGGCTAGCATGACCGAGCGAGCCGGTCGCCACGAAGGACCCTGCCGCGATGGGCGCGGCCGCACCGAGACCAATCGTCTGGCGGGCCACGCTCGCGAGAGCCGGCGAGCCCCGCGTCGTCGGGTGGCTCGCCGTCGTGGCGGTGCTCGTGGCGTGGGAGCTGACCGTCATCGCGCTTGGCCTCAACCCGATCTATCTGCCGCGCCCGACCCGCATCGTGGTCGCTCTGGTGGAGATGTTCCGCGACGGCGGACTGCTGACCGATCTTGCTGGCGACGCTCGGCCGCATCTTCGGTGGCTTCGCCATCGCGGTCGTGGTCGGCACCGTGATCGGCATCTGGATGGCGACGTCGGAGCGTGTCGACGCGATCGCCGACATGTTCATCGCGGCGCTCTATCCGCTGCCGAAGGTCACGCTCATTCCGCTGCTGATCATCTGGCTCGGCACCGGCGGACCCTTCATGCTGACGATCGCCGCGCTCGGGGCGATCTTCCCGATCATCATCAACACCGTGCTCGGCATCCGCCAGTGCGATCCGGGCCTGATCCTGGCGGCGCGCGACCTCGGCGCGAAGGAGCGGCAGATCGTGCGCATGGTGCTGCTGCCGAGTGCCATCCCGTCGATCTTCGCCGGGATTCGCCTGGGCCTCGGCGTGTCGATCATCCTCGTGGTGGCGGCCGAGATGGTGGTCGGCAAGCTCGGCCTCGGCGCGCGCCTCTATCTCGCCGGCCAGGTGCTGGAGACCGAACAGGTGTTCGCGGTGCTGATCGTGCTGGCGATGCTCGGCATCGTCGTCACCAAGATCCAGGACGCAATCGACGTCCGCCTCGGCCATTGGCGGATTTCCTGAACGCGCCCTTGCGTGACCTGCTCGACAACAAGGAGAGAGAATATGAACACCCCGACTGTCAGCCACAAACTCGAGGTCGTGCATCCGGATCCGTCGCAGGCCTGGAAGATGCCCTACGCGCCCGCGGTCAAGATCGTCGGTGCCTGCAACCTCATGTTCCTGTCGGGTGCGACCGCGTCGACGCTCTACCATCACCACCCGCACCGCGACGAGGAGCACATCCACCCGCACAGTATCGAGCAGCAGACGCGCAACGCCATGGACGCGATCAAGTCGATCCTCGACGAGGTCGGCGCGACCTGGACCGACGTGGTGAAGATCACAAAATACGTCACCGACATCCGCGACGGTGATGGCATGCACAAGACGATGAACGAGTATTTCGGCGACTGGCGTCCGGCGAGCACGTTCATCTGCATCAACCAGCTGTCGTCGCCCGGCGCGCGGGTCGAGCTCGACATGATCGTGGCGCTGCCGAGCACGCCGGCGCCGTAACCTCAAGAGTTGGCAACGCGCCCGGGTGAAAACCCGAGCCTTCCCGTTGAACTCGCGACGTGTTTCAATCGGTCCTTGAATGGGACCGGGAGGAACATCGTGGCGGAACAGGCGGTCGTCAGGCATGACGGCGGGATTGGGGACTGGATCGTCAGTGCGCTGCTGATGGCGGTGACACTCGTCGTTGCGGCGCTGTGCGTTCTGCTGCTGTCGGCGACACTGGCGCAGACGCGGCTCTCCGCCATCGCAGTCGATGGCGTCAATGTCAGCATCTGGAAACTCGATTCCGTCGGCCGCCAATGGTCGGGCATCCGCCGGCTGCTGCAGGGCCAGTCGCAGCAACTTGCCGACGCTCAGCGCGAGCGCATCGACAAGACGGCCCGCGCGACCGCCACGCAGGCTCGCTTTGACGCGCAGAAGAACGACTTCGATCAGTTGCTGCAGGAGTTCCACGACCGCGTCGCGGGCGTCGACCCGCAACTCGCCGGACAGATCGAGAAGAAGTCTTACCCCGAGCAGACCGGCTACATCATGGCGGCGCGCGGGAGATTGCACGCCTCCAATCCGGAACTCGATTCCGCCTTCGCCGCCATCGACGCAGCGGCGGCGACACTGGCGAAAGCGGAACTCGAACGTGACGCCGCCCAGATCGACAAAGACACGGTCGTCCAGAAGATCACGGATCTGACGACCGGGATCGAGCAGGACCGCAAGGCGCTGGATACCATCTTCGATCTGATCAAGCCGAATATCGACAGCGAATCGCGGGCGCGCGTCGAGAACGCGCTCTACGAGCTGTATTTCGACCGCGGCTTCACCAGCACCGTGCTCAAACGCTTCATCACCGCGCAGCCCGATGCGCTGACGCTGTCGCTCGTGATCCTGATGGGGGTGCTGGGAAGCGCGCTGCAGATGACCTACGCGTATTTCGTGAAGAACCAGGCTGCATCCGTCGGGGGCTATTTTCTGCGCCTGTCGGTTGGCGCGATAACCGCGCTGGTGATCTTCATCGTCGCCAAGGCCGGCGTTCCGGTCATTGCGGACGCCACCCGTTTTGGCGGCGAGGCGCCGATCAACCCCTATCTCGTGTCCTTCCTCGCCATCATCTCCGGACTGATGTCGGAAAATGCCATCGGCAGCGTGCAGGCCCAGGGCGTGAAATTCTTCGGCGCCGGAAGCGATGGGCCGGACCGCTGGACGCGGAGCGACCTGTCTTCCGACCTGACGACGCAGGGCCTGTCGTTGACCAATCTCGCGGCCTATCTCGGCGCCAGCGAAGACGATGCCGCCGCGATGCTCAAGGGTTCGGCGAAGATCCCGCCGGCGCAGCAAAAGGTCATCGCCATCTACCTGCGGCGCAGTCCGCGCGACCTCTATACTGACATCCCACCACCAGCGACGACGGGATAGTGCATTGCGAAAAGTGGCCCCGCCGTGGTCCCGGCCGCGATGTGGATTGCATAGGAATGGACGGCCCCATACGATTGCGGTTCAAGGCCGGCTTTCCGCGCCTGCACTTCATCCTTGATCTTCCACCCTGACACGGAGCGGTCGCTATGCCGTCGAATTACAACATCCTGATCCTGGGCGCGGCTTACGGCTCGCTTCTGGCCTCCAAAATGCTTTTCGGCGGACACAAGATCCATCACGTCTGCCTGCCGGCCGAGGCCGACCTCATCAACGCCGAAGGCTTCAAGGTGAAGCTGCCCGTGCGCGGCCGCGCCGAGCCGGTGCTGCTCGATTCGCAGAAGCTCCCCGGCAAGGTGACCGCCGGCGGTGCAAGCGGTGTCAATCCCGCGGACTACGACCTCATCGGCCTTGCCATGCAGGAGCCGCAGTATCGCTCGCCCGGCGTCCGCGAACTGCTGGACGCGGTGGCGAAGTCGCGGGTGCCGTGCATGTCGATCATGAACATGCCGCCGCTGCCTTACGTGAAGCGCATTCCCGGCCTCGACTACGAGGCGCTCAAGCCCGCCTATACCGACCCGACGGTCTGGGACAACTTCGATCCCGCCTGCCTGACGCTGTGCAGCCCGGACCCGCAGGCGATCCGCCCGCCGGACGGCAAGGCCAACGAATTGCTCGTCACGCTGCCGACCAACTTCAAGGTCGCGAAGTTCGACAACGAAAAGGGCAATGTCATCCTGCGCCAGCTCGAAAGCGAGATCGACGCTGTGCGGTTCGATTCCGGCGACGGCACCAGGATCGAGCTGCCGGTGAAGCTGCGCGTGCACGATTCGATCTTCGTGCCGCTCGCCAAGTGGTCGATGCTGCTTGCCGGCAACTACCGCTGCATCACCAAGGACGGCATGCGCACCGCGCAGGAGGCCGTGCATTCCAATCTCGAAGAGTCGAAATCGGTCTACGATTTCGTGTTTGACCTCTGCGTCAAGCTCGGCGCCGATCCCAAGGATCTCGTGCCGTTCGAGAAATACGCTGCCGCGGCGCAAAGCCTGTCGCGGCCGGCCTCCGCGGCGCGCGCGCTCAACAACGGCGCTCCCAATATCGAGCGCGCCGACAAGCTCGTGCAACTCATCGCCAGGCAAAAGGGCCTGAGCCACCCCGCGATCGACGCGCAGGTGGCGCTGGTCGATTCGCGGCTCGAAGCAAACCGCAAAAAAGCCGCATAGGCCCGAAAAACCGCGTGGAATTTGCCTGATCCCCGACGCAACGCCTGGATGCGGGCACGGGCGATGGTACGTCCGTGCGGATATGTGTTGCGTTGTTGCCACACCACTTTGAAATCAATCTCAGAAAGGCCCTGTTTGCTCAAAAAGTCAGCATTTGCCACAGCTTTTAGCTTCACGGTTCCCGCACATTATGGCCAACATCGAATTGTCACAACGACGAGTGCTTCGCGCAGTGCGCTCGTTTCAAAAATGGTTCGCGCAGAAGTCAGGCCACAGCGGCGCCTGTCACAGCAATGGGGCTGAAGATGAAAAAGCTACTTCTTTCCACCGCCGCGGCGATTTTGGCGTCGGCAAGCCTCGCAAACGCGGCCGATCTGCCAATGAAGGCTCCCCCGGTCGTTGCGGTCGTGAGCCCGTGGGATGTCGCCTTCGGCGGCGCGCTGATGTCGGACTACAATTTCCGCGGCATCTCGCAGTCCGATCGGCGTCCCTCGCTCACCGCATATATCGAGCCGCGCTATAACTGGAGCTCGGCCGTCCAGCTTTACGTCGGCGCTCAGGGTTGGGGCACCAAGCTCCCGACCGACCCGACCGGCGAGTTCGACCTTTACGGCGGTATTCGCATCACCCTCGGCGCCTTCGCCTTCGATCTCGGCGTGCTGTACTACTACTACCCGGGCGAGGAGCAGAAGTTCTTCACCGACGCCGGCTTGACGGGCGTCAGCTCGACGAATTTCGGCTTCGGTGCGCTGACTTTGCGGAACACGGACTTTGTCGAATACTACGCCAAGGTGACCTATACGTTTAACGACTACCTGGCCGTGGGCGCCCAACTCTACTACGCCGACAATTACCTGAACTCGGGGACGTCCGGGACGTTTCTGAACGGAAACGTGAAGATCACGGCCCCCGGCACATGGCTGCCAGCCGGCATCGGCGGCTACCTCTCGGGCGACGTCGGGCATTATTGGTTCGGCGACAATGCCGACAACTTCGTGCCCGCGGTGCGGCTCAGCAACTTCGACTACACGACTTGGGATGTCGGCGTTGGCTTCACCTATAAGGTGTTTACGTTCGACGTGCGCTACTACGACACCGATCTCACCAAGGGCCAGTGTTTCGCATTCACCGGCGATCCGCGTGGCTTGCTGAGCGGCCAGTCGCGCTGGTGCGGAGAGTTGGTCGTCGCCAAGCTCTCCTTCGACATGACGCTCAACGCCAACGTCAAGTAAGTCGACTCAAGTCTGCCCTTCGCGGGCGGTGGCTCTCAACGAGCCGCCGCCCGTTTTCTTTTGTGAGGCATCTGGTCCGGATGTTGCTGCTTTCGCATGCGAATAGCGCATCGGAGCCGACTGAATGGATCGCCGCGTCATATTCGCCGTCCTCAGCGGAGCGATCGGCGGCGCTGCCGCCATCGCGGTCATGGAGATCGCGGCGGACCGCGCCGCCCTCCCGCTGATGATCGTGCCCTTCGCCACCTCCATCGTGCTGGTCATGGGATCACCCGACGCGGAGCCCGCCCAGCCCCGTGCATTGCTTGGCGGCCATCTCGTGGCGACGCTGGTCGGCCTGATCGTGGTGAAAGCGGCGGGGCCGGGGCCCTGGGCGGCGGCGGCGGCGGTCGGCCTTGCCATCGCGGCGATGCACCTCACGCGGACTTTTCATCCGCCGGCGGGCATCGATCCCCTGATCGTCGTGCTCAATGACCTGTCATGGAGCTTCCTGCTGGCGCCGGTCGCAATCGGCGCCTGCCTGCTCGCTGCATTCGCCTTCGCCTGGCACACCGTCATGCGGCAAGGCGCTTGGCCGGTGCGCCGCTCGTAGCCATCAACTCGTCGCGGCCGGATCGAGCGCGGCCGCCTGCAGGACGTAGCGCTCTCCCGTCCGGACCATTGCAAGCCGCCGCCGGTGGAAGGCGTGCAGCGTCGAGCGGTGGCCGATGGAAACGATGGTGGTTCGCGGCAAGCGCTCCTCGAGCAGGCGATAGAGTGTGGCCTCGCCCGGTTCGTCGAGCGACGCGGTCGCCTCGTCGAGGAACAGATAATCGGGGACGTCCAGGATCGCGCGGGCGATGCCGAGCCGCTGCTGCTCGCCGGGAGAGAGCATGCGGTTCCAGTGCGCCTCCTCGTCCAGCCGCTGGACAAGTCCAGGCAGGCCGACCGCGGTGAGAACTTCCGCCATCCGCCCGCGATCGAAGGCGCCCGGCGTGGCTGGATAGCTCAGCGCGGCGTCAAGGGTGCCGATCGGCAGATAGGGACGCTGCGGCAGCATCATGACACGAGATTCTTCGGGGACGGTGATGGTGCCGGCACCGAACGGCCAGATCCCCGCCAGGGCGCGGAATAGCGTCGATTTGCCGGAGCCGGTCGGGCCGGTGACCAGCACGCGGTCTCCCGGCGCGATCGTGATGTCCTCGATTTCCACCAGCGGCTTCCCGTTCGGCAGGTGGACCGCCAGCGTGTCGATGTCGACGGCGGCGCCGTCCTTGCGATGCGCCACCGCGATGACCGGCGGCGTCGCCCCGGCTGCCCAGCCACCGGCAATCGCCCGATCGAAGCCGGCAAGGCGTTCGATCACGGCGCGCCATTCCGCGAGCTGCCGATAGACGGTGATGAAGAACGACAACGATCGCTGAACGCTGCCGAAAGCGGACGCGGTCTGCGTCAGCCCGCCTAGCTGCATGGCCCCCGCGAAATACGCCGGTGCGACGACGACGATCGGAAACACCGACGAGACCTGGTTGAAGCCGGCGGTGAAGAAAGTGAGCTTCTTGGTCCGCGACATGATCAGGAGCCAGTTTTTCACGACCGCGGCGAACCGTTCCATCAACCGTTGGCGCTCCGCCGGCTCGCCGCGCAACAGCGCGATCTGCTCGGAGTTCTCGCGCGCCCTCACGAGATTGAAGCGGAAGTCGGCTTCATAGCGCTGCTGGTTGAACATAAGGCCGATCAAGGGCCGCCCAATCAGGTGCGTGATCGCCGTGCCGCCGACCGAATAGATCAGCGCTGCCCAGACGAGATAGCCCGGGATGTTCCACGTCCCGCCGAACAGTGTGAGCGGAGCTTCCGCGGACAGCGCCCACAGGATGATGACGAAGGAGCCGAGCGTGACCACGGCGCTGAGCAGGCCGATGCCGATCGTCAACGTGCGCTCGACGAACATCTGGATGTCCTCGGCGATGCGCTGATCGGGGTTGTCGGCAGCCTCTCCGAGAAGCTGCATGCGGTAGTGATTGCCGTGATCGAGCCAATGCTCAAGATAGCGCGCCGTCATCCAGTTGCGCCACCGGATCTGCAGCCATTGATTGAGGTAGAGCTGATAGACCGCGAACAGGATGAAGGCGCCGGCGAGCACGCAGAAGAACAGGAGCTCGCTGACGAAATTGTCCCAGTTTCGATCCTGCAGGGCGTTATAGAATCGCGCGTTCCACTGATTGAGCAACACGTCGATCGCGACCATCGCGAGCTCGATGACGACCACCGCGGCGAGCAGCAGGCGGCCTTTCAGCCGGTCCTCCGACGAGAAATAGGGCGCCGCGAGACGCCAGATCGTAGCGAGGGTGGAAGCGTGATTTCTCAAGGGAACCCTCCGGAGACACTCGCGTGCTGCTGGAAACCTCGGTGCTGCAGTCGCTGGGATATACGACTTTGCACCGGCGAAAGCTTCCACCCGCCGAACCACGGCGCGCCTTTCGCTCAGCCTCACCCCCCGGGCGAAATGTCGCAAGGTGAACTGTGACTAATTTCGGGCAGGGCGTGTTCTTTTCGATAAGTTCCGCGGCGAGGACTTTCCGCCGTGCTCTTGCTGCCTGACGCATCGAAGCGGCGGGCGCGGCTATCCTGGTTCACGTCAAAGGCAATGCGGGCCGGCGCCCACGAGCGCCAAATCAAGCCTGAGGTAAATTGAGGGAGGGCACATGACCACCGAGACAACGCGCAAGACATCGACCACGCGCCGCAGGTTCCTGCTGTCGGCCGGAGCGACTGCGGCGCTCGCGGCGCCGACAGTCGTCAACGCCCAGGGTCCGATCAGCATGCGCTGGCAGAGCACTTGGCCGTCGAAGGACATCTTCCACGAATATGCGCAGGACTACGCCAAGAAGGTCAACGACATGACCGGCGGCGACCTCAAGATCGAGGTGTTGCCTGCGGGCGCGGTGGTGCCGGCATTCGGCCTGCTCGACGCGGTGTCGAAGGGGCTGCTCGACGGCGGCCACGGCGTGCTCGTCTATCACTACGGCAAGCAGACGGCGCTGGCGCTGTGGGGTTCGGGCCCGGCCTTTGGCATGGACGCCAACATGCTGCTGTCCTGGCACAAATACGGCGGCGGCAAGGAGCTGCTCGCCGAGCTCTATGCCTCGATCGGCGCCAACGTGGTGTCGTTCCCCTATGGGCCGATGCCGACCCAGCCGCTCGGCTGGTTCAAGAAGCCGATCGCCAGGCTCGACGACCTCAAGGGCCTCAAGTACCGCACCGTCGGCATTTCAATCGACGTGTTCACCGGCATGGGCCTCGCGGTCAACGCGCTGCCCGGCGGCGAGATCGTGTCGGCAATGGACCGCGGCCTGCTCGACGCCGCGGAATTCAACAACGCCTCCTCGGACAAGGCGCTCGGCTTCGCCGACGTCTCCAAGGTCTGCATGCTGCAGAGCTATCACCAGAATGCCGAGCAGTTCGAGATCATGTTCAACAAGACGAAATACGACGCGCTGCCGGAGAAGATGCGGGCCATCATCGCCAACGCGGTGGAAGCTGCCGGGCAGGACATGTCGATGAAGGCGATCGACCGCTATTCACAGGACTACATCGAGCTGCAGACCAAGGACAACGTCAAATTCTACAAGACGCCGGAGGCCATCCTCAAGAAGCAGCTCGAAATCTACGACGAGGTCGTCAAGAAGAAGTCGGCGGAGAACCCGCTGTTCAAGAAGATTCTCCAGTCCCAGCTCGCATTCGCCAAGCGCACGACGCAATGGGAGCAGGACACGGTGGTGAGCCGCCGCATGGCCTACGACCATTACTGGGGCGCGAACGGCGCGGCGAAGAACATCTGATCCAACGAGAGAAATCGTCAAGGCACCATCCGGGTATAACCGGGTGGTGCCTTGCTGTTTAGCCCGTTTTCGCGGGCATGGTCATTCCGGGGGGAAATCGATCATGAAGTGGATGTTTCGGCTGGCCGCAGCTTGCGCGGCGTTGCTGCGTGAGCCGCGCTGCGGCGCCGTGCAGAGCGGCGGCCGGACATGACCGTCCAGCGTTTCCTGCACACCATCGACGGTATCAGCACGTGGGTCGGCAAGACCGCGGCGTGGCTGATCATCGTGCTGATGGTCGTCGTCTGCATCGAGGTGTTCAAGCGCTACATCATGAACATGCCGACGTCGTGGATCTTCGACCTCGACAACATGCTGTACGGCTCGCTGTTCATGCTCTGCGGCGCGTACACGCTGGCGCAGAACGCCCATGTGCGCGGCGACTTCCTCTACAGCTCGATGCAGCCGCGCACTCAGGCCTCGCTCGACCTCGTGCTTTACATCGTGTTCTTCCTGCCCGGCATCGCGGCGCTGGTCTATGCCGGCTACTTCTACGCCGCGGATTCCTGGCGCATTGCCGAGCACTCCAACGTCACCGCCGACGGTCCGCCCGTCTATCACTTCAAGTCTGTCATTCCGATCGCCGGCGCGCTGCTCATGCTGCAGGGCTTGGCCGAGATCGTGCGTTGCGTCGTCTGCCTGCGGACCGGTGAATGGCCGAGCCGCCTCCATGACGTGGCCGAGATCGACGTCATCGAGGAACAGCTCGCGCACAGCGAATATGTCGACGAAGAATCGCGCAAGATCGCGATCGAGGGCGCGAAGAAGATCGACGAGCAGGCGCGCCAGCGCGGAATGGGCGGGGACCTTCAGACATGAGCGATCCGGCACTCGGTCTTCTGATGCTGGCGCTCATCGTCGTCGTCATCATGATGGGCTTCGCTACGGCCTTCACGCTGATGGGCCTCGGGATGTTCTTCGGCTTCATCGCATTCTACGACCCGTCGCAGTCCTGGGCTCAGAACCGCATCTTCGACCTGATGGTCCAGCGCACCTACGGCGCGATGACCAACGACGTGCTGATCTCCATCCCCTTGTTCGTGCTCATGGGCTATGTGATGGAGCGCGGCGCGCTGGTCGACAAGATGTTCTATTCGATCCAGCTCGCGTTCCGCCGCGTGCCCGCCTCGCTCGCGGTCGCTACCCTCATTGTGTGCACGTTCTGGGGCATCGCCTCGGGCCTCGTCGGCGCCGTCGTGGTGCTGATGGGCGTCATCGCCTTCAACCCGATGCTGCGCGCCGGATACGACGTGAGGCTCGCCTCCGGCGTCATCACGGCCGGCGGTACGCTCGGCATCCTGATCCCGCCCTCGGTGATGATCATCGTCTATGCCGCAGTCGCCGGGCAGTCTGTGGTGAAACTCTACGCGGCCGCGATGTTCCCCGGCTTCTTCCTGTCGTTCCTGTACCTCGTCTACATCATCGGCTGGGCGCTGATTAACCCGAAGATCGCTCCGCCGTTGTCGGAGGAGCAGACGAAGGTGCCGGTACCCGCCTGGATGCTGCAATTCCAGGAGGCCTATTCGGGCAACATGCTGGTCGGGCTGGTCTCGGCGCTGTTCTCGCCGGCGAAGGCGAAGGCCATCAAGGCCGACGGCATGCATCTCACGAGCTGGGTGCTGTTCAAGCATCTCTGTTTCGCGATGGTGCCGTTCGCGCTGATCGCGCTCACGCTGTGGGCCGTGTGGTGGTACGTCGTCATCCATCAGCAGGTGACCGCGGAACTCGCCGCGCCCGAGCTGCAACAGCTCGGCACGCCCGGCTTGGCGCCGGCGGCGTCGTCCCCGGCAGAGCAGGGCCCGTCCGGTGAATTCTATATCTGGTTCTGGGCGATCGTGGCCGCCGCGGCGCTCATGATGGTGCGCTATTATTCGCGGATGAACGCCGAGCGCCTGGAGGTGATCAAGCTCCTGACCGCCTCGGTCATGCCGCTGGGCATCCTCACCGCTGTCGTGCTTGCCGTCATCCTGTTCGGCATCACCACCGCTACGGAATCCGCGGCGGTCGGTGCCGCCGGCGCATTCCTGCTTGCCGTCCACGCCCGGACGCTCGACTGGAAGCGCACCAAGGAGGCGGTGTTCCTCACTGCCAAGACGACCGCCATGGTGTGCTGGCTGTTCGTCGGCTCGGCGCTGTTCTCGGCGGTGTTCGCGATCCTGGGAGGCCAGGCCCTGCTAGAGCATTGGGTGCTATCGCTGAACATGACGCCGGTGCAGTTCATGATCCTGTCGCAGGCAATCATCTTCGTGCTCGGCTGGCCGCTGGAATGGACCGAGATCATCATCATCTTCGTGCCGATCTTCCTGCCGATGCTGAAGCACTTCAACATCGATCCCATCCTGTGGGGCACGCTCGTCTTCGTGAACCTGCAGGCGGCGTTCCTGTCCCCGCCGGTCGCGATGTCGGCGTTCTACCTCAAAGGCGTGGCGCCGAAGCATGTCACGCTCAACCAGATCTTCGCCGGCATGATGCCCTACATGCTGATCGTCATCCTGTGCATGGTCATCATGTATTTCTGGCCGGGAATGACGCTCTGGCTGCCGAACTACCTGTATGGCGGCTGAGGCAGGCGCCAGCTCCAGCGGGCTTGGCCAATTATCCTGCCCGGTCCCGATCGTCCCAGCAGGAGCTCGTATTCAGGATTGTGCGGCCGCAAAATAGCGACCGGCGCGTCCACATGGCCGTGATCGTCCGGCTACTCCCCAAGTATCGACGGATTTTCATGAATTTGGCTTTGCATCCCGTGGATCGCTGGGACAATATGCCGCCTCTGCACTGGTCGGACATGGTGACGCGGCTGCGCGCGCCCGGAGTGCCGACAAGTGCCGGGAGAGAAACGAACTCGCCCATTGAGGCGGGTCAGGGACTGGGGATGATCCATGTGGAATCAGATTTACGATCCGTTCGGCAGCAAGGTGCTGTCGACCATTGCCGCCGCATTGCCGGTGGTCACGCTGCTGGTGCTCATCGCATCCAACAAGGTGAAGGCGCACATCGCCGCCATCATCGCGCTCGTCGTCGCCAACCTGGTGGCGATCTATCTCTTCACAATGCCGGCGGGCCTGTCGCTCCGCGCCAGCCTGCTCGGCGTCGCGACCGGTTTCTTTCCGATCGGCTGGATCGTGCTCAACGTCATCTTCCTCTACCGGCTGACGGTGGAGAAGGGCGTGTTCGAGACGCTGCAGCGGACGATCGGCGGGGTAACGCACTGACCGGCGCCTGCAACTCCTGCTGATCGCGTTCTCGTTCGGCGCGTTCTTCGAGGGCGCGTCGGGCTTCGGCACGCCGGTCGCGGTGACCGGCGCGATCCTGATCGGGCTTGGCTTCTCGCCGCTCGCCGCGTCCGGCCTGTCGCTGATCGCCAACACGGCGCCGGTGGCCTACGGCGCGCTCGGCACCCCGATCGCCGGATCTGGCGAGCGTCACCGGCATCGACCCATTCCTGCTGGGCGCGATGGTCGGACGGCAACTGCCGTTTTTCTCGCTGATCGTGCCGTTCTGGCTGATCTGGGCCTTCGCCGGCTGGCGCGGCATGAAGGAAATCTGGCCGGCGATCCTGGTCACCGGCGTCTCGTTCGCGGTGCCGCAGTTCCTGATCTCCAACTTCATCAATCCATGGATCGTCGACATCGGCGCCTCGCTGATCTCGATGGTCTGCCTGATCGCTTTCCTCAAGGTGTGGCGGCCGAAGGAGCTGTGGCTCTCGCCCGCGCTGCGGACCCGCGACGAATCCGCCGGCACCATGCCGCCGCAAAGTCGATCATCGAGGGACCCAAGCCGACGACCGCCGCAGATCTGGTACGCGCTGATCCCCTGGATCATCGTGTGCGTCATCCTGCTGCTGTGGGGGACCAACTGGTTCAAGGGGCAGGTTACCCTGGGCGACGTGGAATTACCCCGTGCCGGACCTGCACAACCAGATCATGAAGGTCGCGCCGGTTGCGGCCAAGCCGACACCTGAAGGCGCCGTGTTCGCCTTTACGTGGCTCACCTATACGGGTTCGGGGATGCTGATCGCGGCGATCATCTCCGGCGCTCATCATGGGCTTCTCACCGGTGCAGATGGTCACGCGAATACGCCAAGACCATCAAGGTCTGCGCCTACTCGCTCATCACCATCTCGGCGATGCTCGCGATCGGCACGCTGACCCGGCTCTCCGGCATCGACGCCACGCTCGGCCTCGCCTTCGCCGGCACCGGCGTGCTCTATCCCGTTCTTCGGCACGCTGCTCGGCTGGCTGGGCGTCGCGCTGACGGGTTCCGACACCGCCTCCAACGTGCTGTTCGGCAACCTGCAGAAGATCACCGCCGAGCAACTGGGCCTGTCGCCGATCCTCATGGGCGCGGCGAACTCCTCGGGCGGCGTCATGGGCAAGATGATCGACGCGCAGTCGATCGTGGTGGCCTCGACCGCCACCAACTGGTTCGGCCACGAAGGCACCATCCTGCGCTTCGTGTTCTGGCACTCGATCGCGCTCGCCTGCCTGGTCGGCCTGCTGGTGATGGCGCAGGCCTATATCGTTCCCGGCATGATCGTGGTGGCGCCAGGCTGATGCCGTTCTGAAAGCGGACGTTATCGAGACGCCCCGTGCCAGCCAAGGCGCGGGGCGTTTTTCGTTGGCGCTACGTCTCAGCGCGCGATCTTTGCGCAGGCAGCGGTGAGCGGGTTATTGGCGGAGCCGCGTGCGCGGCAGGAGGCGGAACGCTCGGTCGGGTAGACAGCCGGGTTGCGTCTCGGTCCGCAATAGGCGGTGATCAGCATCTCGTCGTCGGCGCATTGCACATTGCAGCCGGCCTCGTCGCAGTTTGACCTCACCACGCGCACGCCCGGCGCCGATGCCGCGCCGGGTGGGCCAGGCGGACCGGCGGGGCCCTGCACGCCGGGCGGTCCGGCCGCCCCCGAAATCGCCTTTCGGGCCTTGCTCCTGATTCTTCCCGCAACTCGTCAAAAGAAGCGCCATCAACAATGCGGCGATTGTTCGGATGTTCATCGTGGCCCCTGAGATCGGCGGAAGCAAACGCCGCCAAATGACGAGGAACAAAAGCAATGCGGCGGCCCGTTAAAGAGCCGCCGCGATTGTGCACCAACGTCCGTGTCGAAAATAAAGCGAATCCGCCGAAACGCGTTTTAATTGAAAAACGGGAACAGCGAACGCGGGCGGGGCTGCTCGTATTGCGGCGCGCCGTACGCCGAGTCATATGATGGCCGCTGTCCCCATGCCGGCCGCTGTCCGTATACCGGCTCTTGCGGCCGCGCCGCATAGGCCGGCTCCTGCGCGTAGACCGGTTGCCGGTTGGGGCGCGCGTAAGTGCCGGTGCGCGGATCGTAGTAGACCTCGTTGGAGTCCCGCGCAGAGCCGGTCGTTTCATCCGGTTGCGGCGCCACCCTGAGCGGCTTGCGCTGGGCGACGGCGGGCGCCGAGGACGGCGCCGTTCCGGTCAGCACCACTTTGGTGGTCAAAAGACCCTCTTGCTTCACCAGCGAGAACAGCGTCGCGGCATTCTCTGGCGCGAGCCGCACGCAGCCATGCGAGGCCGCGGTGCCGAGACGCTTGGTGTCGAACGATCCGTGAATTGCGTGGCCTTCGGTAGTGAAGAAGATCGAATGCGGCATGGGCGCGTCGTCCCATTCCTTGGAATAGTGATCCTCCTCCATGCGGAAGGTCTTGAACGTGCCCGTCGGCGTCGCGTGGCCGGCCTTGCCGGTAGAGACCGGCCAGACGTAACGCGGTACGCCGTCGACCGAGACGGTCATGCGCTGCTCGCTCTTGTCGACCTGGATGAGCACGGCGGCGCAGGCTGGGACTGCGGTGGCCAGAACGGCGGCCGCTGCGGCGAACAACACGGGATAACGCATGACCTGACCCTCGGACCAACAATCGCTCCGAACTGTTTAAGTCACTGAAGCCACGTTGGTTCCTGAGCGGTTTGGTTAACGCGGCGTCACGCGATCAGCCGGTACGCCGGGATGGTGAGGAACTCCACGAATTCGTCGGCGAGCGAGATGTCGCGGAACAGCGCGATCGCCTCGGGGAAGCGGCCCTTGGCGTAAGCGTCGGCGCCGACCTCGCGCCTTGACCCGCGTCCATCTCCTCGTCGAGCGCGCGCTCGAAGAAGTCCGGCGTCACCTTGGTGCCGTCGTCGAGCTCGGCGCCGTATTTGATCCATTGCCAGATCTGCGCGCGCGAGATTTCGGCGGTCGCCGCGTCCTCCATCAGATTGTAGATCGGCACCGCGCCGCGGCCGCGCAGCCACGCCTCGATATATTGCACGCCGACGCGGATGTTCGACGCGGAAGCCGTCCTCGGTCTTCGTGCCGTCGTGGATCTGCGAGCAGGTCGTCGCGCGAGATCGCGCACGTCGCTCGCGCAGGCCGGTCGAGCTGGTTCGGCTGCGGCATCATGCGGTCGAACACCTCCTTGGCGACCGGCACGAGATCGGGATGCGCCACCCAGGTGCCGTCATGGCCGTCGCGCACCTCGCGCTCCTTGTCGGCGCGCACCTTGGCGAAGGCGGCCTCGTTCGCCGCCGGTCGTTCTTGACCGGGATCTGCGCCGCCATGCCGCCCATCGCGAAGGCGCCGCGGCGATGGCAGGTCTTGACCAGCAGCGCCGCATAGGCGCCGAGGAACGCCTCGCCCATCACCACCTGGCTGCGGTCGGGCAGGACGTAGTCGCCGTTCTTGGCGAGCTTCTTGATGAAGGAGAAGATGTAGTCCCAGCGCCCGGCATTGAGGCCGGCGATGTGGTCGCGCAGCTCGTAGAGGATTTCGTCCATCTCGAACGCGGCCGGCAGCGTCTCGATCAGCACCGTCGCCTTGATGGTGCCGTGCGGGATGCCGAGCGCCTCCTGCGCGAGCACGAACACGTCGTTCCACAGCCGCGCTTCCAGATGCGGTCTCGAGCTTCGGCAGATAGAAATAGGGCCCGGTGCCCTGCGCGATCTGCGCCTTGCGCGTTGTGGAAGAAATAGAGGCCGAAATCGAACAGCGCGCCGGAGATCGGCTCGCCGTCGACGGTGAGGTGCTCCTCGACGAGGTGCCAGCCGCGCGGCCGCACGATCAGCACGGCGGGCTTGTCGCGCGAGCGCGTAGTCCTTGCCGGTCTCCGGATCGGTGAAGGCGAGCGTGCCGGCCCAGCGGTCCTTCAGGTTGATCTGGCCTTCGATGTTGTTGGCCCAGGTCGGCGAGTTGGCGTCCTCGAAATCCGCCATGTAGACGTTGGCGCCGGAATTGAGCGCGTTGATCGATCATCTTGCGGTCGACCGGGCCGGTGATCTCGACGCGGCGGTCCTGCAGGTCGCGCGGGATCGGCGCGACGCGCCAGTCGCCGTCGCGGATCGTCGCGGTCTCGGGCAGGAAATCCGGCAGCTCGCCGGCGTCGTAGCGGTCCTGCTGCTCGGCGCGCGCCGCGAGCAGGCGCTCGCGCTGGCCGTCGAATCGGCGGTGCAGGTCGGCGAGGAAGGCGAGCGCGCCGGCGGGTCAGGATCTCGTCGTAGCGCGGCCCGATCGCGCCCTTCGACGCCGACGCCCGGCACGTTCGGCGGCGCGGCCGCGCTTCGGCGCGCAGGTGCGGCCGCGGATCGCGGTCGGCGCCGGCCGCACGCCGGCGCGCCGCCGCGCACGCCGGCGCGGCATTCGGCGCCGCCGGTGCCGGCAGCCGGACTGCCGGGCCGGCTTGGCTTCGGGCAGGGTCGATCTTGGCGCGCGGCCCTGGACGGGCGTGGCCCGGCGCCTGTGGCTCTTGGCGTCGGCGCGCGCCGGCGGACGGCTTTCTTCGGGTCGACGCGCGCGATCGGCGCTCGTCCTGGCCGCCTGTCTTGGCCGGCTTGGCGTGCGCGCTTCACGGCCTTGGCGCGGACCGCCTTCTTGGCGCAGACTGCTCTGCCGCGGCCCGGCCTTGGCGCGCACCGCGCTTAGCGGCAGTCCGCTCCGCTGTCGCCACGCGCTTCTTGGGCCTTGGCCGGCCGCGCTTGGTCTTGCGACGGCCTTACGTCTTTTCAGTCGCCGTTGCGACGTCGCGCCGGCTGGACGACGTGCGCCGTGCCGGCGTCGGTCGCCGGATGCGGCGCAGCCGGCGGATGCCGGGGCTGTCGGGCGGAGCGATCCGGGCGGCGACGCGTGCCGGCGGCAGCCGCCGGCGCCGGCCGCTGAGGGCGAGACGCCAGGGTGTCGCGGACGCGCGGTCCAATGCCGCTGCCGGATCGCCGTCGCCGGACAGGCGCGGCTTCTGGCGCGCCTTCGGCGCAGCCTTCTTGGCGGCCTTCGCGCTGCTCTTCTTGGCGCTGGTCTTCTGGAGCCGCGACCTTCTTCGGGCCGGCCTTTCTTGACCGGCCGGCCTTCTTGGCGGCGGTCTTCTTCGCGGCGGTCTTTCGGCCTGCCGGACGCTTGGCGGCGCGCCTTGGCGTCTTCTTGCCGGCCTTCTTGGCGCGATTTCTTCTTGGCGGTCTTGCGCCGTCGAACCGCGGCCTTGCGCCGGCGTCCGCGCGGCAGCGGTCGCAGCCTTCCTGCAACTTCTTGCGTGCCGCAGCCTTCGCGCCGGACTTCTTCGCCTTCTTGGCCATCTAGTCCTCCTCGGTTGCCTCGACTGGAGGTGTCACTGATTCTCGACACTACCGTCCGCGCGCGCGATAACGAATCCGCGCCGGCTGCATCTTGTCCCGGGCATTATTTACAACAACGCATTCCATCGTCAAGCGCCGGCGAGCGTGCGCCGTTTGATCCTCGCCTTGCGGCCTCAGATCCCTCTCACGCGCGACAGCGCGCCGGGCGCCGGTCCGCCGGTCGCCCAGTCGAGCAGCTCGACCGTGTGGACGACGGGATCGCGGTCGCCTGGCGCGATCTGCACCATGCAGCCGAGATTTCCGGTCGCGATGACGTCGGGCGCTGACGCGCGCGATGTTGGCGACCTTGCGCTCGGCAAGCCGCCCCGCGATCGCCGGCTGCAGCAAGTTGTAGGTGCCGGCGGAGCCGCAGCACAAATGGCCCTCCGGCACGTCCTTGACCACGAAGCCCGCCTTGGCGAGCAGCGCCTTGGGCTCCCGCGTGACCTTCTGGCCGTGCTGGAGCGAGCAGGCGGCGTGGTAGGCGACGCGTGAGGCCGGTGGCGCGCTCCCGGCGCGATGCTCGAGGCTCGGAAACGTATTCCGACACGTCCTTGGCCAGCGCCGATACCCGCGCCGCCTTCGCCGCATAGGCCGGGTCGGTGCGCAGCATGAAGCCGTAATCCTTGACCGTGGTGCCGCAGCCCGACGCGGTGATCAGGATCGCGTCGAGCCCTCCGCCGTCGATCTCGCGCGTCCAGGCATCGACGTTGTCGCGCACCTGGGCGAGCGCGCGGTGCTCCTTGCCCATGTGATGGACGAGCCGCGCCGCAGCACGCCTCGCCCGCCGGCAGCACGACCTCGATGCCATGGCGGGTCAGCAGCCGGATCGCCGCGTCGTTGATGCGCGGGCGCGAGCGCCTCGTTGGCGCAGTTGCGCAGGATCGCGACTCGCCCGCGCGCCGGGCCCTTGCGCCGGGAACACGCTGCCCGGTCGCGCGGCCGGGCGGCGGCAGCACCGCAGGCGCCAGCCGCAGCATGGCGGCGAGGCGGTCGAGCCCGAGCGCGGTCGAGCAGCGGCGCCAGCGGCTTGGCAAGCGGGCCAGGCGCAACGCCGCGCGGAAGCGCGCCGGATACGGCATCACCGCCGAGCAGTTCGCGCAACGCGCGGTCAGGCAGAGGCCGCGTGTAGGTCTCCTCGATATGCGCGCGGGCATGATCGACGAGGTGCATGTAATGCACGCCCGAGGGGCAGGTCGTCATGCAGGACAGGCACGACAGGCAGCGGTCGATATGCTTGACGACCTCAGGCGTCGCCGGCCGGTCGTGCTCCAGCATGTCCTTGATGAGGTAGATGCGCCCGCGCGGCGAATCGAGTTCGTCGCCAAGCAGCACATAGGTCGGACAGGTCGCGGTGCAGAAGCCGCAATGCACGCAGGCGCGCAGGATCTTCTCCGACTCCGCGACGTCGGGATCGGCGAGCTGGGCGAGGGTGAAGGAGGTCTGCATGGCTGGTCCGATCAGGCTTACAAGCCTGCCCGCGCTTACTCAACACCGCGTCATGGGGATGGCGGCATGATCCGCGCCGGCACGCCGGCGACGGTGGCGCCGTCCGGCACGTCCCGCGTCACGACGGCGCCGGCACCGACCGTCGCCCAGCGGCCGACCGTGATCCCGGGCAGGATAACCGCGCCGGTGCCGATGAAGGCGCCTTCGCCGATGGTCACCTGGCCGGACACATTGGCGCCGGGCGCCACCGTGACGAAATCGCCGATCGCCGTGTCATGGCCGATGGTGCAGCCGACGTGGATCTGGACTTGGCGGCCGATCGCGATGTCGGCGGTCGCCATCGCGCCCGCGCATATGATGCTGCCTTCGCCCAGCGCGACCCGGCCGCCGGCCCAGGCGCGCGGATGCTGCAGCGTCAGGAATCGCGGGCCGAACCGGGCCGCGACGTCATCGGCGATGCGTCGGCGCGGCACAGTCGTGCCGATGCCGATGGTGACCGACACGTCCGGCTGGCCGCTAAGCCAATCGGCGTCGCCCAGCACCGGAAGATCATGCACGCGAGCGCCGGTGTGGAATTCGCGGTCGACCAGGAAGCCGAGGCACGTCACGCTACCTCCGGCTGCCGCGAGATCGTCGATGAGTTGGTGCAACTCGCGGGCAAACCCGCCGATGCCGTAGATCACGACCTTGCGCGGCGAAGCATCCACAGGCGGGTTCGCCATCACAGCCCCGCGTACATGCGTCCGGGATTGAGCACGCCCTTGGGATCGAAGCCTTCCTTCACCCGCCTGGTCAACGCGGCAACGCCGGCGTCCTGCGGCCCGAACACCGGCACCGCGACGCGCGTTGCCGTGGGCGCGCGGATGAGGGTGGCATGTCCGCCGACCGCGGCGACGGCAGTGCGCACGCGCGCGACGCCGGCATCATCGCTTGGCGGCGGTGCGAACCAGACAAGGCCACCCGCCCAGTCGTAGAAAATCTCTGCCCCGCCCCCACCGACGAGCCGGGCGAACTCGGCGCCTTTCGTCGGCGCGGTGGAGACGCGCCATAGCGGCCGGCCTTCGCTTGTGCTGGCGCTGAGCGGCCTCGCGTCCCGGATGGCGCGCCACAGGTCGGCCGACTCGGTGCCTTCGATCATCGCCACGCGGCCGCGCGGTTTCATCAGTGCATCCAGCGCCTGCCTGCGGTGGGCGATGGACGGCGGCACGCCTTCGAGCCGGAGCGCCGTCACCGCGCCAGCGCTTCCAGCGATTTGCATCCGGCCGGCGACCGTCGCCGGCAGGTGCGCTGCGCCCGACACTTCGCACGACGATCCCATGGCGATGCTCATGGCCACGGTCGCCGCTGCGTCATCGAGCCCGAGCACCAGCAAGGTGGTCTCGCTCTCCGGCTTGGGCAGCACCTTGATGGTGATATCGGTCAAGGCCGCGAGCGTGCCCCATGATCCAGCCATCAGCTTGCACAGGTCGTAGCCGGTCACGTTCTTCACCACGCGCCCGCCGGATTTGAAGGTCTCGCCGCGGCCCGACACGCCGCTGAAGCCGAGGAAATGGTCGCGCGCGGCGCCGGCCTTGATGCGGCGCGGCCCGGCAAGGTTGGCAGCGATCATGCCGCCGATCGTCCCGCGCCCCGGCGTGCCGCCGAGCACGGCGGCGTAGTCCATCGGCTCGAAGGCGAGCTGCTGGTCCTTGGAATCCACCAGCGCCTCGATCTCGGCGAGCGGCGTGCCCGCCCTGGCGGACAGCACCAGCTCCTCGGGCTCATAGAGCGTGACTCCTGTCAGTCCCGACAGATCGAGCGTGAGGTCGTTCTGCGCCGGGCGGCCGATCGCGCGCTTGGAGCCGTGACCGACGATCTCCAGCGCCTTGCCATTGCCGAGCGCCCAGGCGACGGCGTCTTCGACGTCCTTGGCGTCACGGAGCTTTGCGGCGTCAGGCATTGGCTTTGTCGCGATGAAATTGCATCCCGCTTATGCGGGTGGCCGCGAGGCGGGTCAAATGGCGGGACGGCTCGTCGGGCTCCGCTCGTTCCCGCTCCGGGGACTCGTGGATCGCATTCGCTTTGGCTTCCCGCATACTCGGCAACGAGCGGAGGATGGCTTCAACGGACTCAAACCGCCAGCGCAGCGAGGCGCGCGGCGTGGACGTTGTGCTCGCGGATCTCGGCCGGCAGGTCGAAGGTCGCGATCTCCCCTTTGGCCACGATCACCCGGCCGCCGACCACGGTGTAACCCACGCGTTGCGGCGCGCAGAAGATGACCGCGGCGACCGGGTCGGCGAGGCCGCCGGCATAGTTCACCGCATTGAGGTCGATGGCGCAGAAGTCGGCGCATTTGCCGGCCTCTAGCGAGCCGATGTCGGTGCGCCCGAGCACCGCCGCGCCGCCGCGGGTCGCGATCTCCAGCGCCTCGCGCGCCGTCATCCATTCGCCGTCGCGCGAGGGGTCGGAGGTCGAGAGCGTCGTGTCCGGACCTTCCGGCGGCCGCAGGCTCATCTTGAGCCGCGCGAGCAGCATCGCCTGGCGCGCTTCGAGCAGCATGTGGTTGCCGTCGTTGCTCGCCGAGCCGTCGACGCCGATGCCGACCTTCACGCCGGCGGTGCGATAGGCCTTCACCGGCGCGATGCCGGAGGCGAGCCGCATGTTCGACGTCGGGCAATGGCACACGCCCGCGCCGCATGCCGCGAAATGCCCGATCTCCTGATCGTTGACGTGGACCGCGTGGGCGAACCACACGTCGTCGGCGACCCAGCCAAGCTTATCCATCAGCGCGACCGGCCGCACCCCGAACTGCGCCAGCGTGTAGCGCTCCTCGTCGATGGTCTCGCAGAGATGGGTGTGCAGCCGCACGCCTTTGTCGCGCGCGAGCTTCGCGGACTCGCGCATCAGATCGGTGCTCACCGAGAACGGCGAACACGGCGCGAGCACGATCTGCAGCATCGAGCCCGGCTTGGGATCATGATAGGTGTCGATGACGCGCACGCTGTCGCGCAGGATTGTTTCTTCATCTTCGACGCAGTCGTCGGGCGGCAGGCCGCCGCGCGATTGCCCGAGCGACATGCTGCCGCGCGAGACGATGAAGCGGATGCCGATCTCGCGAGCGGCGGCGATCTGGTCGTCGACCCTGCAGCCGTTCTGGAAGAGGTAGGCGTGGTCGAACACGGTGGTGCAGCCGGTGAGCGCAAGCTCCGCGGTGGCGACCAAGGTCGCGGTGCGCGAGGCCTCGGGCGTGCGCGCCGCCCACACGCGGTAATGGGCTTTCAGCCAGCGGAACAGGTTGACGTTCTGCGCGGCGGGCAGGTTGCGGGTGAGCACCTGATCGAGGTGATGGTGGCAGTTGACGAGTCCCGGTAGCACGATGTGGTCGGCGAGATCGAGCACAGTGTCGGCCGTTGCGGGCAGTTCATGCGCCGGCCCGATCTGCTCGATGACCCCGTCGCGCGCGAACAGCGCGACATCCTTCAACTCGCGCCGCGCGTCGTCCATAGTGACGAGGACGGTCGCGTTTTTGGCGAGCAGGGTAGACATGGCGCTCACGCCGCCCGCGGCTTCACCTCGCGCACGATGCGCTTGCCCGCGGCCCGGCGTGTGGTTTCAAGATCGAAGCGGGCCTGGAGGTTGATCCAGGACTGGGCATCGGTCCCGAAATAACGCGCGAAACGCAACGCAGTGTCGGCGCTGATAGAACGTGAGCCGGTGACGATGGCCGTGACCCGATTGACCGGCACGCTGATGTCCTTGGCTAGCCGATAGGCGCTGATGCCGAGGGGCTCCAGAAACTCGTCCTTGAGGATTTGACCGGGATGGGTCGGCCGCATCGGCGGGCGGCCGGCCTCGATGACAGAGCTTAGATCGACTAGGCCGTTGTCCAAATCCTCGCGGCGAATGTTCATGTCATCCTTGATGATAATCACACAGCTCGACGTCATAGGCGCTGCTGTCATGCCACCGGAAGCAAATACGCCACTGATCGTTGACGCGGATGCTATGCTGACCTGCTCGGTCTCCGGAAAGTGCCTCCAGGCGATTTCCCGGCGGAACTCTCAGGAATGACAGATCGGCTGCGGCCTCGATCAAATCGAGCTTTCGTCGTGCGCGTTCAGCGGCGTCCGTCGGCAGACCTTTCACAAAGCGTCCCAAGAAAAGAGCAGCCGTGCGCTTGTCTGAGAACGTCTTGATCACAAGTCAAAGTAATGATGCATGGTAGTTACGTCAAGCATACCTATCAAGTCAAAACCGCGGAATATCCGGGAACGCGGTCTGCCCGCCGTGCACATGGACGCGGCCGAGCTCGGCGCAGCGGTGCAGCGTCGGAAACACCTTGCCGGGGTTGAGCAGGCCCTTGTCGTCGAACGCGCACTTGAGCCGCTGCTGGTGGGCAAGATCGATCTCGTTGAACATCGTCGGCATCAGATCGCGTTTCTCGACGCCCACGCCGTGCTCGCCGGTGAGCACGCCGCCGACCTCGACGCAGAGCCGCAGGATATCGGAGCCGAAGGCTTCGGCACGGTCGAGCTCGCCCGGCTTGTTGGCGTCGTAGAGGATGAGCGGGTGAAGGTTGCCGTCGCCGGCATGGAACACATTGGCGACACGCAACGCGTATTTCTCTGACATCTCGCGCATGCGCTGGAGCACCAGCGGCAGCCGCGCGCGCGGGATGGTGCCGTCCATGCAGTAATAATCCGGCGAGAGCCGTCCGACCGCCGGGAATGCTGCCTTGCGTCCCGCCCAGAAGGCGAGCCGCTCCTCCTCCGAATTGGACGGACGGATGGTCACGGCGCGGCAGGTCTTGGCGATCTCGCCGACGCGGTCCAGCAGATGGGTGCACTCGGCTTCCGGCCCGTCGAGCTCGACGATCAGCAGCGCCTCGACGTCAAGCGGATAGCCCGCATGGACGAAAGCTTCGGCGGCCTGGATCGCCGGGCCGTCCATCATCTCCATGCCGGCCGGGATGATGCCGGCGCCGATGATCGCGGCGACGCAGGCGCCGGCATCCTCGGACGAGGGGAAGCCGATCAGCATGGCGCGCGCGGTCTCCGGCCGCTTGAGGATCCGCACCGTGACCTCGGTTACGACGCCGAGCAGGCCTTCCGAACCGATGACGATGCCGAGCAGGTCGTAGCCGTCCGCGTCGAGATGCTTGCCGCCGAGCCGGATGACCTCGCCGGTGATCAGCACCATCTCGACGCCTAGCACGTTGTTGGTGGTAAGGCCGTATTTGAGGCAATGTACGCCGCCGGAATTCTCCGCGACGTTGCCCCCGATGGTGCAGGCGATCTGTGAGGAGGGATCCGGCGCATAGTAGAAATTCTCGTGCGCCACCGCGTTGCTCACGGCCAAATTGGTGACGCCCGGCTCGACGACAGCGACGCGGTTGGCAAAATCGATCTCGCGCACGCGGTTGAACTTGCCCATGCCGAGCAGCACGCCGTCGGCGAGCGGCAGCGCGCCGCCCGAGAGCGAGGTGCCGGCGCCGCGCGGCACCACCCGGATGCCGTTGTCGTGGCAGTAGCGCAGGACCTGGCTGACTTGGCTCGTCGTCTCCGGCAGCACCACCACCATCGGCGGCTGGCGGTAGGCGGTCAGCCCGTCGGACTCATAGGGCTTCATTTCCTTCTCGGTCGCGATCACGCCCTCGCCCGGCACGATGCGGTTGAGCGCCGCCACGATCTCGGCGCGGCGGCCGAGTACGGCGGGCTCGGGGGCGGGCATTTTCAGGCCGGACATGGCGACGCTTCCTGGAACCGATATAAATTTAGTATAGTTGCCCCGGCGCGCCGCCGGGATATTTTCGTGGCGAGGACAACCCGATTGTGTCGGGCAAGGACGTGAAGGAAAGAAGCATGATGCGGACTTTGATCCTGGCCTCCGCGGTGGTGGCCATCTCGGCGGGCGCCGTGAACGCGCAGGACCTCGCGGCGGGCGAGCAGTCGTTCAAGAAGTGCCTGCCCTGCCACTCCATCGGGCCGGACGCCAAGAACAAGGTCGGCCCGGAGCAGAACGGGCTCGACGGCCGCAGGGCCGGCACGGTCGAAGGCTACAACTACACCGACGCCAACAAGAATTCCGGCATCACCTGGAACGAGGCGACGTTCAAGGAATACATCACCGATCCCAAGGCCAAGATTCCCGGTACCAAGATGGTGTTCGGCGGCATCAAGAGCGAGAACGAGCGCAACAACCTCTGGGCTTACCTCAAGCAGTTCAATGCCGACGGCACAAAGAAGCCGTAGCTGCCGCCTCTTCAGGTTCGCGACGCCCCCCCCATTTGCCGCGATGGCAGTTTTGGAAGCCGGCCATATCCGTTATGATGGCGGGATGAATGTTGCCACCCGGACCCGGATGACTGTGGACGATTTTCTGGCCTGGGCAGAAACCCAGCCGGGACGCTACGAGCTGTTTAACGGCGTCGTTTATGCAATGCCGCCGGAAAGGGCAGTTCACGCCAAGGTCAAGTTCGCCATTCAAGCTGCTCTTCAGGGCGGCATCCGCAAGGCCGGCGTTCCCTGTCACATGCTACCCGATGGGATGACGGTTCGGGTCGACAAGTTCACGGCACATGAACCGGATGCCTTGGTCTATTGTGGAGTGGAGATATTGGGTTCGGCGATCGAAGTGCCGAACCCGGTGATCGTCGTGGAGGTGCTGTCGCGCTCGACACGTCATATCGGTGCCTCGGTCAAGCTCGTCAGCTACTTCGGCCTTCCCGGCGTCGTGCACTATCTCATTGTCGATCCGGATCGGCCTGTCATCACCCACCACGCGAGGCAACCCAATGGCGGCATCCTGACCCGTCTCGTCAGCGGCCAGGAGATCGTGCTCGACCCGCCCGGCATCGTGCTGGCACTCGACGAGGTTCGCGCCGCGCAGGCATTGTCGGACGATCGAGGCTGACGACGCCGCTCAGCCCTTGTGCGGACCCCACGGCCCGGGATCGGTCGCATTTGCGTCCCCCGGCCCCGTCAGCGGGGAGCGCTCCGGCAGGAAAGGCCTGCCGATGTTGGTTGCCGGGTTGGGGTTCATCGGCGTCGGGATCGGCAACGGCAGGCCGGGCATATTCCCCCACGGCGCAGGCTGGGGAGCCGGCGCCGACGCGGGTGCATCCGGCGCAGGCTCGGCAGGTGCATCGGTCCCGTCCGGCGCAGGCTGCTCGGCATCCGCAGGAGGCGGCAGCGCGATCGGCCCGGGATCGTGGCCGCCGGCGAACTTCATCAGCGCTGCGATGCGCTTGTCGATCGCCGGATGGGTGTCGAACAGGTCGGCGAGGCTGCTGCCCCGCGGATTGTCGATGCACATCTCCATCACGGCGGAGTTGGCGCCTTCGATCTCGCCGCGGCCTTCGATCTTGCGCAGCGCCATGATCATGGCGTCCGGATTCTTGGTGAGTTCCACGGAGCCGGCGTCGGCGAGATATTCGCGCGAGCGCGACAGCGCGAAACGGATCACGGCGGAAAGGATCCAGGCGACCACGATCAGGGCGACCGCGATGGCGATGGCGATGAAGGCGCCGTTGCCGCCCTTGCGGTCGCTGTCGCTAGATGAGCGGCTACCGCGGCCGAACGAGAAGCCCGACTGGAAAAACATGCGGAAGAACATCTCGGCGAAGAACGAGATCGCGCCGGCCATCACCACGGCGATCACCAGCATGCGCACGTCGCCGTTGCGGATGTGGGTGAGCTCGTGGCCGAGCACGGCTTCCAGCTCTTGGTCGTTGAGGTTCTTGACCAGGCCGCTGGTCACCGTGATGGCGTATTGCTTGTCGTTGAGCCCCGTCGCGAAGGCGTTGAGCGCGTGGGTCTCGGCGACCTTGAGCTTCGGCATGGTGATGCCGCGCGAGACGCACAGGTTCTCGAGCAGGTTATAGAGCCTCGGCTCCTCAGTGCGGGTCACGTCGCGCCCGCCCGTCACCATGTCGATGAGCGACTGGTGGAATTTATAGGCGATGGCGATCCACAGCAGCGTGCCGACGGTGACGAACGGGAACGCTTTGATGAGGTCGCGCCACGCCGCGCTCATGAGATACTGAACGGACGCGTTGCCGCCGAGCGCTTCCGCGACCAGCGCACCCGCATAGGTGAGCAGGTAGACCAGGAAGAACAGCCCGATCAGCAGCGCAATCGAGCGGTGCTTGTTGGACTGGATGTGGGTGTAGAGGCCGTAGGCATGTTCCATGGCCGTCAAGCCCCTGGTGTCTGTTGACACACTCGCCGCTCATTCCCGCGAAAGCGGGAATCCAAGAGAGCAGATGTTTTCCCTGGGTCCCTGCTTTCGCGGGGACGAGCGGAGCGCCGGCAATTCAGCCTGCCTGAATTCAAATCGAAACCGCGGCGTTAGAATTTCACCTGCGGCGTCTCGCCGACAACCTTGCGCTCCTCGCCGAGGTCGAAAAACACCTGCGGATGGAAGCCCATCGAGGCGGCGAACAGCGCCGCCGGGAACTGCTGGATGCCGGTGTTGTATTCCTGGACCGCGTTGTTGAAGAACCGGCGCGACGCCGCGAGCTTGTTCTCGATGTCGGAAAGCTCGCTCATGAGCTGCTGGAAGTTCTGGTTCGCCTTGAGGTCGGGATAGGCTTCCGACAGCGCGAACATCTGGCGCAGCGTGCCGGTAAGCTGGTTCTCGGCGTTGACCTGCGCCGCCGTGCCCTGGCCCTGCGCGGAGATCGCCTGGTTGCGCGCCTGGATCACCGCTTCCAGCGTGCCGCGCTCGTGCGAGGCATAGCCCTTCACGGTCTCGACCAGGTTGGGGATCAGGTCGTGGCGCTGCCGAAGCTGCACGTCGATGTCGGCGAAGGACTGGTTGACCCGCTGCCGCATGGCGACGAGGCCGTTGTAGACCATGATCGCCCACAGGGCGATCATGACGATGATGCCGAGAATGACCCAGGTCGATGTGGACATTGATTCTCCCCTCCGGCTGCCGGCACGATACTACCCTATCGTCAGTGTCGCGTATGTATCTCAGAAGTTGTGTTTGTAAACACCGGTCACGACGCGTTCAGGACTTCCTTGCCTGAATGCTCCAACCAAGATGATAGGGATGGCCAGCACCGCGAGGTGCATGTTCGTAGGTCCACGATGAATTTCGAACAGGCAGAACTCGCGGGAGGCGGCTAAACGGCCGCCCTGATCTGCACGGCGCCTTCGAGATCGACCGACACCAGTTGCGACACGCCGCGCTCGGCCATGGTGACGCCGTAGAGCCGGTTCATCCGCGCCATGGTGATCGGATTGTGGGTGATGATGACGAAGCGCGTCTCGGTGGTGCGCGCCATCTCGTCGAGCAGGTCGCAGAAGCGCTCGACGTTGTGGTCGTCGAGCGGCGCGTCGACCTCGTCGAGCACGCAGATCGGCGCCGGGTTGGTGAGGAACACCGCGAAGATCAGCGCCATCGCGGTCAGCGCCTGCTCGCCGCCGGACAGCAGCGACAGCGTCTGCGGCTTCTTGCCGGGCGGCTTGGCGATGATCTCGAGGCCGGCCTCGAGCGGATCGTCGTTCTCGATGAGCTGCAGCTCGGCGGTGCCGCCGCCGAACAGCGCGTTCGAACAGGTGCTTGAAGTGCGTCGTTGACCACCTCGAACGAGGCGAGCAGGCGCTCGCGCGCCTCCCGGTTGAGGCTCTGGATGCCGGTGCGCAGCCGCTTGATCGCCTCGACGAGGTCGTCGCGCTCGGTGATCAGGCCGTCATGCTGCGTCTCGACCTCCTTGAGCTCTTCCTCGGCGCGAAGGTTGACGGCGCCGAGCCGCTCGCGCTCGCGGCGCAGGCGCTCGAGCGTCTCCTCGACCTCCGTCATGTCGGCGAGCGCGGCATCCGGCGCGAGCTCGGCGAGGCCCGCGACCTCGTCGGGCGCGACTTCGAGGATGTCGTGGATCTCGCGGGCAAGATCGTCACGGCGGCGCTTGGCGCCCTCGAAGCCGTTCCTCGGCGCGCGCGGCATCCTCGCGGGCGAGGCTCATCGCTTCCAGCGCCTCGCGAGCGTCCCGGTCGGCCTCGGCGAGCGCGGTCTCGGCCTGCGCCAGTTCGATCGGCCGCCGCACGGCGCGCGGTTTCGGCGTCACCGATTTCCGCAGATCAGCGAGCGCGCGCTTTTCGGCGAAGGCCGCCGGCGCGTCATCGAGCGCGGCGCGCTCCGTCCGCGCCTCGGCGATGCGCGCCTCGAGCATCGCGATCTGGGTCGCCGCGCCGTGGCGGCGCTCGTCCCAGGCGCGACGCTCCGATCCGATGGTCGCAAGGCGTCGCCGGCGCATCTCGGCTTCGCGGGCGAGCGCCTGCGCTTCAGCGCGCGCTTCCGACAGCGGTCGCGCGGCATGACGCGACCTCGCCCCGCACCTCGGCGAGGTCGGTTTCCAGGGCGGCGTCAGGCAGCAGCGCCGGCGGTGGCTTCCGTCGCCTCGCGTTTCATGGCGAGGGATTCGTCGCGGCTCGATGCCAGGCGCACCTTGGCCTCGGCCAGGGCGGAAAGCTGCGCGGTGAGGCGGTTGGCCTCGCGCTCCGCAGTCGCGTGGCGGTCGCGCGCGGCATCGGCCGCGCGCTGGCGCTCGCGCTGGCTTGCGCGGGCTGTGGTCTCGGCGGCGGCGGCGGCGGCGACCTCGGCCTCGGCCTCGGCGAGGGCGCGGCCTTTGACCGCGGCTTCCGCGCGCGCGGTGTCCAGATCCGCGTGTCGATGTCGGTGAGGCGGTTCTTCTCGGCGAGGCGCCGCGCGGCGGCAGTCGGCGCGTCGGCCGCGGCGACGAAACCGTCCCAGCGCCACAGGTCGCCTTCGCGCGACACCAGCCGCTGGCCCGGCCTGAGCGATGCCGCGAGGCGGATGCCGTCCTCGCGGTCGACGACGCCGATCTGGGCGAGCCGCCGCGCCAGCTCCGTCGGGCGCGGTCACATGGGAGGCGAGCGGCTCGGCGCCGTCCGGCAGCGCGGGATCGGCGCGTCGGCGACGGCGCCCGATCCAGCGGATGGGAGCTGCCTGGATCGATCGGCGCGTCGAGATCGTCGCCCAGCGCTGCGCCGAGCGCGGCCTCGAAGCCCTTCTCGACCGTGATGAGGTCGATCACCGGCGGCCATAGCTTGGCGGCGTCGACATCGAGCAGCTTGCGCAAGCGTCTGCGCCTCGGCCTCCAGCCGGTTGACGCGGCGTTCGGCTTCCGTCGCGCGGCGGGCGTACCGCGTCGAGGGCCTGACGGGCGGCGGAATGGCGACCTCGGCGCGCAGCGCCGCGGCTTCCGCCTCGGCGACCGCCGCCTGGGCGCGCCTCGACTTCGGCGGCAAGCGACGTCAAGGTCGGCGCGGCCCTTGTCCTGGATCGCGGCGAACTCGCGCTCGACCTCGGCGATCTGGCCTTCCAGCCGCATCAGCCGCTCGGAATGCTCGCGGATCGCGCGGCGTGAGCTGGTTGCGCCGCGCCGTGAGGTCGGCGAGGGCGCCGGTGCAGCTCGGCAAACCGCTTCTCCGATGCGCCCAGCGCGTCCTCGGCCGCCGCGACACGGCCGCTGATGCCGGCACTGCGTTCCGCGCTCGCCTCCGTCTCGGCCGCGAGCGCGGCCTCTTCCGCTGCGAGCCGTTCCAGCGCCGCCGCTGCATCGGCGACCAGCGCGTCCTCGCGTTTTACGTCCTCGGCAAGCTGCACCAGCCGCTGGTCAAGCTCGACGATGCGGTCCTTGGCGCGCGCTTCCTCGCGCTCCAGCGTGTCGCGGGCATGGTCGAGCCGCTGCAGCACGGCGGCGGCCCGCGCCTCGGCGTCGCGCAGGGCCGGCATGCCGGCGGCGGCAATCGCCTGGCGCTCGGCGGCTTCGGCCTGCACGCCGGTGCGCTCCGCCACGAGGCGGATGCCGACATCCTTGCCGTGCTCGGCTTCGGTAACCTCGGCGCTCGCCGCGACCCAACGCAGGTGGAACAGCGTCGCCTCGGCCTTGCGGATCTGCGGCCGAGACGCCGCGGTAGCGCGCGGCCTGCCGCGCCTGGCGCTTGAGGGCGTCGAGCTGCTGCGTCGACCTGGCCGATGACGTCCTCGAGCCGCTCCAGGTTGTGCTCGGCGGCCTTGAGCCGCAGCTCGGCCTCGTGGCGGCGGGAATGCAGACCGGAGATGCCGGCGGCCTCTTCGAGCATGCGCCGGCGCGCCTGCGGCTTGGCCGCGATGAGCTCGCCGATCTGGCCCTGGCGCACCATGGCCGGCGAGCGGGCGCCGGTCGAGGCGTCGGCGAACAGCAGCTGCACGTCGCGCGCGCGCACTTCGCGGCCGTTGATGCGGTAGGTCGAGCCCGCGTCGCGCTCGATGCGGCGCGAGACCTCGAGCTGGTCGTGCTCGTTGAAGGCGGCGGGCGCGGTGCGGTCGGTGTTGTCGATGTGCAGCACGACCTCGGCGGTGTTGCGCGCCGGGCGGTTGCCGGAGCCGGAGAAGATGACGTCGTCCATGTCGGCGGCGCGCATCGCCTTGTGCGAGCTCTCGCCCATCACCCAGCGCAGCGCTTCGACGAGGTTCGACTTGCCGCAGCCGTTGGGCCCGACGACGCCGGTGAGGCCGGGCTCGATCAGGACGTCCGTCGGCTCGACGAAGGACTTGAAGCCGATCATGCGTAGACGCGTCAGTTTCATCAGGCGGTCCTTAAGGGGAACTCAAAGCTACACGTGCGGCATCTGGACTGGAGACGCGCTCCATATCCTTCAGCCGCGAAGTGATTCGCGGGCTGCCGCACAATCGGAGAATGAATTGTCATGCCCGGCGGGGCAACCGCGGGCCGCCCTTATCCCGCCAATTGAAATCTGTGGGTAATCCAGCTTTATCCAAACAGCCGGGAGGATGCGATACGGGCGCCCTCCGTGGAGACTCGCAAGCTTCGCCCATACCACGTCCTCGGCGACGCGACCCCAGCCGGCCGACGTATCGAAGCCGCAGTCGGTGCCGGCCAGGACCCGGGTTGTATCGCCGACGACGGCGGCAACCCGCTCGATGCGGTCGGCCACCACCTCGGGATGCTCGACGAAATTGGTTAGGCTATCGATCACGCCAGCGACCAGGATCTGATCGTCGGCGAGCGGCCGTTTCGCGAAACATTTGAACTCGTGGGCGTGGCGCGGGTTGGCGAACGGCAGAACGAAGCCGCCGACGTTGGCATGCTGAAGGGCCGGCAGTATGTCCTCGAGCGGAACGTCGCTGTCGTGCGGGGATTCGGAGTTGCCCCAGCACACATGAAGACGGACGCGGTCGCGCGGGATGTTTGCCAGCGCCGTGTTGATGACGGTCACGACCTGCTCGACGAAGTCGACGAAGGCCGAGACCGGCTTGTCCTTGAAGGTGATGTGGCGCTCCAGCGCGAGGTCCGGCGCGTCGATCTGCAGGAGAAACCCGTGTCGTACGATCGACTCATATTCGACCTGCAGCGCGACGCCGAGCGCCCGAAGATAGCCTTCCATCGTGTCGTAGTGCTCGTTGAGCAACGGCGGTCGCGAGAATGCCCGGCGACGGCGAACTCATGAACGCCTCGGCGAATGCGCCGGGAGTCTCCGCGAGCACGGACTGGAAATCGCGGCATTCCTCGTTAATCGCGCGCTCGTCAATATATGCGACCTCGCCGATCGTCTTGGGCAGGCCGCCAAGCGCCGAAACCTGGGTCTTGCCGGCATGCTGTGCCGCCCACATGCGCTTGAATGCCGGATAGCGGTCGACATCGGCGCGCGACGGCCGCTCCCAGCTTCCGCCGAGGCCGGACAGCCGGTTCTTGAGATAGAGGAAGAAGGAATCGCGCTGCTGCTCGCCATTGTTGCCGACGTCGATGCCGGCCTCGCGCTGGCTCGGGACGATCACGCTGCACGGCATCTCGCCCTGCGCGTTCGATCTCGGCCTCGTCGACCGGTTCGCCACGCGCGCGCAGAGCGTAGAGCTGGGTCAGCTTCATGCGGCCGCGGCAGGCTGCCGGTATGGGTGGTCAGGATGCGCTCGATGCTGCGATGCATGAAATCCTCGGCGGCCAACTACCGCGATGCGTGGGCGGGAGCCATAGCGCGAGCTCCGGCCAGAAGATCACCAGCGCCAGCACGACGAACATGATCAGATGGAACGGGATCGTGCCGAGCACGACCTCGCTCAGCTTGCCGTCCCAGATGCTCTGGATGACGAACAGATTGATGCCGATCGGCGGCGAGATCTGGCCAAGCTCGACGAACAGCACGAGGACGACGCCGAACAGGATCGGATCGATGCCGTAGCTCGGCAGCACCGGAAAGATCAGCGGCACGGTGATGACGATCATGCCGAGGCTTTCGATCAGGCAGCCGAGCACCGTGTAGAGGATGAACAGCGCGAGGAAGAATTCGAAGCCGGCTCAGATGCAGGCCGACGATGAACTCGCGTGACCTTCTCGCCGATGCCGGCGAAGCTGATCGCGTAGGAGAAGATGTAGGCGGTGAAGATGATGAACAGGATGTTGCCGGAAAACTTGATCGTGTTGTACGATCGCCTCGACGAAGCCGCGCGGCGTGAGGTCGCCGCACAGCGCGCCGAGCACGATCGCCAGCATGCAGCCGATGGTCGCGCCTTCGGTGGTGGTGACGATGCCGACGTAGATCCCGCCGAGCGTGCCGGCGATCAGGAGCGCGAACGGCAGGACGTCGGCCAGCGCCCGCAAGAGCTCGCGCATCGACCGCGGCCCGCGCTCTCGCGGCGCGACGCCGGGCCACAGCGTGGCGTGGACGCCGATGTAGATCATGAAGAACAGCCGTCATGATCAGGCCGGGAATGACGCCGGCCATGAACAGCTTCGGCACCGAGGTTTCGGTGAAGGTGCCGTAGATGATCATGCCGAAGCTCGGCGGCATCAGGATGCCGAGCGTGCCGCCGGCGGCGAGCGAGCCGGCGGCGAGGCGCCGGTTGTAGTTGCGGCGACGAGCTGCGGCAGCGCGACGCCGCCGATCGAGGCGGCCGTCGCGATGCTCGAACCGCTCACCGAGGCGAACACCGCGCAGCCGGCGATATTGGTCTGCAGCAGTCCGCCGGGCAGCGCGCGCCACCAGCTTCGCCAGGCCGCCATAGATGCGGCTGCTCAACCCGCTGACGCGCAGGATCTCCGCCATCAGCATGAACAGCGGAACGCAGGTCAGCGCGAAGCTGTTCATGCTGCCCCAGCTCACCAGGCCGAGGCTGTTGAGCGCCGGCAGGCCGCCCTGCAGCAGCAGGTAGATCATCGCCGGGATGGCGATCGCGAACGGCACCGCCATCCCGGCGGTCAGCAGGACGAGGAACAGGCGAACGTCACGACGATCTGCAGCTCAGGGCTCATCTGCGCACCACCGTGCACGAGCGAGATATGCCGCACCGTCTTGCGCTTGCGATCAAAGTGCGGCAGAACGGACAAGCACAGCGCCGCCATGCCGAGCGCCATGACGATACGCGGCAGCCAGAGCGGCGTTTCCAGATAGGTCGGCGCGCGATCGCCGAACCGCCACGAGCTCATCTCGAAACGAACGAGCTGCCAGCACAGCAGGACGCAGAAGGCAAGCGCCAGGAGATCGAAGATCGCCTGGCGACAGCGCTCGCCCGCGCGGCGACAGCCGCGCCTGCACGAACTCGACGTGATGGAAGCTGCCGTTGACCTGGCACACCGGCAGGCTGACGAACGTGATCGCCACCAGCATGTAGCCGCCGAGCTCGTCGGAGACCTCGAACGAGAAGTTGAGCACCGAGCGCGTGAAGATGTCGACCCCGATCACCACCAGCATGATGATCAGCGCGGCGACGCACAGCAGCTTGCAGACCCGCTCGACCACGCCCTCGGGCAGAGCGTTCGCAGGCGCGGGACGCGCCGTCAGTCGGGCGGTTGCATCAGGGCGAGGCCGCGTGTCACCGTCCGAGCGCGGCGCGCACCTTGCCGAGCGCCTCGACCACGTCCGGGCCGCGCGACTTCGCCCATTCGTCCCAGTAGGGCTTCATCGTGTCGACCGCCTTGGCGACCTCCTCGGACTTCGCCTTGGTCATGACGTAGCCGGCAGGCAGTGAGCGCCTGGACAGACTCCGCTTCCTCGCTCTGCATCGTCTCCTGATCCCACCGCGCCGCATCCTCGGCGACACTTGCGCAGCTTGGCCTGCAGGTCGGGCGAAAGCTTGTTGTAGGCCTCGGTGTTGGCGATGATGTAGGAGTTGTTGACGTTCACGACGAGATCAGATAGCCGTATTTCAGCAGGTCCTTCCACAGCACGGCGCCGACGCCGGCGGTGAAGATGCCGTCGACCACGCCGCGGTCGAGCGCGGAGGGCACTTCCGGCGCGCTCATGGTGATCGAGGTGCCGCCGAAGCGGCGCACGAACTCGCCCTGCTCGGGCTGCGGCGACGCGCAGCTTCAGGCCCTTGATGTCGTCGAGCGACTTCGAGCTTCTTGCGGCCCCAGATCACCTGCATCGGATAGGTGTAGGCGGCGAGCATCGTCGATGCCCTTCTCGGCGAAGGCCTTCTCCAGATAGGGCCGCAGCACGTCGTCGGCCTTGGCGAAGTCCTCATAGGACTGGCACCAGCATCGGCAGGCGCGGAATGCCGGCCATCGGAATGTTGCCGGAATTGAACAGGTCGTCGCCGATCTGCACGACATTCTCGCCCACCGCCTGGGTGATGTTGCTGGCGTTGATCTGCAGCGTGCCGGAAAGATGCAGGCGCGACCTTCAGTTCGCCATTGGTCGCCTTCTCGATTTCTTCGGTGAGCAGTTTCGCGCCGCGCGAGGTCGCGAAGTTCGGCGCCGACTGATGCATATAGAAATTCCACAGCTCGGCTGCGGATGCCTTTTCGTTCGATGCGACCATAGCCGCCAAACATACGCATGCAGAAGCGGCAACTCTTACAGGCGCCCTCCAGGTCCGAACGTTCACGCGTTTCTCCCCATGGTCTCAGCCAGCCTTGACGCGGCTTGCATTGCGAGTCCCAGACTAGCCGTGCAAGTGGGTCGGGGCAAATTCCGGCTCGCTCGGCCGTCGCCGCCGATGCGCTTGGTCGATATGCCGGGCAGGGCGAGAAAGGGGCAACGCTGGTCGCTCATCGCGGCCAGCGACAACAACTGCCTCAGGAATTAAGGCAGCGCGAGCCGAAATTAGCAAAGATAGACGAATGCAAATCGATAGACATGAGGCTGCATTGCGTCAGCTTGCAACATTTAGGCGCTGCGATTCGGAAACATCGTTCAGGTCTTGAGCAGAGGCTCGATCTTCTTTTCCAGCTCCTCGATCGTGATCGCGCCGGAGATCTTCTCGCCGTTGATGAACAGGGTCGGCGTCGACTCTACCTTGAAGTCCTTGGAGGCCTGCTCGCGCGTCTGCACGATCTTGTTGAACATGTCCTGGTCCTTGAGGCAGGCGTCGAACGTGGCCTGCGTGAAGCCCGCCTGCTTGGCGAGGTCCATCAGCTGGGGAAGCGGCTGGCGCACCACCCACTTGTCCTGCTGCTCGAACAGCAGCTCGATCATGGCGTAATATTTGTCGCCGCCGCCGGCGCAGCGCGCCAGCAGCGAGCCCGCGACCGCGAGCTGGTCGAGCGGGAATTCGCGGAAGATGTACTTCACCTTGCCGGTGTCGATGTAGCGCTTCTTAAGCTCCGGATAGGTGGTCTTGGCGAAGTGCGCGCAGTGCGGACAGGTCATCGAGGCGTATTCGACAATCGTCACCGGGGCGTCGTCCTTGCCCATGATCTGGTCGGGCAGCGGCCCGGGCGCCATCAGCTTGACCATCGGAATGGTCTCGGCCTGCGCCTGTCGCAGGAGCCCGAGGCCGGCCTCGCCGGTGACGGCGATGATGCCGCCGACCAGCGCGGCCGTGCTGACGCTTTGCAGGAACTCGCGGCGGGTGATGGTCAAGGCACGGTCCTCGCTTGGTGACGGATCTGAGCGTGACGATTATGGGCTTTCAGCTAGCCTGAGACCGCAAATGTGGCAATGGCGGGATGCCCTGCTCACGGCCGTGTGATGCGCCGCCGTGCAACTATTTCACGCCGTATTTCGCGAAGGCCCGCGCGACGTCGCTCCGCAGCGCCTTGGCGGCGGCGATGTCGTCATTGCCGCCCCGGTCCCCCTTCTTGAGCCGTGCGACGCCCCGTCCATAGAGTGCAAGCACGTGCTTGGGTGCGAACCACAACGCCATGCCGTAATCCTCGATCGCGTTGTCGTACCTGGCGAGCTTGAGATAGGTGAACCCGCGCACCGCCAGGCCGTTGCCGTCTTCGGGCCTGAGCCGCAGCAGCTCGTCGCAGTCGGCGAGCGCCGGCTGGAGCTGACCCGCGAGTGCACGTGCCCAGCAGCGGCCGGTGAGGGCAGCCAGATCGCCAGGCTGCAGCTTGATGGCGGCAGAATAATCGGCGATCGCGCCGGCATAATTGTCCTTGGCGACATAGGCGCTGCCGCGGTTGCTCAAGGCATTGACATAAGCTGGATTGAGCTTGATCGCCTCGCTGTAATCCGCGATCGCCTTGTCGAGCTCGCCCCTGGCGGCATGGACGATGCCGCGGTTATTGTAGGCGCCAGCGAATTTCGGGTTGAGCTTGATCGCCTCGCCATAGTCGGCGACGGCACGAACATAGTCGCCCTTGGCGACATAGGCGATGCCGCGATCGTTATAGGCCGCGGACAGGTTCGGCGCGAGCTTGATGGCCCGCGTATAATCCGCAATGGCGGCATCGTAGTCCTTCCGCCGGCCGTGGATGGCGCCGCGGATCGAAAATGCGATCGCGGCTTTCGGGTTGAGGCGGACGGCTTCGTCGAGGTCCTTGAGCGCCCGGTCGAGATCCCCGATCGCCGCATAGGCATTGCCGCGAATAATCAAGGGCGCGGAGAGGGCAGTGAAAGTTCCCTGCGCCGCCTCGATGAGCGTCGTGCAGTCCTTGATCTGCGCTTCCGGCGTGCTCTTCGATTCCGGCAGACAGGGCCGCACAATCGGATCGGTCAGCGACATCTGCGCGAGCGCCGGAGCCGCCGAGCAGCGCGGTGAAAGCGATGGCGGCGATGAGGCGATGTCGTCGCATAACAGGTCTCCCGGTGCTGTCCGCTCTATCGGCCTTAGTGGGCTTGCGGCCGGTCAAAGCCGAGATTGCGGCATATCACGTCCGCCTGACCGCTGCGCCGAGGCGGCCGAGCGCCTGGCGCAAGCCGTCGTCGGCGATGCCCGGCAGGCCGGCGGCGATCCGCGCCGCCGCTGCCGGATCGAGAACCGGCATCGCGGCAGATTTCACACGTCGCGCGAGCGGCGCCTGGCGCAGCGCGATGCGGCCCGACGGCCCGCCAGCCGAAGAAACGGTTGACCCGTTCGAGGATCACCGCCGACATGTGCTGGACTTCCAGCGCGGCCGGCCCCTCGACCCGCAGGATCAGGGTCGCCGGTTCGGCGCTCTCGGCGTCGCTGCGCGGCCATTGCAGCTTGATCGGCTCGGCATAGGCGGCAAGGTCGGCGCCGACGATGTCGGCCCAGTGGGTCACGATGTCCTTCGACGCGAAACCCTGGCGCGCGAAAGCGTCGCCCAGGCAGCGGTCGAGCAGTTCGGCGAGCGGCCGGGGATAGGTCCGTTTGGAAGGCTTGTTCACGGGACGGGTCTCTGCCACAGGTCGGGCATGACGCTAACAGGGGAAGAAGTGCGGCGAAAGCGCGGCGCCCGGCGTCCCGGTGGTTCAACGCGAATGCGCGCTGCGTCCCGGATGGAAATAGATTCGGTATCGGCAACTCCAGGCGTCCTCTTCCCTTTGCGGGGATGGACAGGGTGGGGGTGAGCATCAGGCGCGGACCTCGATCGCCCGTCCTGACCCTGCCGCTCTTCTCGTCTGGTACGACCGGCACCGCCGCAGGCTGCCGTGGCGTGCCGGCCCGGCGAACGTGCTGATCCCTATCGGGTGTGGCTGTCGGAGATCATGCTCCAGCAGACCACGGTGAAGGCGGTCGCCCCGTACTACGCCCGCTTCCTGGAGCGCTTTCCCACCGTCGAAGCCCTCGCCGCGGCGCCGCTCGAAGATGTGCTCAAGCGCTGGGCCGGGCTCGGCTACTACGCCCGCGCCCGCAATCTCCATGCCTGCGCGCAGGCGGTGGTCGACCGTCACGGCGGATGCTTCCCGGCAAGCGAGAACGACGCTGCGCGCGCTGCCGGGCATCGGCGCTCTATACGGCGGCCGCGGTCGCGGCGATCGCATTCGATCATCCCGGCGACGCCCGTCGACGGCAATATCGAGCGCGTGGTCGCGCGGCTGTTCGCAGTCGACGCACCGCTGCCCGGCGCCAAAGCCGGAGATCCGCGCGCTCGCCGAAGCCCTGACGCCGCAACGACGCGGCAGGGCGACTTGCCCAGGCGCTGATGGACCTCGGCGCCACGATCTGCACGCCGCAAGACGCCCGCCTGCGCGCTCTGTCCATGGATGGAGCGTTGCGCGGCGCGGCGCGGCGGCGACCCTGCATCCTATCCGCGCAAGACGCCGAAGAGCGAAGGGCGGCAGCGCCGCGGCGCCGCCTTCGTGGTGGTCCGTGACGACGGGGAACTGCTGGTGCGCACGCGACCGCCGCGCGGGCTGCTCGGCGGCATGACCGAAGTGCCGACGACGGCCTGGGAGCACGATTTCGACATCGCCGGCGCGCTTGCCGCCGCGCCAGTTGTCTCGGGCGGGGCCGGAGCACGTGACGTGGCGGCGCCTGCCCGGCGTCGTCACGCATGTCTTCACGCATTTTCCGCTCGAGCTTACGGTGTACATGGCGCGGGCGCCGGGCGGCGCGCCTTCGCCGGAAGGCATGCGCTGGGTGCCGCTTGCCGGGCTCGCCGGCGAGGCATTGCCGAACCTCATGCGCAAGGTGATCGCGCATGCGTTGGATCATCACGACATCGATCGAACGAATGACAACGGGAGGGCTGCATGTACATCGAACGCCATGACGTCGGGACGCGGTTGAGCAAGGTCGTCATCCACGGCGACACCGTCTATCTGGCGGGACTCACCGCCGACAAGGCGCGGGGCGCGAGCGTGGGCGACCAGACGCAGGAAATCCTCGCCGCGATCGACGCGCTGCTCGCCAAGGCCGGCACCGACAAATCGAAGCTGCTGCAGGCGACGATCTGGCTGCAGGACATCCGCACCGTCGACGAGATGAACAAGGTGTGGGACGCCTGGATCGCACCGGGCGCGGCGCCGGCGCGCGCCTGCATCGAGGCGCGGCTGCAATCGCCCGCCCTGATGGTGGAGATCCGCGTCATCGCGGCGAAGTAACAACTGCGCCAAGTAGAGCGGTGCAACCGGGAGGAAGCATTCATGACCGCCGCCGGCTGGCAGCCGAGCCAGCGCTATCCCGATCCGTCCGTCCAGATCCTCGACACGAGCTTCGCCAAATATCGCCTGCCGCTCGCCGGCGTCGAGCGGCTCGCGACCGGCATGCGCTGGTCGGAGGGGCCGGTCTATTTCGGCGACACGCGCTGCGTTCTCTGGAGCGACATTCCGGCAACACCGCATATGCGCTGGGACGAGGACACCGGCGTCGTCGGCGTGTTTCGCAAGCCGTCGAACAACGCCAACGGCAACACCCGCGACCGCCAGGGCCGGCTCGTCACCTGCGAGCATGATGCGCGGCGCGTCACCCGGACCGAATATGACGGCTCGATCACCGTGATCTGCGACTCGTTCCAGGGCAAGACGGCTCAACTCGCCGAACGACGTGGTGGTGAAATCCGATGGCTCGATCTGGTTCACCGATCCGCGCTTCGGCATCCTTGGCTATTACGAGGGCCACGTCGCGCGAATCCGAGCTGCCGATGAACGTCTATCGCGTCGACGGCCAGACCGGCGAGGCGACGGTCGTCGCCGACGGCATCAGCGGACCGAACGGCCTCGCCTTCTCGCCGGACGAGACCAAGCTCTACATCGTGGAGTCGCGCAGCGAGCCGCGGCGCATCCTCGTCTACGACGTGAACGGCGACGGCAGGACCATCGCCAACGGCCGTGTGTTCATCGACGCTGGCCCGACGGTACGCCGGACGGCTTCCGCTGCGACGTCGACGGCAATCTGTGGTGCGGCTGGGGCATGACGGCCGAGCTCGACGGCGTGCGCATCTTCAATCCGGCCGGCGAGCCGATCGGCCATGATCGCGCTGCCGGAGCGTTGCGCCAATGTCTGCTTCGGCGGCCGCTATCGCAATCGCCTGTTCATGGCGGCGAGCCATTCGCTCTATTCGCTCTACGTCAACACGCAGGGCGTTGCGGGAGGTTGACGGGCCTGTGAAGGCGAGGGTTCAGTTTCCCGGTTGACCGATCCGCTACGCCGCGGCGCACGATCCTTCCCATAACAACAATGTCGTCCTGGGGAGGCACGTCATGTCGGTCTCGCGCCGCGATTTTCTCGTCACCGCAGGTTCGTTCGCTCTTGCCGCGGCAAGTGGCATCGGGCCGCTCCACGCCGCGATGGGGCCGGACGACAAATTCGATCTCGTCGTCAAGGGCGGGGACGTGCTCGATCCGAGCCAGAACCTGCGCGGCAAGCGCGACATCGGCATCCGCTACGGCCTGGTCGAGGCGGTCGAGGCCGACATCCCGGCGTCGCGTGCGCTGCGCATGATCGATGCGTCCGGCAAGCTGGTGACGCCCGGGCTCGTCGACCTGCCATGCCCACGTCTACCCTTACGGCTCCGCGATCGGCATTCCGGCAGATGAGCTTGTGCCGCATCAGGGCACGACGACGTGCGTGTCGGCCGGTGACGCCGGTGCCAATAACTTCGCCGCCTTCCGCCGGCACATCGTGGCGCAGACGCGCACGCGGCTCTACGCATTCGTCCATATCGTCAATATCGGACTGACGCCGTTTCCGGTCGCCGAACTCTACAACATCGACGTCGCCCAGGTGGATGCCTGCGCCGCCGCGATCGCGCAGAATGCCGACATCGCGCTCGGCGCCAAAGTTCGCATGTCAGAGAACGTTATCGCCAAGCATGGCACCGAGCCGCTCAAGCGCGCCATCCAGGCTTGCGAGAAGTCCGGGACCAACGGCAAGGTGATGGTGCATATCGGCGGCGTCGAGACGCGCAAGCTGATGTCGGACATCCTCGACATGCTGCGGCCGGGCGACATCCTCACCCACGCCTATTCGGGCTTTGCCAACATCGCCGGCGACTTCACCAACATCGTGCAGGACGGCAAGCTGCTGCCGGCCGCGCTCGAGGCCAAGCGCCGCGGTGTGATCTTCGACATCGGCCACGGCGGCGGCAGCTTCGACTTCACGGTCTGCGAGGCCGCGATGGCGCAGGGCGCGCCGCCCGACACCATCTCTTCCGACATCCATGTGTTTTCCGGCAATACGCCGGGCATGCCGTACCTCACCTGGGTGATGAGCAAGTTCCTCACGCTCGGCTTCACGCTGGAGCAGGTCGTCGCAATGGCGACGGTGAAGCCTGCCGGCATCATCAACCGCATGCCCAAGCTCGGCACGCTGCAGGTCGGCGCGCCCGGTGATGTGTCGATCATGGATCTTGTGGAGGGCCCGGTGTCGTTCGTCGACACGCGCAACAACAAGCGCGAGGGCAAGGCCTATCTCAAGCCGGTGCAGACGGTGGCGGGTGGCGTGCCGTTCGGGAGGCCCTATAATTCGCCATTTGCGGTGAGGTGAGGCAAATCTTCGACAAATGGCAGGAACTCTGCGCCGCTTCCTCCTGAATTCCACGAACAATATCCGCCGGCTCGTGACGGCCATCACATCCTGCCATTCGCGCGCGGGCTACGCACGCTCCTGTCAGACCAACAGGAGGTTCCCATGCGCACTTGGAAGATCGCTCTCACTGGCGCCATCTTGGGCGCGGCCCTGATCCTCACCGTCGTTCGTTATGGGTCGAGCGCGTCGGGGCACGCCGGCAACCCACTCACTGATGGAAATTCGCACCCGGCGACTTCGGTTGTCGCCAATCCGATCATCCCGGCGAGTGCTGCCGACAAGCACGGCTGGGGACCGGTGCGCGCGACCGATTGGTGAATCTTCGGCGCCGCTGTCTCAGACCGCCATCTCCCCGCGCACCTGCGCGCGGAGCGCGTCGATCGGCGCGAGGCCCTTGTTCGTCTCGGTGTGCCAGAAGGTCCAGCCGTTGCAGGCTTCGAGCCCCTGCGCCAGCGCCCCGATGCGATGGATCGAGCCGACATTGACCCCATAGGCGAGCGCGCCATCGGCACGGATAAGCGCGGCGTGGCGGCGCTTGGCGTCGTAGAGCTCTTGCCCGGGCGAGACGAGGCCCCGCTCGACGAGCGCAGAGAATGGCACGCGCGGCGCCTCGCGCGCTGTCATGAAGGGCGCGAGCGTCGCCTCGGGAAACGGCTCGATCCGTGAAATCCGCGCCTCGGCCGCTGCGGCATAGGCGGCATCGCGTTCGATCCCGATGAACCGCCGGCCGAGGCGCGTCGCTACGGCGCCGGTGGTGCCTGTGCCAAAGAAGGGATCGAGCACGAGGTCGCCGGGCCGCGAAGAGGATAAAAGCGCGCGCGCCAGCAGGGCCTCGGGCTTTTGGGTCGGATGCACCTTCTTGCCGTCCAGGTTTTTCAGCCTCTCCTCGCCGGTGCAGAGCGGGAAGGTCCAGTCGGAGCGCATCTGGACGTCGTCGTTGGCGGCCTTCAGCGCTTCGTAGTTGAAGGTGTAGGCTTTGCCGGGCTCGCGCGACGCCCAGATCAGAGTTTCATGCGCGTTGGTGAAGCGCCTGCCGCGGAAGTTCGGCATCGGGTTGGTCTTGCGCCACACCACGTCGTTCAGGATCCAGAAGCCGAGATCCTGCAGGATCGCGCCGACGCGGAAGATGTTGTGATAGGAGCCGATCACCCATAGCGTCGCGGTCGGCTTCATCACGCGGCGGCAGGCGATCAGCCATGCGCGCGTGAAGGCGTCATAAGCCTCGAAGCTCGCGAACTTGTCCCAGTCGTCGTCGACGGCGTCGACGCGGGAATCGTCGGGGCGCTTGAGGTCGTTGCGGAGCTGCAGGTTATATGGCGGATCGGCGAACACGAGATCGACCGATCCCGCGGCCAGCGCCGCCATCTGGGAGACGCACTCGCCGACCAGGATACGGCCAGCCGGGAGAGGCTCGGAGAACGAGCGGGGCGTCCGACTGGACGCCCCGCGGCGCGACACACCCATGACCACAGAACTCAATCACTCGGGGACGCGGTCGGAGACGCGACTACCTGACAACCGACAAAGGCATCCTGACCGCTTTAAGTAAAAATCGACTTAAGCTCGCGCGTGGTTCGCCGCGATGATGCAAGAGACCCGGTAACGGGATGGAAACGAATTCGCGCTTCGAAACGTTGTCGGCGGTGCGGCGATCTCGCCTCCGGCGTCATCCAATGGCGGACCGAGCCCGCCGCATGGACTTAATGATCGTGGCTCGGCAAGAATGCGCCGCGCCGTCAGAACGGCGCCGCACCAGGAGGGGCAGATGCGTTGGGATGATTTCCGCCGCAGCGACAACGTCGAGGATGACCGCGGAGGTGGCGGTTTCACCGGCGGGGGCGGCATGGGCCTGCCGATCGGCGGCGGCGGCCTCGGTATCGGCACCGTGCTTGTGCTCGGCCTCGTCGGGTGGGTGCTCGGCATCGATCCGCGCGTGCTGATCAGCGGGGCCCAGATGGTGAACCAGGGCCGCCAGCAGCAGGCGCCCAATACCCAGCCGCGCAAGACCGGCGTGCCGGCCGACCAGGCGGGCCAGTTCGTCGCCGCGATTCTCGGCGACACCGAGGACACCTGGAAGGACATCTTCCAGCAGGGCGGTAGCCGGCAATATGTGGCGCCCAAGCTTCGCCTGTTCGACGGACAGATCCAGTCCGCCTGCGGCGCGGCTCAGTCGGCGATGGGGCCGTTCTATTGTCCGCGCGACCGCCGCGTCTATCTCGACACCTCGTTCTTTCGCGATCTCCAGGTCCGTTTTCGCGGCTGCACCGATAATAAGGCCTGCGAGTTCTCGCAGGCCTATGTGATCGCGCACGAGGTCGGCCATCACGTGCAGAACCTGCTCGGCATCCTGCCCAAGGTGCAGCAGCTTCAGCAGCAGTCCGACAACAAGGTGGAGTCCAACCGGCTCCAGGTGCGGGTCGAGCTGCAGGCGGACTGCTTCGCCGGCATCTGGGCGAACCGCTCGAACAAGCGGCGCGCCTTCCTCGATCCGGGCGACGTCGACCAGGCGCTGCAGACCGCCTCCGCCATCGGCGACGATACCCTGCAGAAGAAAGCGCGGGGCACCGTGGTGCCGGATGCGTTCACCCACGGCTCGGCCGAGCAGCGCAAGCGCTGGTTCATGACCGGCTTCAACGGCGGCACGGTCTCCGGCTGCAACACCTTCGGCGCAACGCAACTCTAATGGCTGGCATCGACGAGACCCGTGATTTCGTCCCACTGAATATCGCGATCCTCACGGTCTCCGATACGCGCGAGATGGCGGACGACAAGTCGGGCGCCATCCTGGCCGACCGCGTCGCCAAGGCCGGCCACAAGGTTGCGGCGCGCGCGATCGTCACGGACGACGTGGAGAATATTCGCGCGCAAGCGAAAGCGTGGATCGCCGATGTCGGCATCGACGTCATCATCGCCACCGGCGGCACCGGCTTCACCGGCCGCGACGTCACGCCGGAGGCGCTGGAGCCGCTGTTCGAGAAGCGCATGGACGCCTTCGCGATGCTGTTCCTGATGGTGAGCCACGCCAAGATCGGCACCTCGGCGGTCCAGACGCGCGCCACCGCGGGCACTGCTGGCGCGACCTATATCTTCTGCCTGCCGGGCTCCCCCGGCGCCTGCCGCGACGCGTGGGACGAGATCCTGGCCCACCAGTTCGATTACCGATACCGCCCCTGCAATTTCGTCGAGATCATGCCGCGGCTTGACGAGCACCTGCGACGCGCGAAGGCGAAGGGCGCGACGGCATAACAATAAATCCGGTTGTTCTTCTGTAAGAGAAACAACCGGGTTCCCGGGTCTGCATCGTACCACTGCGCTTCGTCGTGTGCATGCGCCCGGACACGAGGGCGGTGCGCCCTTGGCCGGCCTCCGGGCAAACGCATCGCGAGGACGGAGCCAGCTATCCGACAAGAGATCGGAAGAACAGCGGAATTATCCAAGCCTGCTTTGCAGGAACGCGCCGATGCGGGCGACCGTGCGCCGCGATTCCGGCATCAGGCGCGAGAATAGATGCCAGCCGTGAAACATGCCGGGCGTCACGTCGAGGACTACATCGCAGCCGGCGGCGCGCATCCTATCCGCCATGCGCACCGCGTCGTCGCGCAGCACCTCGTCGCTGCCGACCATGATCAAGACCGGCGGCAATCCGGTGGGATCGCCATAGAGCGGTGAGGCGTAAGGGTTTCGCGGATCGGCCCCTGCCAGATAGAGGCCGGCGACACGGCTCGCCGCGCCGGTTTGGATCATCGGGTCGGCCGCCGACCTGCCGGGCCGAAACGACGGCCCGGTCAGCGCGAGGTCGGTCCAGGGAGACACGGTTGCACCGGCCGCCGGCAGCGGCAGAGCCTCGTCGCGCAGCCGGAGCATCAGCGCCAGCATCAGCCCGCCGCCGGCGGAATCGCCGGAGATGGCAACGTGACGCGGATCGGCGCCCTGAGCGAGCAGCCAGCGATAGCCGGTCATCGCATCGTCGAGCGCGGCCGGGAACGGGTGCTCGGGCGCCAAGCGGTAATCTATGCACAGGACGGTCGCGCGCGCCGCGGCGGCGATCCGCCAGGTGAGGTCGCGATAGAGCGACGGCCAGCCGAGCACATAGGCGCCGCCATGCAGGTAGAGCACATGGCGATCCGGCCGCGAGAGCTCGCTCGTGATGCGTTCCGCGGCGACGCCGCCGGTATCGATCTCCGCGATCTCGACGCCGCGCGGCGGGCGCGGAATGAAGCGCGCCAGGACCCTGATGCGATTGCGCGCGCCCTCGATCGTCGCGTTGGGACTGGCGCGATGGCCCAGCGCAGTGCGCAGGCCGAACCGCAGAAGCTTCGCGCGTCCGCTGATGGTCATTGCGCGGTCACGGCACCGGCGCGCAGCATCGCAATCCGCCGCCGGCCGATGCGCCTGAGCAGGTCGGCCTCGGGATCGGCAACGTCCCGGTGGCCGCCGAGCGCTTCATACATGGGCTTGGAGATGATCAGTCCCTGGTCCGGGTGCGGCCGCCCGCCCAGCGCCGCGCGCAGCAGCGACAGCGCCTCGATCAGGATCGGCCGGTCCGCAGCGCTGCCCGGCCGGAAGACGGCGGCGGCCCCGGCGCCGTCGCCACGAAGATCGCCGGCGCGGATGAACTGCGCGGCTTCCCGAATCCAGGCCGGGTCGAGCACGGTGCCGGGCCGCACGAACAACAGCCACGGCGCGCGCGCGGTTGCCGCCGCCGCCTTCAGGCGAGGGCCCAGCGGACCTGGTGCGACCACCACCCGGCACCCGGCGACATCCGCCACGGCGAGCGTGTCGTCCTTCGAGCCGGCATCAGCGATAATGACCTCCCGCAGGATGCCGTCGGCCGCCGCGGCGACGAGGTTAGCCAGCGTCGGCATCAGCGCGCGCTCTGATTCGTTGGTGGGGATAACGGCGCTCAGCATGGAACCGGTATTCCTGTCGGATTGTTCGACCATATCATGTGGCTGTCGCAAGAATCCTCACTAGATGCATGGAGCTTTTTCGACCGGCAAAATGTTCTTGTTTTGTTCGTATCGAGACATTAGGTTTTTGCCATGGCTCGCACATCCGCAGCTTTGAAACGCCCGCCGGTGCCGGTGCCCTCCGTGCCGGCGGGCGACTTCATCGGCACCGGCATCGACCGGGAGCGCCGGCGCGGACGCGGCGCGCAGTCGAATGCCGCCGGACGCTACGAGCCGCACGCGCGGATTGCCTTCGACGACGGCTGGAAGAGCATCGAGGACCTGCCGCCCTTCGTCACCACGGTGACGGAAGAGAAGGCGCGCAAGGTCATCACGCGCAACAAGTTCCCGGACATTTCGTTTGACCGCTCGATCAACCCCTATCGCGGCTGCGAGCACGGTTGCGTCTACTGCTTCGCGCGGCCGACCCACGCCTATATGGGTTTGTCGCCGGCGCTTGATTTCGAATCCAAACTGTTCGTGAAGCCGGACGCGCCGGAATTGCTGGAGCGCGAATTGTCGGCGCCGAACTACGAGCCGCGCACCATCGCCATCGGCACCAACACCGATCCCTATCAGCCGATCGAGAAGCGCTACGGCGTGATGCGGCGCATCCTCGAAGTGCTGGAGCGCGCCGGCCATCCGGTCGGCATCGTCACCAAGTCGGCGCTGGTGCAACGCGACATCGACATTCTGTCGCGGATGGCGCAGCGCGGCCTCGCCAAGGTGGCGCTGTCGGTGACCACGCTCGATGCCAACATCGCGCGCACGATGGAGCCGCGTGCGGCGACGCCGCTGCGCCGCCTCGAGACGCTGCGGCGGCTGTCGGAGGCTGGCATCCCCACCTCGGTGATGGTGGCGCCGGTGATCCCGGCGATCAACGACGCTGAGATCGAGCATATCCTCGATGCCGCGTCCGTCGCCGGTGTGAAGGAAGCCGGCTACGTGCTGCTGCGGCTGCCGCTCGAGGTCCGTGACATCTTCCGCGAATGGCTGATGGCCAACTTCCCGGACCGCTACCGGCATGTGTTTTCGCTGATCCGCGAGATGCGCGGCGGCAAGGACTACAACTCGACCTGGGGCAAGCGCATGAAGGGCTCAGGCCCCCATGCCTGGATGATCGGCCGGCGTTTCGAGATCGCCTGCGAGCGGCTCGGCCTCAACAAGGAAAAGCGCAAGCTCACCACCGAGCATTTCGACCCGCCGATCAAGCGGGCCGAGCAACTGAGCTTGTTCTAAACAGCAGTTTCAGGAGAGTCTGAAATGGACGCAGCATTGCTCTCCAGCCGCCATGATTACTACCGCGCCCTCAATGAGATCGCGGACCTCATGACGGCGCGATGGAATACGCCGGAAGGCGAGCGTCTCGATACGCTCGTCGCCCTGGTGGAGGAGTGGGAACAGAAGAACGAATCCGTCGCCGCCTTCGGCGCCGAGTGACCGCGACTAAGCGTAAAGGCCTGCGACGATGGGCATCCGTGCCGCGCGTATGGCGGGAAACAGCCCGCCGATCAGTCCGACGATAAGCGCCAGCAGCACGCCCTGGCCGATCAGCGCCGGGCTGAGCTTGAAGTCGAACACCACCTGCGTGAAGTTGCCGCCCAGCGTCGAGGCGGTCAGGCCGTCGAAGATCAGATAGGTCGCGGCGGCGCCGATCAGGCCGCCGATGGCCGCCAGCACCAGCGATTCGACCAGCGTGCCGACGAACGCCGGAAAGCCGCCGAAGCCGATCGCGCGCAGGGTGGCGATCTCGGTCGCGCGCGACGCGACCGAGGAATACATCGTGTTGAGCGCGCCGGCCAGGGCGCCGAATGCCATGGCGATGGCGAGCGGCCAGCCGAGCTTCTGGATGAGGTCAGAGGTCTGGGAGGCCTGGTCGGCGAAATATTGCGCCTCGGATTTGACGTCGAGCTTCAGCCGCGGGTCGCCGTCGCTGTAAGCCTTCAGCGCCGCGAGGCTGTCGGGGCTCGTCAGCCGCGCCCGGATGGTCTGGAAATAGTTGTTGCGGTTGAACAGGCTCTGCACCACAGGCAGGTCGGCCCAGATCTCGGACTCGAACACGTTGCCGCCGGCATCGAACACGCCGACCACGGTCCAGCGCGTCGTGCCGAAACCGACAATGCTGCCGAGCTCGAAGCCATCGAACTCCTTCAGCAGGCCCTTGCCGACGACGATCTCGTTGGCGCCGCGATTGAACATGCGGCCTTGCGCGATGGTGATGCCTTTGCGCACCGCGAGGCCCTGCTCGCCGATGCCGCGCAGCGGCAGGTTGGCCTTGGTCCTGGTCGTGCGCTTGATGCCGTCGACCACGAGATAGAGTTCCGGCGACATCAGCGGCTTGCCGTCGGCGCCCTTGGCGATGCCGGGGCCGTCCTCGATCAGCCGCACCTGGTCGCGCGTCACCGTGCTGTTGATCTCCGCCTGCGATCCCGGACGCATGACGATCGCGATGTCGTCGGAGCCCGAGCCGGCGATGGTGCGCTGGAAGCCATTGGCCATCGCCAGGAAGGCGAGCAGCACCATCACGACCAGCGCGACCGCGACGATCGTCGACAGCGACAGCCACAGGCGCTGGCGGATGCTCTTCAGGTTGATGGTGGTGACGGCGACGACCTGGAGGAACAGCGAGCGCATGTCAGCCTCGTCCCAGCGCGGCGGCGATCTTGAGCCGCATGGCATTGAGCGCCGGAACGATGCCGGTGATGAGTCCAAGCGCAACCATGAGGACGACGCCCATCAGCGCGATGTCCCAACTCACCGAGAACGGCGGCACCGCGCCGGCGAGCACCCTGCGCAACGCTACCGCGAACAGCGCCGCCAGTATCAGCCCGGGAATCCCGCCGAGCAGCGCCAGCAGCACCGATTCACCGAGCACCATGCGGAGGATGCGGGGGCCGGAAAATCCCAGCGTCTTCAGCACGCCGATCTCGCGCGTGCGCTCGCGGATGGTGAGCGCCATGGTGTTGCCGACGATCATCAGGATGGTGACGAAGGACGCGCCCACGACCAGCAGCACGATCAGCGCGATGTTGCCGAACTGCGCGGCGAAGGCCTTGCCGAACGCCTTTTCGGTGTCGGTCGAGGTCTCGGCGGTGGAGTTGGCGAACATCGCATCGATGGTCTTGGCCACGCGGTCGTTCTGTTCCGGCGACGTCGTCTGCAGCACCATCCAGCCGAGCGTGTCCTTGCCGAAGGAGCGGGTCTCGTCGAAATAGGCGTACTGGAACAGCATGAAGTTGGTATCAATCCGGTCGGTCTTGGCGGCGATCGTCCCGACGATGGTGAAGTCCCAGGTGCGCGCGCCGTTCTTCTGGGAGAAGATGTGGCTCGCTATCGGAATGCGGTCGCCGATCTTCCAGCCCCATTTGCGCATCATCGTCTCGCCGACCAGCGCGGCGGTGCGGTCGCGGGTGAAGGCCTGGCGGGCTTCGGCGGTCACATCGAGGTCGCGCGAATAGACGTCGAAATAGGTGTCGGGATCGATCGCCATCACCACCAGGAAGTTCTTGGGGTCCTGGTAGTAGCCGCCGAACCAGTTGGCGTGGGTGACTTGCCGCACGCCTTCCACCGCGCGCACGCGGTTGTAGTAGGCGATCGGCAGCGGCTGGGTGAAGTTGATCTTGTTGACGACCACCATGCGGTCGGCGGCGGCGCGGTCCTCGCCCGACGTGAAGGCGCGGTAGAAGCCGGCGAGCACGCCGAAGATCGTGAAGGCGATCAGGATCGACACGATCATCAGCACCGCGCGCAGCTTGCGGCGGAACAGGTTCTTGCGGATGAGAGTGAAATCGTTCACGCGCCCAAATCCTTCACGCCGCCAAATCCTTCACGCCGCCAAGTCCGTCAAGCCGCCAAGTCCGTCAAGCCGCGAGCTCCTTCTCGATGAAGCGGCCCTTGTCGAGATGCCAGGTCTTGCCGGCATATTCGGCCGCCGCGGGATCGTGCGTCACCATGACGATGGTCTTGCCGAGGTCCTTGTTGAGCAGTTGCAGGATCGACAGGATCTCGTCCGCGGAGGTGCGGTCGAGGTCGCCGGTCGGCTCGTCGCACAGCAGCAGGTTGGGGTCGGACACGATGGCGCGGGCGATGGCGACGCGCTGCTGCTGGCCGCCGGACATCTCGCGCGGATAGTGCTTCACCCGGTCGGCGAGGTTGACGATGGCGAGCGCCGTCTCGACCCGCTTGGCGCGCTCGCCCTTGCGCAGGTTCGTGAGCAGCAGCGGCAGCTCGACATTCTGCGCCGCCGTCAGCATCGGCATCAGGTTGTAGAACTGGAAGATGAAGCCGACATTGGCGCCGCGCCAGCGCGCCAGTTCGCCCTCGGACATCTTGTCGATGCGCTGGCCCGCGACGTCGATCTCGCCATCGTCGACGCGATCGATGCCGCCGAGCAGGTTCAAAAGCGTCGTCTTGCCCGAACCCGATGGGCCCATGACGGCGACGAAATCGCCGCGCGGGATCGTCAGGTCGAGCCGGTCGAAGATCGAGATCGTCTCGCGCCCCTTGGTGAAACGCTTCGACAAATGAGCAAAGCGAACCATCGGCGAGTTGGTAGCCAAGGTCATGATGTCCAGTCCGGATTTGATTTTCGCGGCCGTTAGTTTGCGGCGGCCGATTCCTTCGCAACCGCCGCCGCGGCGGCTCCGTCGTCCAGGAATGTGACCTTGACGGCCATGTCGGGAAGGATGCGCGGGTCTTTCCGCCTGAATGCGATGCGCACGCGCACCGTCGCTTTCTCGCGGTTCGCCGTCGGCACGATCGCGATCACCGAGGCGGGAATGGTCCAGTCCGGATAGGCGTCGAGCACGGCGTTGACGGCACCATTCGCGGCAACGCGACCGATGAAGGCCTCGTTGACGTCGACCTCGATCTCGATCGAGTCCATGTCGACAATGGTGCAGACGCCCGTCCGGGTGAAGCCGCCGCCGGCGGAGAGCGGCGAGATCATTTCGCCGGGCTGCGCGCTGCGGTCGACGACGACACCGCTGAACGGCGCCCTGATCTGGTGCTTGTCGAGTACGGCCGCGGTGCGCTGCGCGTCGAGCTTTGCTGTTTCGAACTGGGACTGGGACTGGCGAAGCTGCGCGGCCAGCACATTCACCCGAGTTTCGGCCTTGGTCATGTCGGCCTCGCTGGCGAAGCTCTTCTGCGACAGGCTCCGGACCCGGGTCTGGATGCGCGTGGCATCCTGAAGGTCCGACGAGATCGCCGCGATGGCGGCTTCCGCGGACGCGATGCGCGACTGCGCCAGCGCGAGGTCCTTTTCCGCCAGCACGCTGTCGAGCCGCGCGACGATCTGGCCTTCCTTGACGACCATGCCCTCCTCGATCATCACCTCGACAACCTTGCCGGTGATCTCGGCTGCGACCGTCGCCTTGCGCCGCGCCACCACGTAGCCGGACGCCGCGAGCGTCCCGGCCCGGCGCGGCTCGGCGGCAGGTGCCGGTGACGCGGCGGGAGCGGGCGCCGCCGCGGGCGCGGGTTGGGACGCCGTCTGGTTGTTGCGTGCGACGGCCCGCAATTCCGGCAGATAGAGCGCGACGAGCACGATCACTGAGGCCGCGAGCACGCTGGCCACGACAAGCGCAGGCCAACGTCGGCGCGCGGGACGGAGCGCCTCCGTTCCGGTCCGGTCGATCGCCAGCGAGCGCAGCAGCTTGGCCTTGTCCTCGGCCATCCCCATTCACCCGATCACGCATTGCCCCTCGGGCCGAATATGCGGCCCATGTCCTGCGGGCGAACTAAAGCAACTTCGTGACGCCAGCGTCTGCGACACAAGGTGCCGCATTATCCTTCCTTTTCACAGGCGCGGAACTTCGCCGTTGCTTGGGAAGGACCGCGCGAGCAGGATCGCAGCCATGAGTCGCGCCGCCAAAATCAACCGCTTGTCGCTGGATGAGCCGGTGATGCGCCCGTCGTTTCGCCGCGAGCGTGCGGCGATGCGGCGCGGCATGATGCCCGTGGCGGGCTGCGACGAGGCGGGGAGGGGACCGCTGGCGGGGCCGGTGGTCGCCGCGGCGGTGATCCTCGATCCCGATCGCATCCCCAAGGGCCTCAACGATTCCAAGAAGCTCACCTTCGAGGAGCGCGAGAGGCTCTATCTGAAAATATGCGCCACCGCGCAGGTCGCCGTCGCCTTCGGATCGACCGCGCGGATCGACCGCGACAACATCCTGCAGGCGTCGCTGTGGGCGCTGGCGCGCGCGGTCGATGCGTTGCCGGTGAAGCCGCGGCTGGTGTTTGTCGACGGCCGCGACCGCATTAAATGCTGCTGCGACTGCGAGGCGGTGATCTCCGGCGACGCCCTGGTTCTGTCGATCGCCGCGGCCTCGATCGTGGCGAAGGTGACGCGCGACCGGCTGATGATCCGGCTCGGTGCCGCGCATCCGGGCTACGGCTTCGAGCGCCACATGGGCTACAGCGTCCCGGAGCATTTCCGGGCGCTGGCTCAGCTCGGCCCGACCATCCATCATCGGCGCTCATTCGCGCCGGTTGCGTCGCATTATGCCGATGCCATCGTTGTGTCAGCGGCGGAATTGCCGGTGCCATTGCCTCTATAGACCAGCCGCGGCTATCTCTTTCTCGTTTCAACCGCTGGTGCCGATGGTCTACGTTTCCCCCGTCATCGAATTGTTGCGCGCGCGTCCGGCGCTGGTGTTCTGGGTCGCCGCGATCGCGCAGGCGCTGCTGTGGATTCTGGTGCCGGCGGTGTTCTATGCGAGCCCGCCGGGCGACGTTCCGCTGGTGCTGGCCATCGGGCACGAATGGCAGCTCGGCACCTGGCTGGGGCCGCCGCTCGCCTATTGGCTCGCCGAACTCGCCTTCCGTGCCGCCGGCAACGGCGTCGCCGGCGTCTATGCGTTGTCGCAGGCCTGCGTCGTCGTGACGTTGTGGGCCGTCTTCGCGCTGGGCCGCGCCATTGTCGGCGCCAAGCATGGCGCCATCGCCGTGTTGCTGATGACCGGCATCGCGGTGTTCTCGGTCCCCACGCCTGATTTCGGGCCCGGCATGCTGGCGATGCCGCTCACCGCGCTCGCGTTGCTGTTTTATTGGCGTTCGGTCGCGGAGCGCCGCCGAAGCTACTGGTTCGCCCTTGGCATCGCTCTCGGCCTTCTCCTGCTCACCACATATTCGGGGGTGATCATGATCGGGCTGATTGCCGCGTTCACGGCCGTCACCCGGCGCGGACGCGCGGCATTGCGGACCCCCTCTCCGTGGCTGGCGATCATTGTCGCGGCGGTGATCGCGTTGCCGCATGCCCTGTGGTTGCACGATGTCGGGATGCCGGCGCTTTCCACTTTTTCAGCGGCAACGATAGTGTCCGCGGTCGTCGTTCAATGGCCGCTGCTCGTCGCCGGCGTGCTGCTGGCCCATGCCGGCCTCATGGTGCTGGCCGCCGTCGCGGGCGCGCTGTTTGCGCGGAAGACCGAGGTGCCCCTCATCGAGCGCGAACCGGTCGGACGGTTCGGCCGCGCCTTCGTCTACGTCTTCGCGCTGGTGCCAGTGCTCGCGGCGACGCTGGCTATGGCATTGGGGCTCGAATCCGCGCTGGCGACCGGCTTTGCCCCTTTTGTCGTGCTTTCCGGGCTCGCGGTCGTGCTTGCTGCGGGCAACGTCATCGGCATCGCCCGCCAAAGCCTCGTCGGCTGGATCTGGCTCGCGCTTCTGGTCGGTCCGGCGCTCCTGACGGCCGTCGCCATGGTGATCCTGCCGTCGGTTTTCGGGATCGACGTGAAGATCAGGGACCCGGGGCCGGCCATGGCACAATTCTTCACCGACAGCTTCAACCGGCGAACCGGAAGACCCCTCGCCATCGTCGCCGGCGACGCGCGCCTCGGCGGCCTGGTCGCGCTCGATTCGCCGGATCGGCCGAGGCTGTTCATCGATGCCACGTCCGAGCGCGCGCCCTGGATCGGCGAAAGCGAAATCGCGGAGAAGGGGGCGATCGTGGTTTGGCCGATCACCGATGCGACGGGTCAGCCTCCCGCGGCGATCCGGACACGATTTCCGGATCTCATGCCGGAGGTGCCGCAGGCGTTCGAGCGTGCGATCCAGGGGCGGCTGCTGCGGGTCGGCTGGGCCGTGATCCGGCCGGCGAGTACGCCGGCGCCGCAATAAATCTCAGCAGAGCTTCAGCGTCCGCCGACCCACCCGGCGACGCCGGTGACGATCTTCTCGCCGACCCGCCAGACCGGACGAGCCACCAGGGTATCGGCGAACTGGATAGGCAGCTTGGCGACGTCGACGACCGCGCCGCCGGCATCCGACACCGACCGCGGCACCCGCATTCCCAGCACGCGGGACGGCTCGTCCGGTACCTGGGCATTCGGGACCGGGGCTTCCCCAATCGGCAGAGGAGGAGAAAGGGCGGCGACGGTTTCCGCCCTCGGCGCCGAGGCCACGACCGGAGGCTGCGCGGCCGGAGGCGGCATCAACGCGGCCTCGGTGTTGAGGGACGGCGTGATCGACAGCGGCTCGTTCTTCGGCGCGGTCGCAGCCTTCGGCGCCGGCTCGACTTTCGCGGTGGTGGTGGCGCTGGTGCGGGCGGCAGGGCGGGGGGCGTGTTCATGACCCGCGGTCATGACTGCCGGCGTCTGGGCCTGCGGCGCGGGTGCCGGAGCCTCGACGGCCACGACCGGCTTGACCGGCGCGGTGGGCGGCGACGGCTCGCGGTTGATCTTCGGCAGCACGTCGATATAGACGGTGTCGTCGTAGAGATCGGCAGTCGCGCGCTGACCCTGCGAACTTGTGCCCGGCGAAAGCTGAAAGGCCGCGAGGACGGCGGCACTCAGTATGCTGGCGCATACCGCGGGCAGAACCTGCACGCCGAATCTCGATAGCAACTGCGCGATCATCACACCAAACCCTCGTTCCCTACCGTCATCGTAGCGCGCGGTTTGGGGCCGGACGATTGAGGATTACGGGCAGTCCTGGGGATATTTTGTGGCTATCCCGTGGCCGCGTCCACGGACCGTCAGTGATAGCTCTCGCCGGGGCGGACCTTGCCGCGGAACAGGTAGTAGACGAAGCCGGTATAGCCGAGGATGATCGGCAGCAGGAACAGCGCGCCGATCAGCATGAAAATCTGGCTCGCGGGCGCCGCGGCGGCATCCCAGATCGTGATCGAGGGCGGCACGATATAGGGGAAGGTCGAGATCGCGAGCCCCAGATAACCGAGCAGGAACAGCATCATCGCCGCGAAGAAGGGCAGCGCGGTGCGGCCTTCGCGGAGCCATCGCCACGCCAGGTAGGCGACCAGCGCGGTCACCAGCGGCACCGGCCACAGGAACAGGATGTTCGGCAGCACGAACCAGCGCTCGGCGATGCGCGGGATCGCGACCGGCGTCCACAGGCTCACCACCACCATGAATGCCAGCACCGCGGCCAGCAGCGTTCGCGCGTGCGCACGGGAGCGTTCCGCCAGCGGTCCTTCGGTCTTCATGAGGAGCCACGTCGCGCCGAGCAGGGCATAGCCGGCGACGACGCCGAGGCCGCACGCGAACGCAAACGGCCTTGCCCAATCGAATGCGCCGCCGGCGAACTGCCCGGCCACGACCGGAACTCCCTGCACATAAGTGCCGAGGATCACGCCCTGGCAGAACGCCGCAAGCGTCGAGCTTACCGCGAACACCACGTTCCATCGGTTCTTGCGCCGCGAGATGCCGCGGAACTCGAAGGTCACGCCGCGCATCACCAGCGCCAGCAGCATGACGATGATGGGCAGATAGAAGGCCGGCATGATGACCGCGTAGGCGAGCGGGAACGCCACCAGCAGGCCGCCGCCACCCAGCACCAGCCACGTCTCGTTGCCGTCCCAGAACGGTGCCACCGAAGTCATCATCTGGTCGCGCTCTCCGTCGTTGTCGGCGAACGGGAACAGGATGCCGATGCCGAGATCGAAGCCGTCGAGGAAGACGTACATTGCGACCGCGGTGCCGATCAGCGCCGCCCAGATCACCGGCAGGTACCATTCCATGGGTCGTCCTCGCGCAGAAGCTCAGGCGGCTTGTGTCTTGTTTTCTCTGAAGTGAATCCGGTTGCCGAAGGGATCGATGACCGTCATGGCCCGGGTACCCCAGGGCTCATCCCTGATGCCCGGCTTGAGATAGCCGTAGCCCTTCGCCGAAATCTCGCGATGAAAGTCGTCGAGGCCTGTCGTCGCGACGCTGACCGCAGCACCGGGACAGCAATCGCCGTGATGCTCGGTCAAATCCAGCGCGAACGCGCCGAGCTTCGCGCGCATATAGACCGGCGCGACGTCTTCGAAGCGATGCTCGAATTCGATCGCGAAGCCGAGGAAGCCGACATAAAACTCCTTCGCCTTCTCGACGGAGAACATGCGGAAGACCGGGATAGCGTGGTGAAACGACGATGCCGTGGCCGCGCTCATGACTGCGTTGCCTCGCGGCCCGCGCCGGCCGCCGCGGCGATCGGCGCCTTGGCGAGATTTCCGCCCATCTCGACGAGGCTGCCGGACGGTCCCTTCGCGATCAGGCGGTTGATGTAGTAGATGCCGACCGAGAACACGACGCCATAGACGAGAACGAACAACGCCAGCGTGCCGGCAATGCTGGAGGCCGGCACCGGCGAGATCGCGTCGGCCGTGCGCAGGATGCCGTGCGCGATCCACGGCTGGCGGCCGCTCTCCGTCACCACCCATCCGGCGAGCACGGCGACGAAGCCGATCCACCAAGTCTGTGACACCATCCAAAGGTACCAGCGGGTCTCGAACAGCCGACCACGCCACAGCAGCCAGGCGCCGAACAGCGCCGCGGCGACCATGAAGAAGCCGACCGCGAGCATGATGCGGAAGGCGAAGAACACCGTCACCACCGGCGGCCGCTCGGCCGGTTTCACGTCCTTCAAGCCTGGAAACAGGCCGTTGGGGTCATGCTTGAGGATGAGCGAGGCGCCGCGCGGGATGTTGATCTCGAAGCGGTTGGTCTCCCCCTTCTCGTCGGGCCAGGCGAAGATGTGGAAGTCGCCTGGCTTGCTGCTGTCCCAATGCGCCTCCATGGCGGCGACCTTCAGCGGCTGGTGCTCGAGTGTATTGAGGCCGTGCTGGTCCCCGATCACCACCTGAAGCGGCGCCAGGATGGCGGTGAGGCCGATCGCCATGCGGATCATGGTGCGCGATTCCTCGACGTGACGGCCGCCAAGCAGGTGGCGTGCGCCGACCGCCAGCACCACGAAAGCGGTGGTGAGGAAGGCCGCGTTCAGCATGTGGGCAAAGCGGTAGGGAAAGCTCGGATTGAAGATGATCGTGATCCAGTCGAGCGGGAAGGCGACGCCGCCGCGCATCTCGTGGCCGGCCGGCGTCTGCATCCAGCTATTCGCCGCGAGGATCCAAAAGGCCGACATCGAGGTGCCGACCGCCACCGCGACCGCCGAGAACACATGCAGCCAGCGCGGCACCCGGTTGCCGGCGAACAGCAGGATGCCGAGGAACGTCGCCTCCAGGAAGAAGGCGGTGAGCACCTCGTATCCGATCAGCGGGCCGAGCACGTTGCCGATGGTCATCGAGAAGCGACTCCAGTTGGTGCCGAGCTGATAGGACAGCACCACGCCGGAGACGACGCCCATCGCGAATGACACCGCGAAGATCTTGGTCCAGAACCCGGCGAGCCGCTTGTAGCGATCCACGCCGGTCCAACCCCACATTATCTCAAGCGTCGCGATATAGGCGGAGAGCCCGATCGTGAAGCTCGGGAAGATGATGTGGAACGAGATCGTGAACGCGAATTGCAGCCGCGCGAGAAGGACGGGATCGAAGTCCATCTGGGACCTCCAAGACTCGCGATGTCGAAAATCCGACGGGATTCCGAGCAGCATGCGACGTCACGATTGCGCCGACATCATAGTCCAGGGGCGGCGCTCCAACCAGTGAATCCGCAAACGCATGGCAGGTGCCCGTTCATGCCCGCCGTGTCGCTGACATCCTCGGTTGGCGCCGCTCGGCCACGATCACCGAAAGCCGCTATCAGCAATGCGTTCGAGACAAAGAAAGGACACCGAAATGGTCATTCCGACCCCACTCCAGCCGGTTCTTCTTTTGATTGTATCGAACGTGTTCATGACCTTCGCTTGGTACGGTCACTTGAAGTTCAAGGACCGCCCATTATGGATCGTGATCTTGGCAAGCTGGTCCATTGCACTGATCGAATATTGCTTTGCCGTACCCGCAAATCGCCTCGGCAGCGCAGTCTATTCCGGGGCGGAACTCAAGGCGATGCAGGAAGTCATCACGTTATCCGTGTTCGCGGTGTTTTCGATAACGTATCTCGGCGAGCGTTTGACACTGAATCACCTGATAGGCTTCGCCTTCATCGCCGCCGGAGCATTTTTCGTTTTCAAAGGGCCGATCCGCTGGCCATGACGCATCTGATTCGGGGCGCGCGCTCCTACGCGCATGATCTCGCGTGAAGGCACCCGCGAAGCGTACAGTCGCCTGGAAGGCAAAGGTTCGGGGCCGTCCAATTGATGTCCGCTCGAATGCGATGGTATGCACCGGCGGAATCAGTGTCACGATACGTGCATCGCATGCCGTCGGCGACCACTCTCCACCGGCAGACATGAATTCTGCTTTTGATTTGGGCGACATCACGAAGACGACGAAGGCTGGGTGTCTGCCGCGACCGCGAGGTCAGTTGGTCGGCGCCGACAGCGAAAGCCCGAGATAGGGGATTTTTGCGCGGTCGAGCTGCGGCGCCAGCGTCGGATCGGTCGGGACCGGGGTCCTCGCTTCCGGCGCCAGGAGATTTCCTGACGAGCCGCTGTCGTTGCCGTGTCCCGTCGCGAGGCCGAGCGACACGCCGCCGAGGTCGACGCGCGGGCTGAGATCGATCGATTGCGGCTGAGGTGTCGCAAGGGCGACCGGCCCTCCACCCGTGTATCCGAGATACGTTTTGGGCAGACGCGGCCCCGCGGTCCGGTTCGCCGTTGCGCCCGGCCGGGCCTGCTTGGCAGGGCGCGCCGGAGGCAAGGGAACGGAAGCTGGACGCGGGCGGGCCGACAATTCCGGCTCGAAATTGCCAGGCATGCCGAGGGGAACGGGCGCAAACATGAGCCGGCGGGCGGCATCCGCCTGCTGCGCGTGCAACTCAGGCGCCGCGAACGCTACCAGAAACACAGCGGCCAATACGCGCCGCATCAGTGCATAACCCCAGTCCACGACCATCCCTCGATGATCAATCCTTGTTGTTAACAGCGCGTTCGTGGCCGGCCAAGCTCATTTTCCCACCATGTGCTGCTCACGCGACCGGCGGATCGGCCGCCAGCGCCTTGCGGACCATCAGGAAGTCGCGCCAGGCCAGGCGCTTGTGCAGGGGCTGCCGCAGCAGATAGGCCGGATGCAGGCTGGCGATGGCGCGGATCTCCCGCGTGCCGGTATTGTAGGGGAACCAGCGACCGCGGTTCTTCATGATGCCCTGCACGCCGAGCAGCGCCGCCGTGGCGGGCTGGCCAAGGCAGACCAGGATATCGGGATCGGCGAGCTCGATCTGGCGCCGGATGAAGGGCAGGCAGATCTGGGTTTCCTGGGGCGTCGGCGTGCGGTTGCCGGGCGGGCGCCAGGGGATGACGTTGGCGATATAGGCGCCGGTGCGGTCGAGCCCGATCGCCGCCATCATCAGGTTCAGCAGCTTGCCGGAGCGGCCGACGAATGCGAGGCCTTCAAGGTCTTCCTCGCGGCCCGGCGCCTCGCCGACGAACATCACGCGGCCTTGCGGGTTGCCGTCGGCGAACACGAGCTGCGTCGCGGTCGCCCGCAGGGTGCAGCCCTCGAATTTTGCCAGGATGCCCCGCAGGTCGTTGAGGGTCGCGGCGCTGCGCGCGGCCTCGCGCGCGGCCATGACGGCGGCATCCGGGGACACGGGCGCCGCGCCGGTTCGGCCTTCCGACGGGGCGGATGGCGGCATGACGGCGCGCGGGGCCAGCTCCGGCCGGCGCGGGCGGTCCGGCGAAACAAGCGCGCGCTCCGAGGATGACGCGTGCCCATCGCCGGCAAATCCGCTCGCGCAGGCGCCGCCGGGGCGGCGTCGGCGAACCGGTCGATCGCCTCCTCGCCGAGCACCGCGTCCACGCCCGCTTCCAGGTAGAAGGCGAGCAGGTCGCGCGCGGTCTCGCGAGTTGGGTCTGACATCATGCTCACGCGGGGCATTCCAGGGTTTTGCCCGGCGCGGGCGGGCCTCGCAGCGAGTTTAGCGGCCCCGCTCCCCATTGCCCAACGCCAAATTGCGCGGGACCGGGACCCAATCCACCATCCGCGCGTTGATGCCGTCATGAGCACATCGCCGGACCCGCTTCAATTTCCCACGGAAATCCGTACGCAAGGCAAAGGACTGCGCCCCATGGTGCGCACGACCACGGAGGCGCTTCGGCTCATCGACAAGGAGCTTCCGTCGGAGCTGCGCACCCTGCCGCGCTGGACATTCGCGCGCGCCCTGCTGGTCGCCGCCGAGCGCAGCGGCAAGAAGCGCGACGTGAGCACCGCGTTCCGTCAGCTCAAGCAAGCCCTGGCCAATGAAGGCTGGCTCGCTCCGGACGCGGCCGAGCAGGCCGCGGACCCGAAAGCCGGCGACCCCCCGGCCCCAGCAGGCGACGCCTCGGCCACCATCCCGTCGCATTGACAAGCCCCGCCGTCACGGGTTTTGCATGGGTCTAATGTGCGCGGCGCCCGGCCGTGCCGGGAGACGCCCATGACCGACGTGCCTGACCGCGAGGCGATGGAGTTCGACGTCGTGATCGTCGGAGCCGGCCCGGCGGGTCTTGCCGCCGCGATCCGGCTCAAGCAGGTCAATCCCGAGATCAACGTCGTCGTGGTGGAGAAGGGCTCCGAGGTCGGCGCCCATATCCTCTCGGGCGCGGTTATCGATCCGCTCGGCCTCGACCGCCTGTTGCCGGAATGGCGCAACGAAGAAACCCCGATCAGGACGCCCGTCACCGACGACCGCTTCTATTGGCTGGGACCGTCCGGTGCGCTGCGCCTGCCGAACATCTTGATGCCGCCGCTGATGAGCAATCACGGCAACTTCGTCGTCTCGCTCGGCGAGGTCTGCCGCTGGCTCGCGACCAAGGCGGAGGCGCTGGGAGTGGAGATCTATCCCGGCTTCGCCGCCGCCGAGGTGCTCTATGGCGCCAGCGGCGCGGTCGAAGGCGTCGCGACCGGCGACATGGGCATCGGCAAGGATGCCAAGCACAAGGATTCGTTCACGCGCGGCATGGAGCTGCGCGCGAAATACACGCTGTTCGCGGAGGGCGCGCGCGGCAACCTGAGCAAGATGCTGATCGAGCGCTTCAGCCTGCGCGAGGGCCGCGAGCCGCAGAAGTTCGGCATCGGGTTGAAGGAGCTGTGGCACGTCGAGCCGGCCAAGCACAGGCCGGGTCTGGTGCAGCACACGTTCGGCTGGCCGCTCGACAACCGAACCGGCGGCGGCTCGTTCCTCTATCACCTCGACGACGGGCTGATGTCGGTCGGCTTCGTCGTGCATCTCAATTACCAGAATCCGTGGCTCTCCCCGTTCGACGAATTCCAGCGCTTCAAGACCCATCCGCTGGCGCGCGACACTTTCGACGGCGCCAAGCGCCTGTCCTATGGCGCGCGCGCCATCACGGAGGGCGGCTACCAGTCGGTGCCAAAGCTCACCTTTCCCGGCGGCGCGCTGATCGGCTGCGCCGCGGGCTTCGTCAACGTGCCGCGCATCAAGGGCAGCCACAATGCGGTGCTCTCGGGCATGCTGGCGGCGGATCACGTCGCCGCGGCGCTCGGCGACGGCCGCGCCAACGACGAGATCGTGGCTTACGAGGAGGCCTGGCGCACCAGCGACATCGGCCGCGACCTGTGGAAGGTGCGCAACGTCAAGCCGCTGTGGTCGAATTTCGGCACCGCGGTCGGCGTCGGCCTCGCGGCTCTCGACATGTGGACGAACTCACTGCTCGGCGTGTCGCCTTTCGGCACGCTCGGTCATGGCAAGGCCGACGACGCCACGCTCAAGCCCGCGGCGCAGTGCAGGCGGATCACCTACCCCAAGCCAGACGGCAGGATCACCTTCGACAAGCTGTCCTCGGTGTTCGTCTCGAACACCAACCACGAGGAGGACCAGCCGCCGCATCTCGTGGTGAAGGACATGGCGCTGCAGAAAGCTTCCGAGCACGACGTCTATGGCGGCCCGTCGCAGCGCTACTGCCCGGCCGGCGTCTATGAGTGGGTGGAGGACGGCGGCACGCCGCGCTACGTCATCAACGCGCAGAACTGCGTCCACTGCAAGACGTGCGACATCAAGGACCCCAACCGCAACATCACATGGGTGCCGCCGGAAGGCGGCGGCGGGCCGAATTATCCGAATATGTGAGACGCGGTAGCCGCATGGAGACGCGTACTACCGGTCCTTCGCCGCTTTCGATCTTTCTTCAAAGTCCCGTTCGAGATCCTCGAGCGGGATGGACTTGCCGCCTCGTGCCAATCGACGCTTCGCCAAGTGAACATCCTCGATATCTTCCAGGCAACGAAGAATGGCCACGCGCGCGTCAGTCCAAAACATCGGCGTCACACGCTGTCGGCGTCCAGCATGTCGGCGAGCGCTTGCGGGGCGATCGCCATGGCGTCGTGACCGGATTTGATCTCGACCATTTTCATGCCGTTCTTCTTCACCCAGTCGCGGCTGGCCTGCAGCGGACCGTAGACCGGGTCATTGCAGAACACGTAATAGGCCGGCAGCCCATTGCCGACTTTGTTGCCGAGCTTGAGCGGCGACGTGAAGGTGTTGAACGGGTGCGGCGTCAGCCGCGGCGCCAGCCATGCCGCCTGCGCGGCGTCGGTAATGCCGAACGCGGCCGGCGGTGGCGCTGGGATGGTCAGGCCGCCGCTCGACTCCTGCGCCGCCTTGGTGCGGGCCTCGACGACGTCCTTGGGCAGCAGCCCGAACACGCTCTGGCCGTTCTCCAGGATCACGGCATCCAGGTAGACAAGCTGCTTGATGCGTTCCGGCATGCGGTCGGCGGTGCCGGAGATCGCGTTGCCGCCGAACGAATGCCCGACCAGGATGATGTCCTTGATATCCTCGTACTTGATCACGTTCAGGATATCCTCGACGAAGGTGTCAAGGGTGATCGACTTCGACAGCAAATGCGCGCGCTCGCCCAGACCGGTCTGAGTCGGCGTGATGACGTTGTGGCCTCGGCTGCGCAGGATGGTCGCCACCTTCTCCCAGCACCATCCGCCGTGCCACGCACCGTGAACCAGTACATAGGTCTTTGCCGTCGCGGCACCCGCTGCGCGGGGTGCCGCCGCCATCGTCGCGCCGGCTGCCGCCGTCGCCAGGAATGTCCGCCGATCCATGGTCGCCTCCCTTGGTCGTTTGTTTTGAGCCGCCGCGGATCGGACGGAGCGTCGTTCCGGCGAGCTTTAGCGGTGCGTTCAGCATAGGGCGCCCGCTTAGAAGCGCAACGCGGATCGGGGCGCGAGTCCGGGCGGCGCGCCGCGATTTCGCCGCGGTTCCTGTCTAATCGTCGCAGGTCCAGCCGTGCTTTCGAATTTTGCGGACGGCGTGCAAAAGGGCCATTCTCCCGTCGCGACTGGAGGGTGGCGGTTGCGCGGGAGCCCGCCCCCATGGAGATCACCAAACCGTGACCGTTTCGATCCTGTTCCGGCGCGCGGCGATCGCCGTGGCTGCCGCCGCGGCCATGACATTGCCGAGCGCGCTGGCGGCCCAATCTCCGACCCCCCGCGACCTGATGCGGGTTTCGCTGTCGGGCAATTATCTCGCGGCCCGCCACGCCAGCACCCAGCGCGACGTGAACGCCGCCTCCGCCTATTACCGCGCGGCACTGCGGGTCGACGGCAGGAACCCGGAACTGCTCGAACGGGCCTTCCTGTCGCTGCTCGCCGACGGCGATGTCGATGAAGCCGCCAAGCTCGCCGACAAGGTCATCCTCCTCGACAAAGGCCATCGCATCGCCCGGCTCGTGGTCGGGGTGCGCGCGCTCAAGCAGAAACAATATCAGGTGGCGCGCCAGAACCTGTCGCAGTCCGTGCGCGGGCCGATCGCCGACCTGACGGCGACGCTGCTGTCCGCCTGGGCCTATTACGGCGTCGGCGACACCAAGACCGGCATCGACGGCATCGACAGGCTGGCCGGGCCCGACTGGTACGCGATCTTCAAGGACCTCCATGCCGGCATGATCCTCGACCTTGCGGGGGCCAAGAAGGATGCGGGCAAGCGCCTTGAGCGTGCTTACAAGGTCGATCAGTCGGCGTTGCGCGCGGTGGAGGCCTATGGCCACTGGAGCTCGCGAAACGCGCCGAAGGGCGAGGCTCTGAAGATTTTCGAGGCGTTCGACAAGACGCTGCCCAACCATCCCCTCGTTACCCAGGAGATGGATGAGCTCAGGAAGGGCGAGCAGCTCCCGCCGCTCGCCACCTCGCCGCAGTCCGGCGCCGCCGAGGTGCTCTACGGCCTCGGTGCGTCGCTCGGACGCCAGGGCGGGGAGGATCTCGGCCTCGTCTACCTGCAGCTCGCGCTCTATCTCCAGCCCCAGCACGGGCTCGCGCTGCTGTCGCTCGCGGACCTGCAGGAAACCCTCAAGAAGCCGCAGCTCGCGATCGATATCTACGAGAGGGTGCCGCAGGATTCGCCGCTACGCCGCAACGCCGAGATCCAGCTTGCCATCAACCTGGATTCGCTGGACCGCACCGACGAGGCGAAGCAGCACCTGGAGAAGCTGATCGCATCGCGCCCGAAGGACCTCGACGCGATCACCGCGCTCGGTAACATCCTGCGCGGCCGCAAGGCCTTCGCGGAATGCGGCGACGTCTATACCAAGGCGATCAACACGCTTGCCAAGCCGGAGAAGCAGAACTGGCTTTTGTTTTACTTCCGCGGCATCTGCTACGAACGGTCCAAGCTGTGGGCGAAGTCCGAGGCCGACCTTAAGAAGGCGCTCGAGCTCTTCCCCGACCAGGCCCACGTGCAGAATTACCTCGGCTATTCCTGGATCGACCAGGGCGTCAATCTCGACGAGGGCATGCGCCTCATCAAGCGCGCCGTCGAGCAGCGTCCCGACGACGGCTACATCGTCGATTCCCTCGGCTGGGCGAATTACCGTCTTGGGGATTACGAGGAGGCGGTCCGCCAGCTCGACCGCGCGGTCGAGCTCAAGCCCGAGGACCCGACCATCAACGATCACCTCGGCGACGCCTATTGGCGGGTCGGCCGGGTGCTCGAAGCCAAGTTCCAGTGGGCGCACGCGCGCGACCTCAAGCCCGAGCCCGACGAGTTGCCGAAGATCGAAGAGAAGATCAGGTCCGGCCTGCCTGAGGACACGTCCTCGGCCGCGCAGGTCGACAAAGGCAAGAAGCCCGGCGGCGGGTGATCACCGAGTTTGCACCGGCCAAGGTAAACCTGACGCTGCGCGTGCTCGGCCGGCGGGCCGACGGCTATCATGAGCTCGAAAGCCTCGTGGCCTTCGCCGACATCGGCGACGAGCTTGCGCTGTCGCCCGGTGGCCTGCTGAGCCTCGAGGTCGGAGGACCGGGCGCGGGCGTCATCGGCCCCTCCGATGACAACCTTGTGCTTAAGGCTGCGCGTGCATTGGCGGACCGTGTCGACGGACTGAGGCTCGGCCGCTTCGTGTTGACCAAGCACCTGCCGGTCGCGGCCGGGATCGGCGGTGGCTCGTCCGACGCGGCGGCGGCCCTACGCCTGCTGGCGCGTGCGAATGATCTCGCTCTCGATGACCTGCGCCTCATGGCGGCGGCGCAAGGCGACCGGCGCCGACGTACCGGTTTGCCTCGACCCGCGTCCGCGCATCATGCGCGGCATCGGCGATATCTTGTCCGAGGTGATCGATCTGCCGCCGCTCGACGCGGTGCTGGTCAATCCGGGCGTCGCGCTGGCGACGAAGGACGTCTTCGCGATGCTGAACGTTCGGCATGCGCCACGGCCGGACGAGAAATCCGACATCCCGGAACTGCCGGACGCCGGCACCGTCATGAACGGCGCCTTCGAAGGGGGAAACGATCTGGAGCCGCCCGCGATCGCGCTGCACCCGGCCGTCGCCGATGTCCTCGGCGCGTTGCGCGCGACCGCCGGCTGCCGGCTGGCACGCATGTCCGGCTCGGGAGCGACCTGCTTCGGATTATACGACTTGGGGCAGGCATCCGCGGCCGCTGCGACGATGCTGGCGACGGCTCATCCCGGCTGGTGGGTCCGCTCCGGCATCATGAACAAATAGATCATCGGCCAGCCTGCATGCCTCATCTCCAATCCAGGCTCTGAACGGGTGCGATGGCGATCGGCTTTACCGGGCATTGCTCCTATCCGATCCAAGAAGCGCAGCGGCGGATCGCATTCCTGCGCAAATCGCGTCCCGAGTGGTTCGGCGGAATGATGAATTTGACTGACGCGTCTGATCTCGGGCCGTTCGGGCACGAGATCGCGCTCGAATTCGGCATCGATGCGGCATGCAATTTCGGGCTCTTTCTACTGAACAAGGACTGGCTTGAAAGCACCCGGCCTGCGGTCGAGTACCTCTATGAGGTCTTCGGCACCGATCATCTGGTCGTGACCTATGGCATGGATTCGATCCGCCCGCCGCTGCGATCCTATTCCGCGATGCAGATCGATTGAGACGGAGACGATGGAGACCGGGTCGCGGCAGGTCAATGCATCCGCGCGATGCAGAACTCGACCGCCTCTTCCAGCGCCTGCTTCATCGTCGGACTCCGGGAACAGCGCCAGCGCATCCTTGGCGATGGCGCCGTAGTGCCGCGCGCGCGCGATCGGTGTCCTCCAGCGCGCGATGCTTGGTCATCAGCCCGATCGCGTGTTCGAGATCGCCGTCGGTGGCTTCGCCCTGTTCGAGCGTGCGCCGCCAGAAGTCGCGCTCGCTCTCCGAGCCGCGGCGGAACGACAGCACGACCGGCAGCGTGATCTTGCCCTCGCGGAAGTCGTCGCCGACATTCTTGCCGAGCTTGGCGGCCTTGCCGCCGTAATCGAGCGCGTCGTCGACGAGCTGGAACGCGATGCCGAGGTTCATGCCGAACGAGCGGCAGGCGGCCTGCTCGGCCTTCGGCCGGGCTGCGATCACCGGTCCGACCTCGCAGGCGGCGCGCGAACAGTTCGGCGGTCTTGGCGCGGATCACGGCGAGATATTCGTCCTCGGTCGTCGCGGTGTTCTTGGCGGCGGCGAGCTGCATCACCTCGCCCTCGGCGATCACGGCGGCGGCCGACGACAGGATTTCGAGCGCGCGCAGCGAGCCGACCTCGACCATCATCTTGAACGCCTGGCCGAGCAGGAAGTCGCCGACCAGCACGCTCGCCTCGTTGCCCCACAGCATGCGCGCCGCGAGCTTGCCGCGCCGCATCTCGCTTTCGTCGACCACGTCGTCGTGCAGCAGCGTCGCGGTGTGCATGAACTCGACCGCGGCGGCGAGCTTGACGTGGCCGTCGCCGCCGATAGCCGGCGAGCTGCGCCATCGCCAGCGTCAGCATCGGCCGCAGCCGCTTGCCGCCGGAGCTGATCAGGTGGTTGGCGACCTCCGGGATCATCGTCACCTCCGAGCCGGTGCGCGACAGGATCGTCGGCGTTGACGCGCTCCATGTCGGGCGCGACAAGCTCGACCAGCTGATCGATGGATGCGGCGCTGGCTTTCGAATGGGATGACGACGGCCAAGAGGCTTCTCCTGGGCACAGGACGGGCGAGCATAGAAACGCTATGCTAGGTAACGCGACCATGGCGGGGCAAGTGCGTGGCTAGCCGCTGCCATGTGCGGCTGCTGCGTGACGGGAGGAAGGCATTGCGGGAACTTGTCCGCACCAACGACCCGGTCCTGGTCTCGGCGATCGGGGCGCTGCTCGATGGCGCCGGCATATCGCCTATCTGGTGCTCGACCAGAACATGAGCGTGCTGGAAGGCTCGATCGGCATCTTGCCGCGCCGCATGCTGGTGGACGAGGATGACGCCCGGGCGCGCGGAGCTGCTCACGGACGCCGGGCTCGCCCACGAGTTGCGGCCCGATGCCGGCCTGACGGCCGTCCGGACCTCACCGACGATGCGGTGCTGGACGGCCGGCTGCGCCTGCTGCAGCCACGTCGCGGCCATCGCTTCGGCCATGATGCGATCCTGCTGGCGGCCGCGACGCCGGCGCAGCCGGGCGAGCTGGTGGTCGATCTCGGCGCCGGCGTCGGCGCCGCCGGCCTTGCGCTCGCGCATCGCGTGCCCGGCCCTGTCGGCGGTCCTGGTCGAGATCGATGCCGAGCTGGCCGCGCTGGCGGCGGAAAATGCCCGCCGCAACGGGCTCGGCGACCGGGTGAAATCCGTCGCACTCGATGTCGGGGCGGTCGCGGCGACATTCGCCGCGGCCGGCCTGGGGCCGGGTTGCGCGGACCATGTGCTGATGAACCCGCCGTTCAACGATCCGGCCCGGACCCAGGCATCACCGGATTCGCGACGGCGTCTCGCTCACGCCGCATCACGCGAGTCGATCGCCCTCTGGGTGACGACGGCGTCCCGGCTGCTCGCCCCCGGCGGCGTGATGACGGTGATCTGGCGCGCAGACGGGCTGGGCGACATGACGGCGGCGTTGATGGGCCGGCTGGCGCTTGATGCCGTCCTGCCGATCCGGCCCAGGCCTTCGGCTGGTCCGATCCGCGTCATCGTGCGCGCGCTGAAGGGCAAGGAGGGCCGGCTCGCTTTCCTGCCGGGTCTCGACTTGAACGATGAGGAGGGCCGTCCGACGGCCGAGGCGGAGGCCGTAATGCGGCAGGGGGCCGCTTTGGCGCTCGCGGCGTCGACGCGAGGCTAGGCCGCCGTGGTGTCGCGGCGGGCTTGGTAGCCTTCGCCGAGATGGGCCAGCATCACGATCGTGCCGATCAGCATGAACAGAACAAGGATCTTCAGCACGACAGCCCACCACGGTTAACGCCCGATTGCCCCTCTGCTATCGCGCGCGCCGGTAAACAAAAGGCTAAGCCCCGAGCCTTGAGCGGGACCCGCCTACCGCCTATCTCCAGGGCATGAAGGGAATACACAATTGAATCAGGTCCTCGCCGCGCTGCGCGCCATTCTGCCGCAGCGCTTCCGCCGCGACATCCCGGTGGTGCCGGTCGTGCGGCTCACCGGCATCATCGGCGTGTCGACGCCGTTCAGCCCGGCCTTACCATCTCCTCCTGCGCGAAATCCCTCGATCGGGCGTTCGCCACCAGCAACGCCAAGGCGGTCGCGCTGCTCATCAATTCGCCCGGCGGCTCGGCAACGCAGTCGCATCTGATCTATCGGCGCATCAAGGCTCTGGCGGCTGAGAAGAAGCTGCCGGTGATCGCCTTCATCGAGGATGCCGGCGCCTCGGGCGGCTACATGATCGCCTGCGCGGCCGACGAGATCGTCGCCGATGCGACGTCGATCGTCGGCTCCATCGGCGTGGTCGGCGGTTCGTTCGGCTTCAACAAGCTGATCGAGAAGATCGGCGTTGAGCGGCGGCTCTATACGTCGGGCAACAACAAGGCGATGCTCGATCCCTTCCTGCCCGAGAAGCCGGAAGACGTAGAGCGCCTCAAGGCGATCCAGCGCGAGATCCACGAGTTCTTCATCGCCCTGGTGAAGGATAGCCGCGGCGCCAAGCTCAACGGCCCGGAGGAGCAACTATTCTCCGGCGAATACTGGACCGGCGAGCGGGCGTTGCAATTCGGCCTTATCGACCGGGTCGGCGACCTGCGCGGCATGCTCCGCGAGCGCTTCGGCGACAAGGTCTCGACGCCGCTGATATCGGCCGAGCGCGGCTTCTTCGGCCGGCGGGTTCCGGGTATCGAGGCGAGGCTCGGCGGACTGCTTGAGCGCCCGGCCCTCGTCGACGAGGCGATCTCGGCGTTCGAGGCGCGGGCGATCTGGGCGCGCTACGGGCTATAAATCCGAATCGGATTGGTTGGGTGGGAGAAGAACGATGCCGCCGGTGATTCTCTTCGCGCTGGGTGCGTTCGGCGCCGCGGCGGCGGCGCGGTGGCTCTATCGCGAAAGTCTGCGCATCAATGCCGAGCTGCATCCCGAGACGAAGCCGATCGAGGACCATGATCCGGCGCCGCTCGACCGCGACCCCAAGAGCGGCGTCTACCGGCCGCGTTGAGCCGGGTCTGCCGGAAATGACCACCTCCGCTCATTCCCGCGCAAGCGGGATGTCATTTCCATAAGTACTCGACTTTTATACGGATTTCAATATCATTTGTCATGCACAACCCCTACTCAGGTTGTGAAAAAACAAGGACTTAGCAGAAAAAGATTCACAAAATCTGCACAGATAGCGACACCCCATGGCCTTCCTCGTTGATACCCAGGAGCTCAAGCCCGGCTTGGTGATCTTCCGCCGGGCGGACGTAAAACACCGCAATGGTACTGCCGGGTCAAGCTCCCCAACGAGGACCGGTACAAGACGGTTTCCTTAAAGACCGCCGACATCGACGCGGCGCGGGAGAAGGCCTTCGACCAGGACGCCGACGTACGCTTCCGCGTCAAGCACGATGTCCCCATCTTCAACCACCCCTTCAGCCAGATCGCCAAAGACTACGTCGAATTCCAGGAGCGTCGCGTCGAGGCGGGGCAGATTGTCGCCCATCGCGTCAGGGTCGTAAAATCCGTGATCCAGGCGCAGCTCAACCCTTATGTCGGTTCCATCCAGATTACGCTGGTCGGGCAAGACCGATGGCTGAATTATCCCGCCTGGCGGCAGAAGACCTGGCGAGAGAAGGTCGAGCGCGAGAACGGGGAGCGCAAGAAGCTGGGCATGGGGCCCAAGGACCGTGCAGCCCGCGTGAGCGACGCCTCGGTTCGCACCGAGATGGAGGTTTTTCGGTCGATCATGCGCTTTGCCGCCAGCAAGCGGCATATTCCCGAAAGTCACGTCTTCAGGGACAAGATTTCCCTCGACAAGGTGCGGCGGGAGGAGTTCACGCCCGAGGAGTACCGCACCCTCCACACCTTCGCACGGGGATGGATCAAGAAGGCGCAAACTCCCATCCAAACCTGGTATCGCACGGTCGCATACAACTTCGTTTTGATCATGTGCAATACCGGCATGCGGCCGACAGAGGCCAAGAACTTGCGCTGGCGCGATGTCTCGATCCGGACCGACAAGCAGGAGCGCAAATTTGTCGTGCTGAGCGTGCGCGGCAAGAAAAAGCACCGCAACCTGGTCGCCGCCAGCACTGTCGCCAACTATCTCGAACGCATCCGCGCCGTCGCCAAGGCGACAGGGACCGATGATTTCGTGTTCACGACCTTCAAGGCCAAGCGAGCCGGGTTGCTCTATCGACGCCCCATCGAGGAATTGCTTGCTGAATCCGGCCTTCGCGTGAGCTCGTCGGGCAGCCGCCGCTCGACCTACTGCTTCCGTCATACCTACGCGACCTTCCGCCTATCGGAGGGGTTGGATGTGTATTCGCTGGCAAACCAGATGGGCACGTCGGTCAAGATGATCGAGGATCACTACGGTCACATCACCCCAGTGAGGAATGCCGAGCGCATTCTCCAGGGGTTGCCTGGATGGGAGCCGATTACCGCCGTGCCTCAGGTCGCCCCCGAAACAGGCCGCGTGAACGCGGATGCGGCGAAAACCCCAGCGGTTAAGCGGAAAGCGAAGAGTCCTCGTGACTCTCATTGAGCCCAGCGACGGATTTTCGCATCGAGATTCGATGCGTCGAGCGCAGGATCAGCCCGCACGAATGCACGAATGCGCCGCGGCGCTCGTTTGAGTGCGGAAAGTTACATCAACAAGACGCCCCCGCTCACGGCCGGGCTTCCGCATGACATACACATTTCTTCACTTCATTGTCTTCTGTGAGGTGGATTGCAGACGTGACGAAACGTTGCGCTGACATCGCCTGTTGACCCGAAGCGGACCTCATCAAATCGAGGAGAACTCGCGCATCCTTGTGAAGCGGTGTGCCGAAATCAATTCAGCGCGGCCATAGGCAAGATGCCGATTGGCTTCTTACGGCAATGGCGTTGCGACCTTCTGGTTAACGCTACGACGTTGCATTCATCCGCGGTTCGCAGCGCCCGACCGCAATCTTGAGCTCCTGGCCGCGATAGGTCGCGAGTAGGGCGATGCAGCGTCAAACCCGCGCTCAAGCTACGGCGCCGATCAAACCATTCAGAAGCGGACGCAAGCGCGAACCGAGTTATGTTCTATTGCTCGGGTTTGTCATGCCGTCCGCGATCCGTAGACGGCATCCGACAGAATCGGCGAAATATTATAATCATTGGGCAACCCAACTAATTTCGAGGCTCGATAGCCGTTTGTGAGATAGAGTAAAACAATCCGTTTGGCGAGGCTATCGACGGGATCGATGAAATCGATCTGTTTTGATTTATCCTCTGTTTTTCTAGATATAGTATTCCTGTGATCACGGTAGACGATCGAGGCTTCGGTCAGCGCGATGATAATTTGGTCGACGTTGGCGAGTTCCTCTCTTACCTGCTTCCGGAAGCGGTTTGTGACGGTTTTGATCCGCTGCGGATCGTCTCCCAGTTTCTTAATCTCATAGGCGAGATCCGTTGCGTCTGCGCCTACAATCTCGTAATGGCCCAAGTCACGTAGTTTACTGTAGCCGCTGTACCCTTCATCTAGGGCGATTACCGGACCGATTCCGAGCAAGCCAATCACTTTCTTCGATGCTGCACCTTCGGGATTGGCATCTCTATGCAATTCGTCAAGACAGGCATCCACAATTGAAACAAACCTCGCCCCCCGGTCCGCACACATGGTTCCCAACTTGTCTTGAAAATACGCAGTCGTATTGCACGCTACAGTGATCAGCCTGCATCCTGCTTCGATCATTTGCCGGATGGCCGATTCCAATTCAGTCCAGATTGCGTTCTGCCGGTCTACAAGCTCCATGGTGAGCCCCATCGCCGGGCAAGAAAACAAAAGAATTTCCGGCATGTTGATGTCGGTCGCGGTATTCTGAAACAGGCTCTTACCGCGGATCACGGCCAATATGTCTTCAAGCAATGTGATGCCGGAACTCGGGAGAGTTCCCGGTCAATATGCCGATCTTAGGTCCCTTGGGCGGCGGAAAGCGCAACCAGTCAGGACGATTCTTTTCCCCCTTATGCTTGTCATGTTCGACCCATTCCGGATCAATCTCACAGACATCGGCTCGGTAGGTATCTGGAAAATGCTTCCTTACGACCTGAAACAGGTCGGATGGCACAAACTCTATCGACCTAGTGAAGCTTCCGTCGTTGGTGATCATCGTGTCGGGAATGTCGCCGTCGATAAAGACTGTTTCGTCGAATAACTGGACCACCCTGCCACTGAAACCCGGATATTCGACCGCCGCAGTGGCCTCCACACACAATGGATTTACCACACCGAATACAGTGGATTCGCCGGCAGACCGTCTCGGTATGTTCTCCCACTCACCGGGAACCAAACGGGCGGCTTCCAGAGCTGCCGAGCGATCTTCTTCGCCTCCTCGAACTTGACGATTTGCGCGGCAATGCGCTGCAAGCGCGATAACCTCGTTGCTGCCCTGTCTTCTAAAAAGCCGGAGCTCCGACTTTAGTTCCGACCAGAGCGGAATACCGAGGCCGGCTACGGCGCCCAGCCGGTTGCGCTTCGTAACTGCATCTCTGCACGATTTTGCTTCTAAACCGCCCTTATTTTCTCTGTGGAGATACCAGATACCCGACGAGTCCAGGCGTTCCAAAACGAGAGCCTGTGACATCGTCATTCCTTGATAATCTTCACTTCGCCGCGCAGGTCCGTCACGATCAGTGTCCGCAACTGATCGTAGGTAATCTCGCCGGAGTGCATCTTGGCCAGCAGCCACATGAGCTTGGCGGTCTGCGCTTCGATGCTCATGTCGTACGCTGGAATGGCAAGCTTATTTTTTAGGAGGTATTGACCTGGTTCATTAACCTGCATCGTTGCCCGTCCATTGGGGGCTTGAGTCGTCGCAATGACAGGAATTCTCTGCTGTTTGAGTTGGCTCAGCACATCAACAGTTTCCTCGACCTTTTCTCCGCCGACAAAGCTAGTGCTCAAGTCACCCGCACCAAATGCACGAATGATGATCCCTTGAACTCCACTCTCCACAAGCTTCAAAAGGATTTGTGGGTCCATGCCCGGGAACTCGGTCAGAGAAATTATGTTCTTGTTGAATTTTGGCTCGTACCTCAGATCGGCCTTGCTCCCGGCCACGGTCCAATCCATATGATTCTGATAATCCAGGTGTCTAGTGAGGTTCTCGTAGTTTATATCGATTATTCGGCCAATCCGTCCCACGCTAGAGCTACCAAAGGATTTGAAAGCATCATAGTCGAACTCAGTGTCTTTTTTGACGCGCGTCCCCGTAATGATGTGGCTGCCAAATACCGCCAACACTCCGCGGATAGGCTTGCCGCGGCCAGATGGAAGCGCAGCTAAACGCACCGCATTTTCTAAATTGAGCTGCGCATCTGAGCCGGGCATGCCAATGGGAACCTGAGAGCCGGTTAATATGATGGGTTTGCCGATGTTGGCGAAAATGAATGAAAGCGCGGCGCACGTGTAACCTAATGTATTGGTGCCATGCGTAACCACAAATGAGTCGTATTTGTCGTAATCTTCGTAGATGGCTTTCGCGACGCCTTGCCAATGTTCAGGCTTTATGTCAGAGCTGTCCGCTTCATAAAGTTCTTTGGGCTCCGGAACGATCTCGATTTTATATCGACGCTTATAGTCAGTGATGACCCCCTTAATTAGCTCCGAGAAATAATCAGCCTTCTTGATTACAAAATCGACATCCTTTTTATCGGCAGCAACCTCCCCCGCAATTGTACCTCCAGTCGAGATTATCAACATCTTGTGCTTGTTCAATACGATCGCGTCGCTCATTTATTTCTCCATACTTGCCGTCGCGCAAATCCGGAATCCTAAATTATCGGCACGCTTGTCGATGTCGAACTGGCCACGATAGTCAGCGGTCACCGCCTTGGCGAAATTGGCCCAAGAACCGCCACGCGCGATCTTTTCCCAACCCGAATCAGCACCATGCCAATCCGTTACATTTCCTTGCGGATACTTTCCCGACCAGTCGTTTACCCACTCCCACACATTCCCAAACATGTCGTACATGCCGTGAGCATTTGCAAGTTTCGTCCCGGTCGGATGGGCGCCACCCGAAGAATTTGACGAGAACCAAGCGATGTCTTCAAGATTTGCAAACTCGGTAAGGCCCGACCGCGCGATACTCTCCCATTCTGCTTCTGTCAGAAGACGGAACCCATTTTTCTTGTAATCGATTTCCGGTTTGCCAGCAATATTGGTGTAAACCGGAGCGAGCCCATACCGCTCAGAGAGCCGATTGCAAAACAGGGCGGCATCGCGCCAAGACACTTCGGTAACTGGAACGCCGGGCAAGGCAGTCACTTTGGTTTCCGGCATAAGGTCACAATAAATTTCAGACGTCATCGGGAATTTGTCGACATTTAGCATCGACGTTGATGTGTGTACGAATTCGCCATGGCGTGTGTTGCCGACCGTTTCCGTCATGGGGGGAACTTTAACGAACCGGTTGATGAAGCCCTCCATTGGAGACCGGAGACCGTCACTAGGCGCAAGGGCATTTTTGCCGTCGATAAAATCGACTATCCCACCTACGGAAGAGCCAAAGAGATATTCATCTACGTTCGAAAGTTCGCTAAAACTGTGCTCGCTCATTCGGAACCCAATAATTTTGTGGAGATCAAACGCTACCTTATTATTTATGGTATCTGAGATGGCACTGTTATCGGTTGCGATTATCTGGAACGGATCGTTCATCGATAGTCCCGTCTGGCTGTCCTTGATCCTTTTATCGAATTCTACCAAGATATTTGCATGCCGCTGTATAGCGCTAAAGAATCGTGGATATTTGTATGAAATGAGCGCCGCCTTTAGCGCAAGCGCCGCCACCGGTAGCTCGCCAAGCCGCTTCTGCAGCACAAAGTGAGTGAAAATGAAGTGGTTTAGCATACGTTTCAGGCTACGCGGATTGGTCTCGATAATGTCTAGGACGAGATCGGAATAGGATGCATCGAGGTCGTATTTGTTGAGCGCTGGTATTAAAATACTTTCCTTAAGTAGGCGGGGGTCAGGCGGCGGGATCACATATCCGAACTGAATTATCTTGTCGAGATAGGACAACTCGTCGAGGGCGTCGACCTGCGTGCTAAGCGCAACCCCTTTCCGCTTGAGGGCGGCCCGAACCACATCTCGAGCCGCACCGATCACGAAGACAAAGCTCGGAATATCGAAGAAGATTTTGATCCCATCGAAAAGTGTGACAATGTTTTCCTGGTCGCAACGGTCGAGGTCGTCTATCAGTACGACAATCTTACGCGACAAACCCTCCGCGGAAGCAGAGATTGCCGAAAGGGCGTCAAAATATAGACTCGTGTATGCGTCTTTTAGATCCGCCATCGGCGTGGCGCCGGTGTCGCGATGCTTGAACGCTTCATAAGCTGACGCTCCAGAATATTTTACCTTGGCCACAAAGGGGACAGAAACCTCAAGCTCCCCGCGCGCGATAAATGCTGTTGCGACATCCTTAAGGCGTGAGGCGAATCCCTTAGCTCTCTCCGACCCTTTGGCCATCAGGCTCTTATTTGCGTCGACTTGATGCTCGATTGCGTCTGCTACTGATATGAAAAGCGAAGCTAGGATATTGTCCTTACTGGAGAACTGCCACGGATTGAACCACACAATCAGGGGTGCGTCGTGCTTGTCCTTCTCGAGCTTGGCTTGGATTTGGCGCAACATCGAGGTCTTTCCGGTACCCCAGTCTCCAAAAATGCCGATTGTGAAGGAGGAGTGTGCTTTAAAATCGATTGCGCAGATCAAGTGTACGAGTGCGTCGACCGCCTCGCTCCGTCCAAGCTGATCCGAGCGACAAGGATCGTCGACAATTGGTTGAATCTCCATTCTTTAACTCCAAAACCCGATCAGGTTTTGTGCCGTTTCCGCCTGTTTAACAATCAATAATGTCTCAGTGCTAGTGTCATACTCGAGGATCGCGGGCATGTAGCGACTATTGTACCGCGACCACATACTCACAGTGTAGGCGCCGACATCGTGGATAATAAGCTGGTTTTCGTCCGTCGGCACTTCGGCCGTATGCACTTCGCCAATGATGTCTCCGGCAAAACAAAGCGGGCCGGCAATCCGGATCGTGTTCTTACCGGATGCGAAAAATGCATCTCTCATTGGGTCGTAAATTGAGATTTCGTGGTGCCAGTCTTCGGGCCGATAGCATTTGCGCAGAAACATGTCGGCGCCCAGATGCGATACCGCTGTGTGCAGCCCGGCGGAAGCCTTCACATACTCAATGTTTGAAACTGCCCAAGCAGCGTTCGCCGCAAAGTGGCGACCGAACTCGGTGATAAGGCGTGGGCCGTTAGCCGTGCGCCGCCAGTGAGGGAGCTTTGAGAACAGTGCGGAGGCATAAACGTCGAAGGAGGCGTCATTGTCCCCGAAGTGGTACGCAGCCGGAAGACCACCGCCTATATCGATCTTCTGAATGGGTTCGATTCGATTGTCGTTGATTTGGTGGATAAGCTTGTCTACCTGCGTGGCGCCGTCGATTAGCATCTCGATCGAGCAGCCTTGGGAACCAATGTGGAAATGGATAGAGTTGAGCCAGGGATATCGCCTGTAAGAGTCGACAATCCGGTTGGGCTCCTCCTTTAGCGGGACACCGAACTTCGAATACTGCCCAGCGACGCTCGTGGAAGTGATGGTTCCCGATCCCACTTGCGGATTAATACGCAGGCCAATTGATGGTTTGTTGATGTCGGGTCGCCGGTCAAGTATGGCGGCGATGCGCTCCAGCTCGTCAAAATTGTCTGCGTTTACGTGACAGCCGAGCGAAAGTGCGTATTCGAGCTCGCAGCGGGTCTTTGCCGGTGAATCGAAAACGATGTCGGACGGCGCAAAGCCGGACGCTAATGCAATTTCCAACTCTCCATGCGAAGCAACCTCCGCGCCAAAACCCGCGGCAAAAAAGTGGCGCAACAGCCGCGGAAAGGGCAAAGCCTTAATCGCTATGGTGTGTAAGGCGCCCTCGGCGAAGGCAGTTCGACACAGTTGCATCCGACCGACAAGATGAGCCTTGGAGTAAAAGACCGCAGCGTTGTGGCCTGTTCCTAAAAGTCCTTGGTCACGAGCAATGCGCAAGTATCTTGCGATCTCGGGTTGATCCGGTCTGACGTTCATTCGGCTCGACCTTGAGGCACAGAATTGGCATTTGCTCAGTGGTTGCGTGGTTTAGGAGGACAACTATGGCATGCGCGCTATGTCCGAGCAATGGGGCCGTGGGGCCGGCTGTCATAGAGTCCAGCCAATGGGCCATTCGCGTTTCGGTAGGGGCGCCGTAGAGGATGTGTGCGAGCTAAGCTTTGGCGAAGGAAGCAATAAGGGCGAGGCAGACGGCCGGCTGTCGCAGGAGGCGCTCGTTTTGGGTACCGAAATTGACCGGGCCTACATCAGCGGGATCGAGCGCGGCCTGCGCAATCCGTCGCTTGACCTGATCGTAAAGCTGGCAGCCCGGCCCCAAAGAACACCTGGCGAGCTGTTGGCAGGTCCGGAACGGAAGACAAGGCGGTAGCCGTTCAGCGTGCGGCGTCCTCGACCAGCCACGGCGTGACCTCAGGCCAGAAGCGGCCGCGGACTCACCGGTGCCGCCGCGGCGTCCAGTAGGCGGGCGCCACATCACGCTTCGCGTAGCCATAGAATCGCAGCCACCACTCCACGATCGCGAGGTGCGTCAGCGTCGAACGTCTCGGCCTCGCCACAGAGGTAGACGTAGAGATCGAGCGGCGTTGTCTCGGCTGGATCCTGAGCTGTTCATACTTGGCCATCAGGCCCTTGACCTGTTCGTCGTGCCAAATGCCAGAGCCGAATCCGAGCCCGCGGATGCGAACTTCGGTGAGGTTAAGACAGCCATTCATTTATTCTCCGGACACCGTGCGGAGACCGCTTTCGATCGACGCACGTTGACGATGTGGCTACGATGCCGTGCGTCGCTACGCCAGACGGTGGAGCAAGGAGCGAGGCGCAACGACGGCCGCAGCCGCTGAGCTTTGCGCCGCGCGCCTGCTTCTCGTTGATCTCGGCGCTGAGCAGGTCGCCGACGATGCGCTGGGGCTCGTGCTGGAGTTTGACCGCGGTGGCCATCACCTCGTCGAAGGCGGCCTTCATGCCATCGAGCTTGAGCTCACCCATGACATGGAAGCGCTTGGATCGTTCCACCAGAGGGTCCTCCTGAGGCTGTCGTAACGGGCACAATCGGTGACGGCCCCGGCGACGGCCGGCTGCCATCTCGTTACCTGGACCATGAACGGCGGGCAGATCCAGGCGGTCACCGACGTCGGCTCAACGTCGTCGATGTTCCAGGCCGCCGGGACCGGCGACTTCAACGGCGACCACAGCGATGACATCCTGCCGCGGGGCGACGACGGCGAGGTCGTCACCTGGTCGATGCAGGGCGGACATATCGCCTCGATGCGGCTTGCAGGCACCACCGATGCCGCCTCGCACATCGCCCGCACCCGTGATTCCGACGGCGACGGCACCACCGACATTCCTGTTCCGCGGAGACGACGGCCACGTCACCGCATGGTTGATGAACAGCGGGCATATCTCGTCGATCGTCGATGTCGGCAGCGCCGCCACTTGGCACAACCAAGGGGCGGGCGATGTCAACGGCAACGGCACCGACGACATCCTGTGGCGCAACGATGATGGCCATCGTTGATGGATGATAAATGGCTGCCATCCCATCACCATCGAGAACCTCGGCCACCCCCGGCTCCCGACCCACATTGGGGGCAGCCCTGTACGATTGCTCTGGTCTTCGCACGGGGAGGCCCGCGCGGCAGCCTTGGTCATGCCACGCAGCGCTCACTTCCGCACATGGCCCATCTCGGCGGTCGTTGCCGTCTCCGCAAAAGGTCGCTCACTATTCCATAGCGGCTGTAGCCTGTGACGCTGTGCGCCCGTGGCTGATCTCGCTTTGCGGCGCCTCCGCGTCTCTGATCCCCCAAGCGGCATCCGGCTCATATCTGCATCGGCATCGGTAGTCGGTCATCATAACGCGTGATGCTTTCACAAGCCCTGCCAGCCGTCGCGTCCTCTCTTTGTGCCCGGTTCTGCCGAGGCGCGCGTTGTCCGTCAAAGCCGCTCGCTTCCGCACTGCGTTTGTGCAGCTCCGCGCCTGCGGTGTCCTTCGGACAGCTTGTGACAGCCCCGCTTTTCCGCCTCGGCCTTCGAACGGGCATCGAGGCCGCCGTTGGGGCGGGCTCACATTCGAAAGGACAGTACCATGACGACCGAAACCAAATCCCGCCCGACGCATCGCGTCTTTGCCGTGACCAAGAACGGCGAGAAGAAGTTCTGGCAGTCGATCGGTGCACTGTGGGCGCATCACGACGGCCAAGGCTTCACGCAGCGGCTCGACTACCTTCCGCTGAATGGCGCCGAGATCGTCGTCCGCTGCGTCGAGGATGCTACGGCCGAGGCAACGGGGGCGCTCAATGAGCGCCCTTTCTTCCCGGAGTTATCGCGTGGCCGTCACGGCCACGCACTCCTACAAGATCACGCTTCGTGCCAACAGCGGACGCAAGGCAATCGCCAAGGCGCGGCGCATCTGGAACCGCGGCGGCGAAAAGCGATTCATTGCCTTCGGCGGAGAAGCCGACGACTGGTTCGCCCAGGAGGAGCGTTCATGAGCAATTCTTCGCTCATGACCTCTCGCGCATGACGACCGTGAAAAGGCCGCGCCGGCCGGAACCGGCGCGGTTCTTCGCGTCAGTCCGGTGCCGCATCGCGCCGGGCGAGGATGCCGCGGATGTAGCGCAAGGTAAGGCGCGCATTCGCAAAGTCCTGCGAGGCTTCCGGATAATCCGGCAGCGCATTCGTGATGCGGGCCGCAAGATCGCACAGCTCGATCCGCGTCATGCGCATCAGCTCAATCAGAGTGAACACCACCATTTTCTTCTCCATCGTTAGCAGCCGCGCCAATCGCGGCCGTTGCGGAGTTGCCCCAGTGGCAGGCGAGGCGGCGGCATCACCCCGGTGACCGCGACGAAGAGAAGGAGCGCGCTTCAGCGCTTGCCGCGTCCAGCCGAGGCAGACGCTTTTTTGGCCGGAGCAGGACGGTTGGTGTGGTTGCCGGTGGAGAGGTGGTGAGTTCGGCTGATTACCGGCATGACGAGGATCGGTTGCGATCCATGCGAGCCATGTTTGAGGCCGGTGTGACCAGACGCTTGAGGTAGGCGATGGCGCTGCCGTCGCAGGCGCCGGCCCGGCTCTACGCGCAAAGAGCGCGCCAAGCCCCTTGCAGATCCCGCAAGCGGGATGCCGGGTCTTGGCCCTGCGGGTGACGATCCCGAGCGCAAGGGAGCGGGCAGCCTGCGGCTGAATCGTCTTTTTAAGCAGGGCTGCCGCCCGTGTCCGTCAAGGCAATCCTTCTAACGAAGGGCGGAAAGCGGCGGGCCGTGTAGTCGCGCGAAGGAGCGCTCCGGCCCGCACCACCCCAACCGCTTTCCGGCCTGTGACGGCGCACTCCCGCTCATTGCCGCGTGGCTAGTCGGGTTCATGGCGAACCCGAAGAGCAAAGGAGAAGGCAATGAAACAGGACGTTTATTCGAAGACCACGCAGCAGATCGTGGCGGAGCTGGAAAAGGGCACGCGCCCATGGCTGAAGCCCTGGAACGCAGAGCATGCGAGCGGGAGGATCATGCGGCCGTTGCGGGCGAACGGCGTTCCCTATCGCGGCATCAATACCGTGATGCTGTGGTCGGCGGCCGTGGCGAAGGGCTATGGAACGCCGCTTTGGATGACCTTCAAGCAGGCTCTGGAACACAACGCCCATGTACGCAAAGGCGAGCAAGGCAGTCTTGTGGTCTATGCCTCCACCATCACGCGCCGCGAGACCGATGAGAAGTCAGGCGAAGAGAGCGAGCGGGATATCCCCTTCATGAAAGGCTACACCGTGTTCAACGTTGAGCAGATCGAAGGTCTGCCCGAACGTTTCTACGCCAAGCCCGCGCCGGTCGCGGCAGAACTGCCGCGCATCGAGCGGGCGGAGGCCTTCTTCGCCGCCACACGGGCGAGCATCGTTCACGGCGGCAGCCGCGCCTGCTACATCGAGCGGACCGACAGCATCCATATGCCCTGTATCGACTTCTTTCGCGATAGCGAGAGCTACTATGCGACGCTGGCGCATGAGGCGACCCACTGGACCATGTATGAGAGCCGGCTTGACCGCGCCTTCGGCAAGAAGCGCTGGGGCGATGAAGGCTATGCAATGGAAGAGCTTGTCGCCGAGCTGGGCTCCGCGTTCCTTTCTGCCGACCTCGAATTGACGCCGGAGGTTCGGGAGGACCACGCCGCCTATCTTGCGTCCTGGATCAAGGTCCTGAAATCCGATACGCGCGCCATCTTCACCGCCGCCGCCCATGCCCAGCGCGCCGCGGATTTTCTCAACGGCTTGCAGCCGCAACCCGCTCAGGCCGAAGCGGCGTGAGGCTGCCATGGCCAAGCCAGACATCCTCATGATCGACGGGCATGCCTTGAGCTGGCAGCGCATTTGCGAGCTGCGCCGCCAGCAACTTGAAGCGCGGCGCGGCGCCCAGGCGGTGCAGCTCGCCCTGTTCGAGCTGAAAACCGACTGCCGCCCCGCTGCGGAACGCTCGGCAGCAGGGCGGTACGAACAGCCGACCTTCCTTGATGCCATGATGGAAGGCGACGCGGCCGGTTAGCCGATGTAACGTCACGCCATGGCGTTTCTCGTCGATGAAGCCGCCCGCACCGTCGCGCTTACGCAGTTGGCGCTGCCACAGTGTTTGCATATCCCGGTAGCGGCGATCGACGAGGCCGCGATCGCCACCTATATCGGCGAGATCGAACAGGTCCTTTCGGGTGGCACCGCCCCTAGGGCATTACTGGTCCGGGTGAAGGAGCCGCCGCCTATCGACCGGCAGTTTCCGATCTGGGAATTGCCGAACTCGGCCGTCCTTCATGAGCGCCGCCAGGTCTGGGTGCATATCGGCTTCACGCGGTACAGGCAGGCATACCGAAAGGCGTTCCCGGATCAGGCGATCGACGGCAAGGTCTTGAGCCATGCCGTCAACCGGCGTATGGCCGCCTTGATGGGCTTCAATTATGTGCGGATCACGCCCAACGCGCGCGGCTGCAATTCCAGTAGCGGCTTTTCGGAGCAGTGGGGGGTGACGCTGCACGCGTCGCCGGAGCAGATGGCCGCCAACCGCCGACGTGGAGCCTTCATCCACTATGCCGATCTGGTCGCTATCATGGTGATGCTGGACCTCAACCCTGGCGGTGGCGTGATGCAGGCAGTGAATGAAGCGCAACAGCTCGTGCGGCGTCGCATCCGTTAGGATTTTGTCTGCACTGCAAACGCTGCGTTGGACCCCCGCCGATCTTAACTCGCATACACCGCTCTCATGTTGATGCTGGACATCAACCCTGGCGGCGGCGTGATGGAAGCGGCCAACGAACGCAACAGCTGGCGCGCCCGCGTCCCTGACCTCGCGCGACGTTTCCCAATCCTGCCAGCAATCTTCCATCCAATACGGCACTTACTAAGACGGGCCCACGCGTGCGTCGTCTAAAGTTTCCACGCAATATCTTGTAATTTCAACGCGTTATTAAATCAGGGAATTACTTTCATAGATCAGCTCGATGCAGTTGGACCATCTCCGCGCAAGCGGGAATCCAATTCCTCCTGTGATGCTCTGGGTCGCCGCTTTCGCGGGAACGAGCGGACTCTTATCCGTGGCGGGTGTTCGCGAGCTTCACCGATAAAGGTCCGCGCGCGTCAACGGCAAGGCCGACGGCCCGCGCACTCTTTTCGATGCCACCGTTTGGAAGATGCCGACGGTGTTGCGCTCGAAGGCGAGCGCGCAGCCGGCCAGATACACCAGCCACATTCGCGTCTTGACGCTGCCGACCTCGCGTACAGCAGCGTCGCGGTTGGCATAGAGGCGGTCGTGCCAGATCCGGCAGGTGCGGGCGTAATGCTCGCGCCAGCCTTCGACGTCATGGACCTCGAAGCCGTAGCGTTCCAGGTTGGAGACCGACATGCCGATGTGATCGAGCTCGCCCCCCGGGAAGATGTATTTGATGATCGCTGCATATTCAGGGGCGCGGCGGCGGAATTTCCTGTCGTCGCGCTTGGCCGGCCGCGCGATGGCGTGGTGGAGATAGATGCCGCCCGGCTTGAGCAGGCGGTTGATGCGCTGATAGAAGGCCGGATAGTTGGCGAGGCCGACATGCTCCAGGAGGCCGATCGCCGCGACCTTGTCGTATGAGCCTTCGACCTTGGCGTAGTCGCCATGCTCGAACACCGCGCGGTCGCCGAGACCAAGGCGCGCGGCTTTGTCCCGCGCGTAGGTGTATTGCTCCTCGGCGAGAGTCACGCCGCGGGCGTAGACGCCGTAATTCTGGGCAGCAAAGCATGACAGCGCGCCCCAGCCGCAGCCGAGGTCGAGCAGCGTCTCGCCGGACTTGAGGCGCAGCTTGCGGCAGATCATGTCGAGCTTGTCGTGCTGCGCGGTCTCGATGTCGTTGTCCGGCTCTTTGAAATACGCGCAGGTGTAGACCATCTCGGAATCGAGGAAGAGCGCATAGAATGCATTGGAGACGTCGTAGTGGTAGGCGACGTTTTCCTTGCGCTCCGCGCCGCTGGCCTCATCTGGCGTCTTGCCGTCGGCGATGTCTTCCAGCGGCCACGGCCCGCCGCGGCCCACGAACAAAAAGCGCGCCGCCGTCCGCAGGACCAGTCCTTTGTCGAGCGCCTTGAGGAGCTGCTTGGTGCGGATCTTCGGCCGCCGCGCGACAAGATCAAGAAACGAGCCGTTCCGGATGTCGATCCGTCCGGAGACCCACAGGTTGCCAAGGGTGTCGAGCTTGGGTTTCCGGATCAGCGCGGCGACCGCGCCCTCATCGGCGATGGCAACGGCGAGCGCGTCCGGCGCGAGGTCGTGCGGCACGCTCGAGCCGTCCCACAGCACGAAGCCGAAGGTGATCTCCAGACGTTCGCGCGCGAGCGTCAGCAGGGTCCGTATGCTCTCCAACCGTCGTTTCGCCGCATCCATTCGGGAACTCAGAAAGCATGACTGGTGGGCCGACACCAATAGCAATCTTCACGAAAAAGCAAAGATTTGGCCGATAGCCGCCGGGCAGTTTTCTTGACCCCCCGCGGGGCCGCCGATAGGGTCCGCGCCCATCCGCACCCCGCATAATCCGACATCCCATGGCCGATGATTCTTCCACGCAGCCGACCGCCGATCACATGGATCCGCGGCGCTCGTTCCAGGGCCTGATCCTGACGCTGCAGCGGTTCTGGGCGGAGCAGGGCTGCGTCATCCTGCAGCCCTACGACATGGAAATGGGCGCGGGGACCTTCCATCCGGCGACCACGCTGCGCTCGCTCGGTCCCAAGCCGTGGAAGGCGGCCTATGTCCAGCCCTCGCGCCGGCCCAAGGACGGCCGCTATGGCGAGAACCCCAACCGGCTGCAGCACTATTACCAGTATCAGGTGATCCTGAAGCCGTCGCCGCCGGACCTGCAGGACCTCTACCTGAAGTCGCTCGTCGCGATCGGAATCGACACCAACGTCCACGATCTGCGCTTCGTCGAGGACGATTGGGAGAGCCCGACGCTCGGCGCCTGGGGACTCGGCTGGGAATGCTGGTGCGACGGCATGGAGGTGTCGCAGTTCACCTACTTCCAGCAGGTCGCGGGCTTCGAATGCCGCGCCGGTGTCGGGAGAGCTGACCTACGGCCTGGAGCGCCTCGCGATGTATGTGCAGGGCGTCGACCGCGTCTACGACCTCAACTTCAACGGCCGCGAGGGCGCCGACAAGGTCACCTACGGCGACATCTTCCTGCAGGCCGAGAAGGAATATTCGCGGCACAATTTCGAATATGCCGACACCGGCATGCTGTTCGAGCAGTTCAAGATGGCCGAGGGCGCGTGCCGCAAATACCTCGATGACGGCTGGCGCGCGGAGGGCAGCGTGCGCAGCCACCTGATGGCGCAGCCGGCCTATGACCAGTGCATCAAGGCGAGCCACGTCTTCAACCTGCTCGATGCCCGCGGCGTGATCTCGGTCACGGAGCGACAGAGCTACATCCTGCGGGTGCGCGAACTTGCCAAGGCCTGCGGCGAGGCGTGGCTGGCGACCGAGGTGGGGGGTGGGGGCGGCCCAGACGACGTCATGATGAAGAGCTACTCCATCGCAATGATGCGCTCGCCGGCGTTCAACGCTTCAAGGATTTCCGGCAGCGCTCGCGAGAAGTTCGCCCAGAGCGCGTTGTTGGTAACATTTCCGGTCCTGAGCCAGATCACGGCTGGTCCTTTTGACGCGCGACGTGCCATGTCCGCGAAGTCGCCGTCCTTTGTGACCAGAACCGCCTGGTGCGTCCGTGCGTATGCCCACACATCGGAATCCTTGGCCGCACCCAAGCCGATCCGGTTCACGTGCTCGGCTTTGTATCCTTCATCGAGCAAGTGTCTTGCCAGCGCGGGTGGCAACTGCGCATCGACAACAAATCGAAGCGTCATGCCGCGCGGATTATACGATGGTCCGCGGCTCTGGCCGCGTAGAGCAAAGCACCCGCAATGTCGTCCGCTGTCAGATCATCGAAATCCAGTAAGATTTCATCATGCGACGCGCCGTGTGCCATCAACTCGACGATGTCGGTCACACGCATGCGAGTACCGCGGATGATAGGTCGCCCGCCGCAGATGTTTGGATCGGAAGTGATTCGCGCCAGAAGCGTCCCGTGATCGGCGGATGATGCTTCTGTGGAGGGGGGCGATGCTTTTTTTGCCATGATGCGAATTCTCCTGTTTTCAGGATATACGCTGATTTGCTGCGGGTCGAAGATTTTCCATCCGAAGTCTACCAAGGTCCATCATGCCCGACCTTCTGCTTGAACTGTTCTCCGAGGAAATCCCCGCCCGCATGCAGGCGCGGGCGGCGGAGGATTTGAAGAAGCTCGTCACCGACCGGCTGGTCGAATGCCGGCCTCGTCTATGAGGGCGCGACCGCTTACGTGACGCCGCGGCGGCTGGCGCTCGCCGTGCAGGGCGTGCCGGCCAGACAGCCCGACGTGAAGGACGAGAAGAAAGGCCCGCGCGTCGGCGCGCCGGAGGGCGCGATCGCCGGGTTCCTCAAGAGCGCGGGGCTCGCCTCGATCGCTCAGGCGCAAGGTGCAGAAGGACAAGAAGGGCGACTTCTACGTCGCGGTGATCGAGAAGCCGGGCCGCGCCGCGATCGAGGTCATCGCCGAGATCGTGCCCGAGGTGGTGCGCGGCTTTCCGTGGCCGAAGTCGATGCGCTGGGGCGCGGGCGATCTCGTCTGGGTGCGGCCGCTGCATTCCATCGTCGCGACCTTCGGGCCGGAGACCGAGGAGCCGGAGATCGTGCGGTTTTCCGTCGACGGCATCGCGGCCGGCGACGTGACGCGCGGCCATCGCTTCCTGGCGCCGGCGGAGATCAAGGTGCGCCGCCTCGACGACTATGTCGCCAAGCTGCGATGCCGCCAAGGTCGTGCTCGATCCCGCGCGGCGCGGCCGAGATCATCCTGGCCGATGCCAAGAACCTCGCCTTCGCGCAGGGGTTCGAACTGGTCGAGGACGCCGGCCTGCTGGCCGAGGTCGCCGGCCTGGTGGAATGGCCGGTGGTGCTGATGGGCGCGTTCGACGAGGCGTTCCTCGCCATCCCGCCCGAGGTGATCCGCACCACCATCCGCAACAATCAGAAGTGCTTCGTGGTGCACGAAGCCCGAAGGCGGGCTCGCCAACCGCTTCCTCCTCACCGCCAACACCGAAGCCACCGACGGCGGCACGGCGATCGTCGCCGGCAACGAGCGCGTGATCCGCGCGCGGCTGTCGGATGCGAAATTCTTCTACGAGACCGACCTCAAGACCAAGCTCGAAGACCGGCTGCCGAAGCTCGACGAGATCGTGTTCCACGAGAAGCTCGGCACGCAAGGGCGAGCGCATCGAGCGCATCGCGCGGCTGGCGCGCGAGCTTGCGCCGCTGGTCGGCGCCGACCCCGAGAAGGCGGCGCGCGCCGCGCAGCTCGCCAAGGCCGATCTCGTCACCGAGATGGTCGGCGAGTTCCCCGAGCTGCAAGGCCTGATGGGGAAATACTACGCGCTGGCGCAGGGCGAGGATGCGAGCGTCGCCGCCGCGATCGAGGATCACTACAAGCCGCTCGGGCCCGAACGATCGCGTGCCGACCGATCCGGTGAGCGTCGCGGTCGCGCTGGCCGACAAGATCGACACGCTGGTTGGGTTCTGGGCGATCGACGAGAAGCCGACGGGAAGCAAGGACCCTTATGCGCTGCGAAGGGCGGCGTTGGGGGCAATCAGGATAGTTCTCGAGAAAAGCCATCGGATAGCGTTGTCGATGCTTATTGCTCAGCACATGCAATCTTGGTTGCTGTCGGAAGGTGATGAGCTACGGCAAGTCTACAATCGTTTCCTCGATGCCGTAGAGAGTAGGAAAAAGAAACTTCCTATCGCCGACTTTGAGTCCTTTTTTAAACTGAAATTCGCAACATGCCTTTTGGCGCACGAGGGCTGGGCGCAGGTGGTTTTTGCCAATGTTGACTCCGCAAAGCAGCACGAAATTGATACGATTGAAAGCGATGAAATCATTCAGAGCTTTGTAGAACGTGTCTTCCTGCTCAATGACTATCTCGAAGCAATCACACCAGAACGACGCGAGCCCCTCGAGGCCAGCTTCTTTAGCGAGGAAGATCGCCAAGAAGCAAACAAGCGGTGGAAGATCGCGCAAGACTTTGTGGAGGGAATGATCACTAAACTGAGTGCCGATGCCCTTGGCGTTCTTCGCCGACCGCCTGAAAGTTCAACTCCGCGAGCAAGGCTGCGCGTCACGATCTCGTCGATGCGGTGTTCGCGTTGGAAGGCCAGGACGATCTCGTCCTCGTCGTCCGCCGCGTCGAGGCGTTGGGCAAGATGCTGGCGAGCGACGACGGCAAGAGTCTGCTCGCCGGCGTACAAGCGCGCCACCAACATCCTGCGCATCGAGGAGAAGAAGGACGGCCGCACGTATCGACGGCGCGCCCGATCCGGCGCTCTACATAGGCATGAGGAGCGCGATCTGGCGGCCGCGATCGCGACGGCCAAACAAAATGCCGAGGACGCGGTCGCGCGCGAGGATTTCGCCGCCGCCATGCAGGCGATCGCGACCCTGCGGCCGTTCGTCGATGCGTTCTTCGAGAAGGTGACCGTCAACGTGCCGACGCTGCAGCGAGCGCGAGAACCGCCTCAAGCTGCTGAACGAAATCCGCGAGGCAACGCGCGCGGTCGCGGACTTCTCCAAGATCGAAGGCTGAACGTTACGGGTCGCTCTGTCCTTCGAGACGGGCCTTCGGCCCTCCTTCAGGATGAGGGCGGAACAGGAGCCTGTGTGGGCCGTAGCGCACGCCTGGCTGTTGTCCGGATCGACCCGCCCGGTTCCTCATCTTGAGGAGCGCCCGGAGAGGCGCGTCTCGAAGGATGAGAGCCCTTGCACTCCGATCAAGTGCCGACAGTTTTATCGATTTCACGTCCCCGCCGGGTAACGGAGCGGCATGATTTTGGCCCTATCCTTTGTGCATGCGCAGAACGCTTACACGGCTCTTGAGAACCGAGCACGGCCGCAAACTGCTCGCCGGATACCGGCGCGCGTCGGACATTCTGCTCCAGGAGGAAAGCAAGGACGGCCGGACCTATCGCGGCAAGCCTGATCCGAGCCTCTATCTCAAGAAGGAGGAGCGCGAGCTCGCCGCGGGCATCGTGGCGGCGAAGCAGGAGACCATCGCGGCGGTCTCGCGCGACGATTTTGCCGCCGCCATGCACGCGGTGTCGCGGCTGGGTCCTGTCGTGGATGCGTTCTTCGCGAAGGTTGAGATCAATGTGCCGGTCTCGGACCGGCGTGAGAACCGGCTCAAGCTCCTGAACGAGATCCGCGAAGCCGCCCGTGCGGTGGCGGAGTTTCTCGCGGAGCGAGCCGCTGGCTCCGGTGCAGTCGATCGCGCCGGAGATGACCGCGGCACGGGAGCCGGTCGCGGCATCGTAGCCGGCCTTCTGCGGTAGCGAATCCGGCTCCCCTGGGCCATCATCCCGGCGGAACCAACGGCTCCTGGCCGTTTACGGTTCCGATTCGCTTCCGGGAGATCAATCATGCATATCGGCGTTGCCCACATTCAGCCCATCGTCGCGCTCATCGCGGGCGTCCTGATCCTGATCGCGCCGCGGCTGCTCAATTTCATCGTCGCGATCTACCTCATTATCGTCGGCATCATGGGCCTCGGCCTGTTCAAGTAGGCAGGAAGGCCACATATCGGCTACCGGCCCCGTCGCCGGCACGTCCGAGGGGTTGCGCACGCGGCCCTGAGCGTGATTGTTAGCGCTTTCCCAAATCGAGCAGCCCCCGCCATGGCCGAAATCAAATCGCCCAAGAAAATCAACGCGAAATCCGACAATAAGGCGAAGCCCGCCGGTTCCGGCAGCGCCAAGGAGAAATGGGTTTACACCTTCGGCGACGGCAAGGCCGAGGGCACCACGGAGATGCGCAACCTGCTCGGCGGCAAGGGCGCGAACCTTGCCGAGATGGCCAATCTCGGCCTGCCGGTGCCGCCCGGCTTCACCATCACGACCGAGGTCTGCACCTACTACTACGCCAATGACAAGACCTATCCGCCGAACTCGCGGACGCAGGTCGAGGCCGGCGCTCGCCCACATCGGCAAGCTGACGGGCAAGACCTTCGGCGATCCGCCGAATCCGCTGCTGGTGTCGGTGCGCTCCGGCGCGCGCGCCTCGATGCCGGGCATGATGGACACGGTGCTCAATCTCGGCCTCAACGACGAGACCGTCGAGGCCCTGGCGAAGCTCTCCGGCGATCCGCCGCTTCGCCTACGATTCCTATCGCCGCTTCATCACGATGTATTCCGATGTCGTGCTCGGCGTCGAGCACCATCACTTCGAGGAAATCCTGGAGGACTACAAGGAGCAGCAAGGGCTACGTGCTCGACACCGACCTTGCGGCCGAGGACTGGCAGACGCTGGTCGGGCGCTACAAGGAGCGGTGAAAGAGGAAACTGGCACGCGCCTTCCCGCAGGACCCGCACGAGCAGCTCTGGGGCGCCATCGGCGCGGTGTTCTCATCCTGGATGAATCAGCGCGCCATCACCTATCGCCGCCTCCACGACATTCCGGAAAGCTGGGGCACGGCGGTCAACGTCCAGGCCATGGTGTTCGGCAACATGGGCGAGACGTCGGCGACCGGCGTCGCCTTCACCCGCAATCCCTCGACCGGCGAGAGCAAGCTCTACGGCGAGTTCCTCATCAACGCGCAGGGCGAGGACGTGGTCGCCGGCATCCGCACGCCGCAGGAGATCACCGAAGACGCGCGCGTCGCCGCAAGCTCAGACAAGCCGTCGATGGAGCGCGCGATGCCGGACGCCTTCGCCGAGCTGACGCGCATCTACACGGCGCTGGAGAAGCATTACCGCGACATGCAGGACCTCGAATTCACGGTCGAGCGGGGCAAGCTCTGGATGCTGCAGACGCGCTCCGGCAAGCGCACCGCCAAGGCCGCGCTCGAGATCGCGGTCGAACTCGCGAACGAAGGCCTGATCACCGAGGAGGAGGCGGTGCTGCGCATCGACCCCGCCTCGCTCGATCAGCTGCTGCATCCGACCATCGATCCCAAGGCCGAGCGCAAGATCATCGCCACCGGCCTGCCCGCGTCGCCGGGCGCGGCGTCGGGCGAGATCGTGTTCTCGTCCGACGACGCCGAGACGCTCAAGGCGCAAGGCAAGCCGGTCATCCTGGTGCGCGTCGAGACCTCGCCGGAAGACATCCACGGCATGCACGCGGCGGAAGGCATCCTCACCACGCGCGGCGGCATGACCTCTCACGCGGCGGTGGTGGCGCGCGGCATGGGCAAGCCCTGCGTCTCCGGCGCCGGCACGATCCGCGTCGACTACGCGACCAATACGATGACGTCAGCCGGCGTGACGCTCAAGAAGGGCGACATCATCACCATCGACGGCTCGGCCGGCCAGGTGCTCGCCGGCAAGGTCGCGATGCTGGAGCCGGAGCTGTCCGGCGAGTTCGCGACCCTGATGGGCTGGGCCGACAAGGTGCGGCACGCTGAAGGTGCGCGCCAATGCCGACACGCCTGCCGACGCGCGCGTCGCGCTGAAGTTCGGCGCCGAGGGCATCGGGCTTTGCCGCACCGAGCACATGTTCTTCGACGAGGAGCGCATCCTCGCGGTGCGCGAGATGATCCTGGCCGACGACGAGACGGCGCGCCGCGCCGCGCTGGCCAAGCTGCTGCCGATGCAGCGCGCCGATTTCGTCGCATTGTTCGAAATCATGGACGGGCTGCCGGTGACGATCCGGCTGCTCGATCCGCCGCTGCACGAATTCCTGCCGCAAGACCGATGCCGAGATCGCCGAGGTCGCCACGGCGATGGGCGCCGACGCCAAGAAGCTCAAGGCCCGTGCCGAGGAGCTGCACGAGTTCAACCCGATGCTCGGCTTCCGCGGCTGCCGCCTCGCGATCGCCTATCCCGAAATCGCCGAGATGCAGGCGCGCGCCATTTTCGAGGCCGCGGTCGAGGCGGCAAGCGCACCGGCAAGCCGGTGGTCCCCGAAGTCATGGTGCCGCTGATCGCGACGCAAGATCGAGCTCGACCTCGTCAAGGCGCGCATCGACGCCATGGCCGAAGCCGTGCGAGAAGGAAACCGGCGTCGCCGTGACCTATCAGGTCGGCACCATGATCGAGCTGCCGCGCGCCGCGCTGATGGCGCGGCGAGATCGCCGAGACGGCGGAATTCTTCTCCTTCGGCACCAACGACCTGACCCAGACGACCTTCGGCATCAGCCGCGACGACGCGGCGAGCTTCCTCGGCATCTATACCGCCAAGGGCATCCTGTCCGGTCGATCCCTTCGTGTCGATCGATCGCGACGGCGTCGGCGAACTGGTGCAGATCGCGGTCGAGCGCGGCCGCAAGACGCGCCCCGACATCAAGCTCGGCATCTGCGGCGAGCATGGCGGCGACCCGGCCTCGGTCGCGTTCTGCCACGAGATCGGCCTCGACTACGTGTCCTGCTCGCCGTTCCGCGTGCCGATCGCGCGGCTCGCGGCGGCGCAGGCGGCCTTGGGCAAGGCGGCGTCGAGCACGGCATGATGACTGATCGATCAGGTGTTGGTCGGTCAACAGCCGTGCGGTGATCGACAGCGGGATAGAGATGAAAGCCTTCTCGCCGCGCCTCGAAATCCTGCCCGACCCTCAACGTCGGTTATGGGATGAATTGGCGGACCTGCCGGAACGCTTTGTCCTTCATGGCGGAACTGCTATCGCGCTACGCCTTGGGCACCGCCAGTCGGTCGATTTCGACTTCTTCTCAAGACAGAATTTCGATCCCGATATTTTGGCGTCGGCCTGCCGTTCCTGAGAGATGCCGCGTCATCCAAAAAAATGTTGACACATTGACTGCGATTGTCGATCGCGGAGGTCCCGTCCAGAGTTTCATTTTTCGCTGTGCCGAGGCTTGGCCGTGTTTGCGAACCCGAGCCGGCAGAGGGTAGCAATCGTGCAAGTCGCCTCGCCGATTGATCTGGCGGGATTCGAAAGCGTTCGTCGTGCAAAAACGCGCGGACTGGCGGGACTTATGTCGACCTCGATGGACACTCCTGGCGGCTGGCGCGGTCAGCCTCCCAGCGGCTGCTGGCGGCGGCGCAGATTGCTCTATGGGGTCCAGTTCAATCCGCGAATCACCCTAAAGGCGTTATCCTATTTCGGCGACGGCACGCTTCCACAGCTACCCGACGACATGAAGGCCCGGCTCGCTGCGGCTGCTCGCGGCGTTGATCTCGACAATCTGCCGACGTTAACCGCCGAGAGCGCCTATGACGAGGGACGAAGAGGATGAAGCCGATCTCTTTGACGCCCGAGATCGAGGCCGTCGCCCTCCGGGTGATCTGGTTGAAGGCCCCGAGGCTGCCGTGGCTGATCCGGTGCGGTTCCTGGCCTTGTGATGACCTATGGAACGCATGAGGACATGAGAGATTGTCCGGGTCCGAGGTCTCCGACACCGACTTTGTCGAAGCCTTGGACAACGCGCCGGCGGGCATCATCGATCCGCGCTCCTGGGCCTACTGGAACTGCAAAGATGGGCCCGATACCCGCGCCGCCGATGCCGGAGCGGAATCTGTTCCGCGTGCGCCGAATCGGTAATCGGGCCGGCGGTTCGGTCGGCGCTAAACTCACATCCGGACACGCCGCGATTATAAGGCGGTGGACGGGCGAGGGGCAGGGGAATGGCCGAAGACGACAAGCCGGTCGGCACGACCGATGCCGCGGTCGCGGCACAACTGACGTCGGCCGAGGGCGAGGACCGGCATCATCACCGAGGAAGGCCTGCGCAAGGCCGAGGAACTGGTCGAGCAGGAGGAAGGCGCCGCCAACCGCCTCGCCGGCTGGGCCGGCGTGATCACCACCGGCATCGCGGTGGTGATGACCCTGTTCCACCTCTATGCCGCCTACGACATCGTCCCCACCCAGCAGCTTCGCTACATCCACGTCGCCTTCGTGCTGCTGCTGAGCTTTCTGCTGTTTCCGCTGTCGCTGCGATTCCGCAACCGCATCCGCTGGTGGGACGTGATCCCGGCGGTCGCTGGCTCGGCGATCATCGTCTACGCGCTCTACGGCGGCGACGATTTCACCGACCGCGCCACGGTCGCCGGACCGCTGGGACGTCGCACTCGGTATCGTCTTCATCCTCCTGGTGCTGGAGGCGGCGCGGCGCACGACCGGCCCGATCATGCCCGTGGTGGCAGTCATGTTCATCGCCTATGCGATGCTCGGTCCGTACCTGCCGCCGCCCTGGACGCATCGCGGCTACGACCTCGCGCGCCTCGTCGGGCACCTGTTCATCACGCTGGAAGGCATCTTCGGCGTTGCGGTCGACGTCTCGGCGACGCTCATCATCCTGTTCACGATCTACGGCGCGATCCTGCAGCATTCGGGCGCCGGAAAATTCTTCATCGACTTCTCGCTCGCCGTGATGGGCGGCAAGCCGACCAGCGCCGGGCGCGCGGTGGTCGCGTCGTCCTTCCTGCTCGGCGGGCCGTCCGGCTCCGGCGTCGCCACGACGGTGATGATCGGCACCGTCGCCTATCCGATGCTGGCCAAGGCCGGCTTCGAGAAGAACGCCGCCGGCGGGTTGCTCGCCGCCGGCGGGCTCGGCGCCATCATCTCGCCGCCGGTGCTCGGCGCCGCCGCGTTCCTGATCGCTGAGTTCCTGAAGATCAGCTATCTCGACGTGATCTGGATGGCGACGATCCCGACCTGCCTCTACTACCTGTCGCTCCTGTTCATGGTCGAGCTCGACTGCGAGCCGCTTCGGCGCCCGCAACGTCGTCTTCAAGCAGGAGATGACGATCTGGCAGATGACGAAGAAATACGGCTTCCACTTCGTCTCGCTGATCGCCGTCGTCTTGTTCATGGTGATGGGCTACTCGCCGGCGCTGTCGGTGTTCTATTCCGTCATCCTCGCCTTCGCGATGAGCTTCCTCACCCGCGAGACGTCGCTGTAGCCGAAGAAGCTCGTGCGCGCGCTCGCCGACGGCTCGATCAGCGCGCTCAGCGCCGCCACCACCTGCGCCTCCGCCGGCATCATCGTCGGCGTCGTCACGCTGACGGGGCTCGGGCTGAAGTTCTCCACGATCGTCATCAGCTATGCCGGCGGCAGCCTGCTGCTGACCGCGCTCTACACGTCGCTGATCGTGTGGATCGTCGGCCTCGCGGTGCCGGTGACCGCCTCCTACATCATCTGCGCCGTGATCGCGGCGCCGGCGCTGACCAAGCTCGGCGTGCCGGATTACGCCGGCGCACATGTTCATCTTCTACTACGCGGTGCTCGTCCGAGGTGTCGCCGCCGACCGCGCTGTCGCCGTTCGCGGCCGCGGCGATCACCGGCGGCGATCCCTACCTCACCACGATGCAGGCGTGGAAATACACGCTGCCGGCGTTCCTGGTGCCGTTCGTGTTCGTGCTCGACCCGCAGGGTGTCGGCCTGCTGCTGAAAATTCCGAATGGCGGCTCGGTCGTCGACATCATCCTGGTGACGTTGAAGACCGCGGCCGGTCTCGCCGCGCTGGCGGCCGCCGCGCAGAACTGGGCACTGCGGCGCAATACCCGCCCCGAGCAGATTCTATGGGTGCTGGCGGGGCTGCTGCTGGTGTTTCCGAGCTTGCTTGAGGCGCTGGCGGAGTCTATCTCCGGACTTGACGTGCCGCATCCGGCGCCGTTCGGGCTCGCGCTCTGCATCGCGCTGCTGCTGAAACAAAAATACATGCCGACGTCACCGGTGCCGACGCAAGCGGCGATAGGGAGGACAGATGAACATCATTGAACGACGGCCCGGCGCTCGCGCCTCGGTGCGGCTTGGCAGGCGGCGCCGCGGTGGCCCAGCAGAAGGCGATCGCCATCGCGACCGGCGGCACCGGCGGCGTCTATTATCCGATCAGCAGTGGGCCGAAGAAGAAGAAGAAGAAGAATTTTTTTTTTTTTTTTTTTTTTTTTTTTTTTTTTTTTTTTTTTTTTTTTTTTTTTTTTTTTTTTTTTTTTTTTTTTTTTTTTTTTTTTTTTTTTTTTTTTTTTTTTTTTTTTTTTTTTTTTTTTTTTTTTTTTTTTTTTTTTTTTTTTTTTTTTTTTTTTTTTTTTTTTTTTTTTTTTTTTTTTTTTTTTTTTTTTTTTTTTTTTTTTTTTTTTTTTTTTTTTTTTTTTTTTTTTTTTTTTTTTTTTTTTTTTTTTTTTTTTTTTTTTTTTTTTTTTTTTTTTGTTACA
>CAVZMU010000014.1:0-207900 GCA_963776455.1 uncultured Alphaproteobacteria bacterium
GCGGTTGATCCCGACGGTCTGCACCGGATTGGCGTTGCTGGCGATGAGCCCGCGGCTGCTCCTTCAGCCGGCGAGTGTTTCGTACGTTCTGCTCGGGCTCGCACTTTGGCTAAGTCGCGCGCGACCTGAAGGAAGCCACCGAGAGGCCGCGACCTCCAATCTGGCCGCTGGCCATATTGTTCTTGATCTGGGTGAATACCGACCGCTGGTTCGCTGTCGGATTGGCCGTCGTTGCGCTGATGTGGTTTGGGAAAGTGCTGGATCGCACGGCTGCTCTTGGCCGCGTGGCCGCGATGCTAACCCTGCTCGCAGCCGTGTGTCTGGCCAACCCAGCTCACATCGCGGCGTTCGTGCCGCCACTGGATTTGAATTCGCCACTCGGCGAATCGGCCGGCACCCGCATCGTTTGGTCGCCATTTCAGCCACTTATTTCGAGAGCGTTCGCGCTTCCCCCGCTGGGCTCGCTTATTACCCGCTGCTGGGGCTTGGACTAATGTCGTTCTTGCTGACGCGTTTTCGGTGGGAACGGTTCCTGCCGTGGTTCGTGCTGGCGGTTCTGAGCGGACTGCAAGTGCGAACCATCCCGTTTTTCGCAATTGTGGCTGGGCCGATTTTGGCGTGGAACCTTCAGGATTATTTTGCTCGGAGCGGCAGCAATGCAATACCGGATCGCCCGCGACCGTACCGATTCATCGCGGCCTTATCGTGGGGAACTATCAGTCTTTTGGGCCTGGCCTTCCTGGCGTGTAGCTGGACGGGCTGGCTGCAAAAGCCTCCGCCGTTTGAACCGCGGTGCTGGGGAATTGAAACACCGCCGGCCCTGGGCCAAAATGCCACTGCATTGTGCGTCAATCAAAGCGAAGGAAAGCTCGGTCCTTAACCTCGCCCCGCCTGCTGCACATGTCGACGGACACCGCCGCGGCATTCGCGTGGTTTTGCCCGGAGATTCCAGCTATTCGCGATCCCGGGGTGATCGCCGGCCTCCTGGGCGATCGGGTGTGGTGCCGACCCATTGGATGCAGCGAATGCGGAATTTGGGTGTCACGCACGTGGTCGTTTACGACACGAACCGGTCACGTCTGTTCGGCATCCTGGATCGCTTGTTGACGGAGCCGCGGCAATGGCCGCTCGTGCATTTGGACGGGCGCGTCAGCGTCTTTGAGTGGCACGATCCGCAGAAACCCAATCGCGCCGCCTCTTACGAAGAGCTGATGGCGGACCTGGACCGACTGGCGTTGCAGCCGCTTCCGGATGCAAGCCCCGACAAAGGTGAAAACGACGACTCGTAAATGGTGGGAGGCAATTTGGAAGTCGGCCCCAACCCAAACGGGCGATCGCGATGAAGCAGCTCGGCGCCGCAAGCTGGTGCGCTGCGTCGTTCCTCGCCACATCGACATTACATTGCGTGGGAGGGAACGCAACTAGCCGGGCTGATTGCGTCGGCGAGCAGTTGGGAAATCCGTTCGACGCATTGTGTGACGCCAATACGCGTCTGGTGTTCTTCCAGCCGCCGCTGTTGCCATCCGGTCCACCGAAGTCGACACACCCGCTCGGCGGGTTGGCATTACATTTCCATCCGGCGTTCGCCAACGCCCGCGATGATTCGCCGATGGCGGCCTTGTATCTGGCGATTCATGCCGCTCGACGGGCGATCGCGAAGAACCCGGAAGACGCCCAGGCCTTTGCCACCCTCGGGGAAGCGTATCTACATCTCTTGCGCAGTGCTCGCGAGCGCGCGTGGGGTCGGCAAATGTCGGAGCTGACTCAAGCCCCCCCGTCGGGCCCAGGCGGCAGGAGGCGCTGACCGGAGCCCTTGAACTCGATCCGAATCTGCCGTTAGTCCATCTCAATCTCGAGCCGCCCTCTATGGCGACATGGAGTTCCTCGACCTGACCCTACATCATCAACGAGCATACCTGGAGGGTGTCCGCAAGTCGGGGGTGGCCGCACGCATGGAAATGGCGCAAAGGGGCGACCGTCGAGGCAGAACGAAACTTGGATCAACTTGCCGCGGCCATTGCCGACGGGCAAGCGCGAGTTTGAAGCGGAGTCGAACGGGCTCCGCGTGCTTGACCGCGCGATCCTGGCACGCGACAAAGGTCTAGCGGGCGAGGCTCGCGAAATTCTGTTGGCTTCGCATATTTCGGCTTTCGGAGCCACTGGCATGGCTCTGGAGTTCGAGTTATTGGTCCGAACCGGACGGGTGAGGGAAGTACTCGAGTGGACCGATCCGGAACAACAAGAATACGCTCGGCCCGATGTACCACTGGCTTCGCCTGCAAGCTCTGGCGGCATCCGGTGAGTACGGCCTGGCGCAAGCGGAATGTACATGGTTGGCCCTGGAATCCGCAGATCAATCCGTGCCGAGTCCACGCGTGGTAATCGGGGGATTGGTTGGGCAAGCTGTTCTCGACGGCCAGCGTTGCTCGGGAGACCGAGCCGGACCACCGTGGCAGTCATTCCGGCAAGCCGATCTGCGGCCTCGCGACTACCGCAATTAGTCGGGCGCAATTCGTCGCGAAGCGGATTCGTTGACTCTTCGCGGCTTGCTGGCACTGGAAGAGGGCAAAACGGAAGACGCGGCGGCCGATTTTCGCGAAGGCGCTCGTCTGGTGGGGCAGCGACGAAGCAGTGGCCGATCCGGCGCGGGCTCGAGTTTAACGGCCGAGTCGTCGCGCAAGGAGCACTCGCCTGGATTGAATCCCGCATCGGCACCGATAAAGACCACTAGATTTATGAGTTTGGTTTGATGCGTCCATGGATTCCCGCTTACGCGGGAATGAACGGAGCATGTTCTGGCTCGGTCCGCATCGGTCCCAAGGACGTGCTTCATGTGTGACGATACCGCGCCGAAGATTCCCGGATGGAAAGGCTGGAGCGACCTGCCGGCGCCGAAGATCTCCGGCGTGCTCGGCGCGTGGGTCGACCTCTCGCACCGCATCACCGAGGAGCTGTCGCGCATCCCCTCCTTCCCGCAACCCTACATCCGGCAGATTCGCAAGATTCCCGAGCACCGCGCCAACGTCACCGAGGTGCACATGGTGGTGCATCATGGCACCCATATCGACGCGCCGCGCCATTTCATCGCCGACGGCCCGACCATGGACGACGTCCCGCTGGAACGGCTCTATGGCCCCGGGGTCGTCTGGCATTTCGACGTCGCGGATTTCGGCGTGATCGACGTTGCCGACCTGGAGCGCGCGACGCCGCGCATGCAGGAAGGCGACATCGTGCTGATCGACACCGGCCGCGCGCGCCACATCAACACGCCGGCCTACATGGAACATGCCGCGCTGACCGGCGAGGCCGCGCAGTGGCTGGTCGCGCATGGCGCCAAGCTGGTCGGCGTCGACTTCGCGACCCCTGATCTTGCGTCGAGCCGGCGCGCGCCGGACTTCGCCTTTCCGGTGCATTACGCGCTGCTGAGCCAGGGCGTGCTGATCGCCGAGCACGTGACCAACGTCGCCGGCCTCGCGGGCCAGCGCGCCGAGATCATGTTCCTCGGCCTCAACATCGCCGGCTCGGACGGCGCGCCCGCGCGCGTCGTCGCGCGGCCCGTGAACTAAACAAGGAAAAGCAGATGAGTTGCGTTCACGCCATCCAGGTGCATCGCGATGGCGGGCCTGAAGAGCTGCGCTACGAGACGATCGACGTCGGCAGTCCCGGCCCCGGCGAAGCGCGCGTGCGCCATACCGCAATCGGGCTCAACTTCACCGACATCCATCATCGCACCGGCCGCTATCCGGTCGGAAAATTCCCCCATGGCATCGGCATGGAGGCGGCGGGCGTGGTCGAGGCGGTCGGCGACGGCGTCACCGACGTCGGCGCCGGCGACCGCGTCGCCTATGTGGCGCACAGCCCCGGCACCTATGCGCAGGCGCGCATCGTGCCGGCGTCGCGGCTGATCAAGCTGCCGAACTGGCTCGACGACGAAACCGCGGCGGCGGGAATCCTGAAGGGCCTCACCGCGCAGTATCTGCTGCGCGGCACCTATGACGTGAAACGCCGGCGATACCATCCTGATCCATGCCGCGGCGGGCGGCGTCGGGCTCATCATGGGACAGTGGGCGCGGCATCTCGGCGCGCACGCGATCGGCACCGCGAGTACCGATGACAAGGCGGCGCTGGCGCGCCGGCATGGCTGCGAGCACGCCATCGTCTACACGCGCGAGGATGTTGTCGCGCGCGTGAAGGAGATCACCGCCGGCAAGGGCGTGTCGGTGGTGTACGATTCGGTCGGCGCCACGACGTTCGAGCAGTCGCTGCAATGCCTGCAGCCGCGCGGGCTGCTGGTGTCGTTCGGCAGCGCGTCGGGGCCGGCGCCGCCGCTCGAGCTGTTCCGGCTCAACCGCATGGGCTCGCTCTATGTCACCAGCGCCGCGCTGGGGGTCTATATCCATGAGCGCGCCGAATTGCTGGCCCGCGCCGAGGATTTGTTCGCCGTGCTCAAGAGCGGCGCGGTGAAGATCGACATCGCCAAGCGCTATCCGCTGGCCGAAGCGGAACGCGCACATCGCGAGCTCGAATCGCGGATCAATACCGGAAGCTCCATCCTGATTCCCTGACCCGCAATCAACCTTCGGAATTCGTTATGACGGTAAAGCTCAATCACAAGATCGACGGCAGCGGGCCGCATGTCGTGCTGCTGCACCCGGTCGGTCTCGACCTGACGTTCTTCGAGCCGCTCGTCAAGGACCTCGCGCGCGACTTCACCGTGCTGCGCGCCGACATGCGCGGCCACGGCAAGACGGCGGGCGAGCCGCGTCCGGCGTCGCTGGAGGATTTCGCCGACGACATCCACGCCCTGCTCCAGGAGACGCATTTCGCACCGGCCGCGATCGCCGGCTTCTCGTTCGGCGGCATGCTGGCTCAGACCCTGGCGATCAGATATCCGCAGGATGTGAGCGCGCTGCTGCCCTGCGCCTGCCCCTGCACGATGGCGGATGACCGCCGCGCGCTGTCGGCGGCCCGCGGCACCGACGCGCTGCGCGACGGCATGGACTCGATCCTCGACGTCACGATGGAGCGCTGGTTCAACGATGATTTCCGGCATGCCGGCGGCGACCAGCCGGCGCGCAAGCGCCTGCTGTCGAACGACATCGCCGCCTGGGCCGCGACGTGGAAAACGATGTCGCGGCTCGATACGCTGCCGCTGCTCGGCGAGATCACGGCGCCGACATTGTGCATCGCCGGGGAGATCGACAAGTCGTCCGGCCCGCCGCACGTCAAGCAGATCGCCGACGCGATTCCCGGCGCACGCTTCACCGTGATGACAAACGCGCCGCATATGCTGTTCATCGAGCAGCCGGAGGAGACGGCGCGATTGATCCGGGAGTTCCTCAAGGAGGTCTGCCGGCCAAATCATAGATGGCGTTGCAGCACGATTGAATTGGATCGATTGGATCGACCGCCAGCCTCGCTCCGCTTGTCCCCGCCAAAGCGGAGACCCATTCTTGCAAGAACTTGGATTCCCGCTTGCGCGGGAATGGGCGGAGCGTGCTTCTCCTGGCTGCCCCGGCCTGAACGGCGGAGCGCTATTCGCCCTCGATCGGCACCAGGATTTTCCCATTGTCGATGCGCTTGACGCCGTCGACATAGAGCGTCGGTTCCAGGATCACGCCGTCCATGTGGATTTTCGACTTGATCGAGCCGCCGACGTCGATGTTGGTGCCGAGCCCGAAATGCAGCGTCCCCATGATGTTCTTGTCCTCGCGCTGGATGCCGCGCACCACAGCCTTGGCGTTGACGCCGACTGACGCTTCTGCCGGGCACATATAGGCGTTGTCGTCGCCATAGACCTCGAGATAGTCGCGCAGGATGCGCGCCTCCGCGCCGCCTTCGATCTCGACCACACGGCCCTGCTCGACGATCAGCTCGATCGGCGTCAGCAGCCGCCCGATATGATGCATGGTGAGGTCGATGACGAGCTTGCCGTTGGCCGAGCCTTCGACGGGCGCAACGTTGAACTCGCCGGTCGGGAACAGGTAGTAGAGCAGATTGTTGCCGGGCCGGTTCTCGTCCTTGGCGAAGTTGATGATCTTGTAGGGGTCGAAGGCGTCGGTCGGCAGCGGCGGCAGCGTGATGCGCTCCTCGACGCTGTAGGTGAATTCGGTGCCGTGGCGTGACGTGACGCGGCATTCCTTGGCATTGGCGCCGAACACGTTCTTCGACGACATAGTGCTTGCGCACCGCGATCTGCTTCATGTCGTCGGTCACGGCGCCGGACTGGAACCATTCGAGCTGCATGCCGCCGTCGAGGCAGATCGCCGGGATGCCGGCCTCCATGGCGCGGAAGTTGGCCGGGCAGTGCAGCATGCCGGTCGAAGCGAGCAGCACGTTGATAGTCCGACTTCATCATCGCCTCGCATACGGCCGAGGGCGGATCGTAGTAATCGGCCGGGCGGCGCTCGAACAGCGCCACGGTCGTCTCGGCGCCGAGCTCCGCGCAGGACGCTCTGCACGATCTGCCAGACGCGCGGGTCGTGCGAGAAGTCGCTGATAGATGAGGATGCGATGGCCGGGCTTAACGTTAGCGACGAACGGCGCGCCGCAGGTAATCCATGTTGCCGGTGACGAACGAACCCATTGCCATCGTGAGCCTCGCGATACTTTTGCGGTGTGATGCTGATGGCCGCCGAGTTGGCGGCTGAACGGAACTGTCGACACTTTAGAAGCGACCGGTCGGGGTCCGTCAAGCCTGTTTTCGGCATACATCCGGCGCGCTAAATCCGCTGCCGCGCGATACCCGGGCGAACCCCGCGGTGGTGTCGACAATGATCCGGCCCGCCGCCATATTCGGCCGGATGGGGCGCGGTAAAAAATCGGGACCTTCCGTCGGCACGCCGCGTCCCGGCACGCCGCTTCGTGCACCGGCCGGGCGGCGGGACCACGACCCGCGCTCGTTCGCGCGCGCCGAGGCGGTGGTCCGCCGCATCGTCGCCGAGCGCCACGACCGGCCGTCGCTGGTGTCGCGCATCGCCTGCGGGATCGGCGCCGAGATCATCGAGCAGACGCGGCTTCCCGGCGATGACCTCAATTCGGTCGAGCTGTCGCGGCACTACCGCACCAGCCGCACGCCGATCCGCGAAGCCCTGATGCTGCTGGAGAAAGAGGGCCTGGTCGACGTGCCGCCGCGACGCCGCCGCGCGTCGCCGCGCTGGCAATTACGGAGATCCGGGAAATCTACCACGCGCGCGCATCGCTGTTCGAGCTGATCGCAGCCGACGTCGCGCGATCGGCGTCAAGCGAGGACATCGCCGGCCTCGAAGGACCGCTCGACGAGATGGCGCGCGCCTACCGGGCCGGGCGGGTCAGCGCGTTCGTGTGGGCGAATGTCGATTTCTACGACCGCAACACGCTTCTCGCCAACAACCGCACGGTCAAGCGCATCCTCGATTCGCTGCTGCTGCGGACCCTGCGGCTGCGGCGCCTGAGCCTGTCGCAGCCCGGCCGCATGCAGCTCTCATTCGACGACCACACGCGGCTGCTCAAAGCCTATCAGGACCGCGACGCCAACCTCGCCGCCGCCCTGATGCGCTCGAACCACATGAGCGCACTTGCGGCGCTGGAGGCCTACGCGGCGGATCAGCCCGCCTGAAAGCGCACCGAGATCGCGTCTCCGGAATCGAACCGGAACGTGACCTCCTGGTCGCCTACGATCCATAGCGGCGGCACGATCGAGCCGGTGATGATGACCTCGCCCGCGCGCAGCGTCTCGCCGTAGGCGGCGAGCGTGCCGGCGACGTGCGCGCACGATGTCGACGATCTCGCCGATATTGCGCCTGCAGGTCTGTCCTGCCGCGGCGACCTGCGCTCCGCGCCGGAAGACGTGGCCGCGCAAGACCGTCGAGCTTGCAGCGCCCGCGCGCGCGGTGTCGGGCGCGCCCAGGATCACGTGGCGCTGGAAGATGTTGCCGGCGAGGACGCGCTCCGACATCGTCGGGCGGCGGATTCGAGGTCGGCGAGTCTCGATCGCCGGACCGAGCGCCGCGATCGCCGCGATGCGTCGTGGCGCGGTCGGCGCCGCCGGCAAGGTCCGTCGCCATGTGGACGGCGATCTCCGGCTCGGCGACCGGCTTCGTCCAGCCTGCGAGCGAGACCGTGCCGCCGTTGTCGGCAGCAGCGACTTCTGCATCAGGAAGCCGACCAGCGGCGCCGTGATGTCGAGCCGCTCCATCGCGGCCGGCGCGCCGAGGCCGACCTTCCAGCCGAGCGGCTTGTCGCCCGCCGCGATGCGCGCGCGGCGCGCTGCAAGCTGCGCCTCCATGCCGCGCGCGATGCGCGGATCGTCCCAGGCGGCGCTCATCGGCTTGTGACTTTCCGGATCGACCTCGTAGCCCGAGGCCTCGATCGAGCCCGCGCCCATCCAGCCCCACACCAGCACGACGTCTTCGTTCGACGTGTTGTTGAAGCCGTGCCAGCAGCCGCGCGGCGAATAGATCACGTCGCCCTCGCCCGACGGCTTCTCGCCGTGCGTCGGTGTAGATGTGGCCGTGGCCCTTGATCACGATGAAGAACTCGTCGCAGTTGTGATGGCGATGGTTCTCGTGGCGCGCGCCGGGCTTGAGCACGGTCCAGCCGACGACGTGGTCGGCGCCGGCGGACTTCTTGTCGATCAGGAACTGCACCTGCATGTCGACCCAGCCGTCGTCGCGCTTGAGGCCCTCGACCTTCGGCACGTCGCGCAGGTTGGTGCGGTACATCTTGCGCCGGCGGCTTCTCCTCCTTCATCTTCTCGGCCGTCTTCTTGATGGCCTTGCCCAAGGCGGCGCCGAACATTCTCGGCCTTCGATGTCATGATTGTCCTCCCAGGCGCCGATAGACTTCGTGCGCGGTGACGAAGTCCTTGTGGTCGATGCCGAGGCCGCGGCACGCGTTCATCATCTCGTTGGCGGCGGCGGCGAGCGGCACCGGGCTGCCGAGCTTGCGGCCGAGATCGAGCGCCAGCAGCATGTCCTTCTGCTGCAGCGTCACGTCGGCGAGCGGCACGTCCGGCATCTTGCCCTCCAGGATGAACGGCCCGCGATAGCCGAGCACCGGCGAGGCCGCGACGCTCTTGAGGATGGCATCGACCGCGACGTCGCGCGCGACGCCGCCCTTCTCGGCGAGCGCGATCGCCTCGCCGAACGCGATCACCTCGACCATCAGCAGCAGGTTGACGGCGATCTTCATCTGGCAGGCCAGCCCGTTCGCGCCGATATGCGTCACCTTCGGGCCGATCGCGAGCATCACCGGCCTGCACGCGCTCGAACGCCGCCGCGTCGCCGCCGACCATCACCGAGGCATTGCCGGCCGACGACCGTCACCGGACTGCCGGAGATCGGCGCATCCAGCATGACGAGGCCGGCCTTGGCGAATTCCGCCGCCGACCGCGCGGCTGACGTCCGGCGATGATCGTGCTCATGTCGGCATAGATGCCGCCGGGCTTGAGGCCGGCGAGCACGCCGTCGGCCCGAGCGCGACGGCGCGCACCGCGGCGCCGTCGGTCACGATCGAGAACACGATCTCGGATGCTTCGGCGACCGCGCGCGGCGTGTCGGCCCAGGCCATGCCGGATGCGATCAGCGCCGTCCGCCTTGTCGCGGCGTGCGGTTCCAGCCGGTCACCGTGTGGCCGGCCGCCATCAGCCGGGGAACGATCAACGCCCCCATCGCTCCCAGCCCGGCAAATCCCACGCGCATGCTGCCCCCGAAATAACGACGCACCCTGCATCTCGCTAAGCGCCGGGCACCCTTGTGGCCCGTTTCGGACGTGTCAACCATCCGCCGGTCTGCCGCGGGGCGCCCTGCGCCTTCAGCGGGAACGCGCCGCCTCGCCGATGGCGCATGTCGAGTTGCGGATGACGAAGTCCCACCGGGAGCACGACATGCCGCGGCACCCGCCGCGCCGGATCATGCTGCATCATCTCGATCAGGATTTCCGCGGCTTCGGCGCCTTGGCGATGCTGGTCGGTGCGCACCGTGGTGAGCGAAGGAACGACCCGGTCGGCGAACAGCATGTCGTTGTATCCCGTGACCGACACGTCGCGGGGACAGTCCAGCCCCATGCGCTGCAACGCGGCGACGCCGCCGATCGCGAACCGGTCGCTGGCGCAGGCGATGGCCGTGATTCCGTGCTCCCGCATCAGCGCGTCGGTGCAGCGCTCGCCTTCACCCTCGCTATAGGTGTTGGCGAACGAAATCAGCTTGCCGGACGCGTCGAGGCCCAGACGCTTGCGGTGCATGTCGAACGCGCGATAGCGATTCGCGCCCGAAGCCAGCTCCTGCGGTCCGGCGACATGCGCGACGGTCCTGTGTCCGAGGGCCGCAAGGTGTTCGAGCACGAGGCGAATGCCTTCCTCCTCGTCATGGACCACCGTCGACACGCGCGGGTCGTTGGCGCGCCGGTGGAGCGTGACGATCGGAATCCCTTCGCCCGCCAGTCGTCCGATGACATCGTCCGGCCACGCGCCGCTGACGAGCAACAATCCGTCGACGCGGCGGGCCAGCAGGACGTCGGCGATGTCCGATTCCCGCGGCCCCTCGCCGTCGACATTCGCCAGGGCCGCAAGGTAGTTATGGGCGGACAGCACATGTTCGATGCCGCGGATCATCGGGCCGAAGAAAGGATCGGCGATGTCGGGGACGACCACGCCGACCGTGCCGGTGCGGGTCGACGCATAAAGAGAGATATTCCCGCGGTAGCCGAGCTGACGGCAGGCCCGGCGGATGTTCTCCGCCACTTCGGGCGTGATGCGATGGCTCGTTTTCGGATCGAGCGCGCGGGACACGGTCGAGACGTGGACGCCGACGGCATCGGCCACGTCCTTCATGGTGACCCTCCTGGCGCTCTCTGGCTCACGTTCACCCGACATGGGCACCCGGCTTTGCATGACCCGCTTTCAAGATCGATCCATGCCGGTTCGCCTGACAGACGAGACCGGCCGCAGGGATGACGTAGCGTAATGCCGTGGAGCTTCCAACCAACGGCAGATTGCCGGCCCGGCCGATGCGTTTGCAGCAGACTTGAGGGGCGGAGGGATTGTGCCGGCGCTTGTCAGGCCGGCCCGGGCATGTCGGTATGGAAGCCTGTGCTTGCAGGACCCTGGGATGACGCGGTCACCACCCGAGAGCCTGCTCGCGGCGCTTCGCGATCGCGGCGGCGCCGGTGCGATCCTAATCCGGCTGGCATCACGAACTCCGGCTAAGATTCTCCCGCCTCCCGTAAATTCCTGAGGAATATCGGCCATGAAGCTCTTCGATCTGACCGGACGGGTGGCGCTGGTCACCGGCGGCAACAGCGGCATCGGCCTCGGCATGGCGGCCGGGCTTGCCCAGGCCGGCGCCGCGGTAGTGATCGCGGGGCGCGCGGCCGACAAGAATGCCGGGGCGGTGAAATCCCTCGAAGCGGCCGGCGGCAAGGCCACGGCGGTGGAAGGCGATGTCGGCGACGAGGCGGCATGCCGCGCCCTGGTCGACCAGGCGGTCGCGCGCTTCGGCCGCCTCGACATCCTGGTCAACAATGCCGGCATGAGCATCCGCAAGGCCCCCGAGATACTCACCGCCGAGGAGTGGGGCCGGGTGATGGCGGTGAATCTCACTTCGGCGTTCATCTGCTCGCAGGCGGCCTATCCGCACCTCGTCAAGGCGGGCGGCGGCAAGATCATCAACACCGGCTCGATGATGTCGATCTTCGGCGCGCCCTACGCGGTCGCCTATGCGGCGAGCAAAGGGGGAATCGTGCAGATGACCAGGGCCCACGCCACCGCCTGGGCGAAGGACAACATCCAGGTCAACGCCATCCTGCCTGGCTGGATCGACACCGATCTCACTCGCGCGGCACGCCAGCAGGTCGACGGTTTGCACGACCGCGTGCTGGCGCGCACGCCGGCCCGCCGCTGGGGTATGCCGGATGACTTCGCCGGCATCGCGGTGTTCCTCGCCAGCGCCGCATCCGATTTCGTCAACGGCGCCGCGATCGCGGTGGATGGCGGATATTCGTCGCAGGGGTGAATGACGCGGTCATTCCTCACACCGGCTTGAAGCTGCGGTCGAGCGTGACGTCGATCAGCATCGGGGCGTTGCTGGCGAGCGCCTTGGCCGAGCAGGTCGGTCGCCTCGTGCACGGTCTTGGCGCGCTCGGCCGCGATGCCGAGCGAGCGCGCGAGGCCGACGAAATCGATCGCCGGGTCGTCGAGCTCCATGCCGACATAGGTGTCGGCCTGCGCGGCGAGGCCGCGCATGCGTTCAGGCGCTGCTTGAGGATGCGGTAGGACGAGTTGTTGAGGATGACGAACACGACCGCGATCTTGTCGTGCGCGGCGGTCCACAGCGCCTGGCAGGTGTACATCGCGCTGCCGTCGCCGATCAGCGCCACCACCGGCCGGTCCGGCAGCGCGAGCTTGACGCCGATCGCCGCCGGCAGGCCCCAGCCGATGCCGCCGCCGCGCAGGCCGAAGTAGCTCTGCGGATCGTCGCTGTCGATGAGCTGGCGGATGCCGGGCGCCGACGAGATCGCCTCCTCGATGACGACCGCGTCCTTGGGCAGCATCGCGCCGATCGCCTCCAGCAGCGCCAGCGGCTGGATCGGCACCTGTCGGCGAGCGATCGCGCCTTGGCCCGCAGCGTCTCGCGCTCGGCCAGCGTCGCTTCGCTTGCCCGCCTGAACCGTTCCGTCGCCGATCCGCGCGCGCGCCGCCGGTCATGCGCTCGCGCACCTGCGCCGTGATCTCCGGCAGCGTCGCCTTCGGGTCGCCCAGGATCGCGACCTTCGGCGGATAGTTCTTGCCGAGCTCCCACGGGTCGACGTCGAGATGGATCATCGTGATGTCGGACGGCATCGGATCGACGTCGGACGGCAGCGACAGCGTGAACAGGTCGCCGCCGACCGAGAACAGCACGTCGTGCTGGTCGAGGATCTTCGCGCACGTCGGGCGCGAGCCGCACCATGGCGCCGCGGAACAGCGGATGCGAGGCGGGAAACGACGCCGTGCTCGGCACGAACTCGGCATAGACCGGCGCGCCCAGCAGCTCGGCGAGCTCGACCAGCTCGGCATGCGCGCGGCTCTGCGCCACCGCGTCGCCGGCGATGATCAGCGGATGCTTCGGCCTGCGCCAGCAGGGCCGCCGCCGCCTCGATGGCGGCGCGATCGCCACGCGTGCGCGGCGCGACCCGGGTCGGACGCCTTGAGGTCGATGTCGCCTTCCGCGCTGCAGGATGTCGCCGGGCAGCGACAGGAACACCGGGCCGGTCGGCGGCGCCAGCGCGGTCTTGGCGGCGCGGTGCACGAGCCGCGGCAGGTCGGCGAGACGGTGCACCTCGCTCGACCATTTCACCAGCGGCCGCGCGATGGTGGGCAGGTCGGCCCACAGGATCGGCTCGGTGGCGTTGAAGCTCTGCTCGTGCTGGCCGGCGGTGACGAGGATGGGCGAGGCGGCCTTCTGGGCGTCGTAGAGCATGCCCATGGCGTTGCCGAGGCCGGGCGCGACGTGGAGGTTGACCACGGCGAGCTTGCCGGAGGCCTGCGCGTAGCCGTCCGCCATCGCCATGACGGCGGCCTCCTGCAGGCCGAGCACGTAGCGGATGTCGGTCTCGACCGCGAGCGCATCCATCAGCGGCAGCTCGGTCGTGCCGGGATTGCCGAACATGACCTCGACGCCCTCCTGCTTCAGCAGTTCGAGGAAGGCGCGTTTTCCGGACATGAATGGCATGAATGATTCTCCTCTCAGCGAACTCCGCCTCATCCTGAGGAGGCCGCATCGCGGCCGTCCCGAAGGATGGGCCGCCCGTCCTTGTTGTCCATGGTTCGAGACGGCGCTTCGCGCCTCCTCACCGTGAGGCTGAACTCAAATTACACGAACTGGACCGCAACGCCGCCGAGCGGCCCGAAATCGGCATGCGCGGTGTCGCCCTTGTTCATCCACACCGGCCGGGTGAACGATCCGGCGAGCAGGATGTGGCCCGGCTCCAGCGTCACGCCGTAAGGTCCGAGCTTGTTGGCGAGCCACGCAATGCCCATCGCCGGATGGCCCATGACGCCGGCCGCCACGCCGGTCTCCTCGATCTCGGCATTGCGGTAGAGGATACCGCCGACCCAGCGCAGGTCGACCTCGTTCGGCCCGACCGGCCGTCCGCCGATGACGATGCCGGCGGCGGCGCCATTATCCGACACGGTGTCGAATATCTTGCGCGGGTTCTGCACGCGCGCGTCGATGATCTCGATCGCCGGGACGACGTATTCCGTGGCGCGCAGCACGTCGAGCAGGCCGACGCCGGGACCCTTGAGCGGCTTGCCGAGCACGAAGGCGAGCTCCACCTCGACGCGCGGCACGCAGTAGTTCCCGTGCGGCAGCTTGGCGCCGTCCGCGACCATCATCGAGTCGAGCAGATGGCCGTAGTCCGGCTCGTCGACACCGGTGGACGCCTGCATCGCCTTCGAGGTGAGGCCGATCTTGTGGCCGATGAGCTTCTGCCCCTCGGCGATCTTCTGGCGGATCACCTCGGCCTGGATCGCATAGGCATCCTCGATCGCGATGTCCGGCCAGGTCTTGGAAAGCTGCACCATCGGCGTGCGGTCGTTCTCGGCGGCGCGGAGCAGCGCCGCGGCTTTGGAGCGATCGGCATCGGAGAGCATCAAGGGTTTCCATGTTGTGGTGTCAGTATTGTGCTGTGCCGACGCATACTCCGCTCATTCCCGCGCAAGCGGGACTCCAGGGCAGCATGCGCTGCTTCCAGGTCCCCGCATTTCGCAGGGACCACCGGAGTGTTGCTGACCGGCAGCCAAAGCTTCAGCGTCAGCCGACCTTGCCGAAGCCGTACAGCGCCGACGGGTTGTCGACGAGAATGCGGTTGCGGACGGCCTCATCCGGCGCCCATTCGGACAGGAGATCGACCAGGATCGCGTCGTTGGGCTTGGCATCGTCCTTCTCGGTCGGATGCGGCCAGTCGCTGCCCCAGACCATGCGCTGCGGCGCCGCCTTGACGAAGGCCTGCGCCAGCTTCGTCGAATCCGCGTAGGTCGGCGGGCCGACTTTGGTGTCCATGTAGGCGCCCGAGATCTTGACCCAGGTGCGGCCCTTCTCGATCAGCCGGCCGATCACCGCGTAGGCCGGGTGGTTGACGCCGGCGTCCTTGGGGATGCGTCCCATGTGGTCGAACACGATCGGCGAGGCCAGGCGCTGGAGAATCGGCTCCATCTGCACGATGCCGTCGCCGAGCTGATGGATCTGGACGTGCCAGCCGAGGTCGTTTACCCGCTTCGACAGCGGTTCCAGCATCTCCACCGTGGTCGCGCCGGACTGCACGAGGTTGAAGCGGATGCCGCGGATGCCGAGGCCGTCAAGCCGCTTGAGCTCGGCGTCGGTGACGGTGGTATCCACCACCGCGACGCCGCGCACTGCGCCCCGGTCGAACTGCGCCATGCCGTCGAGGGTGCAGGAATTGTCGGTGCCGTAGGTGGAAGGCTGCACCACGACGTTGCGCGTCGTGCCGTTGCGCTTCTGCAGCAGGCGATAATCGGCGACCTTGGCGTCCTTGGGCTTGAGAGTCGCGGACGCGGCGATCGGAAAGCGGCCGTCGTAGATGTGATGGTGACAGTCGCAGGCGTCCGGCGGCATCTTGAGCTTCGGCGCCTCGGTCCCGGTCGACCACGGCACCTGATGCTGGGCATAGGCCTTTGGGGCGCTCAGCCCTCCGGCCGCGACGGCGGCAATGCCCATGCCCTTGAGGAACGTACGGCGCTCCATTCCGCTCGCTGTCATGATGGTCCTCCTGTTTGAATTGCGTTTCCTCAGACGGCTGAATTGCCGGGCTGCCGGCCCGATCAGCGCATGTTCTGACGCTACCTTAGCCCGTTTCGCGGCGCCGTGAACGGCTGTTTGCGCATGGCGTGCGAAGCCGCAGCCTTGATCGCGGTGGGGAGACCTGCCACATGCGTTGCATCATGAGCATGCCTCTCCGCGCCGCCGAAAATATCCCGGCTTCGCCGCTGGTCGCGACCGAGGTCGAGCGGCGGCGCACCTTCGCCATTATCTCCCATCCCGACGCCGGCAAGACCACGCTGACGGAGAAGCTGCTGCTGTTCGGCGGCGCGATCCAGCTCGCCGGGCAGGTCAAGGCTAAGCGCGACCGGCGCTCGACGCGTTCGGACTGGATGTCGATCGAGAAGGAGCGCGGCATCTCGGTCGTCACCTCAGTGATGACCTTCGAATACGAGGGCCGCGTCTTCAACCTGCTCGACACGCCGGGCCACGAGGACTTCTCCGAGGATACCTACCGCACCCTGACGGCGGTGGATTCCGCCGTGATGGTGATCGACGCCGCCAAGGGCATCGAGGCGCGCACCCGCAAGCTGTTCGAGGTGTGCCGGCTGCGCGACATCCCGATCATCACCTTCATCAACAAAATGGACCGCGAGGCCCGCGACCCGTTCGACATCCTGGACGAGATCGAGAAGACGCTGGCGCTCGACACCGCGCCGGTGACCTGGCCGGTCGGCCAGGGCCGCGACTTCGTCGGCACCATCGACATCGAGTCCGGCGGCGTGCGGCTGCTGGAAGGCGACGCCGGCACCGCCGGCACCATGCGCGAGATGTCCATCACTGAGGTCGCGGCCCTCAAGCCCAATCTCGACGCCGCGGCGATCGAGGGCGAGCTTGAGCTCGCGCGCGGCGCCTGCAAGCGTTTCGACCTCGCGGCGTTCCGCGAAGGCCACCTGACGCCGGTGTTCTTCGGCAGCGCGCTCAAGAATTTCGGCGTCGGCGACCTGCTCGATGCACTCGGCAGCATGGCGCCGCCGCCCCGCGCCCAATCCGCCGACACGCGGGTGGTCGACGCCGCCGAAGCCGGCATGACCGCCTTCGTGTTCAAGGTCCAGGCCAACATGGACCCCAATCACCGCGACCGCATCGCCTTCGCCCGACTGTGCTCCGGCAAGCTCACGCGCGGCATGAAGGTCAAGCAGGTGCGCACCGGCAAGACGATCGGCCTCTACGCGCCGCAATTCTTCTTCGCCCAGGACCGCGCGCTCGCGGAGGAAGCGTATGCCGGCGACGTGGTCGGCATTCCCAATCACGGCATCCTGCGCATTGGCGATACGCTCACCGAAGGCGAGGAGCTCAACTTCGTCGGCGTGCCGAGCTTCGCGCCGGAAATCCTGCGCCGCATCCGCCTGCCCGACGCCATGAAGGCCAAGAAGCTCAAGGCCGCGCTGCAGGAGATGGCCGAGGAGGGCGTCGTCCAGGTGTTCCGGCCGACCGATGGCTCGCCGGCCCTAGTTGGCGTCGTCGGCCCGCTGCAGCTCGACGTGCTGCGCGTGCGGCTCAAGGACGAGTATGGCCTGGAGGTCGATTGGGACGTCGCCGAATTCCAGCTCGCGCGTTGGATCGCGGCCGACGACCGCAAGCTCATCGACAAGTTCGTCGGCACCTATCGCTCGGCGATCGCCGAGGACATGGACGGCGACCTGGTGTTCCTGGCGCGCAACGCCTTCAACCTCGACTACACCGGCAAACAGAGTCCGGGCATCACCTTCACCGACGTCAAGGACGTGCAGGGCCGCAACAAGGCAGCGTGAGCCGTTCCCGCCTGAACCTCGATCCCCGGCTATCACTAAGGGCCAACCGGCTGCAAGGCGCATCCGCACAAGTTGTGCGGCGGCGCGCCATGCGCCCTGCAGGAGCATGCGAATTTTTCCTGCCTAATTCCTGTGCGGCGCTGGCGCTGCATTGTGCGGCACCGATACTCCAGCCCCACCGACTTTTTCACCCAGAACAAAAATATCTTTGAGTTCAATCTGTTATCCACACTCGAATCGAGTGGCACGACCCTTGATTTGCAGGCCCCGGCGCTTGCCCCGCGGCGTAACCGCGCGGGCCGGTGTTGCACTCAGGTTGCCGGCTCTGCAGGCGCAGAGGCAGGCCCAAGCGGGGATAGAACCATGAAAATCGTCATGGCCATCATCAAGCCCTTCAAGCTCGACGAGGTGCGAGACGCTCTGACCGCCGCAGGCGTTCACGGGCTGACCGTCACCGAAGTCAAAGGCTACGGGCGACAGAAAGGCCACACAGAAATCTATCGCGGCGCCGAATACGCCGTGAGCTTCCTGCCCAAGCTCAAGATCGAGGTCGCCGTCGCATCCGACCAGGTCGACAAAGTGGTCGAGGCGATCGTCGCGTCGGCCAAGACAGGCCAGATCGGCGACGGAAAAATCTTCGTCTTCTCCATCGACCACGCCGTGCGCATCCGCACCGGCGAAACCGACGCCGCCGCGCTGTAGACCGCGATCAATGGCTTTTGACAGGAGTTCCACCATGACGTTCAAGATACTCAGCCGGAAGGGGTTGGTGGCGGCCGCCGTCGCCCTGCTGTTCGGCACCCTTCTTGTTGCGCCTTCATTCGCCCAGGCGCCGCCCTCTCCCCCGCCCGCCGCGACAACCGACCCCGCCGCGGCTGCTCCGCCGGCTGCGGAGGCGCCGCCTCCGGCCTGCGATGCCAAGGTCCAGACGAACTGCTCGCCCAATTCCGGCGACACCGCCTGGATGCTGACCTCCGTCGCGCTCGTCCTGATGATGACCATCCCGGGCCTCGGGCTGTTCTATGGCGGCATGGTGCGCAAGAAGAACGTCGGCGACACGGTGATGACGAGCTTCGCCGTCACCTGCCTGGTCACCGTGCTGTTTGCCTGCGTGACCTACAGCCTGTCATTCACCGCGGGCGGGCCTTTCATCGGCGGGCTCAGTCGGGCCTTCCTGCAAGGCATCGTGAGCGACATCACGAAGGGCATCGGCAATCCCAATCCGCTGGCGGCGACGATCCCCGAGACGGTCTACATCTGCTTCCAGATGACCTTCGCGATCATCACCCCGGCGCTGATCGCCGGCGCCTTCGCGGAACGCATGAAGTTCTCGGCGATGCTGTGGTTCATCGGCCTGTGGGCGATCCTGGTCTATGCGCCGATCGCGCATTGGGTCTGGGGCGCCGGATGGCTTCCTGTCGAACGGCAATGCCGACGCCTGGACCAAGGTCCTCGACTTCGCCGGCGGCACTGTCGTGCATATCAACGCGGGCATCGCCGGCCTGATGTGCGCGATCTGCCTCGGCAAGCGCAAGGACGTCGGCCCCGGCCATAACATGGTGCTGACCTTCATCGGCGCCGGCCTGCTGTGGGTCGGCTGGTTCGGCTTCAACGCCGGCTCCGCCGTCACGGCGGGCATGCAGGCCGGCATGGCGATGACGGTCACCCAGATCGCGACCGCCGTGGCCGCACTGACCTGGATGTTCGTGGAGTGGGCGGCGCGCGGCAAGCCGACGGTCATCGGCATGTGTTCGGGCGCCGTCGCCGGTCTCGTCGCCATCACCCCGGCTTCGGGCTTCGTCGGCCCGGTCGGCTCGATGGCGATCGGCGTCGCCGCCGGCGTGTTCTGCTACTGGGGCGCCACCGGCCTCAAGCACATGTTCGGCTATGACGACGCGCTCGACTGCTTCGGCGTCCACGGCGTGGGCGGCATCGTCGGCGCGCTGCTGACCGGCGTGTTCGCCGTCGAGGCATTACGGCGGCACCGCCGGCCTCCTCGAAGGCAACGCGGCCCAGCTCATCAACCAGGTGAAGGGCGTCGTCATCGTCATCGTCTACGGCGCGGTGGTGAGCTTCATCATCCTCAAGGTGATCGACCTGATCATCGGCCTGCGCGTCACCGAGGAAATCGAGCGCGACGGCCTCGACCTTCATCTGCACGGCGAAACCGTGCAGTGACGTAAACTGCCGGCTCCCCTCGCGTTGGGGGGAGACGGTTCGCCGCGAGGGGGGCGACCTAAATACCCCTCCCCAATATCCTCGGCGATAAGCCGATGGCCGAGCAGCGCAAGCTGGAAGACCTGAGACAACGGTTGGGGTGGAGACCCGGCACCGCCCCCTCCGTCGGGAGGCCTCGGACGCAAGTCCGGGGCCTCTCTCTTTTGTGCGCCGGATGTTTTACGCCACTGGGTGTTGCGCATCGGGCGCGAAAACGCAGTCCCGTCGCCGGCAAGGACGGTCGCTCCGCGAGCCTACAGCGAGGCCGCGATTCCCTTCTTCGGATGCCCCGGCCACGACACGCCGCGCAGGCGCTTGCGCAGGTCGCGGAGCTGCGCGTAGCCGCGCTCGCGCATCGCCTCGAACGCGAAGCCGAGCGAGCGGCCGGCGCCGACGTCCACCAGCAGATCGACCATGGTGTGGCGGCCGGTCCAGAGCTGATCCATGAAGCTCCCCGCCGGCGAGCAGGAATCGATAGTCTCGATGGCGCCCGCGGCGAACAGCTCCTCGGTCACCTTGTCGACCAGGAGCGCGCCCGGCGAGAACTTGCCGAACGACGCGTCGAACGCCGTTTTCCACGTATAGGCGGTGCTGCCGCAATAGAGCAGCACCTGTGCGGCGATCGCCCGGCCGCCGAGCCGCAGCAGCGCCACGGAGGCGTCGCCTTGCGCCGCCAGGTCGCCCACGAGGCGCCGCGTGAAGGCGGCATCGGCGTCGCTGCACAGCAGCGCGGTGCCGCGGCCGCCCTTCCAGCTCTGCGCCTCCAGCACGAGGAAGTCCTCGAAGGCGGCGCGCGCGGCGGGCGTCGCGCGGTCGTTCACGACCTCGACCGCGCCGAGCGCGGACAGGCGGTTCCAGTGCTGGCGCAGCTTCTTGGCCGTTGACCCGGAGCGTTTGACGCCGGCCTGCCGCGTCGCGAACGCGCGCGCGCTTTCCGACAGCGTCAGGATCTGGCTCCCGCGCGCAGCCAGCGCCTCGTGGATTGCCGGATAGACGGCGCAATCGCCGTCGAGAAACTTCAGGCTGAGGATGTTCGGCAGCCGCGGATCACCCTCGATCGCATCGAAGAATGCGGCGACCACCTCGGCCATGACGGCGCGCTCGACCACCGGACCCGAGCTGAAGGCGTAATCATAGGGCGGTGCCGCCAGGAAGGCCGGCCAGACCGATGCGATGTTGCGTTCCTGCAGCGCCCACAGCCCGACCAGCCGGTCCGGACCGGCGCGGCGGTCCCACGCGCGCAGCACATGGAGTTTGGCGAATTTCGTGTTCTGCGCCGCAATCAGCGCCACCGGGTTCAGGAATACGTTGCCCGGAGCGTGCCCGATGAGGGTCTTCCATTGCGCGGCGAGGTCCGGCTCCGCCGGACCGATGTCGACCGAAATCATGTGACGTGAACACCCGTAACCTGGTCGCCGCCGGCATCGTCGTGGGACACGATTGCCGTTCGGTTAAGATTTGGTTGTGCGGGCGCCAGCCGCGCGGCATCGCGCCGACGTGATTGGCGCAGCTCGCATGAGCTGCGGCCGCCGGCGGGTATTGCCCGCATTTCGCAATCGGTTTCAAGCTTCGTTTAGCTTTTTGGCCCCAAAGATGGAGCCGGAAGCGAGGCGCCCATGCGGCAGACGGATATCGCGATCGTCGGTGGCGGGCTGGCCGGCTCGACCACGGCCGCCATGCTGGGCCGCGCCGGCATCGACCCCGTCGTGATCGACCCCCACACGGTCTATCCGCCCGACCTGCGCTGCGAGAAGCTCGACTCCTCGCAGGTGCGGACGCTGCGCAAGACCGGCATCGCCGACGCAGTCCTGCGCGCCGGCACCCATGACGGCGGCGTGTGGATCGCGCGATTCGGCCGCGTCGTCGACAAGCGCTCCGGCGACCAGCACGGCATCCTCTACGACACCCTGGTCAACACCATCCGCGGCGAGATTCCCCCGAGCGTGCCCTTCATCCATGCCAAGGTCACGGCCGCGACCACCAGCGATGAGCGCCAGCTCGTGACGCTCTCGACCGGCGAGGAGATTTCCGCCCGCCTGATCGTCATGGCGAACGGCCTCAACAGCGGACTGCGCCACAACCTCGGGCTGACCCGGCGCGAGGTGAGCCCCTGCCATTCGATCACGGTCGCCTTCGACCTCAAGCCCGTCGGCCGGGCCGCCTTCGACTTCCCGGCGATGACCTATTATGCCGAGCGCGTCGCCGCTCGCATGGCCTATATCACGCTGTTCCCGATCGGCACCGCGATGCGCGCCAACCTCATGGTCTATCGCGAGATGGACGACCCCTGGCTGCGCCGCATGCGCCAGGCGCCGGAGGCCGCGCTGCGCGAGCTGATGCCGCAGCTCTCGAAGCTCACCGGCGACTTCAAGGTGGCAGGGCCGGTGAAAATCCGCCCCGCCGACCTCTACGTCACCGAAGGCTATCGCCGCGCCGGCATCGTGCTGGTCGGTGACGCCTTCGCGACATCATGCCCAGCCGCCGGCACCGGCGCCGGCAAGGTGCTCGTCGACGTCGAGCGGCTGTGCAACGTCCATATTCCTGCCTGGCTCGCGACCGGAGGCATGGGTGCGGACAAAATGTCCGCTTTCTACGACGACCCGGTGAAGCAGGCCTCGGACGCCCATTCGGCCACCAAGGCGTTCCATCTCCGGGCGCTGTCCACCGAGCCTGGCCTCGCCTGGCATGCCCGGCGCTGGAGCCGCTTCCTCGGCCGTCTCGGCGTCGGCGCGCTGCGGCGCGCCAGCGCCCGGCTCTCCGCACCGGCCGCCAACCACGACGGCGAGGCCTCCGGAACGGGCGTCAGCAAGGCGGCCTGAGCGGACTCGCCGGTCGGTCCGGTTGGCGTGATATTTTCGAACTGCCGTGATAAGCTGCGGCATGACAAAGCTGCTGGATCAAGCGGTCGCCAAGGTGCGCGAGCTTCCCCTTGACGAGCAGGATGCGCTGGCAGCCCCCCTGCTGTCGTTTGCGTCAAGCGGTCAGACCGAAATTCCCGTCGACGAAGGCACGCTGGTGGCGATCCGGGAAGGCTTGGCTCAAGCCGACCGGGGGGAGTTCGTGCCTGACCATGAGATCGAAGCGCTCTGGAGACGCCACGGTCTATGAGGGTTCGCTATACGCCTCGCGCGCGCGACGACCTTCGCGTGATCCTTGAATACCTCGACGAGCGGAGCCCCCAGGACGCGCGTCGCGTGAAACAGGCGATCAAGAAGACGGTCGAATTCATTGGATAATATCCGCACGGCGGACGAGTTTCCGCTGACGAAGAGACCCGCGTGCTGCCGGTCGGCCACTCACCCTATTTGATTTACTGGCGTATCCGTGCCGGCGAAGCCTGGATCGTACACATCCGTCATGGCGCGCGCGAATCATGGGGCGGCGAAAATTAGACGGCGTGCGGCGCTGATGGCACTTGAGCGCTTCCGTAAGGCCGATGGTTAATCGCGCCTTAACCCGCCGGCTTCTATGGTGCTGAGGACGGCGCGAGGGCCGTTTTCGCCAGCAGTCCATGACCACGAACGATCGCGAGATGTCATCGCCCAGCATCCGTGCCGCCGAGGGCCGCTCGCCGTTCGTGCGGCTGGCGGAGCTTCTGGCCGACATCAAGCCGGGCAAATCCGCCATCAACCTCTCGGTCGGGGAGCCGCAGCATCCGATCCCGCCTTTCGTCGGCCAGGTACTCGCGGCGCATCTCAGCGACTTCGGCCGCTATCCGGCCAACAAGGGCACCGAGCGCTTCCGTCGCGCGGTCGCCGGCTGGCTGGCCCGGCGCTACGACCTCCCTCGCCCGGTCGACCCGGAGAGCGAAGTCCTGGTGCTCAACGGCACCCGCGAAGGCCTGTTCCTCGCCGCCATCGCAGCGAAGCGGATGGTGGGCGAACGCGCCGGCAAACCGGCGATCCTGATCCCCAATCCGTTCTATGCCGCCTATGGGGCGGGCGCCGCCGCGGCGGAGTGCGAGGCGGTCTATCTGCCGGCGACCCGCGCGAGCGGCTTCCTGCCCGACCTCGACGCGCTCGACGACGCGCTGCTCGCCCGCACCGTGGCGCTCTATCTCGCCTCGCCGTCCAACCCGCAGGGTGCGGTCGCCGACCACGCCTATCTCGAACGTCTGGCCGGTCTCGCGCGGCGCCACGGCTTCCTGGTGTTCGCCGACGAATGCTATTCGGAGATCTACACCGAGCATCCGCCGGCCGGCATGCTGGAAGCGGCGGGACCGGATTTCGCCAACGTCGTCGTCTTCCATTCGCTGTCGAAGCGCTCGAACCTGCCCGGCCTGCGGGTCGGCTTCGCGGCCGGCGACAAGGGCTTCCTCGCCCGCTTCCTGGAGCTGCGCAACGTCGCGGCGCCGCAGGTGCCGGTGCCGATGCAGGAGGTCGCGGTCGCGGCCTATGGCGACGAGGCCCATGTCGAGGAGAACCGACGCCTCTACGCGGCGAAGTTCGACCTCGCCGACCAGATCCTCGGCGACCGCTACGGCTACGCGCGGCCCGCCGGCGGCTTCTACCTGTGGCTCGACGTCACCGCGCAGGGCGGCGACGAGGCGGTGACCGTGAAGCTCTGGCGCGAGGCGGGCCTGCGGGTCATCCCCGGCCGCTACCTTGCGCGCGAGCGCGACGGCAATCCGGGCGCCGGATATATCCGGGTCGCCATGGTGCAGGACAAGGACACCACGGCCGAGGCGCTGCATCGCCTCGTCGCGGTGCTGAGACCGTAACAGCAGGCGAGTAGCATGCAGGCGATCCGACGCACGTTCGATCTCTCGCTTCTGCCGGACGAATTCCGCGCCGCGGCACGCCGGCGCCTGTACGAAGCCGCCGGCTTCGTGCTGATCGCGGTGTCGGTCCTGGCGGCCATCGCGCTCGCCACCTGGTCGGTGCAGGACCCGAGCCTGAGCCATGCCACCAAGGCGCCGGTGCGCAACCTGCTCGGCGTCTCCGGCGCTGTCGCTGCCGACCTCATGATGCAGCTGCTCGGCGTCGCGACGGTCGCGCTCATCCTGCCGGTCGCGATCTGGGGCTGGCGCCTCGTCACACACCGCGCGCTCGACCGCGAAGTCCTGCGGTTCGTCCTGTGGCTCGTCGGGGTTTTCGGGACCGCGGCCTTCGTGTCCTGCCTGCCGACCTTCGCGCATTGGCCGCTGCCGACCGGGCTCGGCGGCGTCGTCGGCGACATGATGCTGCGCCTCCCGGCATGGCTCGCGGGCGGACCGTTGTCCGGCGCCAGCCGCATCCTCGCCGGAGCGGTCTCCGGAATCATCGGTGCGGCGGCGCTCGCGACCGCGACCGGCGTGATCTGGAACACCGGCGCAACGCCGCCGGAGACCCTGGCCGACGAAGCGCCGGACCCCGTCGAGCACGACGAAAGCCCCGGTCTCATTTCGCTCGGCTTCCTGTTCCACGGCTTCTTCAGCGTCAGGGCGCGCGTTTCGCGCCTGATCGTCGGCCTGTGGGCGATGCGGCCCGCGCTTTCGCTTCCCGTCGGCCGCGCGTCACCCTCCGGGCGGGTCGAGCCGAATTTCGGTGTGCCGCGATGGCGCCGAGCCCGACATCGACATCGCGCCGGAGGATCTCGCCGACGAGCCGGAGGACGACGTCGCGGAGCCCGCGCCCCGCGCCGCCGTGAAGCGTCCCGCCAAGCCCGCGCCCAAGCCGGCCGGCCGCGGCGCCGGCGGCTACGAGCTTCCGCCGCTCGCCCTGCTCGCGGCGCCCAAGCCCAACGAGCGCTATGCCCCCAACATGGAGGCGATCAAGGAAACCAGCACCGCGCTCGAAGGCGTGCTCGACGATTTCGGCGTGCGCGGCGAGATCATCAACGCGCGGCCCGGCCCGGTGGTCACGCTCTACGAGCTGGAGCCGGCGCCCGGCATCAAGTCGTCGCGCGTCATCGGCCTCGCCGACGACATCGCCCGCTCGATGAGCGCGGTCTCGGCCCGCGTCGCCGTGGTGCCCGGCCGCAACGCCATCGGCATCGAGCTGCCGAACCCGAAGCGCGAGAAGGTCTATCTGCGCGAGCTGCTCTCGGCGGAGCGAATACACCAACTCGCAGCGCCAAGCTGCCGCTCTGCCTCGGCAAGACCATCGGCGGCGAGCCGGTGATCGTCGACCTCGCCCGCATGCCGCATCTGCTGATCGCCGGCACCACCGGCTCCGGCAAGTCGGTCGGCGATCAACACCATGATCCTGTCGCTGCTCTACCGGCTGCCGCCCGAGCAGTGCCGCCTGATCATGATCGATCCGAAGATGCTGGAGCTCTCGGTCTACGACGGCATCCCGCATCTGCTCACGCCCGTCGTCACCGACCCGAAGAAGGCGGTGGTCGCGCTGAAATGGGCGGTGCGCGAGATGGAGGAGCGCTACCGGAAGATGTCCAAGCTCGGCGTGCGCAACATCGACGGCTACAACGCGCGCGCTCGCCGAGGCCAAGCGCAAGGGCGAGCCGCTGACCCGCACCGTGCATACCGGCTACGACAAGGAAACCGGCGAGGCGATCTACGAGAAGGAAGAGCTCGAACTCGAGCCGCTGCCCTACATCGTCGTCATCGTCGACGAGATGGCCGACCTGATGATGGTCGCCGGCAAGGACATCGAGGGCGCGATCCAGCGCCTCGCCCAGATGGCGCGCGCCGCCGGCATCCACGTCGTGCTGGCGACGCAGCGCCCGTCGGTCGACGTCATCACCGGCACCATCAAGGCGAACTTCCCGACCCGCATCTCCTTCCAGGTCACCTCCAAGATCGACAGCCGCACCATCCTCGGCGAGCAGGGCGCCGAGCAGCTCCTCGGCCAGGGCGACATGCTCTACATGGCGGGCGGCGGGCGCATCAGCCGCGTGCACGGGCCGTTCGTCTCCGACGACGAGGTCGAGAAGATCGTGCGCCACCTCAAGTCGCAGGGCGCAGCCGCAATATCTCGAGGCAGTGACGGCGAGCGACCGAGCCGGACGACGACGGCGCGGTGTTCGACGCCTCCGCGATGGGCGAGGACGGCGGCGGCGCCAGCGATCTCTACAGCCAGGCCGTCGCCATCGTGATGCGCGACCGCAAGGCCTCCACCAGCTACATCCAGCGGCGGCTGCAGATCGGCTATAATCGCGCCGCCACGCTGATGGAGCGGATGGAACAGGAAGGCATCGTCGGGCAGGCCAATCACGCCGGCAAACGCGAGATCCTGGTCGACGAGGGCGACCACGCCGGTATTGATGCAACTCGACCCGGGCGCGATCATCAGCCGTCGCTGACAATGCGGGCCGCGAAATCGCCACAGCGGGCCGCTAGGGCACGGCACGTTGGAGCGGGTCCGGTGGCGCGGAGGCTTAGGAATGCGTAATGCGCACTCGCGCGGCCTGGATCGCGACGTGCGCTCGCCGCACCGCACGGCGCTCGGCGCCACGGCCCGGTCCGAGACATGCCGCCGCCGCCCTCGGCTGCACCCAAGAAGCCGGCCGTGGCGCGCACCGGCCGGGCCGCCATGCGCTGGTGCCGCCCGGTGCGCGCGCGCCGCTGACCACCGGCTCGGTGGCGCAGAACCTGTTCGCCGCCCGCGCCGGTTCCAGCCGCGGTGGCGAAGTCCGGCGACCACGACCGCGTTCGACGACCAACCAGCGCGCCCTGATCGACGCGGTCAACGCCTACCTGTCGGGCATGCAACACGCTGGTCGGCAACTTCGTGCAGGTCGGCCCGGACGGCGCAGCCGCACCGAGGGCATGTTCTACCTCGCCAAGCCCGGCCGCGTCCGCTTCGAGTACAATCCGCCGAGCCCGCTCGAGCTGGTCGCCGACGGCACACTCGCGTGGTGGTTCGCGACCGCAAGCTCGCCACCCAGGACCTCTACCCGCTGTCGCAGACGCCGCTGCGCTTCCTGCTCGCCGACCGCATCGACCTGCTGCGCGATACCAACGTGATCGCGGTGCACGCCGACGACACCTTCGTCACCGTGGCGATCGAGGAGCGGCCAGCACGCTCGGCGGCACGCACCAGGTGATGCTGATGTTCGACGCCAAGGACTTCCAGCTCAAGCAGTGGACCGTGACCGATCCGCAGGGCTACGACACCACGGTCGCGCTCTACAATCTGGACATCACCAAGAAGCCCGATCCGGCGATGTTCAAGATCAATTACGAGCGCAAGGAAATCTTCCAGTAAGCGCTGCCTGCCGGGTAGATCGCAGGGTGGGCAAAGGCGCCACTCGGCGCCGTGCCCACGGGCCATTTGATCGGGTTCCGCGCACTCGCCATTATCTTGAAGTTCGTGTGGGCACGGCGCCATGCGCCTTTGACCACCCTACGATTGCGCCTACATGAGCCAGCATGCGCCTGTCCGTCACCACCTGGAACGTCAACTCCGTCCGCTTCCGCATCGATCTCGTCGCCAAGTTCATCAAGGCGCGGCGGCCGGACGTGCTGTGTTTGCAGGAGACCAAGGCGCCGAACGACGCGTTCCCGCTGCGCCGCTTCAAGCGGCTCGGCTACGAGCACGTCGCGCTCAACGGCCAGAAGGGCTACCACGGCGTCGCGGTGCTCTCGCGGCTGCCGTTCGAGGCGATCGATATCCGCAGCTTCTGCGGCAAGACCGACTGCCGCCATATCGGCGTGACGCTCGGCGAGCAGGCCGGCCTGAGCGAGCCGGTCACGCTGCATAATTTCTATGTGCCCGCGGGCGGCGACGAGCCCGACCCGGAGATCAATCCGAAATTCGCCCACAAGCTCTCGTTCCTCGACGAGATGCGCGATGCCATCACATTGCGCCCTAAGCCCGGCGAACGCTCGGTGCTGGTCGGCGACCTCAACGTCGCGCCGCTGGAGCACGACGTCTGGAGCCACAAGCAGCTCCTCAAGGTCGTGTCGCACACGCCGATCGAATGCGAGAAGCTCACCGCCGTGTATGAGACCGGCCGATGGGTCGACGCGGTGCGCCGTCACGTCCCGGTGCCGGAGAAGATCTACACGTGGTGGAGCTACCGCGCGCCGGACTGGGCCGCCGCCGACAAGGGCCGGCGCCTCGACCATGTCTGGGTGGCGCCGGCGCTCGGCGACCGGGTTTCCTCCATCGCGGTCGCCCGCGAGGTGCGCGGCTGGGCGCAGCCCTCCGACCATGTGCCGGTGACGGCGGTGCTGGAATTGTGAATGCACGACAAGCGTTCGATCGTCAGATCGACGCCGTCTGTTTGCGCCTGAGATTGATGAAGCCCCAGATAAACGCGGCCACGCCGAACGGCGACGGCAGGATGACGAAAAGAATTGCAGCGCCCGCGATGCCGCCGCCAACGATGAGCGTGGCCGCAAAGATGAACCAGCCAGCTTCGCTCAACGCGCCAAGCCCGCAAATAATCTTTTCCACGGCGCGGACCCGATGCGCCCGTCGAAGCGACCACCCAACCGCGATTGCCGCCACCCCCGACGCCAACAATTCCGCCAGCAATAGAAACTCGATGGAATCGGGCGAGTGCCTATTTGCCAATACCGACCAGAAGGCGATCGTGGCCAGACAACGTGCCACACCGAAGAGCAGCAAGAAGACCGCCGGCAATCGGAGGGCTGCGGGAGCCGGAGGCGTTGCAGCCTCAAGGCTTCTTTCAGCAGGCGCGGCGGTGGCCGTGCTTGCTCCGGCATGAGCAAGGGCTGCGGCACTCTGTCCGCCGCCGTCATTCGCCGGTCCCGGAGCCGATGAAACGGCATGCGGCGCGGCGCGCGGCGCGACCTTGTCTTCGGCGACTCCGGGTTTCGCTGCCTGCACCTGGACAACCGGATGGTGTGGGATGCCAGCGGCCGGCGGCGGCGCATCGCCGGCATCCGCATCATCGTCAGGGATACGGCCAGCGCCGGCGGGATCGACCCGCAGCAACGCCTGGACGGCGCCGGCGAGACGCTGGAGATGCTGCTCCAGCGGCGGCGTCAGCGCATCGAGCCAGTGAACCGACCCGACGAAGTAGGCCATCGACCGCGTCGGCAGCACGTCCTCGATGCGGAGCGGGAGGACCGGCACGCCGCGGCTGACGACGCGCTCGACCTCGCGGCGGATCTGAGGGGACGTGTTGGCGCGCGACGAGAACACCAGCACCAGCACGCGGCAGTGGTCCAGTGCATCGACGAGGGCATCGCCGTATTCGCGGCCCGGCATGATGTCGCGTGGCGCGATCCAGCAGCGTATTCCGGCGGCTTCAAGCGTGGCGCACGCCGCGTCGGCGGTCGGCTTGTCGGCGCCCGAATAGCTGATGAAGGCGTCGAACTGCATGAGGTCGGGACACTAGGTCGGGACAGGGCCCGGCGGACCATTCGCCGCGCTCAGTCTGCCTCACCGCGCTCGCGGTCGCAACAAAGGCGGGCCGTGGCGCCGTCGAATGATGCCTTGTGCCGGAGCGGCTCGCGCCTCATCGCAGGTCGCCGCCGATGTCCAGCACCGGCCGCACACTGCGGATGTCCTCCATCGCGGCGTCGGCCCGCTCCGCGATCATCTTGCGCAGGCGACGCGCCGCATCCGGATAGCCTTCCAGCATCTTGATGAACAGCGTTCGCGGGATGCGGATGACGGAGGACGGCTCCAGCGCCGTCGCGGTCGCCGGCCGCACCGTGCCGGTCAGCAGCGCAAGCTCGCCGAGCAGCGTGCCGGGCCCGACCTCGACCGGCTCGAGGCCCGGCGAGATGTGCTCGGAGGTCAGCGTGAACGCGCCCTCCTGCACCACGAAGCCGCCGTCCGCGGACTCGCCCTCGCGGAACAGCACGTCGCCGTCGTGGACGTAGCGGTTCTCGGCGCCGATCGCGATAATGCGCAGCGCCTCGCGCCCGAGCAGCGCCAGCGTCGGGACCCGGCCGAGGAACGCGATGTCGTCGTCGATGCTCATCCAGCGCTCGGGTGACGGGCAATGCGCGGCCCGCGACCGCCGCACGGGCGCGGTTCCGCCGCCGCGCCGGCCTCATGCCCGGGCGGTACCGCTAAACTTAGCTGAAATTCGCAATCGAAAGTCTTAAAGGGTGGCGCGGGCGTGCGGCGAGCGGCCGGGACGCGGCGCAACACCTCAAGGAACCAGCTTGTAGCCGCCGGCTTCGGTCACCAGGATCGCGGGCGTCGCGGCGTCCTTCTCCACCTTCTGTCGCAGGCGATAGATGTGCGTCTCCAGCGTGTGGGTGGTGACGCCGGAATTGTAGCCCCACACTTCCTGCAGCAGGACCTCCCGCGACACCGGCTTCTGCCCGGCGCGGTAGAGATAGCGCAGGATTGCGGTCTCCTTCTCGGTGAGCCGCACCTTGCTGCCCTTGGGATGCATCAGCAGCTTCGAGCTCGGCCGGAACGTATAGGGGCCGATGGTGAATACCGCATCCTCGCTCGCCTCATGCTGGCGGAGCTGGGCGCGGATGCGCGCCAGCAGCACGGCGAAGCGGAACGGCTTGAGGATGTAATCGTTGGCGCCGGATTCGAGGCCCAGGATGGTGTCGGAATCGCTGTCGTGCCCGGTCAGCATGATGACCGGCGCCTTGAACCCGTTCTTGCGCAGGATGCGCACCGCCTCGCGGCCGTCGAGGTCGGGCAGGCCGACGTCCATGATGACGAGATCGACATGGCCGTTCTTGGCGGCCTGGAGGCCCTTGGCGGCGGTGTCGACCGCGTCCGCCTCGAACTCCTCGTGCAGCGCGAGCTGCTCCACCAGCGCGGCGCTCAATTCGTCATCATCGTCGACGATGAGAATCTTGCGGGCATTCGCCATGCGCCTGAGGCCTCAATGATCGCGGTCTATCGTGCCGTGGAAGCATGGTCGTGTCCGAAGCCCCGCTTTTCGGATCATGCTCCAGTCGCGAAGTAGAGCATTCGAGGGTAAAAGAGCAAGCCGTGCAGCGAATTTTGGCGGGGATTACAGGTTGAGGAGACACCCGGCGGACGAGGTCCGGCGCACCACGCTGGATACGCTGCGCGTGCGAGCCGGAGCGGCGGCCCGCACGCGCGGATGGCTGACCGCCGGCCCGCTCAGGATTCCCGTGGCGCTCGGCCGCACCGGCATCAGCGCCGACAAGCGCGAAGGCGACGGTGCGACGCCGGCAGGCCGCTTTCGGCTGGTGCGGTTGTGGTGGCGGCCCGACCGCGGACCGCGGCCGCGCACCCTACTGCCGGCCCGCGCCATCCGCCCCGGAGACGCCTGGTGCGAGGACCCGGGCGACCGGCGCTACAATCGGCCGATCCGGCTGTCGCCCGGCGACCCGGGCGACCGCCTCTGCCGCGAAGACCGGCTCTATGACCTCATCATCGAGCTCGATCACAATACCCGGCCACGGATTGCCCAGCGCGGCAGCGCGGTCTTCGTCCATGTCGTGAGAAGTCGGATTCACTCCTACCGCCGGGTGCGTCTCCTTGAAAGCGGCCCGCTTGAGATTGCTGCTCGCCCGTGTCCGCGCCGGGACGACAATGGACATCCGCTGACATCGACGCATCCGAACGAAGCGTGTATCGTTCAGGGCGGGGGCCGATCGCCGAACATAGCGCTGCCGATTCTGATATGGGTGGCACCGAAACGAATCGCGGCCTCGAAGTCGGCGCTCATCCCCATAGACACTTCGTCCAAGCCGTTGCGTTCAGCGATCTTGTGCAGAAGCGCGAAATGCGGCGCGGGGGCTTCTCCGGCCGGCGGGATGCACATGAGGCCGTCGATCACGAGATCGTAATTATCCACACATGACCGAAGGAATGAATCGGCTTCCTCGGGAAGGACGCCCGCTTTCTGCGGCTCGGCACCGGTGTTGACCTGGACGAACAGGCGGGGTCGGCGTTCTTGTCGGGCCACCTCCTTGGCCAACGCCTCCGCCAGGCCCGCGCGGTCGAGCGAGTGGATAGCGTCGAACAGCGCCACCGCGTCCCGCGCCTTGTTGGATTGCAGCGGCCCGACCAGATGCAGTGCGAGGTCCGGATGTTGCTCCTTCAGCGCCGGCCATTTGGACTTGGCCTCCTGGACCCGGTTCTCGCCGAACACGCGCTGGCCGGCCGCGATGAGCGGCAGGATGGCCCCCGCGCCATGGGTCTTGGAGATCGCGACCAGCGTCACCGATGCGGGAGCGCGACCCGCGTCCTCGGCGGCGGCTTCGATGCGCAGGCGGATCGCCGCCAGCCGCTCGGCCGGTGAATGCAATGAGGATGCGATGTCGGTGGTCATGAGACGCCTGCCTTGGAGGCGTCTTTTACCGCGGGGGGCGGGAACGGCGCTATTCGTCGTCCTTGGGCTCGACCACCCACCAGGTACGGTACGGCGGATCGTTTCGGTTCGGCCGGGGGAGCCGTTCGAGCGCGCGGGTGTCGAACGGGCGCCGCTCCGTGCTCGAGCGGGTGTCGAACACGATACCCTTTTGCCGCTCGGCCTTGTGGTGCCACATCGCAGTCCCCTCGAACGTCCGGTCAAGCAACCGGTGGGACTTGATCGCGTTCGCGGTTCGCGACCCATAGTTCGCGCATTTGCCGAATGATTTCTTAAAATTGGATATTTCACGTAAGACCGCGTCGCAGTTCCCGTCATCGTCGGCCTTGCGCCGGCGCGGCCACGACGGATGAGAGCTCGCGCCGCGACATCGACCGCCGGAACCGACAGGACATTCCATGATCGACCTCTATACCTGGACCACCCCCAATGGCCGCAAGGCCTCCATTGCGCTCGAGGAATTCGGCCTGCCCTACACCGCGCATGCCATCGATATCTCCAAGGACGAGCAGTTCGCGCCGGACTTCCTCAAGATCGCGCCCAACAACCGGATTCCTGCGATCGTCGACCGCGACAACGGCCTGACGCTGATGGAATCCGGCGCCATCCTGATCTACCTCGCCGACAAGACGGGCAAGCTGCTGCCCAAGGACGGCGACAAGCGCTACCGCGTCATCGAATGGCTGATGTGGCAGATGGGCGGCCCCGGCCCGATGCTCGGCCAGGTCCATCACTTCGTGAAATATAATCCCGGCAAGGCACCCTATGCCGAGGAGCGCTACCTCAAGGAGGCACACCGGCTCTACGGCGTGCTCGACCGCCAGCTGGCAGAGCGCGAATTCGTGGCGGACGACTATTCGATCGCCGACATCGCGATCTGGCCATGGATCTCGCGCTTCGAGTGGCAGACCATCGACATGAAGCAGTATCCCAACGTGAAGCGCTGGTACGAGACGATCGCCAGGCGTCCGGCGGTGCAGCGCGGCTACGACCAGCCCAAGAAGGTCGGCGACATCCCGATGCCGTGACGCGTTAGGGGGAAAGCAACCGAGTTCGTTAAAGGCTTTGCAGCGAGCGGGCGCCTAGGCTGCCGGGATGCGAAGGGTGCTCCCGACGGCGACCAAGCCTCCCATGCGGTTCCCCCGTCCGACGAAACGGGCGGGGACGAACCGTCAGGCCGTGTTCACCTGGGCGTCGGCGGCCGTGATCATCGGCATCATTTCCCTCGCCGGCGTGAAGCAATTCTCCTCGCCGGCCCCGGTCGCGGCGGCCGCGCCCGAGAGCGGCGAGCTTTACACCGGCACCATCCAGCTTGCGCCGTCGCGCGCGAACCGCTGCCGCCGCATGACCTTCGACAACCGCTCCGGCGGGCTGGAGGAAGGCGCCACCGTGCCCTGCGGCGATGCGCTCGAAGCCGAGAAAGCCGAGCCTCCCCGGCCCCGCCTCGAACTCGTGCGCGAAGGCTTCCGCAATCGCTGAGCGTCCATCGGCCGCCCCGCCGCTCGCGGCGGCCGCCCTCTCCCGCAACAGGAGGGAGAGGGTGTGCACCGAGCAAGCCTCGAACGGCGCGCGGCGCGGTCAGACGATCGCGCCTTTAACGCGGCATGCCCGGGATGAGGCAGATGCCCTCGCGTCCGCCTACTTGAGCTGGTCGGCGACCTTGTCGATGCCCGCCTGCGAGCAGACTTCGTCCTTGTCGCCGCCCGGCGCGCCGGACACCCCGACGGCGCCGATGATGTCGTCGCCGATCTTGATCGGCAGCGCGCCGGCAAGCGCGATGAAACCCGGCAGCGTCGCCTGCGCCTTGGCGCTGGGATTGTTCGGATCGTTGAAGCGCTTGACGAACTCCGCCGACGACGCGCGGATGGTCTTGGCGGTATAGGCCTTGCGGTAGCTGTTCTCGAAGGTGTGCGGGTTCGCGCCGTCGCCGCGCACCTGCAGCTTCACCTGGCCGGAACGGTCCACCACCGTCACCGACACCTTGAAGCCAGACTTCTCGCACGATTCGAGCGCCGCATGGGCGATCGCCATCGCGATGCCGGTCGAGACGTTCTTCTCGGTGAGCACCTGCGCCTGCGCCGGCGCAGCGATCCCGAGCGCCAAGGCCAGCCCGGTCAGCCGTAACGTTGCGGACATGTCTTCCTCCCCAATTCGTTCATCGTTGATCCTGGTCAAACACCAGGGCGCGCAGCTTAGTCCCCCGCGCGCGAAGCGAAGTGCGGCGGAAATTCGCACCGCGCGTCTAGACCAATTCGATCGGCAGAGCCGGTTCGCTGCGCGCCTGGATCACATCCCGCATCTGCTTGAGGGCTTCGTTGCGGCCGCGCAGGAAATGCGGGTCCTTGTTGGCAACGTCCGCATCCGACGGCAATGCCGCCAGGATCGCGCGGCGCTCCTCCTCCTTGGCCGAGCGGATGAGGCGGCCGGTATACTTGGTCAGCCACGGTAGGAAGACCATCGCGACGACGTTCTTCTTCAGCATGGACGGGGCCATGTCGGCGAACTCACGCTGCGCGTCGTTGATGATGTCGGTGGTTCCGTGAAGTGGCCCCGGGATCTCATGACCTGCGGCCGGAATGCTCTCGTCTTGTTTCTGCGGCCTCGATGCGACGCAACTCATCCGCCCCTCACAAGGCAAACCATTCTCGTTCGGTCCGCCCGCTATCGCGAGCGCCGATCAGTATTATCGGAAAAACGCTGCTTAGCCGTCCCCGTGCACCCCGCTATTTTACAGAGCGGGTGCGCATGACTGCGAGCTAGACGCTAGGCGAAAGACCGCCGATCCGAACCTTGCGGCTGTCCAAGACACTGGCAGGTGCTTGACGAACAGGTTGAAAGTTCGGTGAAAGGCCGCCGATCCGTACCTTGCCATTGTCCACAATATTCGCCGGGATTGCCTTTTCCATCATGGTCTCCTGCTTCTGTGATTGAGCCTTCTGGCCCGCAACCTCACATAGCAGAGATGTGCGCACTCCAGCGTAATAAGCCGCCGATCTAGCCGTCAAAATTTGCTACTGCCATTTCTGACAGGGGCGTGAATGACTTGTGAAAATAAACTTCCCTTGGCGTCAAAACACATTACAGTTGTGGTAGGCGGCAGAATACAGCGCAAAAGCGAGTTTGCAGAACTCGCCCCGATCTTGAGGAGGGCGTGCATGCTGGAACGAAGCTGGCGAACACATGACGCGGCCCAAATGCTAAGGCCAAGTCATACGTTTGGCGACACCGGCGGCGCCGCGCCGTCCCAACCCCTCGTGCGTATTCACCTTCTCGGATCACTTCGCGCAACTACATATCTTGGGCAAAATGTCCTGCCTCGTGGCCGAAAGGCGCGGGCAGTTCTAGGGTATCTCTGCTTATCCGCAGGCGAGCATGTAGCTCGTAGCCGGCTGTCCGCCTTGTTGTGGGATCGGGTGCCGGATCGCCAAGCGCGGGCTAGTTTCCGACAGGCGCTACGCGAACTATCGTCAGCTTTGGGACCGCTGGCGAGTGAGTTGATCGACGCGACCCTCGATACCGTAAGACTGGATCCGCAACTATGCTGGGTTGATGCAGTCGCAGTCCGCTCACCTGAGCCGGCCCCTCAGCATTCTTTCCGTGGCGACTTGGCAGCGATGTGTACTGGGGATCTGCTCGAAGATCTCAGTGGCATCACTTCAGCTTTCGATCAGTGGCTGCTTGCCGAACGCACTCGATTTTCTGAACAGTTGAGGTTGTTGTTTGAAAATGAGCTGGAGCAACTTGGAGATTCCGACGCTTTGCCGGACCGGCGCGCAGCGTTAGCGCGGCGAGTCATTGCCTTCGACGCAACCCATGAGGGAGCATCTCGGGTTCTTATGCGTTCTCTTTCGGAAATGGGTGAGCGTGCTCAGGCCCTTCGGGAATACGAGCGATGCCGATCTTCCTTAAGAGCGGCATTGGACGTCGAGCCTTCGTCGGAAACGCGGGCTCTTTATCAAGCACTCAAGGTATTTTCGGGTGACGTAGGCGTCGTCGGGGCAGTCACATCTATCCGGAAACCCTCGAAATCTCGAACAGCAATTCAACCAGCCCAAAGTGGCCGCCTGCGCGTAGGCGTCCTCCCTCTCCAAGCCAGCCCTGGCTTGGGCAACGACCGTTTGGCGTTCTTGCTCAGTCAAGAAATCGCCGCCGCCCTCGCCCGGTTTAGATGGTTCGACGTCATTACGCCTATGACGTTGGCGGGTATTCCAGCAGAGAGCAGTCAAAATATGCTGCAAAGCAAGCATTTGGATTACATAGTCGATGGAGATGTCTCAGGGAACGAAGAAAAAATCCAAGTCAGCGTCCGCCTTTTGGACATCACTGGCGAGGCGCGGCCCGTTTGGAACGACCGATTTGAATTGGCGGTAGATGCGTTAGATCAACTTAATGAGTTAGTTATTGCGCCTGTTGTAGCGCGGATTGATCCTGTTATCTTGTTTATTGAGAGCCAGCAGAAGAGGCCTAAACGCTCTGGAGCTACAAGCTTGGTGCTTCAAGCGATACCTTTATTGTATAGCATGGAACGCAACAAATACGAGGAAGCAGGCCGACTTATCTATCAGGCATTGGAGGTTGATCCTGATAATGCCATGATCGCCGCCTGGGCCGCACATTGGCAGCTCTTTCATGTTGGTCAAGGTTGGTCGGCCGATCCCCGTGAAGCGTTTGAAACTGCGCAGACGCTTTGCACCAAGGCGATTCGAATTGATCCTGAGAATGCGGAGGCAATGGGCATATATGGGCATATATGCTCTTTCCTCGACAAAGATTTCGATACGGCTCTTTATTATTTTGACAGGGCGTTGCGGCTGAACCCAAACTTGGCATTTGTCTGGGCACTTAGCGCCGCAACCTATTGTTATATCGGGGAACCGGACAGTGCCCTGGAAAGACTTAATCGTTGCCGAGACCTAGCGCCTTTTGATCCTTATCTTTGTGTCTGGGATAATGTTTATACGATAGCGTATACGTTTAAAGGCGACTACGAAAAGGCCGTTGTAGTCGGCAGGCGCGTTGTCCGAGCCAATCGGGATTTCGTCAACGGATATAAACCGCTTATCATATCTTGCGGTCACCTAGGACGCCCGGACGAAGCTTCGCCATATATCGACAAGCTTTTGTCGCTGGAGCCGGACTTCACGGCTGAAAAATTTGGTCAGGTCTATCCGTTCCGCAAACCTGAGGATCGCGAACGCTTCATGCGCGGGCTGGTACTCGCGGGTGTTCCGGAACGCTGACATCGACCACACAAAACAAGCCATCACGTAGCGCAAAGGCATATCGCGTGCTGCAACGGACCGAGCCTCGCGCGGTCGCCATGCCCCCGGCCGCACCATCGGCCGTGGACGTCCCGGCGACCCCCTCCATCCTGCTCGGCATCTTCTGGGCGTTGTTCACCGTGGTGGTGTGGTCGGCATGGCCGGTGTTCACGCGGCTGAGCGTCACGCGCGCGGTCAATCCGGAGGACCTCGTCGCGCTGCGTTATGGCATCGGCGGGCTTATCCTGTTGCCCGTTCTGATCAGGCAGGTGCGCATCATGCCGCGCCACGGCTGGCGCGAAGGTGTGGTGCTGGCGGTGTGCCAGGGCGCGCCGCTCGCGCTTCTGGTCACGATCGGCACGAAGTATACGCCGGCGAGCCACATGGCGGCGCTCTCGCCCGGCCTGCTGCCGCTATTCGCGGCGGTGCTCAGTGTCATCTTCCTGAAGGAGCAGATCTCGACGATGCGGGCCGCAGGCCTCGCCCTGATCCTCGCCGGCGCGCTGGTGCTGGTCGGGGTCAGCATGACCACGCTGTCGAACGGCTTCTGGCGTGGCGATCTCATGTTCATCTGCGCCGGCTTCATGGGCTCGATCTATACCTTGCGGATGCGCCGCTCCGGCCTGACCGCGATGCAGGGCGCCGCGCTGATCGGCGTCTATTCCATGGTGTTCTACCTGCCGCTTTATGCGGTGCTGTGGCTCGGTTCGAGCAGGCTTGCCGAAGCGCCGGTCCGCGAGGTGATCTTCCAGGCGTTCTATCAGGGCGTCCTGATGGGGGCCGTCACGCTGTTCACGCTCAGCCGCTCGATCGTCATCCTCGGCGCGCCGCGCGCGGCCGCATTCCTGTCGCTGATTCCGGTGGCGACCGCAGTGCTCGGCATCGTCATCCTGGGCGAGATTCCTTCCGTCCCGGAGGCCGTGGCCGTGACCGTCATCAGTCTCGGCGTGCTGCTGGCGACCGGAGTGCTGGCGCGGCGGACCGGCCGCGCGACCCGGGTCGAGTTGACGCGCGCCGCCGAGCCGCGATAGCGCGCCGCCGACCCGCCCCTGCGGCGTCGGCTCGATTTTTGCGTCGGGTTCGGAATACGCGCCTGAGCCCGAAACATCGCCAAAGACATCGACATGTCATTTGATCTGATCATTCGCAATGCGACGCTTCCCGACGGCCGCACCGGGATCGACCTGGCGGTGGCCGCCGGGCACATTGCCGCGGTGGCGCCTGCGATCGAAGGCGATGCCGGCAAGATCATCGACGCCGGGGGCAACCTGGTGTCGCCCCCTTTCGTCGATTGCCATTTCCATATGGACGCGACGCTGTCGCTGGGGCTGCCGCGGCTCAACCGGTCCGGCACCCTGCTCGAAGGCATCGCGCTGTGGGGCGAGCTCAAGCCACTCCTCACGCATGACGCGGTCGTCGAGCGCGCGATGCGCTATTGCGACCTCGCGATGGCGCAAGGGCTGCTCGCGATCCGCAGCCACGTCGACATCTGCGACGACCGCCTGCTCGCGGTGGATGCGCTGATGGAGGTCAAGCGCAGGCTCGCGCCCTACCTGCATATCGAGCTCGTGGCGTTCCCGCAGGATGGCTATTACCGCTCGCCCGACGCGGTCGCCAATCTCGCGCGCGCGCTCGACAAGGGCGTCGAGGTGGTCGGCGGAATTCCGCATTTCGAGCGCACGATGGGAGACGGCGCGGCCTCGGTGCGGGCGTTATGCGAGATCGCGGCGGCGCGCGGGCTGCGCGTCGACCTGCACTGCGACGAGACCGACGATCCGCTCTCGCGCCACATCGAAACCCTGGCCTACGAGACGCAGCGCCTGGGCCTGGCGGGACGCGTCGCCGGCTCGCACCTCACCTCCATGCACTCCATGAACAATTATTATGTGTCCAAGCTTCTGCCGCTCATGGCGGAGGCGGGCGTCGCGGCGATTGCCAATCCGCTCATCAACATCATGCTGCAGGGCCGGCACGACACCTATCCCAAGCGCCGCGGGCTGACCCGCGTTGCCGAGATGCAGGCGCTCGGCATCGACGTGGCATTCGGCCAGGACTGCTGCATGGACCCGTGGTACTCGCTGGGCTCCGCCGACATGCTCGATGTCGCCCATATGGGGCTGCATGTCGGGCAGCTCGCGTCGCGCGACGCCATGCGGTCGTGCTTCGAGGCCGTCACCACGGTTCCTGCACGCATCCTCGGCCTCGAAGGCTACGGCCTGGAGATCGGCTGCAATGCCGACCTGGTGGTGCTGCAGGCCAATGACCCGATCGAGGCGATCCGGCTGCGCGCCGCGCGGCTCTACGTGATCCGGCGCGGCCGGATCATCGCGGAAGGTGCGCCACGCACGTCGCGGTTGGCGGTGGAGGGCCGCCCGGCGATCGTCGATGCCTCGTCCTATGCGCCGCCGCCCTGACCGGACTCGCCGGTGCCCCGTTCGCTATTGCGCTTCGGCATGTTGGCCTTGGCCAAGACGCAGTGCACGCCTTTGTTGTCGTCCACGGTCTGGGTGATCCGCAGGTCGACGGCAAGCGAGCACAGCGTGTAGGCATCCTGCGCCGAGATGCCGGATCGTTCGCGGATCAAGACGATCATGTCGCGCAACGCCTGCTTCGCCGCATCGTCGAGGTCCTCGTCGAAGCCCATCGTGATCCAGGCCTCCGGCGTCTCGGCGCGCGGCGTCGTGAGCGTCATGTCCTTGCGCACGTGGAATTCGAACATCCCGGTGAGCGGCGTCTCGATCGCCGTGAGGCAGACCTCGCCGTCGCCCTGCAGGCCGTGGCCGTCGCCGGCGGAGAACAGCGCACCGGGAACGAAGACCGGAAAATAAGTCGTCGAGCCGACGCCGAGCTCCTTGTTGTCCATGTTGCCGCCGAAGACGCGCGGCTGGACGGACGACAACCGCCCCCATTCCCGCGCCGGCGCCACACCGAAATTGCCGAAGAACGGAGCGAGCGCAAGCTCCTGTCCCCATGGCAGCGTGGCCACCATGCGCTCGCGGTCGAGCGGAAAATGAATGCGCCGCAACGCCGGGAAGTCTTCCGGCAGAGTGCCGAGAAACGGCGCCTGCAGGTTCCAGCCCCACGGCGCGCGAAACGTGATGTCGAGAAGCCGCACCTCCAGCACGTCGCCCGGTTCGGCGCCCTCGACGAAGATCGGCCCAGTCAGGAAATGCGGCCCCGGCCCGCGGGACGTCGCAGCGAATATATCGCCCTGACCCGGTACCGGCGCGAATCCGGATGCGGCATCGGGCATGTCCTCGGGCTCGCCGGACAGCGTCTCGATGGTGACGCGGTCGCCGGACGCGATCCTCAGCACCGGCGGCAGCGAGCCGTCCCACAGCCCCCACTGAACGTTGCCGGGCGTCGACGCCAGATGATGGTCCACGTCTCGTTCTCGGTTTCGGCGCGGTTGACGGGCCTTGCCGGACACCCTCAGGCCTGACGACCTGAGGGTCCCGTCCCGATCGGCGATCAGGTCTTACGCAGCGCCAGCGGCATCGGCACGCTGCTCCGGCTCAACGCCAGATAAAGCCCGCCCGAGACCACGATGCCGACGAGCCAGCTCAGGTCCGCGCCGCCAAGCAGCCCGGTCGAGATCGGGCCCTGCAGCGCCGGCACGAGGCCATCCTCCACCGACCAGCCGGCGACCAGTCCCACCGCAAAGGCGATGATCCCGCTCCAGTTGATGTCGCCATAGGCGCTGACCTCCGGCGCTTTGTAGAGCTCGGGCACGTCGATCTCGCCTTTCCGCTTGATGAAGAAGTCCGCCAGGATGACCCCGGCGAAGGGGCTCATCCACAGCAGGAGGCTGATCATCCAGTTGTCGAACGCCTTGGCGAATGACGGCGCGAAGATGAAGTACACCGTCACCAGATAGCCGGCGACGCCGACGATGGTGGCCAGCGCGAATCGCGACAGCTTCAGCCCCATGCTGAGCGCCGCCAGCGCTGCCGAATAGACGTTGAGGATGTTGCTGGCGATCGGACCGTGCAGGACCAGCAGCAGAACCAGGATGCTGGCGCCGCCGCCGAACACCGAGCTCACCATCTTGGCGGGATCGGTGTCGAGCGTCACGCTCGCGATGGTGGCGCCGAGGATGGCAAGCCACACGGTCGGCACGAACATGCCGACATAGCTGTACCAGAACACATGGGATGACGGCACGCTGCGCGGCACGAAGCGTGAATAGTCCGACGCCCAGGTCACCCAGGAAATCCCCCAGCCGACGCCGATCGCCGTCACCAGGAGGCTCAGCATCGCGAGATGCGCGCCCGGCGGCAGCGTACTCGTGAGGTTCCAGTTGACGACTCCCGGGCGCGACCAGGCCAGGGCGCTCATCAGCACCATGATGACGACCGTTACCGGCACAGTATATTTCTCGAAGGTGCGGATGGCGTAGAAGCCGTAGATGCCGATGCCAACCTGGAGCGCCATCACCACCGTGATGATCACGAGGTTGGTGAACCAGTTATCGGGAATCCCGAACTGAGCGAGAATCGCCAGCGAGATCTTGACCGGGAAATAGGTGTTCACGCCGATCCAGCACAGCGTCATCAGGAACATGAGCGCGCTCGGCAGGTAGGCACCGCGGCGGCCAAATGCCGAACGGCTCAGCACCATCTGGTTGACGCCGGTCTTGTGGCCCATGACCGTGAAGGCGGCGAAGATCCCGGCGCCGACCAGGTTGCCGAGCACGATGACCGCGATGGTCTCCCACAGGCCGAGCTTGAGGATGATGCCGAGCGCGCCGAGCGCCCAGTTCACCGGCGCGATGTTGGCGCCGGCCCAGATCCACATCTGCTGCGGCCCGGTGGAATCGCGGTCGGCGTCTGGAATCGGCTCGATGCTGTGGTCGTCGGCCCTCAGTTCCGGTGTGCTCATGATCGTGCCCCATGCTGTTTGCCGGACCTCGCAGATGATCGTCCGGCAGCCCGGTACCAGAGCAAGAAGCGTGCCCAGCAACCCCGGCAGGCGGACCGCCGACCTTTCCTCAAGGCATGCGGGCGCGCGCCCTCCGCGCGATCATCGGTGCTGCCCATTGACCTCCCGAGCTATCCCCGTTCCTGATCTCGGTGCTTGGTTTAATCCGGTCACCGAAGCCCCCGCATGAGCCCGATCACCCGCAACGGCACCCGGATCTGCTTTGCGTCCTCATCCGGCCTTGCCGTGGAGGCGTCCACCAACGCCCACGATGGCGTGCTCGACGCGTTCTATCGCGATTACGACACCGCCTTCGTGCTGGAAAACGAGAAGGAGAGCCGCGAGGGCTTCGCCGAATGCCTCGTGCTGAACGAGGGCGATGCTTACGCGACGCTGGCATCGCGCTTCGGCGGCTTTCGCGAATTCGTCGTGGTGATCGGTGACCCCGCCACGGGGCTTCGCGTCGGCGGCGCGAATTTCATCGCCTTCCCGCTTACCCTGCAGCAGGCCGGCCCGCAGGGGCCGAACCCGAATGACCACGCCCCTGTGCTAGCGATCAACCTCAATTACGCCTTCACCAACGCGCAGGCGAGGCGCCGCGGCTATTTCCGCCGGCTGGTGACGGACCTTCCGAGTATCGCACTGATTCTGCTGGCGCAGACCAATGCGGCCGACCTGCCGGCATCATGGCGCGCGCCGGGAGCGGCGCCGCCCGTGCTCATGTTCATCGAGCAGAATGATCCCTACCGTATGCCGCGCGAGGACTACGAAGCGGATACGCGGCACACCGGCCTGGACCAGCTCGCCCGCATCGAAATCTGGGCGCAGCTCGGCGCAAGGATCGTCGATTTCGATTACATCCAGCCACCGCTTACCGCCCAACAGCAGCCCGACTCCAACTTGGTCTACGGCGTGCTCGGCGGGAGCGGCGGAACACTCGATGCCTGTCTGCTCAAACAGCATCTGGAGCGCTTCTTCGGCATCTCCGTGCTCAAAGGCCGCGATCCGATGAGCGAGCCGACGGCCGCCGCCCAGCTTCGCGCATTGTCGTCGATGTGCGCGGCGCGTAAGTCGATCCCGCTGCTTGGCACGGACGCGCTCACAGGCGCGCCGTCACCGCTCGGCAACGCGAGGCCCGACGACGTGCCCGCGTCGCTGCGCGCCCTGTTGCGGGGTTAGCAAGACCATGTCCGGCTCTGCTCAAGCACACTCCGCTCATTCCCGCGAAAGCGGGAATCCAGGCTTTCGGTACCGATTCAATCAACCGAGCAGACTCTAGCGGCCCGACGACGACGCCTTGGCGAGCTGCCGGACATTCGCGGCCAGCGAGTCGCGAACATCCACATAGAAGGCCTCGACGATGTCGGGCAATTCGCAGGATGAGAACGGGTTCACGGAAGGCGTTCCCCTCGACGGCGCGCGAACCGTCGTGGCAGGCGGCGGCGTGGCGTCGAGGCGCAGCCGGCCGGACGCCAGCGCATCGCGCAGGATACTCGCATCGTCCTGACCCCCCGGGGTGGGAGCGGCGGGATCGACACCGGGCGCCGGCGCGGCCGTATCCGCTGCATATCGCAGCAGGGTGACAACGGAGTTGCCCTGCGGGGGGAACAGCAAGGCGTGGCCGCAATTCGAGTCATCGAACGCGCACGCGTAATGGATTTCAATCTCAGGGTTCTCGCGCAGAATACCTGCGAGTGCCTTTCGCACCTTCGCGACGAGTGCCTCCTTGAGGGTTTCGAACGTGCTCGCGTCTGCAATGTTGACGTGCTCGAAGAATGGCAAGAGGTTCTTCCACGGCTTGTCGGATGAAAGCGTCGCTGCCGCGCCATCGCCCTTGACGGCATCGGCGGACCGCACGTGCACGACAAACATGATCCACAAATAGGCGGAATAATAATTCGACGCGTCTTCCGGCATGTCGATCTCGGCGTGGTCGATATAAGCGAGATAGATGCGCTCCCGCTCGCCCTCCTGAGACAGGACCAACTGTGCCGGACAGACATGCTCCTGTGGAAGCCGCGTACCGATCTTGCCGATCAGGGATAGGGGTTTGGCGAAGACGTCGCGGCCAAGCTCTGCCCCCGGCAGGTTGCGCAATTCGTCGATGAACGTCGAGCGCCCCTTGAGCATGCGCACATCGATCGAGTTATTCTCGTCGCCGTAGCCGTACTGGTAAAATATCGGCTTGTCGCCGTCCCGTTCTCGCGCCCTGCATGCCCAGCGATTGCATGAGCACAAGGAAACGCTCGGTCCCCACAGCAGCCAGCAGATGAACTCAAACGACATGAGCTCGCTGAGTTCGAATGACGCGGGGCGCGCCGCTTCGCTCGTCGCATTCGCGGCGCGCCAGAGTTGCGCCCGATAGTGCGTGATGATCGGCTCCCACGCGTTGTCGAAGCGCGTCATCAACCCGCTGATAAGGAAAATCGGCGCGAGATAGCCCGTTTCGAGCGACAGGAGCGTGAGGAACTCGTTCTTCTTCTTGAGCCTGCGGTTGCTGAATTGCTGTGTCGTGGCAAAATATCGCTCGATCTCGTCATGCGCCTTGTCTATTGCGGCGACATTGACCACATCGACGACAGGTAGGTCCTTTTTGCGCTCGCGGTATGTTTCCGCATCGACGCGCAGCACAGTACCCGTGCCATCCTCCGGATCTTCCTCCCGCGCGATAACCTTCCTGATGATGTCGTAACGCTCGCGCGTCCATTCCTTCAGCTTCGCTTGATAGTCCTCAAGGGCGGTCTCGTAGGTTTGCTGAGGCGGCCTTCCCGTTGTCGCGCCGGGAGCCATGTGCGTTTGAGTGGATTTGGCCGTCCCCGGGGACGCCGCGTAATCCAGCCGGCGCGGCGCGGCGGGCTTCGGCTTGAGAATGCCGTATTCGATCATCCCTCGCACTGCGTCGATGAATTTCGTGTTCTTGGGGTCGCGAACGAATTTCACGGCGCAAAACCGGAACGGATGCCATAACGCTGGAAACACACCGATATAGCCATACCATCGGCCGTCATATCGGTAGCGCGTCAGAAAGCTCCAACCCTTCCACAACACGGGCGCAACGACCGCAGGCGTGCCGAAAAAGATCGTCCATGGATGAAGCAGGATTCCCTTTCCGGTCTGGGAGACCGTATCCACGGCAAAGACCCAGGCCTGCCGCAGCAGGTCCGCAACGACGCTGAAATCCAAAACGCCCCCCTTGCCCTGATCGAATGGAACAATCGCCGTCATGTTCCGCCTGTCGGCCCTGCCGCTCGCAGCCCGGAACGCCACGCCCGGCTGCGCGGAGCAGGCCACAATTCATGACATAGATTGACCCTTCGGCAGCTTTCATGGCCTAGTCCGGCCGCTTTTACGCCGAAAAAGAACATCACGAACGCCATGCCTATCGAGCGCTATAATCCGCGCGACGCCGAGCCGCGCTGGCAGAAGGTGTGGGACGAGCGTGGTATCTTCGCCACGCGCAACGACGACCCGCGCCCGAAATACTACGTGCTGGAGATGTTCCCCTATCCATCGGGGCGCATCCACATGGGCCACGTGCGCAACTACACGATGGGCGACGTGGTGGCGCGCTACAAGCGCGCCCGCGGCCATAACGTGCTCCACCCCATGGGCTGGGACGCCTTCGGCATGCCGGCCGAGAACGCCGCCATGGAGCGCAAGGTCCACCCCAAAGCATGGACCTACGCCAACATCGCGGCGATGAAAAAGCAGCTCCAGTCGATGGGGCTCTCGCTCGACTGGAGACGCGAGATCGCGACCTGCGACCCGGACTATTACAAGCACCAGCAGCGCATGTTCCTGGATTTCCTCGGCGCCGGCCTGGTCGAGCGCAAAAGCTCCAAGGTGAACTGGGACCCGGTCGACAACACCGTGCTTGCCAACGAGCAGGTGATCGACGGCCGCGGCTGGCGCTCCGGTGCCCCGGTCGAGCAGCGCGAGCTGACGCAGTGGTTCTTCAAGATCACCCGGTTTTCGCAGGAGCTGCTCGACGCGCTCGATGGCCTGGAGCGCTGGCCGGAGAAGGTCCGCCTGATGCAGCGCAACTGGATCGGCCGCTCGGAAGGGCTGCTGGTTCGTTTCGAACTCGATTCGAGCACGGCGCCCAACAACGAAGGCGAGCTGGAGGTCTTCACCACACGGCCCGATACGCTGTTCGGTGCCAGGTTCCTGGCGATCGCGCCGGACCATCCGTTGGCTCTGGCGGCTGCCGAGAAGAATCCCGCGCTGAAGGACTTCATTGCCGATGCCAAGCGCATTGGGACTGCCCAGGAGGCGATGGAGAAGGCCGAGAAGCTCGGCTTCGACACCGGCATCAAGGCGGCGCATCCGTTCGATCCGGACTGGATGCTGCCGGTCTATGTCGCCAACTTCGTGCTGATGGACTACGGCACCGGCGCCATCTTCGGCTGCCCGGCACACGACCAGCGCGACCTCGATTTCGTCAACAAATACGGCCTCGGCAATACGCCGGTCGTTCTGCCGCCCGGCGCCGATCCGGCCGCCTTCGTCATCACCGACACCGCCTATGACGGCCCCGGCACGATGATCCATTCCCGCTTTCTCGATGGGCTCACCATCGAGGCCGCCAAGGAGGAGGTCGCGCGCCGGCTGGAGACGGCATCACACGGCAACCGTCCCGTCGCCCAACGCCAAGTCAACTTCCGCCTGCGCGACTGGGGTATCTCGCGCCAGCGCTACTGGGGCTGCCCGATCCCGATCATCCACTGCCCGGCGCACGGCGTCGTTCCGGTGCCCAGCCCGGACCTGCCGGTGGTGCTGCCCGAGGACGTCGATTTCGACCGCCCCGGCAATCCGCTCGACCGCCATCCGACGTGGAAGCACGTGCGCTGCCCGATCTGCGGCGAGCCGGCGCGCCGCGAGACCGATACCATGGACACCTTCGTGGATTCGTCCTGGTACTACGCGCGCTTCACCGCGCCCTGGCTCACCGACGCGCCGACCGACCGCAAGGCGGTCAATTCGTGGCTGCCGGTGGACCAGTATATCGGCGGCATCGAGCACGCGATTTTGCACCTGCTCTATTCGCGCTTCTTCACCCGCGCCATGAAGGCGACCGGCCACGCCGGCATCGACGAGCCTTTCGCCGGCCTGTTCACCCAGGGGATGGTGGTCCACGAGACCTACCGCAAGGCCGACGGCACCTTCGTCATGCCGGCCGAGATCGATATCGAAGGGCAGGAGGGCGCGCGCCGCGCCACGCTGCGGGGAACCGGCGCGCCGGTCGAGATCGGCGCCATCGAGAAGATGTCGAAGTCCAAGCGCAACACCGTCGACCCGGACGACATCATCGCCGGCTACGGCGCCGACACCGCGCGCTGGTTCATGCTGTCGGATTCGCCCCCGAGCGCGACGTGATCTGGACCGAGGACGGCGTCAAGGGCGCGTGGCGCTTCACCCAGCGGCTGTGGCGGCTGGTCGGCGAGGCGGCGGAGATTGCCAAATCGGCGCCCGCAACGCGGCCAGCGGAATTCGGCGCCACCGCGCTCACCCTGCGCAAGGCCGCGCACGGGGCGCTGGCCAAGGTGTCGCAGGAGGTCGAGCGGCTGCATTTCAACGTCTGCGTCGCCTATATCTACGAGTTCGCCAACGCGATGGGCGACGCGGCCAATGCCGCAGCGGAGGACGGCGCCACCACCCCGGACTTCGCCTGGGCGATGCGCGAGGCCGCCGGCATCCTGGTGCAGCTTTTCGCCCCGATGATGCCGCATCTCGCCGAGGAATGCTGGGCGGCGCTCGGCCATGAGTCGCTGGTGGCGCTGCAGCCCTGGCCGGCCCTGGAAGTGGGCCTGCTGGTCGAGAACACCATCACCCTTCCGGTTCAGATCAACGGCCGCAAGCGGGCCGACATCACGGTTCCCCGCGACGCGGGGAATTCCGATATCGAGGCGGCGGTGCTACAATTGGATGCGGTACGGCGGGCGCTGGAGGGAAGAGCCCCCAAAAAAGTCATCGTCGTGCCCCAGAGGATCGTGAATGTGGTCGCCTGATCAAACTTGGCGCGCCGGCCTCCGTCTCGCCGCGGCGATGATTCTTGCCGGCGCGGTGGGCGGCTGCTTCCAGCCGCTCTATGGCGCCAAGACCCCCGGCGGCGGCGCCTTGAACGACGCGATGGCGGCGGTCGCGATCGACCCGATCCCCGCGCCGAACGGCACCGCGTTGGCGCGCATCGCCGTCGAGGTGCAGAACGAGCTGCGCTTCGGCCTCACCGGCGGCAGCGGCGGCGCCCCGCAGACCCACCGGGTTTCCATCAAGCTGTCGCAGAGCGCCGGCGCCCTCATCGTCGACCGCAATACTGGCCGTTCCGAGTTCACTAATTACGGCCTCGACGCCAGCTACGCATTGATTGACGTCGCGACCGGAAAACCGGTGATGTCGGCGTCCGCGACCGCCCGCGTCACCTACGACATCCCCGGCCAGCAGCAGCAATTCGCTGCCTCGCGCGGCCTGCGCGACGCCGAAACCCGCGCCGCCAAGGTGATCGCCGAGCAGATCCGGACGCGGCTCGCATCCTACTTCGTCGCCGGGACCTGATCCCGCTGGGCCGGCGCCTCCGACAGGCATTCCCGTGGTCGCGCTGAAGACCGGCGAGGCCGAGGCCTTCGTGGCACGGCCCGACCCGGCGCGGCCGGTGGTGCTGATTCTCGGTCCCGACGCCGGGCTGGTGCGCGAGCGCGCCGAGGCGATTTTGCTTCTCAGCGTCGACGACCCGCGCGATCCCTTCGCGCTGATGCGGCTCGACGGCGAGACGCTCGCGTCCGATCCCATGCGTCTGATCGACGAGGCGAGCACGATCCCGATGTTCGGCGGCCGCCGCGCGATTTCCGTGCGAGCCGGGGTGCGCAACATCGTGCCGGCGGTCGAGCCGCTGCTTGCCGCACCCTTGCGCGACTGCCGCGTGGTGATCGAGGCGGGCGACCTCAAGCGCAACGCGCCGTTGCGCGCGCTGTGCGAGAAGGCGCGCAACGCCGCCGTGATCTGCTGCTACGCCGATACCGAGCGCGATCTTGCCCGCCTGGTCGACGACGAGATGCGCGCCGCCGAACTGGCGATCGCGCCGGAAGCCCGCGCCGCGCTGGTGCCGCTGCTCGGCGGCGACCGCCGTGCATCGCTTTCGGAGATCCGCAAGCTCGCGCTCTATGCCCATGGCGGCGGCAAGGTGTCGCTCGCCGACGTGCTGGCGGTCGTGGCCGACGGCTCGGCGCTCGCGCTCGACGACGTGGTGGATGCCGCATTTGCGGCACGGACCGCCGACGTTGAGGTTCATTTCGGCAAGGCGCGCAACGCCGGAACGGCGCCGGGCGCGATGGTGTCGGCGGCGCTGCGGCAGGTCGCGCAGCTTCACCGCGCCAAGGTCGCGATGGACGACGGTACGCCGCTCGACAGTGCCCTCTTCGCGATGCGGCCGCCTCCGCATTTCCGCCGCAAGCCGCTGGTGGAAGCGGCGCTGAAAGCCTGGACCACCGCACGGCTCGAAGTCGTGATGCTGCATCTCGCCGATACCGTGCTCGAGACGCGCCGCCAGCCGGCGCTGGCCGAGGCGCTGGCGCGCCAATGCCTGCTGTCGATCTCGCAGCGGGCGCGCAGGCGCGACTGAATCTTGCGTTTATTGTTCGCAACGGACCCCAATCATCCCCATATGCGGGATCGAACAGCGCCCTTCGGCGCCGGAGGAGTGCCCATGGTGGTGCGCGAGAAAACCAAGACCCTGACCAAGGTGATGGATACGGAGCCGGAGGAGCGCGCGACCCAGCGGCGGCGTCCCGACGACCGCCGCTATCGCCTCCAGGTCGACCGCCAGACCAAGGGCTCCTACGTGACGGCGGAGGACGCCGAACAGGCCGGCCTCGTCATCAAGCGCGGCTATCCGATTTTGCAGGTCGTGGTCTATGACGCCATCGATGGCGAGACCAAGCTGATCGAGCTTCCGGCAAGCTGATCGGCGACCATAAAAGTCCCAGCCCCGGGCGGAGCGCGCGACATCGTTCGTGGTGGTCTGCGACGACCAGGCCGAGATCGACCGGCCTGGGCCTCAGAAGGCGTGGATCGCCGGGACAAGCCCGGCCATGACGCCGAGTGGGTGAGCCAGGTTACCAACTTGGCCGAATTCATCGGCGCACGGCCTTCTTGTCCCGACCTTTCTGCCTTGCTTCAATGCCGGTATGAAACGCGGCATCGTTTACATCATGACGAACCGGCGCAACGGCACACTTTACGTGGGCACGAGCAATCTGCCGCGCCGCACCTACGAGCATGGCGAGGGCATTATCGATGGCTTCACCAAGGACCACGGCTTGAAGCGGCTCGTGTGCTACGACAGTTCGACACCAGCCGCGACGCTCTGCAACGCGAGTCCAACATGAAACACTGGCCGCGTGCGGCGGGTCAGGACTTCGGTGCCTGCACCCGTTTCCCTTAAGAAAGCCATGGATGGCCGGAACAAGCCCCCCGGCCATGACCGGGTTAGTGACAGCGGAGCGAAGTCCGGACGAGTTATGGCCTGCACCAGCGAAAGAGAAGGGACCAAATACCGTGCCTCGAAGAAAGCCCGTCGGCATCGAGGTCGTTGAAGATGCGGAGGGCCGCTTCGTGGTGTCCACCTATGCCGATGGCGAGGTCGTGCGCGAGGCCGTCGACACGGCCAGGAAGGCGCTGCGACAGCCCCGCCGGCCGCAGCGGAAACTCAATAGCGAACGCATGAACCGCACCAAGAAGAAATCATTCTAGCGTTTGTAGGGTGGGCAAGGCGAAGCGTGCCCACCATGTGTCGCCGCGGGCTGGCGTGGGCATGGCGCGACACGCGCCTTTGCCCACCTTACGGCTTGCTGTGCGACCGGGTGGAGATTTCGTCATCTGGCGCATCAGCCGGTCCCGTCTCCAGCCGTCTGATCACCTCGTCGAGCTGCTCCAGGGTGCGGTAGCGCACCTGCACCGTGCCGCCGCCATTGGCGCGGTGGTCGATCGTCACGAGAAGACCGAGCGCGTTGGTGAGCCGCGCCTCCAGCGCCTCGGTGTCGGCGTCCTTGCCGATGGTGCCGGTGCGCTTGGTCTCGCGGCGCTGCTGCTTGCCGCTCTTGCGCGCCATGTCCTCGACCTGGCGCACGTTGAGGCCGCGGGCGACGATATCTTCGGCGAGCGCGTCGGCATTCGGCTGGCCGACCAGCATGCGGGCGTGGCCTGCGGTGAGATTGCCGGAATGGATATGCGCCTTCACGCCGTCGGATAGTTTCAGCAGCCGCATCGTGTTCGCGATATGCGGCCGGCTCTTGCCGACGATCTTGGCGACGTCGTCGTGGTGGTACTTGAACTCATCGACCAGCGCCGCGTAGCCCATCGCCTCCTCGAGCGGGTTGAGGTCTTCGCGCTGCACGTTCTCGATGACGGCAAGCTCCAGCAATTCGCGGTCACCGACCTCGAGCAGCACGACCGGCACGTCGTGCAGGCCGGCGCGCTGCGAGGCGCGCCAGCGCCGCTCGCCGGCGATGATCTCATAGGCGTCGGCAGAGCCCCGCATCGTGCGCACCAGGATCGGCTGGATGACGCCGCGCTCCCGGATCGATGCCGCCAGTTCGTCCAGATCGGCATCAGGAAAGGACTTGCGCGGATTGCGCGGGTTCGGCCGCAGGAACTCGATCGGGACCCGCCGCTGGCCGCGCACCCGCTCGATTGCCGAGGATTCGTCGCCGGCATCGCCGATCAGCGCGGCCAAGCCCCGCCCAAGCCGCGATTTGCCCTCTTCCGCCATGTGGCTCTCCCGTAGGCTCACGCAACGCTCCTTATGCTCGAATTAGCACGCAACCGAATCAACCCGTGCGCGGCAGTGAAATGTTGCCGGTTCCTCTTCCTGAGGAGCCCGCCAAAGGCGGGCGTCCCGAAGGATGAGGCGGACGGCAGGTTCCAGCCTGACGCTCAGCACAGATCGCACTAGAGCGTTGCGCCCTCTGCTCAAGCCTCGGGGCCCTGATTCCCGAAGCGATGTTCGGGGCTGCGTCAGCGATGAAAGTCCGGGATGTCGCGTCGCTCATCGGGACTACGGTGCTACGCCGCGCGCAGTGTGCGTTCGCGCTGGATGATTTCGGAAGCGAGTCGAAGATAGGCTTGGCTGCCGACGCATTTGAGGTCGTAGAGCAGCACCGGCTTGCCGTGCGACGGCGCCTCCGAAACCCGCACGTTGCGCGGGATGATGGTCTGGTAGACCTTCTCGCCCATGAAACCGCGCACGTCCGCCACCACCTGGCCGGACAGGTTATTGCGCGCGTCATACATCGTCAGCACGATGCCATGGATGGTCAGGTCCGGATTGAGCGTGGTGCGCACCTGCTCGACGGTCTTGATGAGCTGCGACAGCCCTTCCAGCGCGAAGAACTCGCACTGCAACGGGACCAGGATCGCGTTCGCCGCCGCCATCGCGTTGACGGTGACGAGATTGAGCGAGGGGGGGCAGTCGATCAGCACGTAGCCGTAGGCCGTGTCGGCGCTCATGCCGTCGTTCAGCGTTGCCAGGGCGGCGCGCAGGCGAAAAGCGCGGTCGCGCTCCTGGGCGACCTCCATCTCAAAGCCCGAAAGGTCGACGGTGGACGGACAGATATGCAGCCGCGGCACCGCGGTTGGCTGGATCGCGTCGCGAAGGGCCACCTCGCCAATCAGCACGTCGTAGGTCGAGCGGTCGCGATTCTTGCGGCCGATGCCGAGGCCGGTCGATGCGTTGCCCTGCGGGTCGAGATCGACCACCAGCACATTCTCGCCGATCGCGGCCAGCGCTGTGCCCAGGTTGATCGCCGTCGTGGTCTTGCCCACGCCGCCCTTCTGGTTGGCAAGAGCCAACACGCGGGGCGCCTTGGCCATATCCATCATGATATCAGTCGCCTAGAACAAAGAGTGAATTATAGTTCGGTTGTTTGGCCACCCCGGCGCGTAAGGCTTCGGACGACCAGGATACGCCCGTTGGGATTGGAACGGCTTTCGACGAGCTTGGCCTCGATCTTCCAATATTTAGTTGCCTCAGTCAATTCGACATCTACATCTTGACCCTTCAGCAGGAGCGCTTGTGCACCTCTTTCCACAAACGGCGCCACGTAGCCGAGCAGGCGGGGAAGGGGCGCCAGGGCACGCGCTGTCACGATATCCGGGGCCGTATGAGGACTTTGGATAAAGTCCTCGAATTCGCGTCGTATGCACAAGGGCCGGCAATCGAAGGAAGCTCACCGCCTCTCGCAGGAAACTGCCCTTTTTCGGGCTTTTCTCGATGAGATCGACATGGGATACCGGATAATCGGCAAGCGCACAGGCGATGACCAATCCGGGAAACCCTGCGCCGGACCCGAGGTCGGCCCAGGTCCGGGCATCGCGCGCAAGCTGCAGCAACTGCAGCGAGTCGCCAATATGACGCGTCCAGATTTCGGAAATTGTCGACCGCCCAATGAGGTTCATGCCCTGCTGCCAGCGGAGCAGGAGATCGACGTAGGCATCCAGCCGGGTTGCTGTTTCACGTGAAACAGGATTCAGCGCGAGCGCCTTCAGCCGGTCATTGGCGAGGCGCTGGGTAAGTTCGCCGTCCACGGAATGCCTCGATAGTCCAGGCCCGAAGCTTAGACGGCCTTCCGCCGGTTCGGCAACCTGCGGCGCGCGTATGCGACCAGTAGAGTTAGGGCGGCCGATGTTACGCCATCGATACGGGCGGCGTGACCAATGGTACGGGGCCGAATCGATCCTAGTTTTTGCCGGACTTCCGCCGACAGAGCAGGCAACGCGGCATATTCGAGGTCTTCGGGGAGTTCCAAAGCCTCGTCCCGGCGATACGACGCAACATCCGCCGCCTGGCGATCCAGATAGACCGCATAGATTGCGTCGGTCTTGAGCTGCGTCGTAATCGTAGTGGAGAAGTCCCCAAGTTGCGGCCATATCCGCGCCAGGTCGGCAACCTCGATAGTGGGATAGGAGAGTAGCTCGAAAGCGGTTCGGCGCTGGCCGTCGTGGTTGAGATTGAGGCCTTGGTGCGCACCTTCATTCGGCGTGATCGAAACCGAGCGGGCCAAGCTTCGCAATGCCTCCAATGCCGCCATCTTGTCACGATGATGCCGTTCCCGCGCCGACCCAATACAGCCGATGTCGATTCCCCGGCCGGTAAGGCGCTGATCGGCATTATCGGCCCGCAGGGTCAGGCGATATTCGGCGCGCGAGGTGAACATGCGATACGGCTCGGTGACCCCGCGGGTCACGAGATCGTCAATCATCACCCCGAGATAACCTTCGGCGCGATCGAATACGATCTCGCTACCGCCGCCGGCCCGCGACGCTGCATTCAGCCCGGCCACGAGGCCTTGCGCGGCAGCCTCTTCATAGCCGGTGGTGCCGTTGATTTGACCCGCCAGGAACAAGCCTTTTATCCGCTTGGTCTCCAGGCCCGCCGTGAGTTCGCGCGGATCGACGTGGTCGTATTCGATGGCATAGCCCGGCCGGACCATGCGGGCGCGCTCAAGCCCGGGGATGGTCGCCAGCAATGCGCGCTGGACGTCCTCCGGCAGCGAGGTTGAAATGCCGTTCGGATAGACCGTCGGATCGTCGAGCCCCTCTGGCTCCAGGAAAATCTGGTGCCCATCGCGCTCGCCGAACCGTACAATCTTGTCCTCGATCGACGGACAATAGCGCGGACCCCGGCTTACGATCTGGCCGGAATACATCGGGGAACGATGGACGTTCCGGCGGATGATTTCGTGAGTATTCTGATTGGTCCGCGTGATTCCGCACTGGATCTGCGGAGTGTCGATCCGCTCGGTGAGCACCGAGAACGGCTCCGGCGGATCGTCGCCGGGCTGCATCTCTACGGCCGCCCAGTCGATCGTGCGGCCATCGATCCGCGGCGGGGTACCGGTCTTGAGACGTCCAAGCTGAAATCCGAAACGTTCCAGCGTAAGCGACAAACCTATGGCCGGCGCCTCGCCGACGCGACCGGCAGGGGTTTGGCGTTCCCCGAGATGGATCAGGCCGCGGAGAAAGGTTCCGGTCGTCAGCACGACGGAGCCCGCCCTGAGATGACGGCCGTCGGACAGGATCACGCCCGTAACCCGGCCGTCGATCATGGCCAGATCATCGGCCTCACCTTCCAGCACGGTAAGGTTTCGGCTCTCGCGGATGGCCGCCTGCATCGCAGCCGCATAAAGCTTGCGGTCCGCCTGGGCGCGCGGGCCGCGGACGGCCGGACCCTTCCGGCGGTTCAGCACGCGAAACTGAATGCCGGCACGATCGGCCACCCGGCCCATCAGGCCGTCGAGCGCGTCGACCTCCCGCACCAAGTGCCCTTTGCCGAGGCCGCCGATGGCAGGGTTGCAGGACATCGCACCGACGGTAACGAATCGATGGGTCAACAGGGCGGTCGCGGCGCCCATGCGCGCGGAGGCCGCCGCGGCCTCGCAGCCAGCGTGGCCTCCACCAATGACGATGACGTCGAACTGTTCGTCCATGTCAGATATTCTCGGAACAATGCGTTTTAGCCTCGGCCGGCCCTGCGGTAAAGCGGCTGATCAGGCTCGGTGTTTCACGTGAAACATCTGGCGGAACCGCGACGCTGATCAATGCGCCGACCAAGATGTTTCACGTGAAACACTTCATTTGCCGATGCAGAAATCCTTGAAAATCCGCTCCAGCACGTCTTCCACGTCAACCCGGCCGGTCAGCCGCCCGAGTTCCTGTGCCGCAGAGCGCAATTCCTCGGCGACAAGTTCCTCCCTATCGCAAGCAAGAGCTCGGGCCAGAAAGTCCGCGGTTTTAGCCAACGAATAGCGATGCCGTTCCCGGGTAATAAGCCCCGAATCACCAACCAGTTCTCTCTGGGCGAAATCGGAAAGGCGATCCAGCAGACGCCGGATGCCGCTCCCCGTCCGACATGAAATACTGAATGAAGATTCAATCTCCTCAGCACCGGGGATAGTGGATTTCGGAACCGAATCCATAAGGTCGATCTTGTTGTAAACCTTCCAAAACTGGCCTGCGGCGCGGGACTGAACGGCTGGCGAATTGGGACCAGCTCCCTCGCTCGCGTCGGTAATCCACAGCACCAGATCGGCCTCTGCCGTCCGCGCCAATGCGCGCCGCACGCCTTCCTGTTCGACCGGATCGACGGCGTCGCGAATCCCGGCCGTGTCGAGCAACGTCACCGGATAACCACCGAGATCGAGCTGGACCTCGATCACGTCCCGGGTGGTGCCCGGAACGGCGGTGACGATCGCCACGTCCCGTCGCGCAATCCAATTGATAAGGCTTGATTTTCCGGCGTTCGGCGGCCCTGCGATCGCTATCGTCAGGCCGTCCCGCAGCCGTTCGCCACGCCGGCCGTCGTCAAGAGCCGCAACGATTTCGGATCGAAGCGCGCGCGCGATTTCCATGGCCGGTGCAAGCAGGTTTTCAGGCACGCCATCCTCGTCGGCAAAATCGATCCGCGCTTCGACCAGCGCCAGCGCCTCGATCAATCGCGCCCGCCAGGTTTCCGCCCGATTCCCGAGCAAGCCCGCGAGCTGCCGATAAGCCTGCCGCCGCTGCGCTTCTGTTTCGGCGCCGATGAGATCCGCCAAACCTTCGACGGCGGTCAGGTCCAGCTTGCCGTTCTCAAACGCGCGCCGGGTAAACTCGCCGCCTTCGGCAAGGCGAAACCCCGGCACGTCGCCCAGGGCGCGCATCGTAGCGGCAATAATCGCCTGCCCGCCATGGAGTTGCAGCTCCGCAAGGTCCTCCCCGGTTTCACTCTTGGGACCCGGAAACCACAGCACAAGGGCATCGTCGATCGTTTCGTCACCGGCAGGGTCTTTTATTCGCCCAAAGGTAGCCTGACGCGGCTCCGGAACCCGATGCACAAGCATTTCGAGTCCGAATCGAGTCCTCGGGCCGGAAATCCTGATGACAGCGATCGCCGCTGGTGGGCGCCCGGAAGAAAGCGCGAAAATCGTATCGTTATTCTTCATGATATGATTCTTTATTCACTTCTATAAGCGGCACTTTCGCCTCAGCTTCTGCCAGAATCCTCCAAGCACTCGCGAAAGCGCCGTCATGCCCAGATGAAAGTAACACCCGACCGCTGTGCGGCCACCCTCCCTCAAGCGGAGAGAATAGGCTGGAGCCGCAGGGGTTGCGTTCGACCCGGAGCCCGTCGGCTAGCTAGCGGCCCGAGCCAACATGCGACGCGATGGCTTCCGCCTCGACGACCAACAGCTCAAAGTCGCGGTCGTTCATGGCGTTAGCGGCCGCGGTGAGACGTGTCTTCAGAATGGCGCGTTTTTCCCGGTCGCGCTTGCCCGCACCAAAGCCGAGCAGCGCGCTTGGCGTGGTCTCCAGGATTTCGGCGATGCGGACAATAGTGGCCAAGTCCGGCTCACGCTTGCCGTTGACATAGTGGGAATATCGCCGCTCGCTCAAGCCGATGCGGCGTGCCGCCTCGCTGTCTGAAATCTTGAGTTCACGCGCACGCTGTCTGAGCTTCGCGGCAAAGGCATCCATGGAACGGATTGTTCCGATCGCCATTGCGCGGTCCACGAACGAACAGTAGTGTTAAGCCCATTCTGTTCTAGGAAAGATAGCGGTGATGGGCAGGGCCGATGACGCAACCGGACATGGCTTCGGTGAACACTGACCTCCCCGACATCGTCGCCGCCGGGCGGCTCGATCTCGCCGAGCTGGCGCCTTCGATGCTGCAAGCAGGTCGCCGCGATGGTGTTCCTCCCCTGGCTGACCCGATACACCGGCACGCTCATCAGGTCCGCCAAGGAGGAGGAGCGGCAAGCGATCCTGGCCGAGCTGGCGCGCTCATGACGCCGGCCCGCAAGGGCGACCGGCGCAAGGGCCATCACGCGGCGCTCGCGCAGGTGCGGGACCTGGTCGCCGCGCGGTCCGTTCCGGCGCGCGAGATGGATCGACCGTGCCTCCTGTTCCGCATCCCTCTCCTTGCGGGACAAGGTGCCGGGCCCAGCGACACGGGTGAGGCTTCCGCCTCGATCACGGCCGCCGGATTCCCCTCGCGCGGCAACCGGGCTAGTTTGCCGCGATGTCAGCGCCCCACGATTCGACCCACGAGAACCGCCTCGCCCGCGAGGCCTCGCCCTACCTGCTGCAGCACAAGCACAATCCGGTGGACTGGTGGCCATGGGGGCCGGAGGCGCTGGCCGAGGCGCAGCGCTCGGGCCGGCCGATCCTGCTCTCGGTCGGCTATGCCGCCTGCCACTGGTGCCACGTGATGGCGCACGAGAGCTTCGAGGATGCGGCGACCGCGGCGGTGATGAACGAGCTGTTCGTCAACATCAAGGTGGACCGCGAGGAACGCCCGGACATCGACCAGATTTATATGGCGGCGCTGCAATATATCGGCGAGCAGGGCGGCTGGCCGCTGACCATGTTCCTGACGCCGGACGGCAAGCCGGTATGGGGCGGCACCTATTTCCCGAAGGACTCGCGCTACGGCCGGCCGGCCTTCACGGCGGTGCTGCGCGAGGTGTCGCGGATGTTCCGCGAGGAGCCGGACCGCATCGCCGGCAACAGTGCCTCGCTGATGAAGCGGCTCGGCGAGGTGGCGCGGCCGGAGGGCCGGGTGACGATCGGCATCGCCGAGCTCGACGACGTCGCGCGGCGCATCAGCAACATCATCGATCCGGCCAATGGCGGCATGCGCGGCGCGCCGAAATTTCCACAGGCCGCGGTATTCGAGCTGCTGTGGCGCGCCGGCTTGCGCACTGGCGACGAACGCTATTTCGCCGCCGTGGAGCTGACGCTGGACCGCATCTGCGAAGGCGGCATCTACGACCACCTCGGCGGCGGCTTCTCGCGCTACTCCGTCGACGATCGCTGGCTGGTGCCGCATTTCGAGAAGATGCTCTACGACAACGCCCAGCTCCTGAGCTTGCTGGCGCTGGCCGACAGCCGTGCCAGCAGCGCCGCCGCTTCGCCCGCCGACGGCCGCCCCGGCGTTACGCTGTTTCGCCGGCGCGCCCGCGAGACCGTCGCGTGGCTCGCCCGCGAGATGACGCGGCCGGAGGGCGCGTTCTCCGCCTCGCTGGATGCCGACTCGGAGGGCGAGGAGGGCAAATTCTATGTCTGGTCGCTGGATGAGGTGCGAGGGGCGCTCGATGCGGAGGATACGGACTTCTTCGCCGAGCATTACGACGTGACCGCGGGGGGGAACTTCGAGGGCCACAACATCCTCAACCGTCTCAACGGCTTACCGCGCAGCATGATCCGCAGCAAAACCGACGAGGACAGGCTTCACCCGCTGCGGGAAAAACTGCTGGCGACGCGCGCCGGACGTGTCCGCCCGGGACTCGACGACAAGGTCTTGGCGGACTGGAACGGCCTGATGATCGCGGCGCTGGCGGAGGCCGGCGTGCTGCTGGACGAGCCCGGCTGGATCGCGATGGCGCGCCGCTCCTTCGGCTTCATCGCGGACACCATGGTGCGCGGCGACCGGCTCGGCCATAGCTGGCGCGACGGCCGGCTGGTCTATCCGGGCCTGGCGTCGGACTTCGCCGGCATGACCAGGGCGGCGATCGCTCTGCATGAGGTCACCGGCGAGCCGGCCTATCTGGGCCAGGCGCTGGCGTGGCAGCGCGCGCTCGACCGCCATTACGACAACCCGGAGACCGGCGGCTATTTCCTCACCGCCGACGACGCCGAGGGCTTGGTGCTGCGCCCCAACGCCACCTGGGACGACGCCACGCCGAACCACAACGCCGTCATCGCGCAGAACCTGATGCGGCTCGCCGCGCTGACCGGCGACGATGCCTGGCGTGCGCGCGCCGATCGCCTGTTCGACGGCCTGCTGCCGGCGGCGGCAGCCAACGTCATGGCGCATACCGCGCTGCTCAACGCGCTCGACGTGCGGCTGCGCCTTGCCGAGATCGTGGTCACCGGCACCGGGCCGCGCGCCGATGCGCTGCTAGTGGTGGCGCTGAAGCTTCCGCCGGCGATCCGCACCGTGCTGCGGGCGCCTTCCGCGGATGCCCTCGCACCATCGCATCCGGCACGCGACAAGATCGCCGCGGCGCCCGAAGGCGCAGCCTTCGTCTGCATCGGCGCGACCTGCTCGCTGCCTGTCACCGATCCGGCGCTGCTCGCTACGGCGTTGACTGCGGCCGCTTGACGTCCGCGCGGGCACTCGGCACCTTGCGGCCGACGCTTCAGCCGGCCCGCCACGCGTCGCAAGCCTCACATCGCCACCGCGACCACCACGAGGACCACGATGCGTCATTGCCTGGGACTTGCAGTCACCGCCCTGCTGCTCGCCGCGCCGGCTTCTGCGGCGCCAGAGGATGCCATCCACATCGAGCTCAACAACGCCGACAGCCTGCAGAGCCGCTGCCGCATGACCTTCGTCGTCGACAACAAGGGCGAAGCCCTTGAGAGCCTCAAGCTCGACCTTGCGCTGTTCAACCGCGAGGCGGTGGTCCAGCGCCGCATCGTCATCGAGTTCGCGCCGCTGCGCCGCGCCAAGACGGTGGTGAAGGCCTTCGAGTTCGAAGGCGCGTGCGGTGAGCTCGGCGCAATCCTGGTCAACGACGTCAGCGCTTGCGCGCCGGGCGAAGCCGGCGCCTGCCTCGACCGCCTCACGCTGTCGTCAAAGGCAAAGGATATCCGGCTTTACAAATAGCGCGGCCCGCGTCGGCGCCGTCACAGCATGCCGGCCGATTTCCCGAAGACATACAGCTTGACCAGGCCATAGATCATCACAAAACCCATGATCATCAAGCCAGCCCGTAGCCGGACGCGGCTGACAGGGGGGCGGGACGGCACGCTGACTTCGCCATCATTGCCGGACTGGACCGGCCGGCCTGGAAGAAAGGCGCCGACCAGCAGCTTGTTCATCAGCAGTATCAAGGCGAAACCCGCGCCGCCGAGCACAGTCGCCAAAGGCATTATCACGGGCCGGATGTCTGCCGGCAGGAAGGGCTTTGCCAGCACGAGCCCGAAAAACACACCGCCCATCACGACCGCAATGCCGTTACGAATGACCGCGATCATTGAAGCCTCCGCTGCGACCGGAGGTTGATCTAGCGTGCCATGGGTTACCAATACGTAACCGACGTCAATATTTCCGGCTCTCCCGCCGAGAGAGCAGCGGCCTATCCGCTGAGATCCAGCGCCATGTACATCGCGCCGGGCAGCGGATTGTCGTAATACGGCGCCACCGGCGCGAAGCCGAGCTCGCGATACAGTTCCCGCGCGGCCGCCATCGAACTCGAGCGTGTCGAGCAGCATCACGCGATAGCCGGCCCTGCGCGCCTGCGCGATCAGCTCATTGGCGAGATCGCGCGCGATCCCCGTGCCGCGGAAGGCCGGCCGCACATAGAGCCGCTTCATCTCGCATACGCCCGGCTCGACCATCCGGTACGCGACCGCGCCGGCGGCGTCATCGCCGAGCCACGCAATCAGCACGAGGCCGCCCGGCCGGACATATTTGCCCGGCAGGGTCGACAATTCGTCATCGACGTTCTGGAAGCTGATGTCTTCGGCCAGCGACGCGACGTATTCGCGAAACAGCGACTCGACCACGTCGCGGTCGTCAGGCCATCGCGCCTCCGCGATGCGGACCTCTCCCATCGGGAGACGTCAGGTGTTCATGCTGTCGAAGAATTCGCCGTTGGTCTTGGTGTTGCGCAGCTTGTCGAGCAGGAAGTCGATCGCGTCCATCGTGCCCATCGGATTGAGGATGCGGCGCAGCACGTACATCTTCTTGAGCGCGGCCGGCGTCGGTGAGCAGCTCTTCCTTGCGGGTGCCGGAGCGCGTGATGTCGATCGCCGGGAAGGTGCGCTTGTCGGCCACCTTGCGGTCGAGGATGAGCTCGGAGTTGCCGGTGCCCTTGAACTCTTCGAAGATCACTTCGTCCATGCGGCTGCCGGTGTCGATCAGCGCGGTCGCGATGATGGTGAGCGAGCCGCCTTCCTCGATGTTGCGCGCGGCGCCGAAGAAGCGCTTCGGCCGCTGCAGCGCATTGGCGTCGACACCGCCGGTCAGCACCTTGCCGGATGACGGCACCACGGTGTTGTAGGCGCGGCCGAGGCGCGTGATCGAATCGAGCAGGATCACGACGTCGCGGCCGTGCTCGACCAGGCGCTTGGCCTTCTCGATCACCATCTCGGCGACCTGCGACGTGGCGCGAGGCCGGCTCGTCGAAGGTCGAGGACACGACCTCGCCCTTCACCGAGCGCTGCATGTCGGTGACTTCCTCCGGCCGCTCGTCGATCAGCAGCACGATCAGGAAGCATTCCGGATGATTGGCCGTGATGGCGTGCGCGATGTTCTGCAGCAGCACGGTCTTGCCGGTGCGCGGCGGCGACACGATCAGCGCGCGCTGGCCCTTGCCGATCGGCGCCACGATGTCGATGACGCGCGGCGAGAGGTCCTTCTTGGTCGGATCCTCGTGCTCCATCTTGAGCCGCTCGTCGGGATAGAGCGGCGTCAGGTTGTCGAAGTTGACCTTGTGGCGCGCCTTCTCGGGGTCCTCGAAATTGATCGTGTTGACCTTGAGCAGCGCGAAGTAGCGCTCGCCTTCCTTCGGCGAGCGGATCTGGCCGTCGACGGTGTCGCCGGTGCGCAGGCCGAAGCGGCGGATCTGCGAGGGCGAGACGTAGATGTCGTCCGGGCCCGGCAGGTAGTTGGCTTCCGGCGAGCGCAGGAAGCCGAAGCCGTCGGAGAGCACCTCGACGACGCCTTCGCCGATGATGTCGATTTCTTTCGTCGCGAGCTGCTTGAGGATCGCGAACATCAGCTCCTGCTTGCGCATGGTCGAGGCGTTCTCGACCTCGTGCTCTTCGGCGAAGCTCAAGCAGTTCGGCGGGAGATTTGGACTTGAGGTCCTGGAGTTTCATTTCCCGCATGCGGGGCAGTCCTTGGGCGGTAACCGGCGTCGCGCTGAAATGGTCTGACGCGGGTTGGGTAGAGAGAGGGGAGATCGCAGGTCTTGGGCTTTGACGAAGCGGGGAGCTTCTTCGACCCGATGCGCCGGCCGGTCATACAAGACCAGGCCCTCGCACGCATCCGCCTGCGTTCTGGGGATGTGAGTAACATACGGGAAGACGGCGGCCGACGCAAGAGGCCGGACGTCACGCCACCGGACGCCGTTCGCGTCGGCCCGGCCACAGGACCGCCCGTTAATCAGAACGGCTTGACCACCACCAGAATGACGATGCGGATCATCAGCACCGTCGGAACCTCGTTGACGACGCGGTAGAAACTCTGCCGAGCGGGTGTTGCGGTCGGCGGCGAAATCCTTGACCCAGCGCGCGAAGACGCCGTGCACAGCCGACATCGCGACAACCAGGGCGATCTTGGCGTGCAGCCAGTGCGCCGGCCACCAGGTTCCACCCCAGGCGAGCCACAGACCGAGCACCCAGGTCGCGATCATCGCCGGATTGATGATCGCCTGCAGCAGGCGCCGCTCCATCACCTTGAAGGTCTCGGACTGCGGCGATCCCGGCGCGGCCTCGCAGTGATAGACGAACAGCCGCGGCAGATAGAGCATCCCGGCCATCCAGGCGATGACCGCGATGATGTGGAACGCCTTGAGCCAGAGATACATCATGGTTGCGTCGTCTCCATCGGCACGAATGCCGCCACCTGACAGCGGCTATTCGCTATCGCCGCGAGGCTTCGCACATGGCCCGATGCCGGAACCGCTCCATCGGCTGAGCGTTATCGAAGTTCGGCCGCCTGCGATCCCGGCCCTTCCTTAATAAATAACTAATCTAGATTCTATCTGTTTAGAACTCTTAGACGGTGGATTGGACTCATGACCGGGTTCGAGTCTGCCATCCCCATCTTGACGATAACCGTCCCCATAATTCCCATTATCCCGTTCGTGCCATCCGATCCGCCAAGCGGCTGAGTCGACGATCGTATCTGCCCGAACGCCGTGCGCCGGCGATGCACCGGACATTCGTCCCGATTCGTTTCCACAGCGTCCGAACGCTGTCCCGGATGGCGCCGGTGTGGATGGAATCCGGCCGGCGCGCGCGCTCCGGCTTGCGCCCGCCGGAAAGGCATGGCCTTCTCCCCAGCCATACACATCCATCCACCGCCCGATGGCTCACCGCAAGACCAGCTATTTCCATCTCCATCTCGTCTCCGACGCGACCGGCGAGACGCTGATCACGGTCGCACGGGCGGCTGCGGCGCAATACGCCAACGTCTCGCCGATCGAGCACATCTACCCGCTGGTGCGGACCCAGAAGCAGCTCGACCGGGTGCTGAGCGAGATCGAGACCGCGCCGGGCATCGTGCTCTATACGCTGCTCGACCTGGAGCTTACCGGCCGGCTCGAGAGCAAGTGCCGGAATTCGGCCTGCCCTACCTCATCGATCCTCGGGCCGGTGCTCGGCCTCGTTGCAGTCCTATCTCGGTGCCGAAACGACGCCCCGGGTCGGCGCCCAGCACATGCTCAATGCCGAGTATTTCAAGCGCATCGACGCGCTGAACTACACCATGCTGCACGACGACGGGCAGTATACCGAGGAGCTTGAAGGCGCCGATGTGGTTCTCGTCGGGGTCTCGCGGACCTCCAAGACGCCCGACCTCGATCTATCTCGCCAACCGCGGCGTCAAGACCGCCAATGTGCCCGCTGGTGCCCGGCGTGCCGTTGCCGCCGGCGGTCGAGCGGCTGACCCGCCCGCTCGTGGTCGGGCTTTATGCCAGCCCGGAACGCATCGTCCAGATCCGCCAGAACCGCCTGCTCGGCCTGCGCGCGGCTCGGGACGGCGATGCCTATGTCGACCGCCAGGCGGTGGCCGAGGAGATCGCCTTCTCGCGCCGGCTTTGCGCCAAGTATAACTGGCCGCTGATCGACGTGACGCGCCGCTCCATCGAGGAGACGGCTGCGGCGGTGATCGCGCTGCTCGCCGAGCGCCGCCGGCAATCTGTCGCCTGATCGGATTCATCGCCATGGGATTATGGCTCGATCCCCATCCGCTCGTGCTGGCGTCGAAAAGTGCGGTTCGCCGAACCCTGCTTGAAGCAGCGGGCATCCCGGTCGAGGTCCGGCCGGCCGATATCGACGAGCGGGCGATCGAGGCAGTCCGCGCCTTCGGTCGAGCCCGGCGAGGTCGCGATGCTGCTCGCGACGCGAAAAAGCGCGGACGGTATCCGTGCGGCAGGCCCGAACCGCGTGGTGCTCGGCGCCGACCAGACCCTTGCGTTCGGCACGCAGCGCTTCAGCAAGCCGGTGGATCGGCAGGCGGCACGCGTTCAACTGCAAACGTTACGGGGGCGTGCCGCATACGCTTCATTCCGGTGCCGCTCGGTTTGCAGGAACGGCAGGAAATCGCGAGGCTTGTGTCGAACGCCACGCTCACTATGCGGAATGTATCCGACGATTTCGTCGAGCGTTATCTCGATGCTGCAGGTCCGAACGTGCTGACAAGCGTGGGCGGCTATCAGTTGGAAGGAATCGGGATTCATCTATTCGAGAAAATCGAGGGCGATCATTTCACGATCCTCGGCCTTCCCCTTCTGGCGTTCTCGAAACTTTGCGCCGCGAAGGGCTGCTGGCATGACCATCCCGAAGGCCTGCGTCACCGGCCACCGGATCGCGCATTCGCGCTCGCCGATGCTGCACGGCTACTGGCTCCGGACGCTCGGGATCGACGGCGCCTATGAACTCGCCGACGTCGCGCCGGCCGATTATCCCGCCTTCCTGGGCCGGCTGCGCCAGCACGGCTATGTCGGCTGCAACGTCACCGTGCCGCACAAGGAGGCGGCGTTCGGCATCGTCGCGCGCCGCGACGCCGCCGCCGAAGCGATCGGCGCCGTCAACACCGTCTGGTACGAGGGCGATGATCTGGTCGGCGGCAACACCGATGCCTATGGCTTCCTCGCCCATCTCGATGCGAGCCTGCCCGGTTGGGACAAAGGCGGCGGATCGCGCCGTGGTGCTCGGCGCCGGCGGCGCGGCCCGCGCCATCGTCCATGCGCTGCTCCAGCGGGCTGGGCGCCGTCGCAGGTCGTCAACCGCAGCCGCGAGCGGGCCGAGGCGCTGGCCGGCCATTTCGGCGCTGCCGCCTCGGCCCATGATTTCGGCGGCCTGCCGGCGCTGCTCGCCGACGCCGACCTCCTGGTCAACACCACCTCGCTCGGCATGATCGGCCATCCGCCGCTCGATCTCGACCTCGCCGCGCTCAAGCCCACCGCGATCGTCTACGACATCGTCTATGTGCCGCTCGAAACCGAATTGCTGAAGGCCGCCAGGGCGCGCGGCCACCGGACCGTCGACGGCCTCGGCATGCTGCTGCACCAGGCGCGTGCCGGGCTTCGCCCGCTGGTTCGGCGTCACGCCGCAGGTCACGCCGGAGCTGCGCGCGCTTCTGGAGATCGATATCCGGGCGACGAGCGGATGAGATGGTGATCCTCGGCCTCACCGGCTCGATCGGGATGGGCAAGTCGGTGACGGCGGGCCTGTTCGCCGAGGCCGGCGTGCCGGTCCACGACGCCGACGCCGCCGTGCACCGTCTCTACGAAGGCGCCGCCGTGCCGCTGATCGAGGCGGCCTTTCCCGGCACGACCGCAGCGGCACGGTCGAACCGCGCGACGCTCGCTGCCCGCGTCCTGGACGATGCCGCGGCGCATCAAGCGGCTGGAGGCGATCGTCCATCCGCTGGTACGCGCGGCAGAGCGGGAATTTCTTGCGCAGCATAAGGCAGCCGGCGCCCCCGTGGTGGTGCTCGACGTCCCGCTGCTGTTCGAGACCGGCGGCGAGGCCCGCGTCGATGCGGTCGTCGTGGTCACGGCGCCGCAGGACGTGCAGCGCGCGCGCGTGCTGGCGCGGCCCGGCATGACGCCGGAGAAGCTCGATGCGCATCCTCGCCCGGCAGATGCCGGATGCCGACAAGCGCGCCCGCGCGCGATTTCGTGGTGGACAGCGCGCAAGGCTTCGATTCCGCCAGGGCACCAGGTCCGGGCTATCCTGCGGGCTCGTTTCGCCAACCGGCGAGATCAGGCCAGATAGCCGCCTCATGCGCGAGATCGTCCTCGATACCGAGACCACCGGCCTCGACCCCTATCAGGGCCATCGGCTGGTCGAGATCGGCTGCGTCGAGCTGTTCAACCGCTTCCCGACCGGACAGACCTTCCACCGCTACCTCAATCCCGAGCGCGACGTGCCGGCCGAGGCCTTCGCGGTCCACGGCCTGTCGGCCGAGTTCCTGAAAGACAATCCGTGCTTTGCCGAGGTGATGCGAGGATTTCGTCGCCTTCATCGGCGACGCGCCGCTGATCATCCACAATGCGACGTTCGACCTCGGCTTCATCAACGCCGAGCTCGAGCGCTGCGGGGTCATGCTGGTGGCGCGCGAGCGGCTCGTCGATACCCTGATGCTGGCGCGCCGCAAGCATCCGGACGGTCCCAACCGGCTCGACGACCTGTGCGCGCGCTACGGCATCGACAACTCGCGCCGCACCAAGCATGGCGCGCTGCTCGACGCCGAGCTGCTGGCCGAGGTCTATATCGAGCTGATCGGCGCCCGCCAGGCGCAGCTCGGCCTCATCGAGACAGTGGGCGGCTTCGCCTCGGCCGGCGGCCATGACATCGTTATCCGGGTGCGCTCGGTGCCGCTGACGCCGCGCGTCACCGAGGCGGATGTCGCCGCGCACCTGCATTCGTCGCCACGCTCGGCGACAAGCCGATCTGGCGGGACTACCTCGCCGCGTGACGACGGCTTTCAGTGTTCCGCCTGCGTTGCGGCCGCCGCCGCTCATCCCGCGAAAGCGGGAATCCATAACCCTTGCAGATGGTCCCGCTTGCGCGGTCGACGAGCGGAGTTCCCGTGATCAGCTCAGGACGGCGCTCAGGCCGTCGCCGGCGGCTGGGCCGCCAGCCCCTGCTCCTGGGCGAGACGCTGGCGATAGAGCGCCGACGAAATCGATCGGGTCGATGCAGCAGCGGCGGGATAGCCGCCATTGCGCACCGCGTTGGCGATGATCTCGCGCGCGAACGGGAACAGCAGTCGCGGGCACTCGATCATGATGACCGGCTGCATCTTCGTCCTGCGGGATGTTCTGCAGGCGGAAGACGCCCGCATAGGTCAGGTCGAAGCTGAACAGCAGCGTGCCCGGCGTCTCCGCCTTGCCTTCCATCTTGAGCTCGACCTCCATGTCGGTCGTCGGCGAGCGGCTTGGCGGTGACGTTGATCTGGATGTTGATCGTCGGCTGGGCCTGCGTCGGCTGCGAGCGACTTCGGCGCGTTCGGATTCTCGAACGAGAAGTCCTTGACGTACTGCGCCATGCACGTTGAGCTGCGGCTGCTTCTCGGGCACTTGCCCGCCATTGCCGTTGCTGCCGCCGTTGGTGCCGTTTGTCGTGGGCGCGGTCGCCATGACGTATCCTCCCGATGCAGCGCCCCCCGGCGCCGTTTTCGCGCGTGTGGCTAACACAGCCCCGCGGGTGTCACAAGCACAGGTCGTCGGCTGTCAAGGCGTAACCCGCGGCATCGAAAGATCGCGGATCGCGGATTGCGGCGCCGACACCGGAATTCGGCTTGCGCCGGGAAAAGAACCTTCCGCCTGCGTCCGGACGCCATGTTGGCGCCGCCATTTGGATCGTCTATGTTGAGGCGTGGAACGTTTCGCCGTGCGGGCGGCGCCCTATGCCTCTGGAACGACCCGGCGGCGTACCTACATGAGCGAATGGAAAGCCGGCTTGTCTGCCGGCTTGAGGTCGCTCACCGATCCCCGTCGACCGCTGCCGAGAGCAACCGAGACGTGTTCGACATCTACACCATCATTTTCCTGGCGCTCGCGGTATTCATTTTCCTGCGGCTGCGCAGCGTATTGGGCCAGCGCACCGGACGGGAGCGCCCGCCGACCAATCCTTATTCCGCACGCGACGCGATCCGCCCCGTGTCCGCGAGCGACAAGGTCGTTCCCCTGCCGACCCGGACCGCCGAGGCCACGGCTAAGCCGGCCGATGACGACACGCCGGCGGCGCCCGAGCGCTGGGCCGGCGTCGCGGAGGCGGGCTCGCCGGTCGCGCTGGGCCTCGAAGCCATCGCGGCCCAGGATCCGGCCTTCGACGCCAAGCATTTCCTCACCGGCGGCCGCGCCGCCTATGAGATGGTGGTGACGGCCTTTGCCGAAGGCGACCGCAAGAGCCTCAAGAACCTGCTGTCGCGCGAGGTCTATGACGGCTTCGACGCCGCCATCAAGGAGCGCGAGGACGCCGGCCAGACCGCCGAGACCAAGTTCGTCTCGATCGACAAGGCCGATCTCGTGAGCGCGGAGCTGCGCGCGCGCACCGCGCAGGTCACGGTGCGGTTCGTCTCGCAGATCATCTCGGTCAAGCGCGACCGGACCGGCGCGGTGGTCGACGGCTCGCCCGAGAAGGTGACGGAAGTCACCGACGTGTGGACCTTCGCGCGCGATCTGTCGTCGCGCGATCCCAACTGGAAGCTCGTGGCGACCGAAGCCGGCCAATGAGCCAGCACGGCGCGGGTTAGATAAATGCCCGCCGGCTGGAGCCTCGCAGCCGTCCTGACCCTTTCCGTCCTTGCCGGATCGCCTGCGCTCGCGGCCGAACCTTCGCCGCTGCGGCTCGGCGACGTCGGTCTTGAGCCGCTCGCCTTTGGCGGGCTCGAAGGCTGGGCCGAGGACGATCAGTCGGCGGCGCTGTCGACCTTCCTGGCGAGCTGCCGGCCGCTGCTGCGCCAGACGCGCATTGCCGCCGAGCGCCGCGTCCTCGTGGACGCGCTGAAAGGCGCCTGCCGCCGCGCGCAAGGCGTGGCCCCCGGCCGCGAGGCGGCCCGCGCCTTCTTCGAGGAGAATTTCCGCCCCATCCGCATCGTCAAGCTGGGCGATGCCGCGGGTTTCCTCACCGGCTATTACGAGCCGATCGTCGACGGCTCGCGCACGCCGAGCTCGGAATTCGCCACGCCGATGTATCTGCGCCCGCCCGACCTCGTGCCGGAGAAGCAGATCCGCAAGGCCCGTTTTGCCAACAAGGGCCGCCGCATCCCGTTTCCCAACAAAGGCCGCGCCGTCCGCATCGTCGACGGCAAGCCGGTGCCGTATTATAACCGCGAGCAGATCGAGCTCGGCATCCTCGACGGCAAGGCGCTGGAAATCTGCTGGGTCAGGGACCCGGCCGACGCGTTCTTCGTGCAGATCCAGGGCTCGGCGCGGGTGCGCCTCGCGGATGGCACGTTCATCCGCGTCAATTATGACGGCCACAACGGCCATCCCTATACGCCGGTCGGCCGCATCATGATCGAGCGCGGCTGGGCGACCCGTGACACCATGTCGATGGAGCGCATCCGCGCCTTCATGGCGGCCGACCCCGACAAGGCCCGGGAGCTGCGGCGCGAGAACAAGTCCTTTGTGTTCTTCCGTGTCGCGCAACTGGCCGACAATCAGGAGGCCGTCGGCGGCCAAGGCATCCCGCTCACCGCCGGGCGCTCGATCGCGATCGACACGGCGCTGCACCCTTACGGGCTGCCGTTCTGGCTGGATTCGGAGCTGCCCGGCTACGGCGTCGCGCCGACGGAAAAATTTCGCCGGCTGATGGTGGCGCAGGACACCGGCTCGGCGATCGTCGGGCCGGCGCGCGCCGACATCTATTTCGGCGCCGGCGATGAGGCCGGCAAGCTCGCCGGCCGCATCCGTCATTCCGGACGCTTCGTGATGCTGGTGCCGCGCGACATCGACCCGCTGGCGTCATGGCGCGAGGCGCCGCTGCCGCCGATCAAGGCCGACTACGAAGCGCGCGCGCAGGCCGAAGCCAAAGCAGAAGCCGAGGCCAAGGCGAAAATGGAGGCCGAAGCGAAGGCAAAAGCGGATGCCGAGGCCAAAGCGAAGGCAGAGGCTGAAGCGAAGGCGAAAGCCGAACAGGCGGCCACGAAGCCAAAGGCCGGCAAGGCGTCCAAAACCTCGCGCCATCGCTCGCATCGCGCCAAGCGCCGCGTGCGCGGGGGATGGTTCTGGTGATGACGGACGGCGAGGCGCGGCGGCGGCGCCCCCGTCGCCTGCGCGACGACGAGCGCAAGCTGTGGGTCGAGGTCGCACGTTCGGTCAAGCCGCTGAAATCCAAGCCGCCCCTCGACATGGCGACGCCGGAGAAACGGCACCCGGCGAGCGCGGTCATGCACCAGGCGCCTCCGCCTCCCGCGCCCGCTGGCGGCACCGCGAAGCCCAAGGCGCCGTCCGGCTCGCCTTCGCCGCCGCCGCTGGCGCCGCTCGGCAGGCGGCTGCGCCAGCGCATCGGCCGCGGCAGCGAGCCGATCGAACGGCGTCTCGACCTCCACGGCATGACCCAGCACGAGGCCCACGATGCCCTGGCGCATTTCCTCCGGCGCGCGCATGCCGACGACGCCCGCATGGTGCTGGTGATCACCGGCAAGGGCCTGCGGACCGACGACGACCCGTATCGCGAACGCGGCGTGCTGCGCCGGCTGGTGCCGCAATGGCTGCGGCTGCCGGAATTCCGCACAATGGTGGTGGGTTTCGAGTCCGCCGGCATCGGCCATGGCGGCGAGGGCGCGCTGTATGTCCGGCTGCGCCGGCGGCGCAACGCGTAGTCGGAAGGGCGAAGCAATCCCCCGGCGGTCTGCGATCATGTCGCGGTGTCCTATCCTGCGCGAACGCCGAACGAGCCCCGGGCGTTGCCTCGTCCGAGACCAACAGGAGACCGCCATGGACGTTCGTTCCGGTTCGATTCTCGGCGCTGCGGTGTCGCGACGCGCCGTGCTGCACGCCGCTGCCGGGCTGGGCGCGGCTTTCCTTGTGCCCGCGACATGGTCGGCGGCCGGAGCGCAGGCCGACGCGCGCTCCTGACGCGGCCGATTCCCCATTCCGGCGAGCAGCTCCCGGTGATCGGCCTCGGCACGGCGGTGAATTTCACCGCCGATGCCGCCAAGCGGGAGGCGCTCACGGGCGTGGTCGAGGCGCTGGCGGCGGGCGGCGCCAAGCTTATCGACACCGCGTCGGTCTACGGCGACGCCGAGAGCGTGATCGGCAACATCCTCCAGCAGCTCGGCGCGCGCGAACGCATCTTTCTGGCGACCAAGATCGAGGTGCGGACGGCCAAGGCGAGCGAGGAGGAATTCGCTCGCTCGCTTGCGCGCCTGCGCACCGCGAAGGTCGACCTGCTCCAGCTCCATAACGTTTCGCGCGCCAACCAGAGCCTCGCCCAGGTCCGCGACTGGAAGGCGGCCGGGCGCTGCCGCTATGTCGGCATCACCAGCACGGACGACACCGACTACGACGCCATGGTCGCGATCATCCGCCGCGAGAAGCCGGACGTCGTGCAGGTGGATTATTCGATGGACAACCGCGAGGCGGAAAAGCGCGTCATCCCGGCGGCCGCGGACGCGGGGGCCGCGGTGCTGACGGCGCTGCCGTTCGGGCGCAATTCCTTGTTCCGCGCCGTGAAGGGCAAGGCGCTGCCCGAGTGGGCGAAGGATATCGACGCCGCGACCTGGGGCCAGTTCTTCCTGAAGTTCCTGCTCGGCAACCCGGGTGTCACCGCCGTCATCCCCGGCACCGGCGATCCCGGGCACATGCGCGACAATCTCGGCGCCGGCCGCGGGCGCCTGCCCGACGCGGCAATGCGCGAGAAGATGGCGGCAGTGCTCGGATCTTAGAGTCCGTTTGAGAATGGGTGACGATGACCCCCTCCCCGGCCCTCCCCTTTCAGGGGAGGGAGCAGACCGGCGCAAGCCGCCGGACCACGCCCTCAATCCGCGCCCTTCCCATGACATGCGAGAGGCGCGCGGGCCTCGCCTCCAGTCCCCTCCACCTGAAAGGGGGAGGGACAGGGAGGGGGTCAGGATTCGGCGCGATAATTCATTTTCAATCCGGCGACGGCTGATGTCGATCACGCCAGTGCCGGCCGCACCGGGCCATTCACCTCGTCCTCGGCCTCTTGCTCGGCGGCCAAGGCCTCCTGCCGCTTGCCGAGCCAGAGGCTGTTGACGAGCCACAGCGCCGACAGCACCACCGCGACGATCGCCGCCTCCGTGAGGCCCAGGCCGAGGCCGCCGATCAGCGCATAGGACCACGCGCCGACCTGGTCGCCGGTGCGATAGACCGCGGTGTCGATGAAGCTCTTCGCCTTGTAGCGGTCCTCGCGCGGCACCACCGTGAACAGCACCTCGCGCGCCGGCCGCGTCAGCGCGAAGTTGCCGGCGCGCCGCAGCACCTGGAACGACACCACCGCGGCCAGCGTCGGCAGCACGGCGAGCACGCCGAAGCCCAGCATGCTCAGCGCCGGCAGCAGCGCGAGCGCCATGCCGACGCCGAGCCAGCGCACGATGCGGCCGGTGAGGAAGATCTGGATCGACCAGCGTCAGCACGTTGACGATCAGATCGATGGTGGCGAAGAAGGTGGTCTGCGCGCCGCGGCTGGTGAAGCTGCCGCGACACGATGCTCGCCTGGTTGAAATAGAGCAGCGTCGAGGTCACCGCGTAGAGCAGCAGGAAGATGCGCGGTGTTGAGCAGGTAGGGCGAGCGCAGCGTCTGTGACGAAGCCCGGCCAGCACCTTGCCGCCGATCGGAACCTCGTCGCGCTCCGGATGCGGCCGGTCGCTCATCGTCGCCGACAGGCGCGACAGCCGCCGCACGCACCAGATCGCGACCTCGAGCAGCGCCGCGGCGCCCGAGCAGCAGGAACGGCGGCGAGACGCAGCTGCGCGAGCGAGGCGGTCACGCTCGAGCCGACGATCGCGCCGATCGTCGCGCCGGCGGCGATGAAGCCGAACAGCCGCTTGCCCTGCTCGGAGCTGAAGATGTCGACCACCATCGCCCAGAAGATCGAGACCACGAACAGATTGAACACCGACGTCCAGATGAAGAAGAAGCGGCCGATCCACACCGCCTGCTCCGGCGTCGCGAAGTGCAGCGCCGCGCCGAACGCCAGGATGGTGGCGGCGAAGAAGCGATAGGTCAGCGGGATGAACTCGCCGCCGCGGCAGCGTCTTCACCAGCGCCGAGAACGGCACGTTCAGCACCAGCATGACGATCGAGCGTGCCGGTGAACAGCCACGGCAGGTTGTTCACGCCGCCGGCGACGCCCATCTGGTCGCGGATCGGCCGCAGGATGTAGTAGGACGCCAGCACCGAGAAGATGTAGAGCCAGCACCAGCCGAGCGCCGGCAGCTCGGCCGGCGTGACGTCGATCAGCCGGCGCAGCAACCGGTGAACGGGACCGACGGAGCTTGCCGCGGCGGCGTCCGCAGACGGCACTCCGTCATTGCGCGAGGCCGAAGCGCTGGCGCAGTTCCTTGGCGGTGAGCTGCTGGCCGTAGATCGGCCCGCCCTGGGCGAACTCCTGGGCGCGCGCGAGCGGCACCGCGACCGGCTCGAAGCCGGCGTCGCGCACGAGCTGCGACGCGATCTCGACCGCGTGCGCGTCGTCGCCGGCGATCGGGATCGCCATCGGGTCGCCGGCGCGGTGCGCCTCCTTGGCGAAGAAGGTGGAGCTCATCGAGTTGAACGCGCGCACGACATGCGCGCCCTTGAGATAGGAGGCGGTGGTGTTGCCGATGCCCTTTTCCTTGGTCTCCTTCAGCAGTTCCTCGCCGTCGCGCCGCGCGACCGCGTTGTCGGGGTCGATCACGACCTTGCCGGCGAACTTCGGCCCGTACTCCTTGGCGATCTCCGGAATCGCCTTGTACGGCACGGCGATCAGGATGACGTCGCCGAAGTCGAGCGCGTCGCCGACGGTGCCGGCCTTGGCGAGCGGGCCGAGGCTGTCGACCAGCGGCTTGAGCTCCTCCGGATGACGCGAGGAGAACAGCACCGGGTGGCCGGCCTTGACCCAGAGGCCGCCGATGCGTGCCGCCGATATGGCCCGCGCCGATGACGCCGATCTTGAGTTTGCCGGCGGCCGGCTGCGCGAAGGCCGGCCGGCATCGAGGCGGCGAGCAGGGTCGCGGCGCCGATCTGCAGACAGTCCGCGGCGGCCGCGGTCGATGCGTTGCGGCATGGGGAATGCTCCGGACAGATGATGGGTTCGCGGGCGCGGACCTTAACGGCAACCAGCGGAGGCAGACAGCCGCCGCCGGGTCATCCCGCATCACATCGGTGTGAGGCGCCATCCGGCGGCGGAGTTTGACCAAAGTCGTCCGCCGTTCTAACTTTGTGGCAACAAAGGACATCCACCGTGAAAACCGCGATCCGCAAGATGGGCAATTCCCAGGGCGTCATCATCCCCAAGCCCGTGCTGGCGGAAACTTGGTCTGAGCGCCAACGATGCCGTCGACATGAAAGTGAAGAAGGGCAAGCTCGTCATCACGCCGATCGATAAACCTCATCCCCGCGCTGGCTGGGCGGAGGCGAGCAAGCGGTTGCGGGCAGCCGGCGATGCCGGGTTGGTGTGGCCGGAGTTTCCCAATAAAGGCGATGAAGATCTGGAATGGTGAGCCGGGGCGAAGTCTGGCTGGTCCGCCTCGACCCGACCGAGGGGCGGGAAATCCAGAAGACGAGGCCGTGTCTCGTGGTGTCGCCGTCGGAAATCAACGGCGATCTCGAAACTCTTATTGCTGCGCCGATGACAACGGGAAGCTTTCCGGCGCCTTATCGTATCGATGTCGAATTCAACAAAAAGGCCAACCGCATCCTGCTCGAACAAATCCGCACGATCGATAAGACCCGGCTCCTGCGCCGGCTCGGCACCATCGATGATGCGGCGATGAAAAACGTCCTCGGGACCTTGCGCAGCATGTTTGCGGAGTAGCGACTGCGTCAGATCAAAACAAGAACAAGCGTTAAGGAAGGGCTCGGGGTAAACTTCGAGCCCGTCCGTTTTGAGGGAACAGCTGTGGGAAGAGTTATTACAAAATAAACCGGCTCAAATCCGCGTTCTTCGCCAGATCGCCGACATGCACCTTCACGAATTCCGCGTCGATCGTGATGGTCTCGCCCGCGCGGTCCGGCGCCGTGAAGCGAGATCTCGTCGAGCACGCGCTCCATCACCGTCTGCAGGCGCCGCGCGCCGATGTTCTCGACGCTGCGCGTTCACCTCGACGGCGACGTCGGCGATCGCGTCGATCGCGTCGTCGGTGAAATGCAGGGTCACGCCCTCGGTCGCCAGCAGCGCCACATATTGCTTGATCAGGCTCGGCTTCGGTCTCGGTGAGGATGCGGCGCGAAATCGTCGCGCGTCAGCGCCTGCAGCTCGACGCGGATCGGCAGCCGGCCCTGCAGTTCGGGCAGCAGGTCGGAGGGCTTGGCGACATGGAAGGCGCCCGACGCGATGAACAGGATGTGGTCGGTCTTCACCGGCGCCGTGCTTGGTCGAGACGGTGGTGCCCTCGATCAGCGGCAGCAGGTCGCGCTGCACGCCTTCGCGCGACACGTCGCCGCCGCCGCGGCGCCCGTCGCGCGCGCAGATCTTGTCGATCTCGTCGAGGAAGACGATGCCGTTGTTCTCGACGACGCGGATCGCCTCCTGCACGAGCTGCTCCTGGTCGAGCAGCTTGTCGGCTTCCTCGGCGAGCAGCGGCTCGTGGCGTCCTTCACCGTGATGCGGCGCGTCTTGGCGCGTCCGCCGCCAATGCCTTGCCGAAGCATGTCGCCGATCGATGATCATGCCCATCTGCGCGCCGGGCATGCCGGGGATTTCGAACGTCGGCATCGCCGGCCTGCGTCGCTTGCACCTCGATCTCGATCTCCTTGTCGTCGAGCTCGCCGGCGCGCAGCTTCTTGCGGAAGCACTCGCGCGTCGCGGCGCTGGCAGTCGCGCCGACCAGCGCGTCGAGCACGCGCTCCTCGGCGGCGGCCTCGGCCTCGGCGCGACGTCCTTGCGCTTGCGCTCGCGCACCAGCCCGATGCCGATCTCGACCAGGTCGCGGATGATCTGCTCGACGTCGCGGCCGACATAGCCGACCTCGGTGAACTTGGTCGCCTCGACCTTGAGGAACGGCGCCTGCGCGAGCTTGGCCAGACGGCGCGAGATCTCGGTCTTGCCGACGCCGGTCGGCCCGATCATCAGGATGTTCTTGGGCATCACCTCCTCGCGCAGCTCGTCGGTCGAGCTGCTGGCGGCGCCAGCGGTTGCGCAGCGCGATGGCGACGGCGCGCTTGGCGTCGTCCTGGCCGACGATGTAGCGGTCGAGCTCGGAGACGATCTCGCGGGGTGAGAAGTCGGTCATCAGCGATGCGGTGCTTCTTCTTTCCTCTCCCTGTGGGAGAGGGTGGCTCCGCGCGACGCGGGAAGCCGGGTGAGGTCTTATCGAGGGGTTCGGAGTGCTGACCCCTCACCCGCCTCGCCGCCTTCGGCGCTCAGCCCTCCACCCACGAGAGAGAGGGAGTAGAAGAAGCGTCATGCGGCGCTCAGCGTCTCGATCGTGACGTTCTCGTTGGTGTAGACGCAGATGTCGGCGGCGATCTCCATCGCCTTGCGGGCGATCGCCTCGGCGTCGAGATCGGTGTCCAGCAGCGCCCGCGCGGCGGCGAGCGCGTAATTGCCGCCCGAGCCGATGCCGATCACGCCGGCTTCCGGCTCCAGCACGTCGCCGGTGCCGGTCAGCACCAGCGACACGTCCTTGTCGGCGACGATCATCATGGCCTCGAGCCGGCGCAGATAGCGGTCGGTGCGCCAGTCCTTGGCGAGCTCGACGCGGCGCGCGTCAGCTGGCCGGGATACTGCTCGAGCTTGGCTCTCGAGCCGCTCGAACAGCGTGAAGGCGTCGGCGGTCGCGCCGGCGAAGCCGGCGATCACCTCGCCCTTGCCGAGCCGGCGCACCTTCTTGGCGTTGCGCCTTGATGACGGTCTGGCCCGATCGAGACCTGGCCGTCGCCGGCGATCACGACCTTGCCGCCCTTGCGGACCGTCAGGATGGTGGTGCCGTGCCAGAGCTCGGGGAAGTGGGGTCTGGCATGACACTGCAGGTGATGTAGGCACTTCGGTCCGGGTGATGCAGAATGAGCGCCGTGCTCGGCTGGGCGAAAGTCGTCGCCATGCCTGCGTACGCGGTAAACGCCTGCCCTGACGATTGGCGCGCGGAGACTCGCCATGCGCACGGCGACGGTCAAGCGCAACACCAAGGAAACCGACGTCGAGGTTGCGGTCGGCCTCGACGGCACCGGCGCCGCGACGATCGGCGACCGGCATCGGCTTTCTCGACCACATGCTCGACCAGCTGGCGCGCCATTCGCGCATCGACCTCACCGTGAAGGCCAAGGGCGACCTCCATATCGACCACCACCACACCACCGAGGATGTCGGCATCGCGCTCGGCCAGGCGGTGAAGCAGGCGCTGGGCGACATGCGGGGCATCACGCCGCTACGCCGACGTGCATATCCCGATGGACGAGGCGCTGACGCGCGTCGCGATCGACATTTCCGGCCGGCCGTTCCTGGTCTTCAAGGCGGCGTTCTCGCGCGACAAGGTCGGCGACCTTCGACACCGAGCTGTTGCGCGAGTGGTTCCAGGCCTTCGCCATGAATGCCGGCGTGACGCTGCATGTCGAGATTCTCTACGGCACCAACGATCACCATATCGCCGAGGCGTGCTTCAAGGGCCTGGCGCGGGCGTTGCGCGCCGCGGTCGCCATCGATCCGCGCGCCAAGCGACGAGGTGCCTTCGACCAAGGGGACGCTGAGCGCGTGATCTCCCGTAGCCCGGATGAGCGAAGCGCGATCGGGTGCGATGGTAAAGCCCCGGATTTCGCTGACGCTTCATCCGGGCTACAGGAATCCTCTCAAACTGGAGCGTGAGGTCGGCATGCCGGTCTACACCGTCCACGAGCCGCCGCCGGGCCGCGACGAGAGCGAGGCCGATCCGTCGCGCTTCGCCTTCGTGCGCGATGGTTTCGCGTTCTGGGCCTTCCTGCTGACGCCGGTGTGGATGCTGCGCCATCGCCTGTGGCTGGTTCTGGTCGCGTATGGGCTTCTGGCCGCCGTGATCGGTGTCGCGCTGTATTATGCCGGTGTGCTCATCCGACAACCAGGCCGTGGTGGCGGTCCTGGTCGCGCTGCTGGTGGGCTTCGAAGCGGCATCGCTGCGGCGGTGGACGCTGACGCGCCGCGGCTGGACCGACCACGGCGTCGTGGTGGCCGACGACGTGGAAGCCGCCGAGCGCCGCTTCTTCGACGCCTGGGTGACGGATGGCCGTGCTCGTTTCGCCCCTCCCGTTCCCCGCGTCGCGACACTGCCGCGGCAACGGGGTGACGCCCGACGTCATCGGCCTGTTTCCCGAGCCGGGAGCGCGCGCGTGACCGTCGCGATCGTCGATTACGGCTCCGGCAACCTGCATTCCGCCGCGAAGGCGTTCGAGCGTGCCGCGCGTGAATCCGGGCATGACCAGCCGATCGTGGTGACGAGCGACCCCGATGCCGTGCGTCGCGCCGACCGCGTCGTGCTGCCCGGCGTCGGCGCCTTCGCTGACTGCCGCCGCGGCCTCGACGGCGTGCCCGGCATGGTGGCGGCACTGGAAGAGACGGTGCGCCGCCGCGGGCGGCCGTTCCTCGGCATCTGCGTCGGCATGCAGCTCATGGCGCAGCGCGGCCGCGAATACGAGGTGACCGAAGGGCTCGGATGGATCGCCGGCGAGGTCGACCGCATCACGCCGACCGACCCGGACCTCAAGATACCCCACATGGGCTGGAACACGCTCAACGAGATGAAGCCGCATCCGCTGCTCGACGGCATCCCGCTGGGGGCCGACGGCCTGCACGCCTATTTCGTGCACTCCTACAGCCTCAACACCGCCGACAGGGGCGACCTCGTGGCGCAGGCGGACTATGGCGGCCCGGTCACCGCGGTGGTCGGCCGCGACAGCTATGTCGGCACCCAGTTCCACCCAGAGAAGAGCCAGCGCCTGGGCTTGGCGCTGATCGCCAATTTCCTGAAGTGGTCGCCGTGATGAAAGTCCGCGGACGTTGTGCAATCACTCGGGCATTGAGGCTCGCCTTGTCCTTCGAGACGGCCGCCATGCGGCCTCCTCAGGATGAGGCGGAATAGACCCCGGTGCCGCGTTCATGATCCTTTTCCCCGCCATCGACCTCAAGGAAGGCCTCGCCGTGCGCCTGCGGCAAGGCGACATGGCGCAGGCGACGGTGTTCAACCGCGACCCGGCGCGCCAAGCCCATGCCTTCGAGATACAGGGCTTCGAGTATCTGCACATCGTCGACCTCGACGGCGCCTTCGCCGGCGCGCCGCGCAACGCCTATGCGATCGACCGCATCCTCGAAACCGTGGTGATGCCGATCCAGCTCGGCGGCGGCATCCGCGACATGGCGACGGTGGAGATCCTGGCTCGCCAAGGGTATCAACCGCGTCATCATCGGTACTGCGGCGGTGCGCGATCCGGCCTTCGTCAAGGCGGCGGCGAAGCGCTTTCCGGGCAAGGTCGCGGTCGGCCTCGACGCGCGCGACGGCAAGGTCGCCGTGCAGGGCTGGGCCGAGACTTCGGAGCTGTCGGCGCTCGATATTGCGCAGCGTTTCGAGGACGCTGGCGTGACGGCGATCATCTACACCGATATCGCGCGCGACGGCCTGCTCACGGGGCTCAACCTCGACGCCACGATCGCGCTCGCCGATTCGGTGAAGGTTCCGGTGATTGCGTCAGGCGGGCTGGCATCGCTCGACGACGTGCAGGCCCTGCTTGAGCCCCGCGCGCGCAAACTGGCCGGCGCGATCGCCGGCCGCGCGCTCTACGACGGAAGGCTCGATCCGGACGAAGCGCTCCGGCTCATTCGTTCGGCACGCGCGGCGGCGTGACGCCGGGCCGCCAAGCGATGCGCCGAGACGCTACGCCCGGTCAGATCTTCCGCAACAGGACCAGGATCAGGACGATCACCAGGACGACGCCGAGGCCGCCGCCCCCATAATAGCCCGTCCCGTAAAAGGGACCTCCACCGATGCCGCTGAAGCCGCCCAGCAACGCGATGACCAGGATGATGAGAATGATGGTGCCGATGGACATGGATATCCCCGTAATTGAATGCCCGACAGCAACAAGCTAGGCCCCTCATAGTTCCATCCTTGCTTGGATTGTCCGATGCGCGGCGACTCCCTTCGGCAAAATCGGCAATCGAAGCCCTGACGTGATCATGACCGACACTCCGCGAACCGAAATCGCCATCGTCGGCGGCGGCATCTGCGGGCTCGTCGCTCGCGCTCAACCTGCACGCAGCGCGGCATCGCCGTGCCGCGTCTACGAGCGCGCGCCCGAGGTCAAGGAGCTCGGCGTCGGCATCACGCTGCTGCCGCATGCGATGCGCGAGTTCACCGCGCTCGGCCTCGGCGACGAGCTGCTCGCGCGCCGGCATCGAGAACGCGCGAGAGCTGCTTCTTCAACCGCTTCGGCCAGCTCATCTACAAGGAGCCGCGCGGCAAGCTCGCCGGCTATCAGCTATCCGGAGGTCGGCATCCATCGCGGCCGGCTGCATCTGCATCCTCTACGACGCGGCGCTGCGCGCAGCTCGGGCCGCGACCGCGTCGTCACCGATCACCACTGCGTCGGCGTCGAGCAGGACGACGACGGCGCGACGCGCTGCACTTCAAGGACGACGGCACGGGCGCGCGCTGCCGCCGGTCGCGCGCCGACGTCGTGATCGCCTGCGACGGCGTCAACTCGGCGATCCGCAAGCAGTTCTATCCGGACGACGACGTCGTCTTCGCCGGCATCAACACCTGGCGCGGCGTCACGCGGCGCAAGCCGATCCTCACCGGCCGCAGCTACATGCGCATCGGCTCGATCCTGACCGGCAAGATCGTGATCTATCCGATCGTCGACGACGTCGACGGCGAGGGCAACCAGCTCATCAACTGGATGACCGAGATCAAGCGCGACACCTTCGACAAGAACGACTGGAACAAGCCGGGCGATCTCGCCGACTTCTATCTCGATCTACGAGAGCTGGCGCTTCGACTGGCTCGACGTCGCCGCGCTGATCCGCGACGCCGACTTCATCCTCGAATATCCGATGGTCGACAAGGATCCGCTCGCCGCGCTGGACCTTCGGCCGCGTCACGCTCGCCGGCGATGCCGCGCATCCGATGTATCCGCGCGGCTCGAACGGCGCGGCGCAGGCCGCGATCGACGCGCGCACGCTCGCCGATTGCCTCGCAGCGCACGACGATCCGCGCGACGCGCTCGACGGCCTACGAGGCCGCGCGGCGCGAGGCGACCGCGCAAGGTCGTGCGCACCAACCGCGAGCATCCGCCGGACTTCATCAACATCAAGGTCGAGGAGCTGGTCGGCGACCGGCCGTTCGACAATCTCGACGACTACATCACCCAGGACGAGCTGCGCGCGCTGTCGGACGACTACAAGCGCATCGCCGGCTTTTCGCTGACGGATGTGGCAGCGAAAAAATAGGCGGCATCCGCCCTAACCAGCATATGGCGCGCGGCTTCGGCGGGCCGGTCTCTACGGCCGCCGCGTCACCCGGCCGTCCGCGATGTCGAACATCTGCGCGCGGTCGGCGATGTCGCCGAAGGCCGCAGGGTCCGCACCCGTCATCCATACCTGTGCGCCGAGCCGCGCAAGCAAGTCATAGAGCGCGGCACGGCGCTGCGGATCGAGATGCGCCACGATTTCGTCGAGCAGCATCAATGGCGCGAAGCCGGTCATCTCGCCGATCAGCCCGGCATGGGCCAGCACCAGCCCGATCAGCAGCGCCTTCTGCTCGCCGGTCGACGCGCCGGCCGCCGCGATACCCTTCGGGCCGTGCATCACCTCGAGATCGGTGAGATGCGGGCCGGCGAGCGTGCGCCCCGCCGCGGAATCGCGCGCGCGGCCTTCCTTGAGCTCGGCGCGGTAGCGATCCTCGACCTCAACCGCGGTCTGCTGCATCAGCATCGCCTCCATCCAGCCGTCGAGCGCGATCTCGGCCCAGGGAAACGGCAACTCCGCGTCCTTGCGGGCATCGAGCGCGCCCTGGAGACGACGCACCGTCTCGGCGCGGCCCGCGGCGACCGCGACCGCGACCTCCGCGGTCTCATGCTCCACGGCATCGAGCCAGTGCGGGTCGGGGCGCGGCTCCTCCAGCAGGCGGTTGCGCGAGCGCAAAGCCCGCTCCAGCGCGTTGACGCGCGCCATGTGCTGGGGGTCGACCGCGAGCACCAGCCGGTCGAGGAAGCGCCGCCGCTCCGACGCGGGGCCGAGGAAGAGCTGGTCCATCTGCGGCGTCAGCCACACGATGCGGAGGTGGTCGGCGAATGCGGTGGCGGAGCCGACGGGCTCGCGGTCGATGCGGCACTTGCGGGCGGTACCCTCCTGGTTCGCCTCGATGCCGGTGCCGAGCGTCGCCAGGCCGTTCGCGCCTTCCACTTCCGCCGCGACTGCCCATGATCCGTCGCCCTCCGCGAACGCGGCCTCGTCGAGCGTCGCGCGCCTCAAGCCCCGGCCGGGCGCCAGAAACGAAATCGCCTCAATGAGATTGGTCTTGCCGGCGCCGTTGGCGCCGGTCAGCACCACCGGCCCTTCGGCCACGGACAGGCTCGCCGCGCGGTAGCTGCGGAAATTCGTCAGCGTGAGCCGGCGGATCAGGGCGGCGGACACTTCCCGGTCCCCTTGGCGACAGCCTCGCAATCTCCGCTAGTGACAAGATACCCCTCACCCGGCGCCTTCGACGCCACCCTCTCCCCTTGTGGGAGGGGGTGCCCGAGCGAAGCGAGGGCGGGTGAGGGGTTACTTCTCAACGTGCAGATGCGCGTAGATGTCTTCAAGAACATTCTGCGGCCGCAAAAGCACGTCGATGTTCCAATAGCGCAGGACGCGAAAGCCCTCCTCTTGCAAAAGGGCATCACGAGCGGAATCCGTTCGGACGATGCGTGCTGGCTTCCATCGATTTCAATAACGAACTTTGGCTGGAACACGCAAAGTCCGGGATGAAGTTGCGAAACGGGGCCTGCCGGCGAAACTTGAATCCGACGAGGCGCCGATTACGAAGCACGTGCCACATTGCTGCTTCGGCGTCGGTCGGCTTGCGCCGCATCCGTTTTGCGAAATCGACGGACTGTCTTGATGTCGGGACGATGATGCGGGTCATCTGCCATGAACCCTGACCGACCTCGCTCGTCACCCTCGTCTCAAAGAGGGCCAGACAGAGATCGCCGGCCTACACCCGCATCGGCATCAGCACGTAGAGCGCGCTGGCGGCGTCCTTGTCCTGGATCAGCGTCGGCGAGCCCGGATCGGCGAGCTTGAGGATCGCGGTCTCGCCCTCGATCTGGCCGGCGATGTCGAGCAGGTAGCGCGAGTTGAAGCCGATATCGAGCGCGTCGGAATCGTAGTCGACCTCGAGCTCCTCGGTGGCGCTGCCGGAATCCGGATTTGTCACCGACAGCGTGAGCCGGCCGCCGGTGAGCGACAGCTTCACGGCGCGGCCGCGCTCGCTCGACACGGTCGAGACACGGTCGACCGCGGCCTCGAAGTCCTTCTTGTCGACTGACAGGGTCTTGTCGTTGCCGACCGGGATCACCCGGCCGTAATCGGGGAACGTGCCGTCGATCAGCTTCGAGGTCAGCACCACGTCGCCGATGGTGAAGCGGATCTTGGTGCCGACAGCTCGATCCCGACCTGCGCCGTCGGAATCCTCGATCAGCCGCTGCACCTCGCCCACCGCCTTGCGGGGGATGATGATGCCGGGCATGCCGGCGGCGCCCTCGGGGCCCGGCAGCTCGACCTGGGCCAGACGATGGCCGTCGGTCGCGACCGCCCGCAGCGTGGCGGCTTTCGCGCTGCCGGCGGTGTGCAGATAGATGCCGTTGAGGTAGTAGCGGGTCTCCTCGGTGGAGATCGCGAACTGGGTCTTGTCGATCAGCCGCTTGAGGTCGGCGGCCGTCACCGCGAACTTGTGGGTCATCTCGCCGGCGGCAAGGTCGGGGAAATCGCTCTCCGGCAGCGTCTGGAGCGTGAAGCGCGAGCGCCCCGCGCGGATCGCGAGCGAGGCCCGGTCGCCCAGCGCTCGAGGATGCACCTGCGCGCCGTCGGGCAGCTTGCGCACGATGTCGTAGATCATATGCGCCGGGACCGTGGTGGCGCCTGCGGTGCCGACCTCGGCCGCCAGCGTCTCGGTCACTTCGAGGTCGAGGTCGGTCGCCTTGAGGCTGAGCGCCGACTTGTCGGCGCGGATCAGCACATTGGCGAGGATCGGAATGGTGTTGCGCCGCTCCACGACCCGGTGGACGTGACCCAGCGACTTGAGGAGCGCGGCGCGCTCGACCGTGAGCTTCATCGAAAGACCCCGTTGTGGGAAACCCCACGGCCCGCCCGTCCTGGGCGGCTGGGTTGCCGAAGGTGCCGTGCCGTGGCGGTTTGAGCAAGGGCCGTGTCGCGCCGGACGGCTGCTGATAACGGATTTTTCGCGGTCCGAAGGCGGCCGGCGGTGCCGCCCCGCGCTCACGCCTCCTTGTTGAGGCGCTCGCGCATCTCCTTGCCGGTCTTGAAGAACGGCACCGACTTCTGGTCGACCGAGACATGGGCGCCGGTGCGCGGATTGCGCCCGGTACGGGCCGGGCGGTTCTTGACCGAGAACGCGCCGAAGCCGCGCAGCTCCACGCGGTCGCCGCGCCCGAGCGCGCCGACGATCTCGCCCAGGATGGCATTGACGATATTCTCGACGTCGCGCTGGTACAGATGAGGGTTCTGCGCCGCGACGCGCTGGACCAGTTCCGATTTGATCATTGATGCTGCCGCCCTGTGGCCTTGACCGAAACGCTCCGAAATTAAGGCCGCCCGCGCCGGCCCGCCGCGCTCAATCGGGTGAAGGGTGCCAAAGCACCAACAGACCGTCAAGGTTGAGGCGCTCGATCGCGCGGAAGGATGCGGTGTCCTCGATCGCCCGCGCCAGCGCGGTCAGCCCGATCTTGTCCGCCGCCAGGGCCGCCAGATGGATGAACGAGAAGTCGCTGAGCCGCGGCTCCAGTTTCCAATCGCGCACCGGCCATTTGGCGTCGATGTTCTTCTCCTGGGCGAGCCAGGCGCGCGCTGTGGTCTCGTTGCCGAGCTGGTCCACCAGCTTGAGCGCGAGGCCCTGGCGCCCGGTGAAGACGCGCCCGTCGGCGACGGTATTGAGGGTGGCGTCGTCCAGCTGGCGGCGCTCCTTCACCATGCCGCGGAACCAGGCGTAGGAATCCTTGACAATGGCGTCGAGCGCCGCGCGCGCCTCGGGGCTGGTGGGCTCGTAGCCGTTGGGCGCCGCCTTGAGCGGCGAGGACTTCACCTCCTCGACCTTGACGCCGATCTTGGCGAGCAGCTCGGAGACGTTGGGGATCTGGAACAGGACGCCGATCGAGCCGACCAGCGAGCTCTGCTGGGCGACGATGTGGTCGGCCGCCATCGCCGCGATATAGCCGCCCGAGGCCGCGAGACCGTCGACCACCACCACCAGCGGCTTCTTTGACGCCACCAGCCGCAGGGAATCGTAGAGCTGCTCGGAGCCCGCCGTGGTGCCGCCGGGCGAGTCGATGCGCACGATCACGGCCTTGGCGTTGGACTGCGCGAGACGCTCCAGCGCCTCGACGCGCTCGTTGTTGTTGCGGATGATGCCGATGATGGTGACGCGCGCGACGTAGTTGCCGGGCCCTTCGGCCAGCATGGCGCCGCGGCCGAAGCGCGCCGCCACCGCGACCACGGCGGTGATCGCGATCACCACCGCGATCACGCGCCAGAAAGTGAGCTTGCGCCGCATGCGGCGGCGGTCGACGATTGCGTCGGCATCGAGCGACATGAAAGCCTCGGATCAGGATGATTGGCCGGACACTGCCGCCATGGGCGGCGTGGGTCAAGCTTGTCTCGTGAGCAGGGATTCGCCGATCAGGGGGCGTCGGCGCCGGCCGCTCCATCGAGGCCCGGAAAGTACGATTGCAGCGTCCCGTCGCGCCGGATGTCGGCGGTGCAGCAATGGAAGCCGCCGCCAAACGGATAGACGCGGTCGAACGGGCACGGGATGACCTCGCAGCCGAGCGAGCGCATCAGCGCGATCATCGGCGCTTCGGCGGCCTCGACCACTGCGGTGCGCTCGTCGAGCATGAGGATGTTCATCGAGATCCAGTTGCTGACGTCGCGCGAGGGTGCCGCGCCGGAGCGCACCGAGATCGGCGCCTCGACCAGGCGCCAGCCGTTGTCCGTGAACAGCGTCAGCTGCCCATCGGTGCACGGGCCGCGACGGGTTCACCAGCACGATGCCCGGCCGCACCGGCACGAGCGTGGTGTCGATGTGGGTCGGTAACGCCTCGCGGAAGCCGATGCGGTGCACGCGGAAGCCGGGACCGAGATGGCGCTGCAGCCAGGCGGCGCCGAAATCGTTGCTGACGAGATCCGGCCGCCAGAAGATGTCGCGGCCGAAGCGCGCGAAGCACGCCGCGTCGAAGGCCGGCTCGACTTCGGTGAGCAGCGGTCCGTCGGCGACATCGAACGGATAGGCCGCGCGCTCTGCATAGAGGTCGTCGCGCATGAGCGGCTTCGGCGCCGCGGTCCATCGCGCGCCGCCGCGAAAGTAGTCCGTGATCAGGCCGCGATAGGCGCGGAACTCGAACCACCGGGCGCGCTGCGCCATCGGCGCTTCGATGATCTCGTCGCCGATCACCAGCAGCGCGTCGCGCGGGCAGGCGCTGGCGTGCCCGCCCGCGATGCCCCAGTCCGGCGTCTTCGCCGCGACCGTGTGGTCGATCGGGTCGGGCCGCCGGACCATGATGCCCTGGCGGTCCAGCAGCGCGACGAAATGATCGAGCTGGCGTTCCGCCTCGTCCAGCAAAGCGGCAGGGATGCCCTGCGCCGCGAAACCCGCGTCCGGCGTCGCCCGGCGGAAAGTAGGGCGACAGCGCCGGCTCATAGCCGATGTCGGCCGCCCCGCGCACCGAGCCGACGATGATCTCGCGCAACGGGTCCCATTCGTTCCACGAATTGACGACGGTCATGCGTGGCCGGACGTCCGCCGCGCCGCCAGCAGGTGCGTGACCTTCGGCTCGCCTTCGGCGTGGAATCGTTCGACGCAGAATTCCAGCGTGCGGTCGGCATTGGTGACGCGCTCATGCTGGCGCAGGTGCTCCAGCCATGACTCGACCAGAAAGGTCTCGACGAAGCGCTGGGGCTGCGCGACGTCCTCGAACACGCCCCAGGCATAAGCGCCGTCGCGCCGCCGCTGGCGCGCCAGTCCTTCGAGGGCATCGAGGAACGGCTCGCGCGATGCCGGCTCGATGAGGTACTCGACCATCACCAGCACCGGTCCCTGGTCGGGCTCGACGTCATGGGCGAGGACCGGCTCCGGCCAGTGCATCGACGGCGTGAGATCGCTCGGGGCGCCGGTGGAGAGCTTCCAGCGCCATGTCAGCGGAACGGACAGCACGGCGCCGGCCGCGGCGATCAGCTCGGCGGCCGACAGGCTGGTGAGCGCGGCGATCTGTCCCCATGCGGCGCTCGCGATGGTCAGGGTCCCGAACATCACGGTCACGACCAGCGCGAGGCCGCGTCCCCGCACCCACTCGGGCAGCGCCACCTGCGCCGCGTAGTTGAGACTCGACAGCACAGCGATCCACGACACTCCGGCGACGAGGCTCGCCGCCAACGCGAGTGGCGGGCTCCTTGCGAGCGCATAAAGCGCCATCGCGGCAGCGGTGCCGATCATTCCGGCATGCACCAGCCGGTCCGGCCCGAGACGCCTGCGCGCACTGGGCAGCAGGAACGCCGCGCTCACCGCGCCGGCGCCGATTGCGCCAAGCAGGAGGCCGTAGAGCTCCGGCCCACCCGCGATCTGGTTGCGTGCAATGAGCGGCAGGAGCGCCCAATAGGCGCTGGCGAAGAGGAAGAAGCCGATCGCACGGATGAGCGTCGCTCGCAACGGCGAATTGAACCGCGCATGGCGGAAGCCGGCGCGCAGCGCATTGGTGAATCGCTCCGCCGGCAGATGGCTGCCGGATGATGACGGCGGGCACCACCACATGAGTGCCACGATCACCGCGAGGTTGCTCACCGCGTCGAGCCAGAATGGCGCGGCGATGCCGACCGCCGCGATGATGAGGCCGCCGAGGGCGGGGCCGATGGCGCGGCTGACATTGATGCCGACGCTGTTGAGCGCGAGTGCGGCCTGCAGGTCCCCCCGCGGCACGAGCTGCGGCGCGACCGCCTGCCAGGGCGGGGCCGCAAGGGCCGCGCCCGTGCTGATGAAGAAGGTGAAGCCGAGCACCAGCCCGGTGGTGGCCCATCCCAGCCATACGAATGCGGCAAATATCGCGGTGAGCAGGGTCACGCCGATCTCGATGACCAGAAGCAGGCGCCGGCGGTCCACGATGTCGGCGAGCGCGCCCGCCGGCAGCGCGAACAGGAAGACCGGCAGCGCGGTGGCAACCTGCACCAGCGAGACCACCAGAGGACGCGCATCGAGGCTGGTGATAAGCCAGCCCGCCGCCGTCGAATGCATCCAGGTGCCGATGTTGGATATGACGGTCGCGGTCCAGATGACCGCGAATGCGCGATGGCGGAACGGCGACCATGCGGAGGCGGGCGCACTCGCCGCCTTATCGCCATTCAGGTCGCTGCTGCCGGCCATCCATCATCTCTCCGCATGATCCACGGTGGTTGAAGCATATTCCGCTCATTCCCGCGAAGGCGGGAATCCAGTCCGGCAAATCTCCCGGGTCCCGCTTGCGCGGGAACGAGCGGAGGGTGGTTGCCTCAACTGCCGTTGCAGCATGCCAACGATGCGCACAAAAGAAAAACCCCGGGGCTTGCCCCGGGGTTCGTGACGTTAAGTCCGGCAATGCCGCGGAAGGATCAGTCTTCCTTGTCGGTCGCCTCGTCGCCGCGCTTCTTGAGCGCCGCGCCGAGGATGTCGCCGAGCGAGGCGCCGGAGTCCGATGAGCCGAATTCGGCGATGGCTTCCTTCTCTTCGGCGATTTCCAGCGCCTTGATCGACAGCGTGACCTTGCGGGTCTTGCGGTCGAACTGGGTGACGCGGGCGTCGACCTTCTCGCCGACCGCGAAGCGCTCGGGGCGCTGCTCGGAGCGGTCGCGCGCGAGCTCGTTGCGCTGATGAAGGCGGTGAGGTCGGTGCCGACGATCTTCACCTCGATGCCGCCTTCCTTCACCTCGGTGACCTCGCCGGTGACGATCGCGCCCTTCTTGAGGTCGCCGGCTTCGGCGAACGGATCGCCGTCGAGCTGCTTGATGCCGAGCGAGATGCGCTCCTTCTCGACGTCGACGTCGAGCACCTGGGCCTGCACGATGTCGCCCTTCTTGTAGTCCTCGATCGCCTCCTCGCCGGGCGCTTCCAGTCGAGGTCGGAGAGGTGGACCATGCCGTCGACGTCGCCGTCGAGGCCGACGAACAGGCCGAACTCGGTGATGTTCTTGACCTCGCCCTCGACGATCGATGCCGATCGGAAACTTCTCGATGAAGACTTCCCACGGATTGTGCATGGTCTGCTTGAGGCCGAGCGAGATGCGGCGCTTGTCCGGATCGACCTCGAGCACCTGCACTTCGACTTCCTGCGAGGTGGAGACGATCTTGCCGGGATGGACGTTCTTCTTGGTCCAGCTCATTTCGGAGACGTGGATCAGGCCTTCGACGCCCGGCTCCAGTTCCACGAAGGCGCCGTAGTCGGTGATGTTGGTGACGCGGCCCGTGAAGCTGCGCGCCGACCGGATACTTGGCCTCGACGCCCTCCCACGGATCGGTCGAGCAGCTGCTTCATGCCGAGCGAGATGCGCTGGGTCTCGGGGTTGATCTTGATGATCTGGACCTTCACCGTCTGGCCGATCGTCGAGCACCTCGGTCGGGTGCTTGACGCGCTTCCACGCGATGTCGGTGACGTGCAGCAGGCCGTCGATGCCGCCGAGGTCCACGAACGCGCCGTAGTCGGTGATGTTCTTGACGACGCCGTCGACGACCTGGCCTTCTTCCAGGTTCTGCGACGAGCTCCGGGCGCTGCTCGGCGCGGGTCTCTTCGAGCACGGCGCGGCGCGAGACGACGATGTTGCCGCGGCGGCGGTCCATCTTGAGGATCTGGAACGGCTGCGGCTGGTTCATCAGCGGGCCGACGTCGCGGATCGGGCGGATGTCGACCTGCGACCGGGCAGGAACGCCACGGCGCCGTCGAGGTCGACGGTGAAGCCGCCCTTGACGCGGCCGAAGATGACGCCGGTCACCTTCTCGTTCTTCTGGAACGCCTTCTCGAGCTTGTCCCAGCTCTCTTCGCGGCGCGCCTTGTCGCGCGAGAGCACGGCCTCGCCGAGCGCGTTCTCGACCCGCTCGAGATAGACCTCGACGGTGTCGCCGATCTTGATCTCGTTGGCGCCGGCCGGGCATCGCGAATTCGCGGACGGCGACGCGGCCTTCGGTCTTGGCTCCGACATCGATGACCGCGAGGTCCTTTTCGATGCCGACGACCGTCCCCTGGACGACCGTTCCTTCCAGCAGTCCCCCACTCGCGCCGAAGGATTCTTCGAGCAGTGCGGCGAAGTCTTCGCGCGTGGGCGCGGATACGGTAGCAGTTGCCATGTAATCTCCCGACGGGACGGCCGGCGGCTGGTGTTGCGTTAAGTCCTTGACCGTTCGGGCCGAGGGACCCGTAGACCCTCGACTGCCGCCGAACGCATTCGGCGGGCCGGCCCGATCAACCGAACGGTCGGGACGATGGTGATCCGGATGCCGCGGCCAAGAGGCAGCGGGAGCGGGGCTCAATACGGCGAGGGGCGCGGACTTGACCCGCACCCCTTGTGCCTCGCTCGGGCAGCTTCAACGATGTCGACGGCAGCCCGGAATGGACGCGGATATAGCGAACAACCGCAAATGGGGCAAGGGCGACTTACGATGCCGCGGCGGGATTCTTCGTTGTCACGATCTCTAGGGCGGCGGCGAACGCGCCTGCGATGTCCAGGTCCGTCGTGTCGAGCACGTGCGCATCCGGCGCGGCGACGAGAGGCGCCACGGCGCGGCCCCGGTCGCGTTCGTCGCGGCGCAGGATGTCGGCGAGGATTTTCGCGTCGTCCGCCGCCTCGCCCTCGTGCTCGAAGCTCGGCGGCGCGCCGGCGCGCCCGCACCTCCGGCGCCGCGATGACGAAGATCTTCACGTCGGCGCCGGGACAGATCACGGTGCCGATGTCGCGGCCGTCCAGCACCGCGCCGGGCGGCGCGGCGGCGAAGCCCCGCTGGAACGCCAGCAGCGCCGCGCGCACCTCGGGGATCGCCGATACGATCGAGGCGGCTTCGCCGATGCGCGTGACCCTTGAGAGCGGCCTCGTCGAAGCGCGCGGGATCGAGCGCCCGGGCCGCCGCGACCGCCCGGTCGCGATCGTCGACGGCATGGCCGGCGTCGCGCAGCGACCTTGGCCACGGCGCGATAGATCAGCCCGGTGTCGAGATGGCGCAGCCCGTAATGGGCGGCGAGCCGCTTGCCCAGCGTCCCCTTGCCTGACGCCGCCGGCCCGTCGATGGCGATGATCATTTCGCGTCCGTTGCTGCGGTCGCCATGACGGCAAACGGCAGGTGGCTGCGCGCGCGGCGTAACGGTCGCTCCTCGGTGAAGATGTTGCGCGAGCGGAACTCGGCAGGACTGGCGAAAGTCAGATATTCGCGCATCCCTCGGTATCAGACGGAGCGACGTGCCAGGGCTCGGTCGGAATCGCCCTGAGCCGAAGGCCCACTCCGGGACCGCCGGCAGACGATAGAGCCGGGCAAGGTAATCGGCGATCGCACCGGCCAGTGCATCAAGTTGAGCATTGCCGGTGAGCTGGGGCTCCTCGGCAATCGTCGCCATGGCCATATCGCGTGAGGGGGCAAGATAGAATGTGTCGAGAAATTCCGGCAATGCTTTCTCGCGGGGCTCGCCCGCGACGATGCGTTCATAGGCTTCTTTGAGGGTAGCGGGGCGCATCGCCGGAAGCCTCCTGCGAGAGAAGGTACTTTACCACGAAACGCTCCTTGGCGGCATGTGCCGCGCTTGTTGGAAAATACTTTGCCAGAATAGCGATCGCCTGCTCAACGTCAGTGATGTTCAGAACGCGCATCAAATTGGTGACGTCGGCCATGTCCTGTTCGCCTTTGGCGAAGTCGGACACGCGCGATGCCTTCAATTTCAGTGCCAAAAGATACTCCGCGGTCGGTACGAAGACGGTGAGTCCGACTTGTTCCAGGTTGCGTGGAAATGTGCCCCATCGCACCAGATCGTGCTCGGCCCGGGCATGAGCACTGAGATGGAACGCCACCGCATCATTGAACCAACCGTCTGACCAGCCGTTCCTGTGTGCGACTTTCGCCAAGGATTCCGTAAGCCAATCGGGCCATGGTTTAAGCAGTTCGGCGATATCAACGTCTTCGGTGACAAAGCGAAAATTGCTCGCCAGGATCAAGGCCGAGCCCCCGAACACGGCGATGTCGAGGCGAGTGTGAGCGGCAATCGCCGCCTCGCCGATCGCATCGAGGGCATCGAGCAGTTCATTGCGATCAAACTTTGCGGCCATGACTGTCAGCCCAAATCCGCGCCCAGCCCCTGCATCAGCTCGACGAAGCCCGGAAAGCTCGTCACGATGAACGCCGCGTCATCGACCGCGACCGGCGCCTCGCTCGCCAGCCCCATCACCAGGGCCGACATCGCGATGCGGTGGTCCATGTGGGTGGCGACGATGCCGCCGCCGGGGGCGCGGCCGCGGCCATGGACGATGAGGTCATCGCCCTCGATCTCGACGGTAACGCCGTTGATGCGCAGCATGTCGGCGGTCGCGGCGAGGCGGTCGGATTCCTTGACCCGGAGCTCCTTGAGGCCGCGCATGCGCGTGACGCCCTCGGCGAACGAGGCGGCGACCGCGAGCACCAAGTATTCGTCGATCATGCTGGGCGCGCGCTCGGGCGGCACCTCGATGCCGCGCAGCGCGGACGCGCGCACGCGCAGGTCCGCGACATCCTCGCACGTCGCGGCGCGCGTCCAGGACCTCGATGTCGGCGCCCATCTCCTGCAGCGTCGTGAACAGGCCGGTGCGCAGCGGGTTCATCATTACGCCCTCGAAGATCACCTCGGAGCCCGGCACGATCAGCGCGGCGACGATCGGGAAGGCGGCCGACGACGGATCGGCCGGCACCGTCACCCGTGCCGGATGCAAGCTCGGGCTGGCCCATGAGGGTGATGCGGCGGCCGTTGTCGCCGTGTGGCTCGACCCGCACGCCGGCGCCGAAATGGCTGAGCATGCGTTCGGTGTGGTCGCGCGTCGCCTCCTTCTCGATCACCGTGGTCTCGCCCGGCGCCGCCAGCCCGGCGAGCAGCACGGCGGACTTGAGCTGCGCCGACGCGACCGGCGGCTCGTAGACGATCGGGATCGCGTCGCGCGCGCCCTGCAGCCGCAGCGGCAGGCGTCCGCCATCGGCGGCATCGAGCGCGCGGGCGCCCATGCGCTCGAGCGGATCGAGCACGCGGCGCATCGGCCGCGAGCGCAGCGAGGCGTCGCCGTCGAACTGTCGCCGTGACCGGGCAGCCGGCGACGGCGCCCATCACCAGGCGGCAGCCGGTGCCGGAATTGCCGAAATCGAGCGGCCCGGCAGGCTGCGCGAAGCCGCCGACGCCGACGCCGCGAATCGACCACGCGCCGTCGCCCTCCCGCGTCACGGTGGCGCCGAGCGCCCGCATGACCTTGGCGGTGTTGATGACATCCTCGCCCTCGAGCAGGCCGGTGATCCGGCGTTTCGCCAACCGCCAGCGCGCCGAAGATCAGGGCGCGGTGGGAGATCGACTTGTCGCCGGGGATGCGGACGCGGCCGGCAAGCGCGCCGGCGCGCCGGCTGGTCAGCGCGAGAGGATTTGCGTGGGTCACGGTGGTCATCCAGGTTCGAAGCGCGTTGCGGGAGCAGAACAACGATTCCCCGAGGCGGGATTCCATATTCTCCGGCGCGCTCTAGCATGAGGGCGCCCGACGGTCATCGGCGGCGCGCGCGGTCTGTTTGGTTATGCCCGCCGAATGGACCGAAAGGCATTGACAGGGGCGAGGTGAGCCGCCAAGTGAGTGCCGCTTTACAATTGAGTGCCGCTTTAAGCGAGTGCCGCTCCCGGCGAGGATTATCAGTGGCGAAACCTGACCTTGGTACCAAGCGCGTCTGCCCCGAGACGGGACGCAAGTTCTACGATCTCAACCAGAGCCCGGTGATCTCGCCTTACACCGGCCACGTGGTGCCGATCGAGACGCCGTCCTCGCGCTCGCGTCCCGAGCCGGCGGCCGAACGCGCGCCCGTGGCCGCGGCCGAGGTGCCGGAGACGCCGGACGCCGAGCTCGTTTCGCTGGAGGATGCCGACGCTGAGGCCGAGGGCGGGAAGAAGGTGCCTGCGGCCGGCGACGACGAGGTGGAGGACGAGGGCATCGATGATGCCGCCTTCATCGTGCCCGAGGAGGAAGAGGACGACGATGTCGCCACCATCATCGGCGGCGACATCGAGGATGAGGAGGAGACCTGATTTTCGGATGTTGCGCGCCGGCCGGGCACGAGCCCTTGATTTCCGGTGCCCGATGGCCGATCCCTTCCCTGGAGCGCGATCCCGGAAAGCGGGAACGTTTTTCAGATCGATCACGCTCAAACATACGATCTAAGGGGCCATAGCTCAGCTGGGAGAGCGCTTGCATGGCATGCAAGAGGTCGGCGGTTCGATCCCGCCTGGCTCCACCACCCCCAACCGACCGCGCCTGAATCATAACGATGTAGCCGGCGTGGTTGGCGTTGATACCATCAGGCAGGATGCGCTATGCTCGGTTCGATCACGACAACGTGCGGTGACCTAGCGGCAAGGCATCGTTCGGGAATTTCTCGGCGCCTCGTCATGGATACCGCGCGTCGAATTCCTTCACCCTTATCGTCTTCCGTGAAGCCGCGACGCGTTCCACGATCGGTAACGGCCTGCTCTGCCTGGGTTCCCGCGTGCCGTGCAATGCCGGCCGGCTTAAAACCATGAATGGCAGCGAAAACGGGGTACAATCGCTGATCGCCGGCTGATGTGAAGGCAGGCGCATCCGATGAGCTCCGTTCCTGCCGGTGGCACGCGGTCGCACGGCGTGAAATGCCTTCCACCACAAGCCCATACCATCCTAGAATGAAATCCGCGGTGCCTTAGTACGCGGCCGGGCATCGTGGGGGTGGGGTCAACCTCCTAAAACAACCAAACGTCTGGTCCGCAGTCGGAGAACCGGCATGTCGGTACGCGGCGTGAAAGCCGCGCTCGCGGCGTTTGTGCTGGCATGGACGACGTCGGCGCATGCTGCCGTCGAGATCCAATGGTGGCACGCGATGCGGTTCGAGCTTGCGAGCCAGCTCGAGCGGCTTGCGACGGATTTCAACGCCTCCCAGGCCGAATACAAGATCGTCCCCGTCTACAAGGGTCTCTATACCGAGACGCTGTCGGCGGCGATCATCGCCCTGCGCACGCGCCAGCAGCCTGCGATCGTCCAGGTCGCCGAGGTCGCGACCGCCACCATGATGGCGGCCAAGGGCGCGGTCTATCCGGTCTTCGAATTGATGCGCGACCAGGGCGAGGCGTTCGACCCTTCAGCCTATCTCCCGACCGTGACGAGCTATTACAACGACCTCGACGGCAACATGCTGTCGCTGCCGTTCAACGCCTCGACGCCGATCCTCTATTACAACAAGGACGCGTTCCGCCGCGCCGGCCTCGACCCCGAGGTGCCGCCCAAGACTTGGCCCGACATGGAGGCGATGGGACGCCGGCTGCGCGACGCCGGCCTGCGCTGCGGGTTCACGAATCGACTGGCCGTCCTGGGTCCACATCGAGAATTTCTCCGCGCTGCATAATCTGCCGCTCGCCACCAAGGCGAACGGCTTCGGCGGCCTCGACACCGAGCTCGCCATCAACAATCCGGTCGTGCTCCATCACATCCAGAAGCTCGCCGAGTGGCAGAAGACGAAGATTTTCGACTATGGCGGCCGCGCTACCGCGGCCGACCCGAAGTTCACCAGCGGCGAATGCGCGATCTTCCTCGGCACCTCGGCGCAGCGCGCCGACATTCTGGCGGGCGTGAAATTCGGCGTCGGCTATGGCCTGCTGCCGTATTGGCCGGACGTCGCGGGGGCGCCGCAGAATTCCATCATCGGCGGTGCGACGCTATGGGTGCTGAGGGGCCGTCCGCGCGACGAATACAAGGGCGTGGCCCGGTTCTTCGCCTATCTGTCGCGGCCCGGCGTGCAGGCGGCCTGGCACCAGCGCACCGGCTATCTGCCGACGACGCGCGCGGCCTATGAGCTCACCCGCATGCTCGGCTTCTACGACCGCAATCCCGGCGCCGACGTCGCGATCGAGCAGCTCAACCTGAAGCCGCCGACCGACAATTCCAAGGGATTGCGCCTCGGCTCCTTCGTGCTTGTCCGCGACGTCATCGAGGACGAGCTGGAGCAGGCGTTCAGCGGCAAGAAGTCCGCCAAGGCGGCGCTCGAAGCCGCGACGCAGCGCGGCAACGGCCTGCTGCGGCAATTCGAGAAGGCCAATCGCTGATCGCACGCCGTTCCGCTTCCCCTCAGGGACGCCGGCTGGTGCGCGGCTTTTTCACCGCCACCAGCCTTTCGACCAGGTCGATAACGGCCCGGCGCAGCATGCTCTGCGGCAGCCGCCCATAGGCGCGCAGCAGCCGGAATGCGCCCGGTGCGGCGAGATATTCGGACTCCGGGCCGGAGACGTCCGGTTCGTTCGAGAGGGATGTCTTGGGCGTGCCGAACAAGGTGCTGACCGGCAAATCCAGGACCTTGGCGATCTGGGTAAGGCGGCCGGCACCGACCCGGTTGGCGCCTTTTTCATACTTCTGGACCTGCTGGAACGTGACGCCGATCCGGCGCCCGAGCTCGGTCTGCGACATCCCGCTTTCGAGCCGGCGAGCGCGAATCCGGCGCCCAACCTCGATGTCGACGGAATCGGGATGCTTCTTGGTCATCCGGAGGATCGCGCCTCGCGCCGCCCTCACCCAACGGCGCAGAACTTTCCGCAACCTACCCCTTTACCTTAAATGAAGCTAAAGATAGTTAGGCTTGATCCTTCTACATTTGGTTTTATGATCGGTGCAAGCCACCTGAGGGGTCAGGAGGAGCCGTGACAGAGCATTTCATCGATCATGCCCGCTCGGCCTTCGATCTTCTCGACGACTTCGACCATCTCGCGACTCGCGAGGAGGTAGAGGTTCGTCTGGGAGCGGCCTTCGCGGCTTTCGGCTATTCGTCGTTCCTGATCTCGGGCGTGCCCGAGCCGCCGGCGCGCGTCGAGCCGTTCATCCTGCTCAACGGATGGCCCGCCGGATTCGCCGATCATTACACGCGCGAGAACTATTATCCGGACGACCCGATCGCGGCGTGGTCGCGCCGCGCCACCGATCCGTTCGAATGGTCCGAGGTCCGCTACGATCCAGGGGTCTGGCCTCGCGCCACGGAGATGCTGAACGTCGCCGCCGACTTCGGCATGCGGCAAGGCTTCTGCGTGCCGATCAAGCGCGGCAACGGCCTGCCGTCCTGCGTGACGCTGGCGGGCGAGCGCCCGGATCTTGCGCCGCGCACCAAGCGGGCTATCCACCTCATCGGCCTCTACGCCCACAAGAAGGCAGTGTCCGTCATGGGGACGCAGCCGGCGCACGTGGCGGCGCAGCGTCTCCTGACGCAGCGCGAGCGCGAGGTGCTGCTATGGTCGGCGCAGGGCAAGTCGTCGTGGGAGATCTCGGTCATCCTCGGCGTCAGCGAGCGCACCGTGAACTGGTTCATCGCCAATGCGAGCCGCAAGCTCGATGCGGTCAACCGGACGCAGGCCGTCGTCAACGCGATCCGCTCCGGAGAAATCGAGATCTAAGGCGGATTGCGTTTCGCTCCCTCGCGCGAGCCGCGACGGATGATGCTGTTGCATCCCCTGCATCCGTGGATATACGCGCGTTTGCTTGATATTGCTTAGCTACTGTCAGTTCTGACAGTCGCTCATGCGACGCATTCCCCTTTAGCTGCAAGCCGACTTGCGCGGGGGGCGCAAATTGATCCACCTCATCACCGCAGCGAACCGGCATCTGTTCGAGGACGAGCTTCTCGAGTTCCGCCGTATCAGCCGCCAATGCCTGATCGCCGATGAAGCGATCGGCGAACGGATCGTGCAGGCTGATCGCGAGGACTGCCGCAACAGCGGCGAGACGATCCACATTCTCGGCGTGGCGAACGGGCGGGTTTATGGCGGCTCGCGCCTGACACCGTCGACCAGGCCGCACCTGCTGAGCGACGTGTTCCCTCAACTCGCGTCCGTGCGCGGCGTGCCGCGGGGGGCGACAGTCTACGCATGGACGCTGGCGCCTGCCCTTGCGCAGCGTCAGCACCATGACCTCGCGGAATTCGGCGCATTGTTGTGCGGGTTGATGGAATATTGCTTGGCCGAAGGGATTTATGCAGTCAGCACCATCATCGAAGCGTCGTCGCTGCCACGGTTCCACGACATGGGTTGGGCTCCGCGCCCGCTGGGATTGCCAGAGCAGATCGGCGGCGACTGGATGCTCGCGGTCTTGATGCCGGTCGACGGGACGACGCTCGAGGCGACACGCACTTTCCATGGACTCGGCGAACCAGCGCTGGTGCGCCGAGGTCGTCATCCGATAGTAACGCGGGAGATAGGGTTATGAGTCGTTCGCAGCTCAAGCAGAAATCGCCGGCACGGCGCCGGAAGCCGGGCGTGGAAGCCCTGGTCGAAAACGTCGTTCGTCAGCTTGCACCGCCCGAGCGCGTCTTCGAGCTGTATTACTGGAGCCGCGAGCCGGAGCTGCTTGAGGTCATTCGCGCCGTCGCGGCGATGCCGCCGGCGAGCCAAGCGGCGCTCGGCGCGTTCCTGGCGATGGCGGACAACGGAGAATCCGCTACCGCGAGCATCGACGGCGCCGGCAATCTCGTCCTCCGGTCGCCCGACATCGCGGAAGCCCTGGCCGAAGTGATCGACGCTCGCGAAACACACATCGAGGTCGCTCCGGCCGCGGCGCCGCGCATCCACTGAACGGTTGCGCGCTTCGGTCGTCACGCCGCGTGCGATGACGCGCCCGGCCCGGTTGCGGCGCCGAGCGCTGCCGCCAGCCTTTCGGCGTCGAGCGGCTTGGTGAGGACGCCGTCCATGCCGGCGTCAAGGCAGGCGTCGCGATCCTCCGGCGAGGCGTTGGCGGTAAGCGCGACGATCGGCGTGCGGCGCCCCTCGGCCTCCTCGGCGCGAATACGTCGGGCGGCCTCCATGCCGTCCATGCCGGGCATGTGGAGGTCCATCAGGACCAGGTCGTAAGGGGCTTGCGCGGTGCCGGCCGCGCGCCAGGCCTCGACCGCGGCAGCGCCGGTTTCCACCATGGTCGGACGATGTCCCAGCTTGGCCAGCAGCGCCTGCGTAAGCAGCGCGTTGATCTGGTTGTCCTCCGCCACCAGGACCGAGAGCCGGGCGGCGGCTGCGCGGTGGGGCACCGTCCCTCCCGCGGGCGCAGGCGCAGTGGCCCGGTCGAACCGGGATTCGAAAAGTCCCGCAAGCGAGACGGAGCGCACCGGCTTCACCAGATAGCCGGAAAAGCCGGCATCCTTCAGCGCCGCGAGGTCGTGCCGGTCGCCCGGACGCAGGATCACGATGCGGCGCGGGATCGGCGCGGGAGTGCGGGCAAGCGCGGCGGCGGCATCGGTGCCGACCGCGGCATCGACCATGATCGTGTCCCACGGCCGTTCCGCAATCGCCACGCGCGCTGCGGCGCCGTCGGCGACGAGCCGGACGGCCGCGCCCCAGCGCCCGAGGCGTTCGGCCAGCAGCGGCGCCTCGAACACGGAGGGCGAGACCAGGAGCACCGCCTGTCCTTTAGAATCCGGCGCCGCGATGCCGGCCGCCGCCGTCGCGGGACCCCGCGCCAGCACCACGGTGAAATGGAACGTTGCGCCGTCGCCGCGCCGGCTTTCGACGGCAATGCGGCCGCCCATGCGCGCGACGATACGTTGCGAGATGGCGAGGCCGAGCCCGGTGCCGCCGAAGCTGCGGGCTGCCCCCGAGTCCGCCTGCTCGAACTCGCCGAAGATTCGGGCCTGCGCATCCGGGGCGATGCCGATGCCGGTGTCGCGCACCTGGAAAGCGATCGTGCCGGGCGTGTCGCCGGGGCGAACCATGATGGCGAGGCCGCCGGCATCCGTGAACTTGACGGCGTTGCCGGCCAGATTGAGCAGCACCTGGCGCAACCGCGCGGCGTCGCCGATCACCTGTTCGGGAAGCCGCTCGTCGACCGAGGATGCGATTTCCAGGCCCTTGGCCTGGGCCCGCGGCCCCAGCAATTCGACGACGCCTTCCACCAGCGGCGCGAGCGCGAAGGGCGCCGCGGCGAGATCGAGCTTGTCGGCCTCGATCTTGGAGAAATCCAGGATGTCGTCGATCAGCGACAGCAGCGTTTCGCCGGATGCCTTCACGGCGCCCAGATAAGTCTGCTGCTCGGCCGTAAGGCTGGTGTCGGCCAGCAGGTCGGCCATGCCGAGGATGCCGTTGAGGGGGGTGCGGACCTCGTGCGACACCATCGCGAGGAATCTCGACTTGGCGCGGCTCGCCGCTTCGGCGGCGGCGCGGGCCTCCTCGGCGTCCGCCAAGCTGCGGACGTCCTTGTCCGCCTGGGCCGGCTCGCGCTCATGGCCAGCGAGGTCCTCGACGTGGTCCGCCAGCCGCGCGATGTCCGACCGCAGCAGGCTGTTGCGCCGGCTCAGCACCGCCAGCGCCCCGCAGGCCGCAATCAGCAGGGCGGCCGCGATCGTCGCCGAGGTCGGCGCGTCGAAGCCGGCGAAGTCGGCGTTGTTGTTCGCCGACAGCATCGCCAGCGTAAAGGATGCCGCGACGGCCGCGACTGCGGCACGCCCGGCAAGCGCGAGCATGCGCCGGCCCGTCAGGCGGCCCTGCGCGATTCCACGAAGATCCGAGAATGCTTCCATGTCGACGCCGACCTTTTTCAGGTTCTGGCGGCGAGCTTCACCCGGCGAGGGTTGCCATTTCCTTCACCCGGCGGGGATGGGGCGGGCCGGCTGAGGACAGGGTTGACGAGCGGATAACGCGGACCGCCTCCGGCCGGAGTCGGCCGGCTACGCGGCGCGGCGGATCTCGTCCGTTGCCGCCCGGTAGGACAGCGCTTCGGCGAGATGGACGCGGCCGACCTGTTGGGCGCCGTCGAGGTCCGCCAGCGTCCGCGCGACCCGCAGCACGCGGTGATAGCCGCGCGCGGACAGCCGCATGGCGTCGGCGGCATCCCGCAGGAGGGCGAGCGCAGCGCCCTCCGGCCGCGACACCTCCTCCAGCACCGTTCCCTGTGCGGTGGCGTTGGTGCGTCCCGGCAGGCCGAGCGCGCCATAGCGTGCGGACTGGAGCTCGCGCGCCCGCGCCACCCGGGCCGCGACCTCGCGGCTGCCTTCCGCCGGCGCCGGCAGGATCAGGTCGCTCGCGGTGACGGCGGGCACCTCGATGTGGAGGTCGATGCGGTCGATCAGGGGACCGGACAGCCGGCCCTGGTATTCGCCCGAGCAGCGGGCATTGGGGCCGCGCCTGCAGGCGAAGCCCGGATCGTTGGCGCGGCCGCAGCGGCACGGATTCATGGCGGCGACCAGCATGAAGCGCGCCGGATAGGTCACCCGGTGGTTGGCGCGCGAGATCGCGACCTCGCCGGTCTCCAGCGGCTGGCGCAGCGCATCGAGCGCCTGCGGCCAGAATTCCGGGAACTCGTCGAGGAACAGCACGCCGTGATGCGCGAGCGAGATTTCCCCCGGCTTGGCGCGCAGCCCGCCGCCGACCAGCGCCGCCATGCTGGCGGAATGGTGCGGCGAGCGGAATGGCCGCCGGTTGGTGAGCGCGCCCTCGGCGATCTCGCCCGCCACCGAGGCGATCATCGAGACTTCCAGCAGCTCGGCGGGCGACAGCGGCGGCAGGATGGTGGGCAGGCGGGCCGCGAGCATCGACTTGCCGGCGCCGGGCGGCCCCACCATCAGCAGGTTATGGCCGCCGGCGGCCGCGACTTCGAGCGCGCGCTTGCCGCTCTCCTGGCCCTTGATGTCCTTCAGGTCGAGCGCGAAGCCCTCCATCTCGCGGATCTTCGGCTGCGGCCGCGACAGCACCTGCGTGCCCTTGAAATGATTGGCGAGCTGGATCAGCGAGGACGCCGCGATGATCTCCATCTCCGGGCTCGCCCACGCGGCCTCGGGACCGCAGATGGCCGGGCAGATCAGGCCCTCGCCGCGGGCGTTCGCCCCGATCGCCGCCGGCAGCACCCCGGCGACCGCGGTGATCGAGCCGTCGAGCCCAAGCTCGCCGAGCACGGTGAAGCCGGCCACCGCGTCATGGGGAATGGCGCCGATCGCCGCCATCAGGCCGAGCGCGATCGGCAGGTCGTAATGGCTGCCTTCCTTGGGCAGGTCGGCGGGCGCGAGGTTGACGGTGATGCGGCGCGACGGCAGCGCCAGCCCCGACGCGATCAGCGCCGAGCGCACCCGCTCGCGCGCTTCCGACACGGCCTTGTCGGGGAGGCCGACCACGGTGAAGGCCGGCATGCCGGGCGCGACCTGGACCTGGACGTCCACCGCCCTCGCCTCGATGCCCTCGAACGCCACCGTCCAAACGCGCGCGACCATGACCGAACTCCGCTGCAAGGCAGAGTAGCAGGCGGTTGCGTAACGTCAAGAACATTTAGGGAACAAGCGCCGTCACGGAAATGCTATTGTGCGCGCATATCTGTTTCGAGGTGCTGATGACCGCCGAACCCCTGTGGCCTGACCTGCCGTTCTCCGCCTGGAACGATACCTGCGCGACGCTTCACCGCTGGATGCAAATCCCCGGCAAGGTCCGCATGGCGTTGACGCCGCAGGTGAATCACTGGTGGAACGTGACCTATTACGTCACCACGCGCGGTCTCACGACCTCGGCCATGCCGTATCGCGACCGCGCCTTCGATATGGCCTTCGACTTCATCGACCATAAGCTGCGCATCGCGGCGAGCGACGGCCGGCGGGCGGAAGTGAGGCTGCGCCCGGTGTCGGTCGCGGCCTTCCATCGCGAGGTGGTGGAGGCCCTGCGCGGCCTCGATATCGAGGTCCATATCTGGACCATGCCCTGCGAGATCGCCGAGGCCGTCCCGTTCGAGAACGACGAGACCCACGCGCAATACGATCCGGTCTACGCGAACCGCTTCTGGCGGGTGCTGGCGCAGTCCGACCGGGTTATGAAGGCGTTCCGCGCCCGCTTCCTCGGCAAGGTGAGCCCGGTCCATGTCTTCTGGGGCAGCTTCGATCTCGCGGTGACGCGGTTTTCCGGCCGCACCGCGCCGCCGATGGAGCGCGGCGCGCCCAATACGGCCGCCTGGGTGATGCGCGAGGCCTATTCCCATGAGGTATCGAGCGCCGGCTTCTGGCCCGGCAACGGCGGCTATGGCCGTGCCGCGTTCTATTCCTATGCCTATCCAGAGCCGCCCGCCGGCTTCAAGGAAACGGTGCTGCGCACGCCGGGCGCGTTCTACGACACGGCGCTGGCGCAGTTCATCCTGCCTTACGACGCGGTGCGCATGGCGTCCGATCCGGATTCCATGCTGCTGGGATTTTTCCAGGAAACCTATGAGGCCGCGGCCGATCGCGGAAACTGGGATCGCCTTGCGCTGGAGCGCCAAGCGCTGACCCATCCTTAAGGCGGACGCAACGTCCACGCGGAGCCTTTCGGCGTCCGCGCGGTTATCTGGTTCGGATGATTCGCATGGAGGATATCGTGACGCCCAAAACCTCGAGAGACCTGCCGGGTCCCGGCCCCGAAACGGATGCGGAGCGGGACACCAAGGAGGCCGTCATTAAAGACGCGACGCAGAATGATGGGCGGGACCGCGATGAAGTCCATGGCGACGGCGACCAGATCGGGCTCGACAAAGACTGACGGACGGCCATTGACGACCCGATGGTCCGGCTCGTCGTCGCGCCGGAAGCCAATTATGCCCGTCGCGCCTCGATGGAGTCCCACACCATTGCTGCGACGTCGGGACCGCCGAGGTTCTTGATCGCCCGGATGCCGGTCGGCGAGGTGACGTTGATCTCGGTCAGCCAGCCGTCGATCACGTCGATTCCGACGAAGATCAGCCCGCGCTCGCGCAAAGCCGGGCCGAGGCGGGCGCAGATTTCGCGTTCGCGCGGCGTGAGGTCGGTTTCCTTCGGCGTGCCGCCGCGCACCATGTTGGAACGCAGGTCGTCCGGCGCCGGCACGCGGTTGACGGCACCGCCGAACTCACCGTCTACCAGGATGATGCGCTTGTCGCCGTGTTTCACCGCGGGGAGAAACTTCTGAACCACCCACTGCTCGCGAAACGTCGCGGCAAACAGGTCATAGAGTGAACCGAAATTCAGGTCTTTCTGCTCCAGCCGGAACACCGCTTCGCCGCCCTTTCCGTGCAGCGGCTTCATGACGATATCGCCATACTCGGCACGGAAGGCCTTGATCTCGTTGAGATCACGGGTCAACAGCGTCGGCGGCATCAGATCAGGAAATTCGGTGACAAAAATCTTTTCGGGAGCGTTCCGAACGTGGGCCGGGTCGTTGACGACGAGCGTCTTGGGATGAATTCGTTCGAGCATATGCGTTGCCGTGATGTACGCGAGATCGAATGGCGGGTCTTGCCGCATCAGGACCACATCGAAGGACTGAAGCTCGGTTCGCTTGGGCTCGCCGAGCGTGACGTGGTCTCCGACCGTGTCGCGAACCTCCAGCGCCTGCACCGCGGCGAACAGCGACGCCCCGCGTAGCGCCAGTCGGTCGGTGGTGAAGTAGGACAGCGCGTGGCCACGCCCCTGCGCTTCCAGCAGCAGCGCGAAGGTCGAATTGCCCCGGATGTTGATCCGTTCGATGGGGTCCATCTGCACCGCGACGCGAAGGGCCATGTGTTCAACCTGTTATGGGGGCGACAACCGATGGTTAACGGTTTCTCGCCATTGTCCGGCCTGGGGGATGTTTCAGACGGGGATGGATATCAGGCGATGGCGAGTCTGCCCAAGCTTTCGATCGCGGCCAAGCTCCATATCGTTCTCGGGCTCCTTGCCGCCACGACGGCCGGGCTCGCCGGGATGGCGCTTGCGGGCATCGATCCGGCGCGCAACCCGGCCTGGGCACTGGCCGCGATGGCCCTTGCCCTCGGTCTCGCGGCCTGGGGCGCCGTCATCATCCAGCGCGGGTTCGCGGGGCCGTTCGCTGACGTCACGGCGGTCGCCGCGCGCTTGGCTGCCGGGGACACCGATCTCGCGGTACCGTTCGCCGAACGTGGCGACGAGCTCGGCGCACTGGCCCGGGCGGTCGCGGCGGTCCGCGAGGCCATGCGGCGCAACGGGGAACTCAATCGCACCGTCAGCCAGGACGGCGAGGACCGCGCCCGGCGGCAGCAGCAGGTCGCAAGCGAGATCGGCCGTTTCGGCGCCGAGGTCGAAGCCACCGTCACGGAGCTCGCCCGGATCACCGAGACCATGAAGGGCGCCTCCGAGCAGCTCGCCAACACGGCCGACCAGGCCTCGTCCCAGACCGAAGGCGCCGCGGTATCGTCGTCGGAAGCATCGAGCAACGTGCGCGACATCGCCTCGGCCGCCGAGGAACTCTCCGCCTCGGTGATGGAGATCGACCGCCAGGTCGCACAGTCCAACACCATCGCCGAACAGGCGGTGGCGGAGGCCGAGCGCACCAACGGCGAGATCAGGGCACTCGACGAAGCCGCCAAGCGCATCGGCGCGGTGGTGAAGCTCATCACCGACATCGCCGAGCAGACCAACCTGCTGGCGCTCAACGCGACGATCGAGGCGGCGCGCGCCGGCGAGGCCGGGCGCGGCTTCGCCGTGGTGGCGAGCGAGGTGAAGGCGCTTGCCGGCCAGACCGCCAAGGCGACCGAGGAGATCAGCGCCCAGATCGCCGGCATGCAGCAGGCGACGATCCGCTCGGTGGAGGCGATCGCCGCGATCCAGCGCACCATCCGCGACGTCGGCGAGGTCACGGCAACGATCGCCGCGGCGGTCACCGAGCAGGGCGCCGCCACCCGCGAGATCGCGCGCTCGGCCGAGATCGCGTCCCGGCGCACGGTGGAGACGTCCGCCGAGGTCGGCCGGGTCGGCGAGGCGACGGCGCAGACGCGGGGCAATGCCGCGACCGTCAAGGCAGTGGCGGAGAATCTCGGCGCCGTGACCACGACCATCCGCGCCCAGGTGGAGGAATTCCTCAGGTGCCTGCGCGCGGCGTAATCGAGCCGTGCTCCATGGGCGCTGAATTGGTTCAGCCTCCGCTCGTCCTCGCGCAAGCGGGAACCCAGGCTTTTGCAAACAAACTGGATCAGAACTGGATTCCCGCCTTCCCGGGAATGAGCGGCGTCCGCATCAAAAGGCGGAGGATCGGGCTATGGCGGAGGAGGGTGCTCAGGTCCCAACGCCGCGCATGCTCATGGCAAGCACGCGCGCGACGTGAAGCACCGTGCGCCCGGTGCCGTCGTGAATCTGATGGCGGCATGACGTGCCGTCGGCGACGATGAGCGCGCCGGCCGGCGCCCCGCGCACGGCCGGCAGCAGCGACAGCTCGCCCATGGCGAGCGACACGTCGATAGTCTCGGCGGCGTAGCCGAAGCTGCCCGCCATGCCGCAGCAGCTCGACTCGATGGTTTCCACCGCGAGGTCGGGGATGAGTTTCAGAACGGTGCCGACCGCGCCGAAGGCGTCGAACGATTTCTGGTGGCAGTGGCCGTGCACATAGGCCTTGGAGCCGACCGGCTTGAGATCGAGCGTGAGGCGGCCGGCCTTTGCCTCGCGCGCCAGGAATTCCTCGAAGGTGAGCGCGTGCGCGGCGAGGCTGTTGGCGGCGTCACCCTTGATCATTGCCGGCACTTCGTCGCGGAAGCTCAGGATGCAGCTCGGCTCAAGGCCGACGATGGGAACGGCGCGCGCGACGTAAGGCGCGAGCGCTGCAAGCACGCGCTCGGCCTCGCGCTTGGCTTCGTCAACGCGGCCGATGGAGAGGAACGTGCGCCCGCAGCATAGCGGGCGCGATGTCCCGTCGGCGGGTGTGGCGACGTGAACGCGATAGCCGGCGGCGGGAGCACATCGCGCGCATCATCGAGATTCTCGCGTTCGAAGTAACGATTGAACGTGTCGGCGAAGAGAACGATCTCTTTGGTAGTCGGAACGGCGTCGTGATTATTAGCTCCGTCATGGCCGGGCTTGTCCCGGCCATCCACGACTTGCTTTCTTTCAGTCGATGACGACACACCGCTATTGAAGGAAGACGTGGGTGGCCGGGACAAGCCCGGCCATGACGATGTTGCGGAGTCTTGAAAACAATCCGGACGCCAGCGCGGGAGGCTGCGGCGACTGCTGAAGCCAGCGATTGCCTCCGAAAGTTTCGCCGCGCCGGGCAAAACATCGCGTAAATTCATCAGCCACGGCACCTTCGCGGCGTAAGGCGCATAGCGCGGCAGCCAGCCGACCAGCCGCTCATGCAGCGTGAGCCCGTGCTTGGCGGCGCGCGCCGCCTGCACCTCGATCTTCATGCGCGCCATGTCGACGCCGGTCGGGCATTCGCGCCGGCAGGCCTTGCACGACACGCAGAGCTTCAGCGTCTCCGCCATGTCGTCGGAGGTCAGCGCATCGGGGCCGAGCTGTCCGGTGATCGCGAGCCGCAGCGTGTTGGCGCGGCCGCGCGTCACGTCGCGCTCGTCATGCGTGACGCGATAGGACGGGCACATCACGCCGGCGCGCCGCCTTGCGGCAGGCGCCGTTGTTGTTGCACATCTCGACCGCACCCTGGAAACCGCCGCCGCTGCCCGGATAGGCCGACCAGTCGAGCTGCGTCGTAGATGTCTTCGCCGCGATAGCCCGGGCCGTAGCGGAAGTAACTGCGGTCATCGAATTTCGGCGCGCGCACGATCTTGCCGGGATTGAGCAGGCCGCTCGGATCGAAGCGGTCCTTCACCTCCTCGAAGGCGCGCACGATGCGCTCGCCGAACATGAACTCGTGAAATTCGGAGCGCACGATGCCGTCGCCGTGCTCGCCGGAATGCGAGCCCTTGTAGGCGCGCACCATGGCGAAGGCTTCCTCGGCGATGGCGCGCATCGCCTTCACGTCCTTGTCGAGCCGCAGATTGAGCACCGGCCGCACATGCAGGCAGCCGACCGACGGCATGCGCGTACCAGGTGCCGCGCGTGCCGTGCCGCTCGAACACCTCGGTGAGGCGCGCGGTGTATTCGGCGAGATGCTCCAGCGGCACCGCGCAGTCCTCGACGAAGGACACCGGCTTCCGCGCCTCCTTCATCGACATCATGATGTTGAGGCCGGACGTGCGCACGTCGGCGATCGCGGTCTGCAGCGCAGGATCGAGCACGTCGACGACGCCGCCCCACTGCGCGCCGGTTCTGTCCCAGCCGAAGCCGAGATCGCCCATCAGTCTCGTGAAGCCGCGTCAGCCGCCGCGCGTTCTCGTCCTCGCCTTCGTCGAACTCGACCAGCAGCAACGCCTCCGGCGTCGCCGCGCACGAAGTGCTCGAGCGTCGGGCGGAACATCGCGATCTCGCGCGCGAGTTCGATCATGGTGCGGTCGACCAGCTCGACCGCGATCGGCTCGAGCTTGACGAGATGCTGCGCGGCATCCATCGCCTCGTAGAAGCTGCCGAAATGGCAGGCGCCGAGCGCGCGCTTGCCGAGCACCGGCGAGAGCTTCAGCTCGATCGCGGTGGAGAAGGCGAGCGTGCCCTCCGAGCCGACCAGGATATGCGCGAGGTTGAGGTCGTTGCGGCCGGGTACGAGCGCATCGAGATTGTAGCCGCCGACCCGGCGCTGCACCTTGGGAAAGCGCGCTGCGATCTCGTCGGCCTCACGCGCCCCGAGCAGCGAGCAGATCGCTGGGCAAGCGGCCGAGCGCCGACGATTCAGGCAATTCGGAAAGATCGTTCGTCACCCGGCCGAAATGCGCGTGCGTACCGTCGGCCAGGATGGCATCGATCGAGATCACGTTGTCGCGCATCGTGCCGTAGCGCAGCGAGCGGCCGCCGCAGGAATTGTTCGCCGCCATGCCGCCGATGGTGGCGCGCGAGGCGGTCGAGATATCGACCGGAAACCACAGGCCGTGCGGCTTCAGCGCGCGGTTGAGGTCGTCGAGCACGATGCCGGGCTCGACCACGCAGCGCTGCCCCGCGACATCGACGTCGATGATGCGGTTGAGATGCTGCGAACAGTCGATGACGAGCGAATCGTTGACCGTCTGCCCGCATTGCGACGTGCCGCCGCCGCGCGCCAGCACGCTCACGCCCTCGGCCCGCGCGATCGCAATCGTCCGCTCAGCGTCTTCGATCGTCCGTGGCGTCACGACGCCGAGCGGCATCACCTGGTAATGCGAGGCATCGGTGGCGTAGCGGCCGCGGCTAAAACGGTCGAACAGCACATCGCCCTTCATCTCGGCCTTGAGCCGCCGCTCCAGCCCCGGCATCAGCCGTGCGGCCACGAAATGCTCCGTTTCAAGTGATTAACCGTCGGCCCCGGCGGGCGCCGAAATGGCTTGACCGAATGTTGCATTCATAGTTTGTCGCGACAAGCGCCGCGCCGCAGAGTCAGGCTGCCCCGCTTTACTTACCCAATTCAGCCACAGCCGGAAAACTCATCCATGCCCCAGAATTCATCCCGCGCCGCCGGACGCCATTTCCTGCAAATCCCAGGACCGACTCCGGTCCCCGACCGCGTGCTGCGGGCGATGGATACGCCGATCATCGACCATCGCGGTCCGGAATTCGCCAAGCTCGCAAAGCGCGCGCTCGAAGGCATCAAGACCATCTTCAAGACCACCAATCCGGTCATCGTCTACACCGCGACCGGCACCGGCGCCTGGGAAGGCGCGCTGGTCAACACGCTCTCGCCCGGCGACCGCGTGCTGATGGTGGAGACCGGGCAGTTCGCCGTGTTGTGGAAGAAGATGGCCGAGAAGCTCGGCCTCAAGCCGGAATTCATCGAGACCGACTGGCGCATCGGCGCCGACCCGAAGGCGATCGAGGCAAAGCTTCGCGAGGACAAGGCGCACGGGATCAAGGCGGTCTGTGTGCTGCACAACGAGACCTCGACCGGCGCGATGTCGCCGATCGACGAGGTCCGCAAGGCGATTGACGCGGCGGGCCATCCGGCGCTGCTGATGGTCGACACCATCTCCTCGCTCGCATCGGTGGATTACCGTCATGACGAATGGGGCGTCGACGTCTCCGTCGGCGGCGCGCAGAAGGGCCTGATGCTGCCGCCCGGCATGTCGTTCAACGCGGTGAGCGACAAGGCGCTCGCGGCCTCCAAGACCTCGGCGCTGCCGAAGTCCTTCTGGTCGTGGGAGGACATGATCAACATGAACAAGATCGGCTTCTTCCCCTATACGCCGGCGACCAACATGCTGTGGGGCCTCGCCGAGGCGATCGACATGCTGCACGAGGAAGGCCTCGAGAACGTGTTCGCTCGCCACGAGCGGCTCGCCGAGGCGACGCGGCGCGCGGTGCGCGCGTGGGGCCTGGAGATCCTCTGCAAGGACAAGAAGTACTACTCGTCGACGGTCACCGCCGTGCTGCTTCCGGAGGGCCACGACGCCGACAAGTTCCGCGCGCTGGCGCTGGACCAGTTCAACATCTCCTACGGCATGAGCTTCGGGCGCTATGCCGGAAAGATGTTCCGCATCGGCCATCTCGGCGACACCAACGACGGCACGATCATCGGCGCGCTCGGCATCACCGAGATGGCGCTGGAGCTCGCCGGCATCCCGCACAAGAAGGGCGGTGTGCAGGCCGCGATGGACTACATCACCTCGGCCATGGCGAGCCCTGCCCGCGCCGCCGCGGAGTGATCGCGCAGTCGATGCGACGGCAGGTGCAACCGGCTTCCACCCTCCCCCTTGCGGGGAGGGTCGCTGCCAAGCGGCGGGGCGGGGGGTCGACGTTGTGCCGCGCAACAGGTCAGTTCTCTGACGCGCCACCCCGCCCCGCAAGGGGGAGGACGGAGCCCGTTGCCTTCGCCGTCGGTCCTCTTGCTTGGAACGGCGGCGCTCCGTTGTCGTCGATGCCACGCCATGACCTCTGACCGCGCCCCGCAATTCATCCACGATGGCGGCATCGCACGGCTGCATCTGTCGCTCGCGACCGCCGATTACGACCACGTCCGCGACCTGATGAACGGCGCGGTGCGTGCCGAGGGCATCGTGCTCACGCCCTTCGTGCTGCCGATCGAGGAAATCTTCCACCGCTTCATCCATCATCAGGAGTGGGACGTCTCCGAGGTCTCGTTCGCCAAGTACACGGCGCTGACCGCGCAAGGCGATGCGCCGATGATCGGCATCCCGGTGTTTCCGTCGCGCGTGTTCCGCCATTCCGCGATCTATGTGCGCACCGATCGCGGCATCGCCGCGCCGAAGGACCTGGAAGGACGCGTCGTCGGCATTCCGGAATGGGCGCAGACCGCCGGCATCTACGCGCGGGGGATTCTGGCCGAACACTACGGCGTCGACCTGCGCGCCATCCGTTGGGTACAGGCCGGCATGAACCAGGCCGGCCGCGCCGAGAAGGTCGCGCTGAACCTGCCCGTCGGCATCCGCTACGAGACGCGGCCCGGATCGTCATTGAGCGAAATGCTGCTCGCCGGCGAGCTCGATGCCGTGATCACCGCGCGCGTGCCCGACGCCTACCTGCACGGCGAGGGCAAGGTCGCGCGCCTGTTCCCGGACTATCGCGGCGAGGAGGCGGCGTTCCACGCGGCGACCGGCATCTTCCCGATCATGCACGTGATCGCGCTGCGCCGTGCCGTGTTCGAGCGCCATCCGTGGGCGGCGATGAACCTGTTCACCGCCTTCGAGGAGGCCAAGCGCCGCAGCGTCGAGCGCGTCGCCGACATTACCGCCTCGCGCATTCCGCTGCCGTGGTCGCCGGCGCTGGCGGCGGAGTTCGCCGGCGATTTCGGCGCCGATCCGTTTCCCTATGGCATCGAAGGCAACCGCAGGACCCTCGATGCGTTCTGCCGCTTCGCCTACGACCAGGGCATCACGCCGCGGCGCATGACGCCGGAGGCCCTGTTCCCCGCCGAGATGCACAAGACCGCGCGAGTCTGAGCGGCGTGATTGTCTTGGACATTGGCCGGGCGCATCACGGCCTCGAGCACGAAGCCGCCGGTATCGGTGACGATGTGGCGCTTGCGGCCCTTGACCTTCTTGCCGGCGTCAAAGCCGCGCGGCCCACTGCTTTCCGTGGTCTTGACGCTCTGGCTGTCGATGACGCCGGCCGACGGCACGGCGCTGCGGCCCGCCGCGTCGCGGATGCGCCGCACCAGCGCGCGGTTGATCCGCCGCCACAGCCGCACGTCGCGCCAAATGTAGAAATCGTACTGGACGGTGGAGCGCGGCGGAAAGTCCGCCGGCAAGGCCCGCCACGGGCACCCAGTCCACAGAATGTACAGGATGGCGTTCATCACCGCCCGCAACTCGACCTCCCGGGGGGCGTCCGAGGCGGCACTCCCCGGGAAGGAAAAAAGACACCAGGAGCCACTCCGCTTGCGTCATGTCGCTTGCATGAACAAGACCATCGCGTCGATATTGCGCGCGGGTGGTTTCAGTCCAAGTCATTGTGACCTCCATCGAATCTTTCCAAATCCGACGGAATTACAACGGGCTGAAATCACTCAACTCATTTCCGGTCAGGCTCTCAGGATGACGGAACCGAGACATGGCGAATACACGTGACGTCTACATCTGCGATGCGGTGCGCACGCCCATCGGCCGCTACGGCGGCGCGCTCGCCAAGGTGCGCACCGACGATCTCGCGGCGGTGCCGATCAAGGCGCTGATCGCGCGCAATCCCAATCTCGACTGGTCGAAGCTCGACGAGGTCGTGCTCGGCTGCGCCAACCAGGCGGGCGAGGACAACCGCAACGTCGCCCGCATGGCGCTGCTGCTGGCCGGGCTGCCGGAGAGCGTGCCGGGCGTCACCGTCAATCGGCTGTGCGCCTCCGGCCTCGAGGCGGTCGGCGACGCCGCGCGCGCGATCCGGGCCGGCGACATGGATTTCGCCATCGCCGGCGGCGTCGAATCGATGACGCGCGCGCCCTTCGTGCATGGGCAAGGCGCAGGAGGCGTTCTCCCGCGCCGCCGAGATTTACGACACCACCATCGGCTGGCGCTTCATCAATCCGCTGATGAAGGCGCAGTACGGCGTCGACGCCATGCCGGAGACCGGCGAGAACGTCGCCGAGGAATTCCAGGTCGCGCGCAAGGACCAGGACGCCTTCGCGCTCCGCTCGCAGCAGCGCGCCGGCCAGGCGATCGCGTCGGGCTTCTTCGCCGAGGAGATCGTTCCGGTCGACGCGCCGGGCGGCAAGGCCGGCCCGATCGTGGTCGACAAGGACGAGCATCCGCGGCCCGAGACGACGCTGGAGCAACTCGCCAAGCTCAAGACCCCGTTCCGCAATCCCGGCACGGTGACGGCCGGCAATGCCTCCGGCGTCAATGACGGCGCCGCGGCGATCATCATCGCGTCCGCAGACGCCGTGAAGGCGCATGGCCTGACGCCCCGCGCGCGCGTCCTCGGCATGGCGACGCGCCGGCGTGCCGCCGCGCATCATGGGCATCGGCCCGGTGCCGGCGACGCGCAAGCTGATGGAGCGGCTCGGCCTGAAGATCGGCGATTTCGACGTGATCGAGCTCAACGAGGCCTTCGCCTCGCAGTCGCTCGCCGTGCTGCGCCAGCTCGGGCTTCCCGACGATGCCGAGCACGTCAATCCGCAATGGCGGCGCCATCGCGCTCGGCCACCCGCTCGGCATGTCGGGCGCGCGCCTTGCGCTCACCGCGGCCCATCAGCTTGAGAAGAGCGGCGGCAAGCTCGCGCTCGCCACGCTGTGCGTCGGCGTCGGCCAGGGCGTGTCGCTGGCCGATCGGGCGCGTGAGACGTAGAAGGACAACAACGATGTCGCTCGTCTATCCCACCAACAGCCTTGAGGCTTATCCCGCGCACCTGTCGCCCGGCTACAAGAGCACGATCAAGCGCTCGCCGACCAAGCCGCTGATCATCATGCCGCATACGCTCTCCGAGCTGACCGGCCCGGTCTACGGCCACGACGCGATCCAGGCGGGCGACGACGACCTGACCATCCAGCACGCCGGCGAGCCGCTCGGCGAGCGCATCATCGTGCACGGCCGCGTGCTCGACGAGGACGGCCGGCCGGTGCCGAACGCGCTGGTCGAGATCTGGCAGGCCAATGCCTGCGGCCGCTACATCCATGTCGCGTCGACCAGCATCCGGCGCCGCTCGATCCGAACTTCACCGGCGCCGGCCGCACCATCACCGACAAGGACGGCCACTACAAGTTCATCACCGTGAAGCCCGGCGCCTATCCGTGGGGCAACCACCACAATGCCTGGCGTCCCACTCACATCCACTTCTCGCTGTTCGGCCACTCGTTCCTGTCGCGGCTGGTGACGCAGATGTATTTCCCGGGCGATCCGCTGTTCGCCTTTCGATCCGATCTTCAACTCGGTGACCGACGAGAAGGCGCGCAAGCGCATGGTCTCGAGCTTCGACCTCGAGAACACGGTGCCCGAATGGGCGCTGTGCTTCCGCTTCGACATCGTGCTGCGCGGCCGCAACCAGACGCCGATGGAGCATTGATGTCCGAGATCACGCCATCGCAGACCGTCGGTCCGTTCTTCGCCTATGGGCTCACGCCGCGGACGGAAGCCAACGACATCTACGACTGGAAGGAAACGGCAAGCGACAATCTGGTCACGCCGGACGCCACCGGCGAGCGCATCCGCATCGACGGCCGCGTGTTCGACGGCGACGGCCTGCCGGTCGTCGACGCCATGATCGAGATCTGGCAGGCCGACGCGCAGGGCCGCTACGCCAGCCGGCCGCGACGCCCAGGCGCGCGCCGAACACCTCGTTCAAGGGCTTCGGCCGGCCGCCACCGACAAGGAGGGCGTCTACGGCTTCGAGACCGTCAAGCCGGGCGCGGTGCCGGGACCCGGCGGCACCATGCAGGCGCCGCACATCGCTGGTCGTGCGTCTTCTCGCGCGGCATGCTGCGCCAGCTCTACACCCGCATCTACTTCTGCGGACGAGGCCGGCGAATGCCGACGATCCGATCCTGGCGCTGGTGCCGGCGGACCGCCGCGACACCCTGATCGCCCGCCGACAGGCGGATGGCAGCCCGGTCTACACGTTCGACATCCGCCTGCAGGGCGAGGGCGAGACCGTGTTCTTCGAGGTGTGAACATCCGCGCGCGCCGGCCGGCGTTGGCGGCCGCTTGGCGCAGCGGCCGGAGGCTCCGTCGTGTCGGTCACGATCCGGGTCACGATTCCGGTTCGCGGGCCAGTGCGGCGGCGCGAAACGGCGTTCCCGGCAAAGCTACTGACGCAGCACGCTTTCTGGAATCGTTCCGCGCTACGGAGGGGACGAACCGGCGAGGAATGAAGGAGGCGGCGCGCCGATCCCGGCCCATATGCCAACAGAAAATCGATGAATGCGGAGGAGAACATCCATGTTGCGCAGAGTTCACCACGGCGCTGGCGGCCTTCGCGGCCGGCACGTTGTTCGCGGGCGGCGCGCGCCCAGGACACCGTCAAGATCGGCCTGATCCTGCCGATGACCGGCCAGCAGGCCTCGACCGGCAAGCAGATCGAGGCCGCGGTCCGGCTCTACATGGCGCAGAACGGCGACACGGTCGCCGGCAAGAAGATCGAGGTCATCCTCAAGGACGACGCCGCGGTCCCCGACAACACCAAGCGCCTCGCGCAGGAACTGATCGTCAACGACAAGGTGAGCTTCATCGCCGGCTTCGGCGTCACGCCGACCGCGCTCGCGGTCGCGCCGCTCGCCACCGAGGCGAAGGTGCCGCAGATCGTGATGGCGGCCGGCACCTCGATCATCACCGAGCGCTCGCCCTACATCGTGCGCACCAGCTTCACGCTGCCGCAGTCCTCGGCGATCATCGCCGACTGGGCGGTCAAGAACGGCATCAAGAAGGTCGTGACCATGGTCTCCGACTATGCGCCGGGCATCGACGCCGAGAACTCGTTCAAGGCGCGCTTCACGGCCGGCGGCGGCCAGGTCGCCGAGGCGATCAAGGTGCCGCTCGCCAATCCGGACTTCGCGCCGTTCCTGCAGCGCGCGCGCGACGCCAAGCCGGACGCGATCTTCGTCTTCGTGCCGTCCGGCCAGGGCGGCACCTTCATGAAGCAGTTCGTCGAGCGCGGCCTCGACAAGGCCGGCATCAAGCATCATCGGCCCCGGCGACGTCACCGACGACGACCTGCTCAACGGCATGGGCGACGCCGGTGATCGGCACCGTCACGGCGCACCTCTACTCGGCCGACCACCCGTCGGCCAAGAACAAGGCCTTCGTCGAGGCGTTCAAGAAGGCCAACAACGGCCTGCGGCCGAACTTCATGGCGGTCGGCGGCTATGACGGCATGCACCTCATCTACGAGGCGCTGAAGAAGACCAACGGCGACACCGACGGCGACAAGCTGATCGCCGCCATGAAGGGCATGAAGTGGGAGAGCCCGCGCGGACCGATCTCGATCGATCCGGAGACCCGCGACATCGTCCAGAACATCTATATCCGCAAGGTCGAGAAGATGAACGGCGAGCTCTACAACGTCGAGTTCGCGACCTTCGAGGCCGTCAAGGATCCGGGCAAGGCCGCCAAGAAGTAGCCGCGCGCGATCGACCCGCGCCGGCTGCAGCCGCGGCCGGCATCGCACGGCACGCGGGAACGGTCATGCTCCCGCGTGCCGTCCTTACGGGAGAGGGCTCGACATGCCTGCCACTCGCGCATGCTGACCATCCTGTTCGACGGCATCGCCTACGGCATGCTGCTGTTCGTGCTGGCGTGCGGGCTCGCGGTCACGCTCGGCCTGATGAATTTCGTCAACCTCGCGCATGGCGCCTTCGCCATGGCGGGCGGCTACATCACCGTCGTGCTGGTGAACCGGCTCGGCGTGCCGTTCTTCGCCGGCGCTGCCGCTCGCCTTCCTCGCCACCGCGCTGATCGGCGCGCTGCTCGAGCGCACGCTCTACGTCCACGTCTACGCCAAGCGCCATCTCGACCAGGTGCTGTTCACGATCGGCCTCGTCTTCATGTCGGTCGCGGCGGTCGACTACGTCATGGGCTCGCCGCAGCAGTTCATCCAGCTGCCGCAGCATGCTGCAGGGCCAGTTCGACGTCTTCGGCGTCGGCATCGGCAGCTACCGCCTGCTCATCATCGTGATCTGCGGCCTGCTCACGCTCGCGCTGCAATCGATCCTGACCAGCACGCGGTTCGGCAGCCGGCTGCGCGCCGCGGTCGATGACCCGCGCGTCGCGCGCGGGCTCGGCATCAATGTCAACGCGGTGTTCGCCGTCACCTTCGCGGTCGGCTCCGGCCTCGCCGGTCTCGGCGGCGCGCTCGGCGCCGAGATCCTCGGCCTCGATCCGATCTTTCCGCTGAAATTCATGATCTACTTCCTGATCGTGGTCACGGTCGGCGGCACGTCGAGCATCACCGGACCGTTCCTCGCCTCGCTGCTGCTCGGCATCGGCGACGTCGCCGGCAAGTACTACGTGCCGAAGCTCGGCGCCTTCGTCATCTACACTCATCATGATCGTGGTGCTGATCTGGCGGCCGCAGGGCCTGTTCGCGCGCGCGGCGCGCGATGAGCGCTGATGGAGCACGCCGATGACCACCTGCGCTCGACGGCCGGATCGCCCGCTAGCTCGCCGCGCCGCGGCGCGCTGGCGCGCCGCTCGAAATCGTGTTCTGGCTGGTCGCCGCTGGCGTCGATCTTCCTGCTGCCCGGCAAGCACCTGATCCTGACCGAGATCGCGATCCTCGGCGCTGTTCGCGCTCTCGCTCGATCTCATTCTCGGCTATGCCGGCATCATCTCGCTCGGCCATGCGGCCTTCTTCGGCTTCGGCGCCTACATGGCCGGCCTGCTCGCCAAGCACGGCTTCATCACCGAGCCGGTGCTCGGCCTGGTCGTCGGCGGGCCTCGCCGCGACCGTGCTCGGCTTCGTCACCAGCTTCCTGGTGCTGCGCGGCTCCGATCTGACGCGCCTGATGGTGACGCTCGGCGTCGCGCTGGTGCTTGCGCGAGATCGCCAACCGGCTCGACTGGCTCACCGGCGGCGCCGACGGCCTGCAGGGCGTCACGATGGCGCCGGTGCTCGGCATGTTCCGCTTCGACATCGTTCGGCCACATCGCCTACGTCTACAGCCTCGCCGTGCTGTTCGTGCTGTTCCTGCTCGCGCGCCGCATCGTGCAATTCGCCGTTCGGCCTGTCGCTGCGCGCCGTGAAGGGCAACCCGCTGCGCGCCTCGGCGATCGGCATCTCGGTCAACTGCGCGGCTGGTCGCGATCTACACGATCGGCGCGCGGCTATGCGGGCGATCGCCGGCGCGCTGCTGACGCAGACCACGCAGTTCGCCTCGCTCGACGTGCTCGCCTTCGACCGCTCGGCCGACGTGCTGCTGGTGCTGATCATCGGCGGCACCGGCTATCTCTATGGCGGGCTGATCGGCGCGGTCCTGTTCAAGCTGATGCAGGACTGGCTCGCCAACCTCACGCCGCAATACTGGCAGTTCTGGATCGGCCTCGTGCTGGTGGTCATCGTGCTGGTCGGGCGCGAGCGCCTCGCGCACGCTGCGCAGTGCCGATCCGCCTGCTGTTCGTCCGCCATGATGCCCGGCCGCAGCGCCGCGCCCGCCGCCGTCCGCGGAAGGGCCGTGACCATGGCGGCCGTCCTGCGAGACCATCGGCCTGGAGAAGCGCTTCGGCGGCATCGTCGCGACCAACGACGTGTCGCTGACGGTCGAGAAGGGCGCGCGCCATGCGCTGATCGGCCCGAACGGCGCCGGCAAGACCACGATCATCAACCTGCTGACCGGCGTGCTGCGGCCGACCGCCGGGCGCATCCTGCTCGAGGGCGACGACATCACCGATCTCGCAGCCGCACGCGCGCGTGCGGCTCGGCATCGCCCGCACGTTCCAGATCAACCAGCTGTTCGCCGACCTGACGCCGCTCGAGACGCATCGGGCTCGCGGTCTCCGAGCGGCATGGGCACCGGCACCGACTGGTGGCGGCCGATCGGCACCAAGACCGGCGTCATCGAGGAGATCGCCGAGCTGCTCGAGCGCTTCCATCTCGCCGACGTGATGCACGAGCGCACCGGCATCCTGCCCTACGGCAAGCAGCGCCTGCTGGAGATCGCGCTCGCGATCGCCTGCCGGCCGCGCGTGCTGCTGCTCGACGAGCCGGCCGCCGGCGTGCCGGAAGCCGAGCGCCACGAGATTCTGGCGAGCAGTCGCGGCGCTGCCCAAGGACGTCACGGTGCTGCTGATCGAGCACGACATGGACCTCGTGTTCTCCTTCGCCGACCGCATCTCGGTGCTGGTCAACGGCGCGCTGTTCGTCGAGGGCACGCCCGACGAGGTCGCGCGCGACCCGCGCGTGAAGGCGGTCTATCTCGGCGAGGACGCTCGATGGCTGAGCTGCTCACGATCGAGAACCTGACGGCCGGCTACGGCGAGGCGATCGTGCTGTCGGGCATCTCGCTCGACGCTCGCCGAGGGCAGCGCGCTCGCGCTGCTCGGCCGCAACGGCATGGGCAAGACCACGCTGGTCAACACGATCGTCGGCGTCACCCGGCATTTCGGCGGCACGCATCCGGCTCGACGGCCGCGACATCACCCGGCTGCGGCCGGATCAGCGCGCCCATGCCGGCATCGGCTGGGTGCCGCAGGAGCGCAACATCTTCAAGTCGCTGACGGTGCGAGGAGAACCTGACCGCCGTCGCGCGAGCCGGGCACGTGGACGTCCGGCGCGCATCTACGAGATGTTCCCGCGTCTCGGCGAGCGCCGGCGCAACCTCGGCAACCAGCTGTCCGGCGGCGAGCAGCAGATGCTGGCGATCGGCCGCGCGCTGGTGCTCAATCCGCGCATCATGCTGCTCGACGAGCCGCTCGAAGGCCTGGCGCCGATCATCGTCGAGGAACTGCTGGCGGCGCTGCGGCGCATCATCCGCGAGGAGGGCATGTCCGCGATCGTGGTCGAGCAGAACGCCCAGAAGGTCCTGGGCGTCACCGACCGCGCCGTCATCCTCGAGCGTGGCATGATCGTCCACGAGAGCGACAGCGCGACGCTGCGCAAGGATCGCGGCACGCTGGAGACCTATCTCGGCGTCACCGAAGCGGGGCCCAAGCGCGGCAGCCGGCCCAGGGCGTGATGTTCAAGCCCGGTGGGATAGGTCCCACGCGTTGATGATCTGCCCATCAGCTCCCGTTGTCATGACCGCCGCTCGCGCCGACGGCATTGCGGATGGTTCGGTCCATGCGTAACCTTCCGAAACAATAAACAAACCGCGAGGAACGCCCGTGATCGGTCGGCGAACATTATTGACGCTTTTCCTGTTGGCGGCAGGCGGTGGTTCGGTCCTGGCGCAGGACGTCGTCAAGATCGGGCTGATCACCCCGCTCACCGGTCCGTTCACGACGGTCGGCCAGGAAATGCAGGCTGCGGCGCGCATCTACATGCAGCACAACGGCGACACGGTTGCCGGCCGCAAGATCGAGCTGATCGTGCGCGACGACGGCGGCGTGCCGGACAATTCCAAGCGCATCGCGCAGGAGATGATCGTCAACGACAAGGTCAGTGCGATTGTCGGCATGGGGCTGACGCCGATCGCATTGGCGATCGCGCCGCTGGTGACGCAGGCGAAGATTCCGCTGGTGGTCTCCGGCGCCGCGACCTCGATGATCCCGACGGCGTCGCCGTATATCGTGCGCACGTCGTTCGCGGCGCCGCAGCCGGCGTTCGTCGCCGGCGATTATTTTGCCAAGAAGGGTATCAAGACGGTCGTGACCCTGGTCTCGGACTACGCGCCGGGCATTGAGATCGAGACCTGGTTCAAGAAGGCGTTCGAGGCGGGCGGTGGCAAGATCGCGGGGGCGTTGCGGGCGCCCCTGGCGAATCCGGACTTCTCGCCGTTCCTGCAGCGCGCGGCCGACCTCAAGCCCGAAGCCCTGTTCATCTTCGTGCCGTCCGGCCAGGGCGCCACCCTCATGCGCCAGTTCGTCGAACGCGGGCTCGACAAGTCCGGCATCCAGCTTCTCGGCGACAACAGTGTGCTCGACGACCAGCTTCTCGACAAGATCGGCGACGTCGCCCTCGGCGTCGTTTCGGCGGGCCATTATTCCGACGCCCATCCCTCGCCGCTGAATGCCAGGTTCACCGCCGACTTCGAGAAGGCGGCCGGGATGCGCGCCAACCTCATGGCCGTCGGCGCCTATGACGGCATGGCCCTGATCTATCGCGCGCTGGAGAAAACGAAGGGTGACGCCGACGGGACGAGGCTCATCGATGCGATGAAGGGCATGGCGTGGGAGAGCCCACGCGGGCCGATGAGCATCGATCCCGTCACGCGCGACGTCGTGCACAACATCTATCTGCGAAAGGTCGAGAAGAAGGATGGCGCCTACCGCAATGTCGAGTTCGACACCTATCCGAACTTCAAGGACCCCGCGAAGTAGCGCCATCCTGCAAGTCTGCTCCGCCTTAGTTCGGGGTTGACGGCGCCCGCGCCCGCCGCCAAGCGTGCGGCCAACAATTCGACCCGCCGAAAGTCTCAGGGAGACCGTCATGAAAAGAGCCAACCCGCCGTTCCGCGCTGACCAGGTCGGAAGCTTCCTGCGCACGCCGCCGCTGAAGGAGGCGCGCGCCAAGCATGAGAAGGGCGAGATCGACGGGGCGGCGCTGAAGGCGGTCGAGGACCAGGAGATCGAGAGGCTGGTCAGGAAGCAGGAAGACATCGGGATGCAGCTTGCGACTGACGGCGAGTTCCGCCGCTCATGGTGGCATTTCGATTTCTTTGACGGGCTCGACGGCGTCGACGTGGTGGAAGCCGACCACGGCATCCAGTTCGCGGGCGTGCAGACCAAGGCGCAGGAGCCGCACGTCTCCGGCAAGATTGGCTTCACCAATCACCCGTTCCTGGAGCATTTCAAGTTCCTGAAGGCGCACACCAAGGTCGTTCCCAAGATGACAATCCCGTCGCCCTCCGTGCTGCATTTCCGCGGCGGCCGCGCCACCATCAGCAAGGACGCCTACCCGGACATGGACGGCTACTTCGAGGATCTCGGCAAGACCTGGCGCCAGGCCGTGAAGGGTTTCTATGATGCCGGCTGCCGCTATCTGCAATTCGACGACACGGTATGGGCCTATCTCTGCTCCAAGGCTGAGTTGGAAAAGGCCAAGGCGCGCGGCGAGGACGTCGACAAGCTTCCCGGCGTGTATGCCGACGTCATCAACTACGCGATCGCCGAGAAGCCCGCCGACATGACGATCACCACCCACGTGTGCCGCGGCAACTTCCGCTCCACTTGGATCTCCGAAGGCGGCTACGAGCCGGTCGCGGAGCGGTTGCTCGGCAGCGTGAAGTATGACGGCTTCTTCCTGGAATATGACACGTCGCGCGCCGGCGGCTTCGAGCCGCTGCGTTTTCTTCCCAAGGGCAAGCAGGTCGCCGTAGTCGGCCTCATCACCTCCAAGAGCGGCACGCTGGAGAACAAGGACGACGTCAAGCGCCGCCTCGACGAGGCCGCGAAGTTCGCGCCCCTGGAGCAGCTCGCGCTATCGCCGCAATGTGGCTTCGCCTCGACCGAGGAAGGCAACGTGCTGACCGAGGAGCAGCAGTGGAACAAGATGCGCGAGATCGTCGAGCTCGCCGACGAGGTGTGGGGGAAGTAACGGGAAATCGCCAGCGGCCCCAGGAGAACGTGATGACCAGAACCAAGCCGCCGTTCCGCGCTGATCATGTCGGCAGCCTGCTGCGTCCTGCGGCGCTGAAGGACGCGCGCGAACGGCGGGCGCGCGGCGAGACCACGCCGGACCAGCTCAAGACCACCGAAAACCGCGAGATCAGCCGGGTCATCAAGAAGCAGGAAGAGGCCGGCCTCCAGGGCATCACCGACGGCGAGTTCCGCCGCTCGTGGTGGCATCTCGATTTCCTGTGGGGCCTCGACGGCGTCGAGCGCTACGAGATGGACCAGGGCGTCACCTTCGCCGGCGTCAAGACCCGCGCCGAGGGCGCGCGCGCGACGGGCAAGGTCGGCTTCACCCGCCATCCGATGATCGAGCATTTCAAGTTCCTGCAGTCGCATACGGAGCGCACGCCGAAGTTCACGATCCCGTCGCCGTCGGCGCTCTACGGCCGCACCGGCCGCAAGGCGGTGAGCGAGACGGCGTATCCGGACCTCGACGAGTTCTTCGCCGATCTCGGCGCGGCCTATGCCAAGGCGGTCCGCGCCTTCGCCGACGCCGGCTGCCGCTACCTGCAGCTCGACGAGGTCTTCATCGCCATGATGTGCGACCCGAAATACCGCGAGGCGCAGAGCGCGCGTGGCGACGATCCGCAGAAGCTCACCGAGACCTATGCCGACCTCATCAACGCCGCGATGTCCGATATCCCCGAGGACATGACCATCACCATGCATCTGTGCCGCGGCAACTACCGCTCGACCTTCATGGGCGAGGGCGGCTACGAGCCGGTCGCCGACGTGCTGTTCAACCGCATAAAGGTGCACGGCTACTTCATGGAATACGATACGCCGCGCGCCGGCAGCTTCGAGCCGCTGCGCCTGGTGCCGAAGGACCGGATGGTCGTGCTCGGCCTCGTCACCACCAAGACCGGGGAGCTCGAGGACAAGGACATGCTCAAGCGCCGCATCGGCGAAGCGGCGAAGTACGTCCCTCTCGATCAGCTCTGCCTGTCGCCGCAATGCGGCTTTGCCTCCACCGAGGAAGGCAACACGCTGACCGAGGACCAGCAATGGGCGAAGATGCGGCTGATCGCCGAGGTCGCGCGCGAGGTATGGGGGTGATCGCATCCTCTCCGCTTATTCCCGCGCCGGCGGAAATTCAGGGCGACAGGGCGAATATTTGTCTTCCGGGTCGCCGCTTTGGCGGGGACGAGCGGCAGATCGGCTAGCGTCTATGCCGATCGACTACGACAAGCTGCTTGCGCTCAAGGTCCCGGACGTCGCGCACGATTATACCGAGAAGGATGCCATCCTTTATGCCCTCGGCGTCGGTCTCGGCCAGGACCCGATGGACGAGGCGCAGCTCGGCTTCATCACCGAGCAGAGCCTCAAGACATTGCCGACCTTCGCGTGCGTGCTCGGCTATACGCCGTTCTGGCTGCGCGCGGCCGGCATCGATTTCGTCAAGGCCGTGCATGGCGAGCAGGGCATCGCGATCCACCGGCCGATCGCGCCGCGCGGCCGCGTGGTCGGTGTCACCCGCATCCTCGATGCGGTCGACAAGGGGCCGGGGAAAGGTGCGCTGATCTACAGCGAACGCCGTATCGCGGACGCGGCGAGCGGCGACACCATCGCGACGCTGACGCAGACGACGTTCTGCCGCGGCGACGGCGGGTTCGGCGGACCGCAGCGCGCGACTCCCGCGCCGCATGCCCTGCCCGAGCGCGCCCCAGACCTGACATGCGATCTCGCGACCCGGCCGGAAGCCGCGCTGATCTATCGGCTCAGCGGCGACACCAACCCGTTGCATTGCGATCCGGCGCAGGCGCGGGCCGCCGGGTTCCCGCGCCCGATCCTGCACGGGCTCGCGACCTTCGGCGTCGCCGGCCATGCCATCCTCAAGACGATGTGCGGCTATGATCCGGCGTGCCTAAACGCGATCAGTGGACGGTTCTCGGCGCCGGTCTATCCCGGCGAGACGATCCGCACCGAGATGTGGCGCGACGGCGAAACGGTGAGCTTCCGCGCCCGCGTGGCGGAGCGCAATGTGGTGGCGATCAACAATGGCCGCGCCGAAGTGCGGTCGTGACGTGCCTAGCCCAATAAATCGGGATGGCCGGGACAATTCCCGCCATGACGGCGGGGAATGATGCGTCCCCTGCAGGACCTCCTCATCGTTTCGCTGGAGCAGGCCGTCGCCGCGCCGACCTGCACGTGCCGGCTCGCGGATGCCGGTGCGCGCGTCATCAAGATCGAGCGGCCGGAGGGCGACTTCGCGCGCGGCTATGACAGCCTTGCCGGCGGCGAGAGCGCCTATTTCGTCTGGCTCAATCGCGGCAAGGAATCCGTCGTCCTCGATCTCACGCGGGATGACGACAAGGGCCTGCTGGAGGCCATGCTCGCGCGGGCCGACGTGTTCGTGCAGAACCTCAAGCCCGGCGCTGTCGCCAAGCTCGGCTTCGCCATCGAGCGCCTGCGTAAGGATTATCCGCGGCTGATCTCCTGCTCGATCTCGGGCTATGGCGAGACCGGGCCTTACGCCGCGCGCAAGGCTTACGACCTGCTGATCCAGGCGGAAGCCGGGCTTGCCTCCGTCACCGGCTCGCCGGATGCCCCGGCACGCGTCGGCGTCTCTGTCGTCGATATCGCGACCGGCATGAACGCCTATGAGGCGGTCCTGGAAGCGCTGATCGGGCGCGGTAGAACCGGCGAAGGCGCGGCCTTGAGCGTGTCGATGTTCGACGCTATGGCGGAATGGATGACGGTGCCGCTGCTCCACCATGAAGGCGGCAAAAGCCCTCAGCGCCTCGGCCTCGCCCATCCCTCGATCTCTCCCTATGGCGTGTTCCCGACCGGCGACGGGGCCGACATCCTGATCTCGATACAGAACGATCGCGAGTGGCGCATCCTCGCCCGCGATGTCATGGGCGACCCCGCATTGGCCCAGGACCCCGATTTCGCCACCAATGTCGAGCGCGTGAAGCGCCGCGCCGTGACCGACGGCAAGGTCGCGGCCTCGTTTGCGGCGATGCCAGTGGATGAATTGAGCGACAAGCTCGCGAAAGCCGACATCGCCTTCGCGCGCGTGAACGATACGGCGCTGCTCGCGGCGCATCCCCATCTGCGCCGCATCACCGTCGGCACGCCGAGCGGCCCGGTGTCCTATCCGGCGCCCGCCGAGCAGCGCGAAGTCATCGGCGCGGCACTACGGTCCGGTGCCGGCTCTGGGCGAGCATACCGCGCGCGTGAGGGCGGAGTTTATGGGGACCGAAACGGCGACGTAGTAGCGCGGGCATGAGCGGAGGTTGCTGATCAGTCCAGCGCATGGACTTCCGGCTTGCCCGCCGGCACGCGGAGCGCCTTCGATGTGCCGATGATGAGCAGCAGCGGCAGCGTGGCGATCGTCAGCCACATCATCAGCCAGAACACGTTGGAGAACGCGATCATCGACGCCTGCTGCGTCATGAGCTGATCGAGAAGGGCGCGCCCGGTGTCGGTGTTGAGATCGAGCATCGAGGCGACGTCGGGTGTCTGCAGCGCGTTGTTGAACGGCGTGACGTATTCGGCGAGCCGCGCATGCATCAGCGTCGTCTTGCTGGTCAGCTCGGCGATCACCACCGAGATGCCGATCGACGAGCCGATATTGCGCACCAGCGTCAGGATGGCGGTGCCGCTCGGTGCGCAGATGCGGCGCCAGCGTCGCGAAGGCGACCGTGCTCAGCGGCACGAAGACGAAGCCCGAGGCCGACGCCCTGCACGATGCTGGTCATAGACGATGGTCCGGCCGACGTGTCGGTCGGTGAAGCCGATCATCTGGTAGAGCGTGACCGCCGGTGAGGATCAGGCCGGCGAGCACCAGTAGCGCGCCTCGACGTATTGCATCAGCCGCCCGACCATCATCATGGCGAACAGCGTGCCGACGCCGCGCGCGCCGAGCAGGAAGCCGGCGGTGAGGATCGGATAGCCGATCACGTTCTGCATGAATGGCGTCACCAGCGCCATGGTGCCGAACAGCACGACGCCGATCACCACCATGAACACGCAGCCGCCGACGAAGTTGCGGTCCTTGAACAGCTCGAAGCGCACGAACGGCTCGCTCGTGGTCAGCGAATGGGCGAAGAAGAAATAGAAGCCGACGATCGACGACGATCGTCTCGATCCAGATCTCGGTCGAGCCGAACCAGCCGAGCTGCTCGCCGCGGTCGAGCATCAGCTGCAGCGCGCCGATGCCGATCGCGAGCGCGATGAAGCCGAACCAGTCGAAGCGCATGTCGCTCCTGCGGCTTGGTCTCGTCCATGAACAGCATCAGGCCGATCACGGTGACGATGCCGACCGGCAGGTTGATCAGGAACACCCAGTGCCAGCTGTAGTGTGTCGGTCAGCCAGCCGCCGAGCGTCGGCCCCATGATCGGGCCGAGCATCACGCCCATGCCCCAGATCGCCATGGCCTGAGCCGCGCTCCTCGAGCGGATAGGCGTCGAGCATCACCGCCTGCGACAGCGGCACCAGCGCGGCGCCGAACACGCCCTGCAGCAGGCGGAACAGCACCATCTGCTCGATGTTCTGCGCCAGGCCGCACAGCAGCGAGGCGACGGTGAAGCCGGCGGCGCAGACGATGAACAGCTTCTTGCGGCCGAAGCGGTCGGCGAGCCAGCCGATCGGCGCCGTCATGATGGCGGCGGCGACGATGTAGGAGGTCAGCACCCAGTTGATCTGGTCGAGCGAGGCCGAGAGGCTGCCCTGCATGTAGGGCAGCGCCACGTTGGCGATGGTGGTGTCGAGCGCCTGCATGATGGTCGCCGCCATCGCGCAGACGGTCACCAGCGATGCGCCGCGCAGCCGTCTGGGCTGGCGCCGCATCGGCGGTCACTGCGACGATCTCCTCGCGCGCCCGCGGCGTAGGCGCGCGAACAGCCGATCTGCGAGCGAGCGGCTGCGCGTCCGGTGTCGATGTCGACCGTGACGCTCATGCCGGCGCGCAGCATGCTGACGTCCTCGCCCGGCGATCGAACGCGATGCGCACCGGCACGCGCTGCACCACCTTCACCCAGTTGCCGCTCGCGTTCTGCGGCGGCAGGATCGCGAACTGCGCGCCGGTGCCGGGGCTGACCGCGACCACCGTGCCGTGGAAGGTGCGGTCCGGGAAGGTGTCGACCGTCATCGTCACCTTCTGGCCGACCCGCAGCATAGGTGATGTCGGTTTCCTTCGGGTTGGCGTCGACCCAGGGCTGGCCGTCGTCGATGAGCTGAAGACCGGCGTGCCGGCGGTGACGTAGCGGCCGAGCTGGATGTTGTCGACCTGCGTCGCGGTGCCGGCGATCGGCGCGCGCACGATCGTGTGGTCGAGATCGCGCTTCGCCTGATCGAGCGCGGCCTGCGCCTGCATGTAGGCCGGATACTGCTCGATCGGCAGGTCGGGATTGCCGAGCAGCTGGTTGCGGATGTGCGTCGCCCTGCTGCGTGAGCTGCTCGAGCTGCGTTCTTGGCGGCGACGAGCGTCGCGATCGACGCGTCGACGTCGGCCTGCGACACCGGCGCGGTTGCCAGCAGCGCGGTCTTGCGCTCGACGTCGCGCTGCTTGAGCTCGACGGTCTCGCTGGGCGAGCGCGACCAGCCGCTGCGATCGCCTTGAGATTGGTTTTCAGATTGGCGAAGTCGGTGCGCACGCTGGCGAGCTTGCCTTCCGCCTGGGTCGACGGCGAGCCGGAACGGCACCGGGTCGATCTCGAACAGCACGTCGCCGGCGGCCGACGCGCTGGCCTTCCTTCACCGCGACTGCGCTCGATCTTGCCGGAGATGTCGGGCGTGATCAGCACCTTCTGCGCGCCGACATAGGCGTTGTCGGTGGAGATGTAGCGTCCGCCTGCGAGATAGACGCCGAGGCCGGCGACGGCGGCAATGACCGGGATCACGATCAGCAGGATGAAGCGCAGCCGCCCTCGCCTGGGTGCCGCGGCAGGCTTGGCCTCCGTCTCGGCAGGCGCCGCGGCCTTGCGCTCAACCGGCGTGGGGCCTTTGGCTTCCACCGGCGCCTTGGCGTCGGCAGAAATGGAGGGGGCGAGTTTCAGGGCGGGCTCAGCCATAGGTCTTCTCAAGCGCCGGCTCGGGGGCGGCATTGCGTTGGATCGCTTTACGTAGGTTGTCCTTGGCCAGCCCGAGCTGGCCGAGCATCAGGTCGACGGTTTCCGGCCCGATGCCATCGAGAACCTCGCTCATCAGCTCCTCGCCGAGGCGGCCGAGGCTTTCCATCACCGGCGCCGCGGCCGGCGTGAGGTACAGCCGGTTGGCGCGGCGGTCGTCGGGGTCGGGACGGCGCTCGATCAGGCCGTTGGCGCACAGGCGGTCGAGCAGCCGGGTGAGCGAGATCGGCTGCAGCTCCAGGATATCGGCAAGCTCCGATTGCTTGAGCCCTTCCGCCCGCTGCAGCCGCGCCAGCACGACCCATTGGGCGCGCGTCATGCCGAATTGGCGCGCCTTCTGGTCGGCATAGGTCTTTATGAGGCGCGCGACCTCGTGCAGAAGGAACGCGAATTCGCGGCGGGGGTTGGGATGCGGCATCGGACCCTGTTCTTTGGAAAGTCAGCTTAATATAAGCATGCTTATAATGTCGTCAACCCATATCCGGCCCTCATGGTTCACCCGTTGAACGCCACCAACCCGTACGCGCCGCTGGTCCTCCTTGCCGATCTCGGCGGCACCAACAGCCGCTTCGGCCTGTGCCGCAGCGGCGGCTGTCCGGAGCATGTCGTCGTCGTGGCGAATGACGGTCATGCTGGCGCCGAGGCCGCGATCTCGCGCTTCCTGGCCGAAACCGGAGCGAGGCCGGAGTGCGGCGTGCTTGCGGTGGCAGGTCCCATCGACGGCGACGTCATTGCGCTCACCAACCGCGCCTGGGAATTCCGCCTGAGCGACATCGCCCGCGCCTTCGGGCTGTCGTTTCTGAAGGCGATCAACGATTTCGAGGCCGTCGCATGGTCGGTCCCCGGGCTGGGCCGGGACGGCATCCGGCCGGTCGGCGACGGCGGCGAGCCGGGATCAGGCGCCAAAGCGGTGTGCGGCCCCGGAACCGGGCTTGGCGCCGCCGCGCTCGTGCCGGCTGATGGCTCCTGGCAGGTGGTCCCGAGCGAAGGCGGTCACGTCTCGTTCGGTCCTGCCGCGGCGGACGAGGAGGCGGTATTCGCGCGCCTGCGCGAGGCTACGGGCTGCGTCAGCGCCGAGATGATCCTGTCGGGGCCAGGCCTCGCTCGCCTGCATCAAGCGCTGCATCCGGGATGTGACCCGATGGTCTCGGAGGCGATCGTGGCCGGCGCGCGGGGTGGCGACCGGCTTGCGGCTGCCACCGTCGCCCTGTTCGTGCGGCTCCTCGGACGCTTCGCCGGTGATCTTGCGCTCACCTTCAAGGCGACCGGTGGCGTCTACCTCACCGGAGGCCTCGGCTGCGGGCTTGGCGACCTGCTTGATGCCGTCGCCTTCCGTCGTGCGTTCGAGTTGCATCCGCCGCATCAGGCGTTGCTTGCCGCGATCCCGACATTCGCGATCACGCATCCCCAGCCGGGACTCCTCGGCTGTGCAGTGTATGCGGAGCGGATGCTGCGGCGCTGATTACGACAGCCCCAACTCGGCGAACGCATCCATGTGGTGCTTGGCGGATTCGTCGGAGAAACAGCAGAACACCACGCGCTGGATACCGCGCCGCGCGGCGGAAATCTCCGATACCACCGTGCCGACAGCGATGCGAGCGGCGAGGTCGGCCGGAAAGCGATAGATGCCGGTCGAGATCGCCGGGAATGCGATGGAGGCGAGGCCATTCTCGGCGGCAAGGTTGAGCGCGATGCGGTAGCACGAGGCGAGCAGCCGCTCCTTCTCGGCCTTGTCGCCGCCCCACACCGGCCCGACCGCATGGATCACATGCTTGGCGGGAAGCCCGTAGCCCTTGGTTATCCTGGCGTCGCCGGTGTCGGCGCCGCCGAGCGTCTCGCACTCGCGCAAGAGCTCTTTGCCGGCGGCGCGATGGATCGCGCCGTCCACGCCGCCGCCGCCGAGCAGCGTCTTGTTGGCGGCGTTGACGATGGCGTCGACATGCAGCGTCGTGATGTCGGCCACGACGACATCGAGGCGGGCAGGTCCGACCTCGGCGGTGAGACGGATGTCGGGCTCGGTCATGGTGATATGTTAGCACGCTTGAGTGGTTCGATCGCCGGGCGAGCAATCGCCGTGACGATTGCCTCGCCGGCGATGGCGTCGCTGTTTCGGCTTTAGCCCTGTTCCGCCGGCAGTTCGGAACTCAGGTCGACACTGCTGCGCTTGCCGATATCGTCGAAATGCGCATCGAGAAAACGCCGCGCCGCGAGCTCGCCATTGTGGCGAAGCAGCTCGAAGAAGTCGAAATCGTTGTTCAGCTTGGTCTCGGCGCCGAACGCCTTGGCGGCGCTATCGAGCGCGACGCGGTGCATCTTGATGCGCCGGTATTCGCCGGGCTTCGTTCCGTGCGCCAGCTTGCTCCTGGTCGATCAGCCGGCCGACGAAGTCGATGGCGCGTTCCTCGGCGAGCAGCGAGGCGTTGAACGTGATCTCGTTGACGCGGTTCATGATCTCCTGCGACGAGGTCGGCGTGGTGCGGCGCTCGACCGGATTGATCTGCACCATCAGCACGTCCTCGGTCTCGGTCGCGCCGAAGAACGGGAACAGCGCCGGGTTGCCCATGTAGCCGCCGTCCCAGTAGGGCACGCCGTCGATCTCGACGGCGCGGAACATCAACGGCAGGCAGGCCGACGCCATGATGACGTCGGCCGTCATCTTGTCGCTGGAGAACACGCGCACGCGGCCGGTATGCACATTGGTGGCGGAGATGAACAGCAGCAGCGCGGCGCAGGCGCGCACCGCGTCGAAATCGACGAAGCGCTCGATCAGTTCCTTCAGCGGGTTGATGTTGAGCGGATTGAAGTCGTAGGGCGAGAGGCTGTGCGACCACGCCTCGAACCACGCCTGAAGCGGCGAATCCTTCGACCGGCAAGAACGAGAACAGCCGGTCGAGCACGCCGCGCTGCAGCGGCCGTGCAGGTTGCCGTCGCGGCTCGACGCCCGCCAGAAATCGGCGAGGCGCTTGCGCGCTTCCTCGGGGCCGCCGCGCGCCAGACCGTCGGCAAGCATGATGGCGTTGAGCGCGCCCGCCGAGGTGCCGGAGATGCCTTCGATGATCGAGCCGCCCGTCGGCGAGAAGATGATCGATCACGCCCCAGGTGAACGCGCCGTGCGCGCCGCCGCCCTGCAGCGCCAGATTGATCTTCTTCTTCGGGACCTTTCGGCTGGGTTTCTTGCGGGACCGGCTTGCCGTGGCAATGGACGAGACGAGCCGGCGCGGATCGAGCTTTCCCGGAATCTTCACTGGGCGGTCCAGCCCCCGTCGATCGAAAGATTGGCGCCGGTGATCTGCGCGGCGAAATCCGAACACAAATAAATCGCAAGCGCGGCGACCTGATCGACGGTGACGAACTGCTTGGTCGGCTGCGCGTCGAGCAGCACGTCGTTGATCACCTGTTCCTTGGTCAAGCCGCGCGCCTTCATCGTGTCGGGAATTTGTTTCTCCACCAGCGGCGTCCACACATAGCCCGGGCTGATGCAATTGACCGTGATGCCGAACGTTGCGACTTCGAGCGCGATGGTCTTGGTGAGGCCCGCGATGCCATGCTTGGCGGTGACATAGGCCGACTTGAACGGCGAGGCGACGAGCGAGTGGGCGGAAGCGGTTGAGATGATACGGCCCCACTTGCGCGCCTTCATGCCGGGAACGGCGGCGCGCATGGCGTGGAAGGCCGCCGAGAGGTTGATGGCGATGATCTGGTCCCACTTCTCGATCGGGAAGTCCTCGACCGGTGACACGAATTGGATGCCGGCATTGTTGACCAGCACGTCGACGCTGCCGAAGGTCGTCTCCGCGGTCTTGATCATCTCGGCGATCTCGGCCGGCTTGGTCATGTCGGCTGCCGAATAGAGCGCCTTGACGCCGAAGTCCGTCTCGATGCCGGCGCGCTCCTTCTCGATCGCCGCCTTGTCGCCGAAGCCGTTGATGACGACGTTGGCGCCCTCCTTCGCGAGCGCCCGTGCAATGGCGAGCCCGATGCCGGACGTCGACCCGGTGACGACGGCGGTCTTTGCTTTCAGCATGGCGATACCCAGATGAGCGATGATCGGCGGACGGCTGCCTGCGGAACACTTATGGTGCAGTGCACTCGATTGCCAGCGCAAAAATTCCCGCTTCGGACGGTTCCGGCTAAGATGGGATTCGAGGAGCCGACCTTGAAAAGCCGCACCCGCGCCCAGCCGGTATTTCCCGCCCCGGACCATGATCACGGTCGCTGCAGCGCCGACGCGATGGCGCATGCCGAGGCACTGTGCGTCGCGCGCGGCGAGCGCCTGACGCCGATCCGGCGGCAGGTGCTGGAGACGCTCGCCGCCCAGCCACAAGCCGCTCGGCGCCTATGAGATCATCGACCGGCTGGCCGACGGTGGACCGCGGCTCGCGCCGATCACGTCTATCGCGCGCTCGATTTCCTGCTCGCCAACGGCCTGATCCATCGCATCGAAAGCCGCAACGCCTTCGTCGCCTGCATCAACAATCACGGACAGAACGAGATCGTGGTGTTCCTGATCTGCGAGCGCTGCGACGCCGTCGGCGAGGCGCCAGGCCGCCGCTGTCGCCGAGACGCTCAAGACCGCGGCGAAGGAGGCAGGCTTCGCCGCGCGCGCTTCGGTCATCGAGATCGCCGGCATCTGCGCCCATTGCCACGGCAACTGAGCGGGCCACCCCGCATGCCGCCGCGCGAGACACAGGGCGCAGGCCCGCCGGATTCGGCCCGGCCGCTCGACGCTGCCGCGATCGCCATCATCACGGCGCTGTGCCTGAGCTGGGGTCTCAACCAGGTCGCCGTGAAGCTCGCGCTGCCCGACATTCCGCCGCTGATCCAGGCCGCCGCTGCGGTCGGCCGGCGCCGCCGTCGTGATCGTGATATGGGCGCGGCTGCGCGGCGTCTCGCTCGTCGCGCGCGACGGCACGCTCATTCGCCGGCATCGCTGCCGGCCTCCTGTTCGGCGTCGAATTCTTGCTGATCTATCGCGGCCTGGTATGGACCAGCGCGAGCCGCGCGTCGGTGTTCCTCTACACGGCGCCGTTCTTCGTCGCGCTCGGCGCGCGCTGGCTGCTGCCCGGCGATCGCCTGTCGGCGACGCAGTTGGCCGGCCTGGCGCTGTCCTTCGCCGGCATCGTGGTGGCTTTCGGCGTTCCGGAGGCGAGGTCCGATCCGCTTGGGCTGCTGGGCGACCTCATGCTGATCGGCGGCGGCGCCGCATGGGGTGCGACCACGCTGATGATCAAGGCCACCCGCCTCTCGGCCGCGCCGGCCGAGAAGGTGCTGGCCTACCAGGTCGTGGTCTCGATCCCGATTCTGTCCGTCGGCGCACTGCTGCTGGGCGAGCGCGTCGACCATATGCCCGGCGCCGTTGCGCTGGGCTGGCTCGCCTACCAGACGTTCTGGGTGGTCAGCCTCACCTACACCATCTGGTTCGCCATGGTGAAGCGCTACGCCGCGAGCCGGTTGTCGTCCTTCACCTTCCTGACGCCGCTATTCGGGGTCGCGGCCGGCCATTTCGCGCTCGGCGAGCCGGTGACGCCGGCTTTCGCCCTGGCAGCGGTGCTGGTCGTTGCCGGTCTGTTCCTGGTAAACCGGCCGCGGTAAACCCGAAGGCGACCCTGTTTCGCCGGGACGTCACAGACAATATCTTATAGAACAACCGGCAGAATGCCGGAACGGCGCACGTCTGAATGGATGACTGCATGGACGATCTCACCAAGCTGGATACCGCCGCCCCCGCGGCGCGCCGCCGATCGGTCGGCGTGAACGTCGGCGGCGTCATGGTCGGCGGCGGTGCTCCGATCGTCGTCCAGTCGATGACCAACACCGACACCGCCGACATCGACGGCACGGTGCGGCAGGTCGCCAAGCTGGCGCTCGCCGGCTCCGAGATCGTGCGCATCACGGTCGACCGCGACGAGGCCGCCGCCGCCGTGCCGCACATCAAGGAGCGGCTGCTCAAGATGGGCATCACCGCGCCGATCGTCGGCGACTTCCATTATATCGGCCACAAGCTGCTCGCCGAATATCCGGCCTGCGCCGAGGCGCTCGACAAGTACCGCATCAATCCGGGCAATGTCGGCTTCAAGGACAAGCGCGACCGCCAGTTCACCGAGATCGTCGAGATGGCGATCCGTTACGACAAGACCGGTGCGCATCGGCGCCAACTGGGGCTCGCTCGACCAGGAGCTGCTCACCCGGCTGATGGACGAGAACTCGCTCGCCGCCCGTCCGCGCGACATGCGCGCCGTGACCCGCGAGGCGATGGTGCAGTCGGCGCTGCTATCCGCCGAGCGCGCCGAGGAGATCGGGCTGCCGCGCAACCGCATCATCCTGTCCGCCAAGGTCTCCGCCGTGCAGGACCTGATCGCGGTCTATATCGATCTCGCGCGGCGCTCGGATTACGCGCTGCATCTCGGCCTCACCGAGGCCGGCATGGGCTCCAAGGGCATCGTGGCGTCGTCGGCCGCGCTCGGCGTGCTGCTGCAGCAGGGCATCGGCGACACCATCCGCATCTCGCTCACCCCCGAGCCCAACGGCGACCGCACCCTGGAGGTCAAGGTCGCGCAGGAACTGCTGCAGACCATGGGCTTCCGGGTGTTCGTGCCTCTGGTCGCCGCCTGCCCGGGCTGCGGCCGCACCACCTCGACGACGTTCCAGGAACTGGCGCAGGACATCCAGGGCTTTATCCACACCTCGATGCCGGAGTGGAAAAAGCGCTATCCCGGGGTCGAATCGCTCAACGTCGCCGTCATGGGCTGCATCGTCAACGGCCCCGGTGAGAGCAAGCATGCCGATATCGGCATCTCGCTCCCCGGCACCGGCGAGACGCCGACCGCGCCGGTCTTCGTTGACGGCAAAAAGGTCGCGACGCTGCGCGGGCCCACGCTGACGACGGATTTCAAGACGATGGTGACGGATTATATCGAGCGAAGGTTTGGGGCGGGCGCGAGGCAGACGGCGGCAGAATAGAAGGCAACATCCTCTCACCGCCGCCCGAGAAAATCCAGCTTTCCGAGCTCGACGCCGTTATGGCGCAGGATGTCGTAAGCCGTAGTGGCGTGGAAATAGAAATTCGGCAGCACGACGAAGACGAGATACTGGGCGCCGGGCAGCGTCATCGTCGAGTCGGGGCCGGTCGGGAATTTCACATCCTTGTCGGCGCTCGCGTCGACCGCCTCGGCCTTGACGCTCTTGAGGTAATCGACGGTCTTGGCGATGCGCGCCTTCAGTTCATCGAAGGTCGCCTCGTCGTCGGGGAATTTCGGCGCCTCGCCGGCAAGCCGCCCGACGCCGTTCTTGGCGAAGTCGCAGGCGAGTTGCACCTGCTTCACGAAGGCGAACATGTCGGGATAGAGCCGCGCCGCGGTCAGTGCCGCGGGATCGATCTTTTTGGCGGCGCAATGCACGGCGGCCTTGTCGATGATCGTGGAGAGCGCGCCGAGCGCGTGGGTGAAGGCGGGCACGCTGGCGGCATACATGGAGAGCGTCATGGCGAAGTCCTTGATTGTGAATGCTGTGGCTTAGCATGCACGATGCGCGGGGCGTATTTGTTTATCTCGAGACACACTCCGCTCATTCCCGCGAAAGCGGGAAATCCAACGTCTTCTCGCGACGAGCGCCTAGGTCCCGCTTGCGCGGGGACGAGCATAGCCCTCAATACCCCGCCGCAAGGCTGCCGCGCGTGCGCGGGTCGGCGCCGCCGGCAAGGCCCTCCGGCGTCGCCATGATCGAGTTGGCGGAACTCCAGGCACCGCCGCGTTTCACGATGTGGCCGCGCGCCTCGAGTGACCGGATGACATCGGAAGACACGTCACGCTCGGACGCGACCTCGTCGGGCAGCCATTGGTGATGGAGGCGCGGCGCCGCCACCGCCTCGGCGATCGTCATGCCGCGGTCGATCACGTTGACGATCACCTGCAGCACCGTGGTGATGATGCGGCTGCCGCCGGGCGAGCCGGTGACCAGCACGACCTTGCGGTCCTTCATCACGAGCGTCGGCGCCATCGATGACAGCGGCCGCTTGCCCGGCCCGGGCGCGTTGGCGATGCCGCCGACCAGGCCATAGGCGTTTGGCACGTCGGGCTTGGCGGCAAAGTCGTCGAGCTCGTTGTTGAGCAGGATGCCGGTGCCTTCGGCGACGAGGCCGAGGCCGTAGCTGAAGTTCAGCGTGTAGGTGTTGGAGACGGCGTTGCCGTTGCGATCGATGACGGAGAAATGCGTGGTGTTGGCGCCTTCGCGCGGGTTGCCGGCACGGATCGCACGCGCCGGCCGTGCGCTGTCGCCGATGGCGGTGCGCAGCCTGGCGGCGTAGCCTTTCGACGTGAGCCCGGCCACCGGCACGTCGACCACCGCGGGGTCGCCGAGGAATTCGGCGCGGTCGGCATAGGCGAGCTTCATCGCCTCGATGATCGTGTGCGCTCGCGCGCCCGCATCCATGGCGCGAAGGTCGAAACCTTCCAGGATGTTGAGCATCTCGATCAGCACGCACCCCGCCCGAGGACGGCGGCGGCATCGAGACGATGTCGTAGCCGCGATAGGTGCCGCGCACCGGCTCGCGAACGATAGGCCGGTAGCGCGCGAGGTCGTCCATCGTCATCACGCCCCCGGCCGCGCGCAACGCCGGCGACGATCTTCTCGCCGACCGGCCCCTGGTAGAAGGCGCGGGGACCGTCCGTGGCGATGGCGTTGAGCGAGGCCGCGAGGTCGGCCTGGATCAGGTCCTGGCCGGGCTGGAGGACGCCGCCGTCGGGGTTGAGGAAGATCCTGGCGGATGCGGGCCAACGCGCCAGCCGCGCCTGGAAACGCGGCAGCGAGTTGGCGAGGTCGTCATCGACCGCGATGCCGTTGCGCGCCAGCGTGATCGCCGGCGCAATCAGCTCGGCGAGCGTGAACCTGCCCGAGCCGTAGCGCTCGTGCGCGAGCGCCAGCCCCTCGACCGTTCCGGGCACGCCGACCGCCAAAGCCGAGTCGCGCGATTTCTTCGGGTCGGCCTCGCCGTTGGCATCGAGGAAGCTGTCGCGTGTGATCGCCTGAGGCGCGGTCTCGCGGTAGTCGATCGCAACCGTCTCGTTGCGGTCGGCGCGGTGGATCAGCATGAAGCCGCCGCCGCCGAGGTTACCGGCTTGCGGATGGGTGACGGCCATCGCAAAGCCGACCGCGACGGCGGCATCGACGGCGTTGCCGCCCTTGCGCATGATGTCGACGCCGACCTGCGCCGCGCGCTTCTCCTGCGCCGTCACCATGCCGTTGCGCGCGAGGACAGGCTCGCGCGGGACTTCGGGCGCCGCCTGGGCAAGGGTCGACGCCGGCGCAAGGGCCGAGACACCGAGCAGCGACAGCGCGGCTGCGCACAAGCCGCGACGGGAGAGGCTGGTCATGAGGACATCCTGCCGAAACAATTCCACTCTAAGCCCTTGCGCCGGGTCGACCAATCGCCGATCCAGTGCGCGCGCGGCGCAAGGCAGCGCAACGCGCGTCACCGCGCCGCCGTATTTTGCCGGTCCACGTGTCGCCAGTTCATGCCCGAGGGGAACATTCCATGACGCATGTCGCCGCGCTTCGCTTCGTCCGCATCCCGATCCTGGTCACGCTGCTCGGCCTCCTGGTGTCGGGCTGCGGCGTCAACAATATCCCGACCTACGAGGAGCAGGCCAAGGCGAAGTGGTCGGACGTGCTCAACCAGTACCAGCGCCGCGCCGACCTCATCCCCAACCTGGTCGAGACGGTGAAGGGCTATGCCAAGCAGGAGCGCGAGACGCTGGAAGCGGTGATCGCGGCGCGCGCCAGGGCGACCTCGATCACCGTCACGCCGGAACTGGTCAACAATCCGGAAGCTTTCAAGAAATTCCAGGAGGCGCAGGCGCAGCTTTCCGGCGCGCTCGGCCGGCTGCTCGCGGTGTCGGAGCAATATCCGGACCTGAAGTCGAACCAGAACTTCCTCGCGCTGCAGTCCCAGCTCGAAGGCACCGAGAACCGCATCGCGGTGGCGCGGCGCGACTATATCGAGTCGGTGCGCGTCTATAACACCGAGCTCAAGACCTTCCCCGGCCTGCTCTGGGCCGGCACGTTCTATCGCGACCGCAAGCCGATGGAGACCTTCACGGTCGCCGAGGAGACCAAGCGGGCGCCATCGGTGAAGTTCTGACGGCGCGGCCTCCCGCCGATGTCTGCCTTGGGCTATCCCGAGTTCAAGGCCGTCCCGCTGGTCGCATCCCATCCCCTCTCCTTGAAAAAGGGAGAGGCAGGGAGGGGATCAGCGACAGATTGCGGCCTCAAGGGCAGACCCTCTCCCCACCTCTCCGCCTTTCAGGGCGAGGGAGCAGACCGTCCATGCGGACGGGCTTTGCGGTTCGAGATGCGAAACCGTCTGCAATGGGCCGGCGTGTTTTCAACAGGCCTCGCTCTATTTGCATTCTTCGCAGTCGCTCTCGCGGCGATCGCCGTTCCGAGTCTCACCGGCCGCGTGGTCGATGAGGCGGGCATCCTCGATGCCGCGGTGCGGACACTGCTGACGCAGAAGCTCGCCGATCTCGAAGCCAAGACCACCGACCAGGTGGTCGTGGTGACGCTGAAATCGCTGCAGGGCACCTCGATCGAGGATTTCGGCTGTCAGCTCGGGCGCGCCTGGAGGATCGGCCAGAAGGACAAGAACAACGGCGCTCTGCTGATCGTGGCGCCGAACGAGCGCAAGGTGCGCATCGAGGTCGGGCTATGGCCTCGAAGGCACGCTCACCGACGCGATCACCAAGCTCATCATCGAGAATTCAATCCTGCCGCGCTTCCGCGCCGACGACTTTCCCGGCGGCATCGCGCGCGGCGTCGACGACATCATCTCGGCCATAACCGACAACGCCGACTGGAAGCAGCGCGCCGCCAAGCGCGCGGACAACACCGATGGCGTCGTCGCCATCGTCATGTTCGTTCTCTTTTTCTTCGTGTTCGGCCTTGTGCTGTATGTGATCGCGCGAAGCATCCGACCGGCAGTCGTCTCACGTCACGCGAACGGGCAGGCATGGCGGCGTGCTGGCCGCGTCCACCGCAGGAGACTCGTCGTCGTCTTCGTCGTCGGACAGCAGCTCATCCGACGGCGGCTTCTCCGGCGGCGGTGGCGATTTCGGCGGCGGCGGTTCCTCGGGGAGCTGGTAGTGGCCGGCATGGCGGGCACCGCGACCACACTGCGGCGGCCGGGGCGGTTGGGCGCTGCTCGTCGTCGCGGCGCTGGCCGCGCTGCTCGCTTCGGCATTGGCGCTGGATTTCCCCGCGCTCACCGGCCGCGTCGTCGACGACGCCAATATTCTCGATGCCACGACACGCGCGGCGCTGACGCAGAAGCTCGCGGACTTCGAGGCCAAGACGACGACGCAGCTCGTCGTTGTCACGCTGAAGTCCCTCCAGGGCACCTCGATCGAGGACTTCGGCGTACAACTCGGCCGCCAATGGCAGATCGGCCAGAAGGGCAAGAACAACGGCGTCATGCTGATCGTGGTGCCGAGCGAGCGCCGCGTGCGCATCGAGGTCGGCTACGGCCTGGAGGGCACGATCACCGACGCCGTCTCCCGCCTCATCATCGAGAACGCGATCGTCCCGCGCTTCCGCGCCAACGATTTTCCCGGCGGCATCACGCGCGCCGTCGACGACATCATCCAGGCGCTCAGCGGGGATGCAGCGGACTTCCAGGCGCGCGCCGAAGCCGCCGACCAAGCCCGGAACTCGCCTGCTGCCGGGCCGGCGCGGTCGCCCGAGCAGGAATCCGGGTGGCCGATCATGCTCATCCTGATCGGCGGCATCGGCGTGATCGTGTTCTGCGTCACGGTGTCCGGCCTGCTCTGCCAGATTATTCTGCCAGATATTATTGTCGGCGTCGTCCGGCGGCCGCAGCTCGGGCTCGTCGTCGGGCGGCGGATTCTCCGGCGGCGGCGGTTCGTTCGGCGGCGGCGGCGCATCGGGACGGTGGTGAAGGCATGATCACGGACAGCGACAAGGCACGGATCGAGGCGGCGATCGGCGCGGCCGAGGCCCAGACCTCCGGCGAGATCTTCTGCGTCATCGCGCGAGCATGTCGAGCGACTACCGCCTGGTGCCGCTCGCCTGGGCGGCGGTGGTCGCGCTGATCGTGCCGCTGCCGCTGATCTACCTCACGGCGTGGTCGGCGAGCGCGATCTACATCATCCAGCTCCTCGCCTTCGTCCTGGCGGCGATCGGCTTGTCGCAACGCCAGATCCGCTTCCATATCGTGCCGCGCCGCACCAAGCACGACCGCGCCCATGCGCGAAGCGCTGCGCCAGTTCTGGGCGCAGGGCCTGCAGAAGACCGCGAACCGCACCGGCGTGCTGATCTTCGTCGCGCAGGCCGAGCGCTTTGCCGAGATCGTCGCCGACGCCGGCATCAACGAGAAGGTCGTCGCCCGACGTATGGGACGGTGCCGTGAAGTCGCTCACGTCCGCGATCCGGCATGGCCGCCCCGGCGACGGCTTCGTCGCCGCCATCGCGGAGTGCGGCGCCGTGCTGGCGCAGCACTTCCCGCCGGGCACGCTGAACAAGGACGAGCTGCCCAACAAGCTGGTGGAGATTTGAACCTCACGCGATCCTGATCCCGGCGGGGAACCTGCTTCGACACATGCTGTTGCCCTCCGAACTCGGACGAAGGGACGTTTCATGCGGCTTCAAGGATCGATGTCCGGCGTTGTGATCATCGCGGTGCTGGCCATGGCGAGCCCGCTCGCAGCGCAAGCCCAGACCCAAGACGACAAGGCTGGAAGCGTATTGACGGGCAAGGCCGCGTTCGGCGACTGGCATTCCGAGAGGCCGGGCGTACGCCGGCACATCAAGCCGGGCGACCTGCCGCCGGCGAACCTGCGGGGCTCGACCCAGGGTCCGGTTCAGGAGGTCGCGCGGCGCGACCAGAAGCCGAACGTTCCGGACGGGTTCGAGGTCAACTTGTTCGCCAGCGGCCTGGATCAGCCGCGCATCATCCGCGTCGCACCCAACGGCGATGTCTTTGTCGCGGAGACCGATGCCGGGCGCGTCAAGGTCCTGCGGCCGGGCGACAATGGCGCCGCCGCGCAGCAGGAGGTGTTCGCGCAGGGCCTGCGAGGCCCGTTCGGCATCGCATTCTATCCCGCGGCGGATCCGCAATGGGTCTATGTCGCGAACACCGATTGCGTGGTCCGCTTTCCCTATCGCGCGGGAGACTTGAGGGCGCGCGGCAAGCCCGAAACGATCGTCGACGAAGCTGCCGTCGGGCGGCGGGCATTCGACCCGCGACATCGCCTTCTCGCCCGACGGCACGCGCATGTTCGTCTCGGTGGGCTCCGCGTCCAATGTCGCCGAGGGCATGGGCAGAGCTCGCTGGCGCGGCGCTGCGACGACTGGGAGGCCGATCACGCCGCTCGGCGCCGCCTGGGGCGCGGAGGCGCGAGCGTGCCGACGTTCTCGTCTTCGATCCCGAAGGCAAGGACCGCGCGCATCTTCGCGACCGGCATCCGCAACTGCGTCGGCCTGGCGATCCAGCCGGACACCGGCGACCTGTGGTGCTCGATCAACGAGCGCGACGAGCTCGGCGACGACGTGCCGCCGACTACGCCACGCGCGTCAGGGAAGACGCGTTCTACGGCTGGCCCTGGTACTACATCGGCGCCAACGAGGATCCGCGCCTCAAGGGCGAGCGGCCCGACCTCGCCGGACAAGGTCACGGTGCCCGACGTGCTGCTCCAGGCCGCATTCGGCCCCGCTCAGCATCGCCTTCTACGAGCGGCACGCAGCTTTCCCGCAGGAGTACCGCGGCGACGGCTTCGTCGCGCTGCACGGCTCGTGGAACCGCGGCAAGCGCACCGGCTACAAGGTCGTGCGCATCATCCTCAAGGACGGCGTACCGACCGGCGAATACGAGGATTTCGTCACCGGCTTCGTCATCGATGACAGCGCGGTCTGGGGCCGACCGGTCGGTGTCACCGTCGCCAGGGACGGCGCCTTGCTCGTGTCGGAAGACGTGAGCGGCACGATCTGGCGCGTCACCAGCGCCCGCCGCGCGACGGAAAAATAAAAGCGGCATTCGGTTTTCGCCGCGACTGGAGTGCGAACCGTCACTCCTTCACCAGATCCCCCAGCAGGCTCGCCGCAACGGAGAGCTTGGAGATGGTGAGGCCGGAGCCGGCGATCTCGTCCACCGCCGAGCGGATGCGCTCGACTTCCGCCTGCGGCGGCGCGAGCCAGACCTCGACCGCCGGCGCCCGAGGCGCCGCCGATCACCATCTGCGGCGGTGAGGCGGCGCTCCGCCTCGCCGATCGAGTCGAGCGCGCGGTCGAGCGCGAGGCGGTCGAAATAGTCCGATGCCTTGATGTCGCGCGCGGCATCGACGATGCGGTCGACCTTGAAATAGGCGCCGACGGCGAAATAGGTCGCCGCGACCTCGGCGACCGGCTTGCCCGTGCGGTCGGCGACCAGCACGACGTCGGGCGCCGCCGCGAGCACCGGAAGGTCGGCGATGCGGCGGGCAAGATCGTCCGGCACGCCGGCGCCTCCGAGCTTGGCGGCGCGCGCGTCGCGCGCGGCCGTGGCCTCGCCCGGAAGAGCGCCGTCGAGCGCGGCCTCACGCGCCGCGATGCCGCCGCGGTAATGCTCGACGATCGTCGCCAGGCCCTGCGCGGCAGGTCGACATTGCGGATGAACCAGACCAGGCGATCGAGCAGCAGGTCCTGCACGATCGGCATAGAGCGCAAGCTGCAGCTTGCCGCCGATCGCGTTGTCGAGCGCATCGATCGCGGCGTTGAGCGCGGTCATGCCGAAGCTGTCGCGCACCGCGGCGAAGGCCGCGGCGATGCGCGCCGCGCGACGGCGCCGGTCTGGTCGGCGATGCGCACCGACCAGCGCGGGCCCGCCGCGGTTGATCATGGAGTTGGCGAGCTGCGTCGCGATGATCTCGCGGCGCAGGCGATGGCCCTGCGATCGCATCGGGGAAGCGCTCGCGCGATCGCGGCGGGAAATAGCGGCCGAGCTCGCGGCCGAGATAGGGATCGTCCGGCACCGCGGTGTCGAGCAGGTCGGCGTAGAGCGTCGAGCTTGGCATAGGCGAGCAGCACCGCGAGCTCGGGCCGCGTCAGCGCCTCGCCGCGCTTGCGCGCGTTCGCCGAGCTCCACGTCGTCGGGCAGGAACTCGACCGCGCGGTCGAGCAGCCCGCGCGCCTCCAGCGTCTGCATCAGCCGCTGCTGGAAGCCGAGATCGTCGACGCCGCGCCGCTCGGCGAGCGACAGCGCCAGCGTCTGCAGGTAATTGTTGCGCAGCACGAGCGCGGCGACCTCGTCGGTCATCTCGGCGAGCAGCGCGTTGCGGCCTTCGCAGCGTCGAGCCGCCGTCGCGCACCGGCGCGGCCGAGCGCGATCTTGATGTTGACCTCGACGTCGGAGGTGTTGACGCCGGCGGAGTTGTCGATCGCGTCGGTGTTGAGCCGGCCGCCGCGCTGCGCCGCCTCGATGCGGCCGCGCTGCGTCACGCCGAGATTGGCGCCTTCGCCGATCACCTTGCGCGCAGCGTCGGCGCCGTCGATGCGGATCGCATCGTTGGCGCGGTCGCCGACCTCGTCGTCGGTCTCGCTCGACGCCGCGCACATAGGTGCCGATGCCGCCGAACCAGAGCAGGTCGACCTGCGCCTTGAGGATGGCGCTGCATCACCTCCGTGCGGCGTCGCCTGCGGCGCCGGCGAGGCCGAGCAGCGCCTGCGGCTTCGGGCGAGAGCGGGATCTCCTTGGCGGCGCGCGAGAACACGCCGCCGCCCGCGCGAGATCAGGCGCTTGTCGTAGTCCTGCCAGCTCGAGCGCGGCAGCTCGAACAGCCGCTGGCGCTCGGCGAAGCTGCGCCTCCGGATCGGGATCGGGATCGATGAAGATGTCGCGATGATCGAAGGCGGCGACCAGCCTGATCGTGCGCGCGACAGCAGCATGCCGTTGCCGAACACGTCGCCCGACATGTCGCCGACGCCGACGACGCGTGAACGGCGTCGTCTGGATGTCGACGTCCATCTCGCGGAAATGGCGCTTCACCGCCTCCCAGGCGCCGCGCGCGGTGATGCCCATCTTCTTGTGGTCGTAGCCGGCGGAGCCGCCGGAGGCGAAGGCGTCGCCCAGCCAGAAGCCGTGCTCCGCGCGAGATGCCGTTGGCGATGTCGGAGAAGGTCGCGGTGCCCTTGTCGGCGGCGACCACGAGATAGGGATCGTCGCCGTCGTGGCGCACGGCATGTGCGGCGGACGATGACGCCGTCGGGCCCGATATTGTCGGTGACGTCGAGCAGGCTGGACGACGAAGATCGTGTAGGCGGCGATGCCTTCGGCCTGGAACGCCTCGCGTGGCCCGCCGACCGGCAGCTGCTTGGGCACGAAGCCGCCCTTGGCGCCGACCGGCACGATGACGGCGTTCTTGACCTGCTGCGCCTTGACGAGGCCGAGCACCTCGGTGCGGAAATCCTGCGGCCGGTCGGACCAGCGCAGGCCGCCGCGCGCGACCTTGCCGAAGCGCAGATGCACGCCCTCGACGCGCGGCGAATAGACGAAGATCTCGTAGAGCGGCCGCGGCAGCGGCAGGCCGTCGATCCGGCGGCTGTCGAACTTGATGGCGATGGTCGGCTCGCCTGCCCCATCGCGTCGACCTGATAGAAATTGGTGCGCAAGGCCGCGTCGACCACGTTGACGAAGCGGCGCAGGATGCGGTCCTCGTCGAGGCTGGCGACGGCCTGCAGCGCAGCTTCGATGCGTGCGGCGATGTCGGCGGCACGCGCGCACGCTCGTCCGGCGTGCCGTCCGGCCGCGGATCGAACCGCGCATGGAACAGCGCCACGACGTCGGCGGCGATGGCGGCATGCTTGCGCAGCGTCGCCCACATGTAGTCCTGGCGAGAACGGCAATCCGCGCCTGCCGCAGGTAGCGCGCGATGGTGCGCACCAGCGCGACGTCGCGCCACGGCAGGCCGGCTGCGAGCACCAGCGCGTTGAAGCCGTCATTCTCGGCGCGGCCGCGCATCACCATCATGAACGCCGCCTCGAGGCGCTGCTCCAGCGCGTCGAGATCGATGGCCGCGCCGTCGGCGCGCTCCAGCATCATGTCGTGGAGCCAGACGCAGGCTTCCGGCGGACCCGCGGCCGCGATGCGATAGGTGCGCTCGTCGACGACGCGGAAGCCCATGTTCTCCAGCACCGGCACGCGCTCCGACAGCGGGATCGGACTGTCGCAGTTCCACACCTTCAGCCCGGCGCGGTAGCGGCGGACTTCGCGGCGCGCGGTAGAAGTCGACGGCGAGCGCGCGCATCGCCGACAGGGTCTCGATGATGCGGATGTCGCTCGACCGCGGCGGCGGGCGAATAGGCCTCGTGATAGGCGGCCGAGAACGCGTCGCGGTAGCGCACCAGCAACGCCTGCGCCTTGACCGGATCGTGAACGATCCCGAGCGCGTCGCTCAGGCCGTCCGTCCAGGTGCGCACGATGCCGGCGACCGCGTGCTCGAGGGTCGCGCGGTCCGGGTTCGGCGTCTCGCCTTCGAAGCGGCCGATGATGTAGTGCACGCGGACCAGCGGCCCTTCCGGGAAGAACGGATAGAAGGCCGAGACCCGGCCGCGATAAGTTGCCGCCAGATAATTGCCGATGGCTGCGCGGACGGCGCTGTCGTAACGGTCGCGCGGCACGTAGACGAGGACCGAGACGAAGCGGTCGAAGCGGTCGCGGCGCGCCAGCACCCGCACGCGCGGCCGTTCGTCGAGCTGCATCACCATCAGGGCGAAGGCGAGCAGCGTATCGTCGTCGATCTGGAACAATTCGTCGCGCGGATAGGTCTCCAGGACGTTGGCCAGCGCCTTGCCGGAATGGCTGCCCGGCGCGAAGCCGGCGCGGCGCGAGCACGGCGTCGATCTTGCGGCGCAGATACGGGATCTGCCGCGCCGAACGCGTGTAGGCGGTCGAGGTGAACAGGCCGACGATGCGCAGCTCGCCGATGAGCGTGCCGTCGGCATCGAACTGCTTGACGCCGATATAGTCCATATGGATGCGGCGGTGCACGCGCGAGCGCACGTTCGCCTTGGTGATGATCAGCGCCTTCGGCTCGTTGAGGAACTCCATCACCTCGGGCGTGATGGAGACCAGTTCGCTGCCGCGCCGCAGCACGCGCACCGCCGCGCCGCGCAGGATGCCGAGGCCGGTCTCGAATTGCGGGTCAATCTCGCCGACGCCGGCGTAGCGGTAGCTGCGGACGCCGAGGAAGGTGAAGTTGTCGGTGGTCAGCCATTCCAGGAACTGCACCGCCTCGGCGATCTCGTCGGCGGGCAGCGGCGGCGGATTGGCGCGCAGCTCCGCGACGGTTTCGTTGACGCGGGCGAGGATGGCCGGCCAGTCGGTCACGCAAATCCGGACGTCGGCGAGCACCTGGGCGATCGCCTCCGCGATCTCGGCCTCGCGCGTCACGTTGTCAATGCGGTCGACATGGATATGGATGAAGCTTTCGCGGCTGGCGCGCCCGTCCCCGCCGGCCAGGCCGCGGAAGGCGGACAGCGCGCCGTCGGCCTCGCGATCGATCGCGAGGATCGGATGCACGACGAGCCGCACCGTCAGCCCTTGTTCGGTGAGCTCGCCCATCACCGAATCGAGCAGGAACGGCATGTCGTCGTTGACGATCTCGATGACCGTCACCGCCTTGACGCGTTCGGCGCCCATCGGCCCGGCGCGAGACTCGACGCGGATCTTCGGCGCTCCCGCCGGCCGCACCATCAGGAAGGCCCAGGCATCCTCGGCCAGCGAGGCAAGCTCGCGCGGTTCGTAGGCGAGCAGGTCCTCGGGCGCGGCACGGCCGAGCAGGGCCGCGGCGAAGCCATCCGGCATGTCGTCGCGCACGCCCTTGAGGATGGTACCGAGCTGCTCGATCAGCCGCCCCGCCGCCCGCGCTTCGTCGCCGCCGACAAGACCCTCGGCCATGATTCGCTCCCGGTGCAAATCCAGTGTTTCCCATCCCCATGGTCGCGTCGAGGGGCATAAGGCGGTAGGATTACGCGAGCGTGAAGGGATGGAGGCGTGCATGGCGAAGGCGGACAAGACCGGCAGATATGCAAAGCCAACTCTGGCCGTCACGCCGCCGGCGGAACGCCAGACCGCACATGACGACACCGAGGTCACCGTGCTCGATCTCGAGCCCGCGCCGCTCTCGCCGGGCATGGAGGCCTATTTCAAAAAATGCGAGGAAAAGCTTGGCTTCGTGCCCAACGTGCTGAAGGCCTATGCCTTCGACATGCCGAAGCTGGAAGCCTTCGTCGCAATGTATAACGACCTGATGCTGGCGCCGTCCGGCCTCACCAAGACCGAGCGCGAGATGATCGCGGTCGCGGTGTCGGCGCAGAACCGCTGCTACTACTGTCTCGTCGCGCATGGCGCCGCGGTGCGCGCGCTCTCAGGCGACGCAGCGCTGGGCGAGCTGATGGTGATGAACTACCGCGCGGCGCGCTTGCCCAAGCGACAGCGCGCGATGCTGGACTTCGCCGTGAAGCTCACCGCGACGCCGTGGGAGGTCGAGGACGAAGACCGCGAGCGCCTGCGCCGCGAGGGCTTCTCGGCGCGCGACATCTGGGACATCGCGGCGGTAACGGGCTTCTTCAACATGTCGAACCGCGTGGCCTCCGCCACCGACATGCGGCCCAACAGCGTCTATCACGGGCAGGCGCGGACATGAGGATGCGGCATCCAGCCATCTGGAACGTTCCTGCATTCCCGCCTGAGCCGGACGCAAAATGACCACCCTTTACAACCGCATCGCCGGACAAAGCCTGGAACGTCTTGCGGCTCTGTCGGACGGCGTCTTTGCGGTCGCGATGACGCTGCTGATCCTGGAGATTCATGCACCCGGCCACGACATTCATAACGATCGCGATTTGTGGAATGCCCTCGTCACGCTCGGGCCGCGCTTCCTGATGTACGTGATGAGCTTCATGACGCTCGGCATCTTCTGGACCGGGCAGCAGACCCAGTTCAACCATTTCGATCGCGCGGACCGCGATCTGGACTGGATTCACATCGCCTATCTGGCCGCCGTCGGGATCATGCCGTTCTCGACCGTGCTGCTGGCCGAACACATCACGGTGCGACTGGCCCTCTTGATCTATTGGGCCAACATCCTGGTTCTTGGCATGCTGCTCTATGCCAGCCTCGCCTATGCATGCCGGGCCAAGCTCCTGAAAGAGGACGTGACAGACGATATTGCGAGGGCGCTGCAATGGCGCATCATCATCGCACAGGCGTGGTACGCCGTCGGCGCGCTGCTGTGTATCGTCAACACCTACTGGAGCATCGGCTTCATCGTGATCGTGCAGCTCTGGTACGCGGTCGCGCCCCGGTTCGCCCTCCCTTGGATGCGACATGCGCGCTCATCGGGCGTAAGCGCGCCCGGAGAGCGCGATATAGGCTCGGCATGAAAGCACAGCGCGGCCTCCCTGCCATCGTCGGCTGGGTGCTGTTCGAGTGGGCGACCCAGCCGTACTTCACCCTCGTCACCACCTTCGTCTATGCGCCGTTCTTCGCCGCCGCGGTCGCATCCGACGCTGCGGACGGGCAGGCGCTGTGGGGTTTCGCCAGCAGCGCGGCCGGATTGGCGATCGCGGTGCTGGCACCGCTCCTCGGCGCCGTCGCCGACGCGGCGGGGCGGCGAAAGCCGTGGATCGCGGCGTTCGGCGTCCTGGTCGTGATCGGCTCGGCGCTGCTGTGGTTCGGCCGGCCCGGCCACCCCGAGACCATCTCGATCGTACTGGTTGCCTTCGCGATGGGAGCCGTCGGCGTGCAGGGCGCGATCGTGTTCTCCAACGCCATGATGCCGACGCTGGTGCGGCCGGAAAGGCTCGGCCGCCTTTCGGGGATCGGCTGGGCCATCGGCTATGCGGGCGGGCTGTTAAGCCTCATCCTGACGCTCGGCTTCCTCGCCGCGAGCCCGCAGACCGGCAAGACGCTGCTGGGCTTGTCGCCCTTGTTCGGGCTCGATCCGCTGGCGCGCGAAGGCGACCGCATCGTCGGGCCGCTGTCGGCGATCTGGTTCGCGCTGTTCGCGCTGCCGCTATTCATCTTCACGCCGGACCAGCCACCCAAGCTGCCGGTGCGCGTCGCGATGCGCCAGGGGCTCGTCAATCTCATCGAGACGCTGCGGCACCTGCCGCGCTATCGCGACGTCAGCCTCTTCCTCATCGCCAACATGATCTATGCGGACGGGCTGGTGGCGCTGTTCGCGTTCGGCGGCATCTATGCGGCCGGCACCTTCGGCTGGACGGTGATCGAGATCGGCATCTTTGGCATCCTGCTCGTGGTCGTGGGTATCGTCGGTGCGCTGGCCGGAGGCCTGCTCGACGATCGGCTACGGTCAAAGCCGGTGATCCTGGCGGGCCTCATGATCCTCATCACGGCGGTGATCGGCATCCTGTCGATCGGCCGCGATCACATCTTCTTCGTCGTCCCGGTGACGCCGCCAGTGCCCGGCGGCGGGCTGTTCGCCAGCACGCCGGAGCGCGCTTATGTGGCGGTCGGGCTGCTGATCGGGCTTGTCGTCGCCCCGCTCCAAGCGGCGTCGCGCACGCTGCTGGCGCGCATCGCGCCGGCCGACAAGGTCACGCAGTTCTTCGGCCTCTATGCGCTGAGCGCGCGGGTGACGTCGTTCATCGGCCCGTTCGCGGTGGCGATCGTCACCGCCGTGACCGCAAGCCAGAAGGCCGGGATGGCGGTGCTGATTGTCTTCTTCGCGGTCGGAGCGGCGCTGTTGGGACGGGTTAGGATCGCCGGCTGACGCGACCGGCCGCCTGTGCTATGTTTCGACCATGACGACAATCAAAGAGATCGAAAGAGCCGTATCGGGCCTCACGCCTCGCGAGCAATTTCACGACTGGTTCGAATAATTCGATGCCCAGCGCTTCGACGACAAGATCGAACGCGACGCGAAGGGCGGCAGGCTTGATCGTCTCGCCGAAGAAGCCCTTTCCGAGTTCCGCAAGGGTCACGCCCGCGAGCTATGAGGCATTTTGCGAGTTCCTGCGTTCTGGAGGGTTTCTGAGGCCTTCCGCCGCAGGTTCGCAAGCTAGCCGACCAAAGCTACGCCTTTCTCAAGCATCCATCTTTGCATTTCAAGAAGGCCGGCCGGTTCTGGTCGCTCGAATTGGTCTGCGCTACCGCGCTTTGGCTATCGCGTCGATGGCGGCTTGCTGTGGTTCTGGATCGGCACCCATGCCGAATACGACATCCTGGTCCGTTAATCGACGAATTCGGGGTTGCGGGTCGCGGGCATGGATGCAGATCGAACGCGGATACTGTAGGTTGCCATTCTCAGGAGCCGGAGCAACATGACAAACGACAAGCCGAACGACGAAGAAATTTCGATGATGTGCGACATCGCAAAATCGTCGGGGTTCAAAACCAATCCACGAAAGGAAGCGGAGCTCGACCAGCTCGTGGCTAACGGCCTTATCGAGACGAATCCGGTCGCTGATGCCTTCGATGCCACCGGATACCGGCTCACCGAAAAGGGCCAGAAGCTGCTCGACGATCTCGGTATCGGCATCACCGAGTTATAGCGCCTGTCGGCGGTTCGCCGGGGGCCACGATATTGCGCCGATCGCTCAATGCCGGAAATGCCTCACGCCCGTGAACACCATGGCGATGCCGTGGTCGTCGGCGGCCTTGATGACCTCATCGTCGCGCACCGAGCCGCCGGGCTGGATCACCGCGGTGGCCCCAGCCTCGATCGCCACCAGCAATCCATCGGCGAACGGAAAGAACGCGTCCGAGGCGACCACCGAGTCCCTGGTCAGCGGCTCGGATAGCCCGGCATCGCGCGCGGCGGCCTGCGCCTTTTGGGCGGCGATGCGCGCGGCGTCGACACGGCTCATCTGGCCGGCGCCGATGCCGACGGTGGCGCCGTCCTTCGCATAGACGATGGTGTTCGACTTCACGTGCTTGGCGACGCGGAAGGCGAAGCGCAGGTCGGCAAGCTCGGCTTCGGTCGGTGCGCGTTTCGTCACGACCTGGAGCTTGAGGTCGTCGACGACCGCATTGTCGCGCGACTGAACCAGCAGTCCGCCCGCCACGGTCTTCGCTGTAAGCCCGGCGGCGCGCGGATCGGGCAGGCCGCCGGCCAACAGCAGGCGAAGATTCTTTTTCGCACCGACGATGGCGATGGCCTCCTCGCTCGCGTCTGGAGCGATGATGACCTCGGTGAATATCTCCACGATGGCATGTGCCGCATCCGCGTCGAGCGTGCAGTTGAGCGCGACGATGCCACCGAAGGCCGAGGTCGGATCGCAGGCCAGCGCCTTGGCGTAGGCCTCGGCGAGGCTGCCGCCCTCGGCAACGCCGCACGGGTTGGCGTGCTTGACGATCACCACAGCCGGCGTGCGGGCGGGATCGAACTCGGCGACCGCCTCGTACGCTGCGTCGGTGTCGTTGATGTTGTTGTAGGAGAGCTGTTTGCCCTGGATCTGCCGCGCACTTGCGACGCCAAACCGGGCATCCGGCGTGCGATAGAAGGCCGCCGTCTGGTGCGGGTTCTCGCCGTAACGGAGAGTCTCGGCGAGCTTGCCGCCAAAAGCGCGCCACGCCGGCGCGCCGTCATCCAACGCGCGGGCGAACCAGTTGGAGATCGCGGCGTCATAGGCGGCGGTGCGGGCATAGGCCTTGGCGGCAAGATGCTTGCGCAGGTCGAGCGTCGTCGCGCCGCCATGCGCTGCCATTTCGACGAGGACGCGAGAGTAATCCTCCGGATCGATCACGACCGCGACATCGTTATGATTCTTCGCCGCGGCGCGGATCATTGCCGGCCCGCCGATGTCGATATTATCGATACAGGTGTCGAAGTCGGCGTCCTTCGCCACCGTCTGCTCGAACGGGTAGAGATTGACGACCAGCAGGTCGATCGGCGGAATGCCGTGCGCCGCCATGGATGCGGCATGGGCCGCGTCGTCGCGGATCGCCAGCAGCCCGCCATGGACCTTGGGATGCAAGGTCTTGACGCGGCCGTCCATCATCTCGGGAAAGCCGGTGAGCTCGGCGACGTCGATCATCTTGAGCCCAGCGTCGGCGAGCGCCTTTGCGGTGCCTCCGGTGGAAACAAGCTCGACACCAAATCCTGCCAGTGCCGTGGCAAACGCGGTCACGCCGGACTTGTCGGAAACGGAAATGAGCGAGCGGGTCACGCGCCGCAAGCGTTCGTCCATCGGGCGGTCGCTCATAGCGGCAACTGCGGTTCGTCCGCGGCCTCGCGGCGAGAGCCGGAGGGCCGCTCGACCTGGGCGAAGGCCCAGTGTACGTGCGGCGACTGCCGGGCATGGCCGTGGACCACGATCTGCATGGCGCGGCGCGGCCCGTCGGGGCCGGCAAGGTACACGCTCTCCTCGACCTGAACCTCGTCGTCATAGGCGGTGAAGGTCCAGGCCTGCCGGTTCGGCAGGATCAGCATGACGCCGTGGCCGTCGCTCAGCCGGCTTGCCTTGACGGCCGGATGGAGGTGGAAGCGGATCGCGAACGCGTCGTCCTTGCCCGCCGGCAAGGCCTTGCCGCGCGCCGGCAGGAAGGCGTCCTCGCCGTCGAGTCGGCCGCCGTCGGCGGAGAGCAGCAGCGTGCGCTCGTGCAGCACGCCGAACCGGTCGGCGTAGCCGTCATGGGAGGCACGCAGCATGATGCCGTCGTTGCGCTCCTCGCGCGTCACGGGCACATGGCTCGGCCCCGCCAGGATGGGGACGCCGAGCAGGCGCTGGAGCGAGCCGGCGCCAAGGAACCGGCACGACGACGTGTCGCTCATCGTCATCGTGGAATGTGCCGCGGTGGCGCGCGCCACGTGGCGCCAGCTTTCGCGGCTCGTCGCCGGGAGGCCGCAGTTCACCACGATGCGGTGCTGCTTGGACGACAGCTCGAAGGAGAGGCAGCCGGCATGCGCCTCGTAGCTCAGGCCCATCGGGGGTGGCGCCCCGGTGTCGATGAGCAGCACGGCGCTGCCGGCCTGCATGCGCTGATAGCCGGAATGCGGCGCGTTCGCGACTGGCTCGCCGCGGGCGTCGTCATAGGCGAGCACGGTCGCCAGCCAGTCGCCCGGCGTCGGCCCCATGCCGTTGAAATGCGCGAAAACGCCGTCGCCGTGACGGAAGAACCGCAGCATCGGCATCATGCGGTCGATGGCGTTGTTGAGCGCGGCCGGCGGCGGCACGTTGCGGGCGGCGAAGCCCTGGCGCAGCGGCAGGAGGTCAAGCAGGATCTCGATCACGGCGCCGGGATTGCGGCTGACATGGCCGCCGTCGGGAAGGATCTGGCGCCCCAGCTCATCGGAAAGGCGGCGCGTCGTCGATTTCAGCAGCCGCTCCTGCCCCGCCATGCACAACGCCGCCGCGGTCAGCGCGATGATGCATTGCAGGCGCGGCAGCCCGTCCCGGGACGTCGATGCGGTACGGCGCAGGTAGCGCACATGGCGCGACAGGCTGCGGAGAAAGCGCCGGTAGAACTTGGCATCGCCATCATGCAGCACCAGCGGCGCCTGGGTCAGCCACGAGATGATGCGCCGCGCCACGATGTCCGGCCGCCAGGCGATCGGATCGAGCGAGCCCTGCAGGTTCATCCATTCGTCGACCAGGGCGCGGGCATTGGCGCGCGTGATGCCGGATTCGGCGGCGCGCAGGTGGCGCAGCCAGCCGAAGCCGAGCAGGGCTTCGGCCCATTCCTCCGACGGCGGGATCATCTCGAACGGCGAGCGGCCGTCGCACACGATGATCTTGCCGGCGAAGGCGAAACGGCCGGCATAGATCTCGCTGGCACGCGTCGGGTCGGCGGTGCGCAGGTCCTGCGGGGCGATCACCAGCCGGTCGGTGCCCGGTGAGGCGAAGCGCCAGCGCACCAGCCAATGCGCGTTGAGGCGCGCCAGCGCGGTGCGCAACCCGCGGTGCGCCACGAACAACGAGAGCCTGGTTCGGTCCGCGATCAACACGCGGGACATGGACCCGCTCTCCTCGCCCCAGGTGATTCCGGCATCAGGTAAGTTCGCGCATCAGTTAAAGCCCCGTCCGGCCATAGGCAACGGCCGAATGGCGGCCAGCCGTGACGTTGCGGCAGTCGGCATTCCGCGCCTCAACGCGGCACGAACGTCATGAAATCCGAAGCACGATCAACACGGTGGCAACGCCGGCGACGCCATCATGCCGAGACATGGATGCCGTCAAATCCGCTCCAGCCGGGCGGCGTAGAACCCGTCCAGGCCGGCCATGCGCGAATCGGAATCCGGCAGATGGCAGGGCAGGGTACGCAAGTCGCCGTCGGCGGTCACGAACTCATCATGGCCCCACAGCTCGGAGGCGGAAATCGGCCGCCGGCGCACGCGCGGCTCGCGCGCGAGCAGCGCCGCGATCTGTGCCTCGCCCTCCTCCGGCTCCAGCGAGCAGCTGCAATAGACCAGCGTGCCGCCCGGCCGCGTCAGCTCGACGGCGTGGTCGAGCAGCCGGCGCTGGCTCTCCCCGAGCGCCAGGATATCCGCCTCATGCTTGAGATAGGCGACGTCCGGGTGGCGCCGGATGGTGCCGGTGGACGAGCAGGGCGCGTCCAGCAGCACGGCATCGAACGGGCCCGCTTCCCACTCCTTGGCGTCGGCGGCGACCGCTTCGGCGGAGAGTCCCAGGCGCGCCAGGTTGCCGGTGAGGCGGGTCAGCCGCGCGGCGGAGCGGTCGACCGCCGTCACCGTGGCGCCGGCGAATGCGAGCTGCGCGGTCTTGCCCCCCGGTGCCGCGCACAGGTCGGCGACCGTGAGCCCGCGCACGTCGCCGAACAGCCGGGCGGGCAGCGTCGCCGCGGTGTCCTGCACCCACCACTCGCCCTCGGTGAAGCCCGGCATGCGCGATACCGGACCATGGGCGACGGTGCGCACCGTACCGGTCGGCAGCACGCGACCGCGCAGCCGCTGCGCCCAGCTCTCGGCGTCGGTCTTCACCGTCAGGTCGAGCGGCGGCTCGTAGCCATGGACCGTGGCGAGCGCCTTGGCGGTGTCCTCGCCGTAGACGCGCGTCCAGCGCATCATCAGCCATTCGGGCGTGTCGAGGCGCCACGCCTCGAGATCGGTCAACGCCTGCGGCGCATCGCGGGCGGTCCGGCGCAGCACGGCGTTGACGAGGCCGACATAGCGGGCGCCGCGGCGGTCGGCCTGGGTGAGGCGCACCGCCAGGTCGACGGCGGCATGGTCCGGCACATCCATGAACAGAAGCTGCGCGGCACCGAGCAGGAGGATCAGCTCGATGCGCGGCGCATCCTTGGGATAGCCACTGTCGAGAGCGAAGCCGATGAGGTGGCGCAACGTCCCGAGGCGGCGCAAAACGGTTGCCACCAGCATGCGCGTAAGCGCGCGGTCGCGATCTTCGAGCGCCGCCAGAGCCGGGTGCACCTGCGGACCACTGAAGTGATCGTCGAGCGGGCGATGATGGCGCAGCACACCATCGAGAATATCGACAGCGATCCGGCGGGCGGCGAGGCCAGGGACTTCGCCGGGTAAAGCCCTCTGGGATCGTGGCATGAAATCTATGAACTCGGTGGGCGGGTTCGAATCATCCAGTCAACACCGGACGGACGATTGCGTTCAGCCTGCCCAGGCAAGCCGACCTTTCTATGGCCCAACCTGCGCAGCCCGGCCCCTGACCATGGAAGGCCGCTCAGCCCTCAGCTTGCCTTCCGCAGCGGCTTTGCGGGCGTGTCGGGCGCGTAAGGATGAGTCGGTGCCGGAAATCCGCAGGTCGTGCCGTCGGTCACCTTGACCTGATCCTCCCATGGCAGCCGGTAACGGCCCGCCATGAGGTCCTGCATGTAGGTGTAGGGGCAATCCTGCGCGCCGCCCTTCACGGCGACATAGCCGCGATGGCCGAACTGGTACGGGTTGTTTTCCACCGTCCAGTAGATGCGCGCCTCGTCGCACTGGCGCGGCCGCACCTCGCCGGTGATGATCTCGTCGGGCTTGTTGTTGCCGGTGACGAGCGGCACGCCGTCGTAGTTCACGATCATGCCCTCGCCCATGGAATTGAAGCTGCCGTCGTCGCCGCACAGGCAGACGCTCGCGGTGTACATGAGATTGCAGAACGCGTTCGCCTGGTTGGTGATGTGCCATGTGTGGCGGATCGGCTTGGTGTAGCCGGCGGTGCGCAGCATGACGTTGGCGCCCTTGTAGGCGGCCTCGCGCGCCATTTCCGGGAACATGCCGTCGTGGCAGATGATGAGCGCAAGCTTGGAGCCGTTCGGCCCGTCGCAGACCGGAATGCCGATGTCGCCGGGCGCCCACGGCTCGACCGGCACCCAGGGATGCATCTTGCGGTAATAGAGCTGGATAGCGCCCTTGTCGTCGATGATGAGGCCGCTGTTGAACGGCATGCGGCCCGGATTGAGCTCCATGATGGAGAAGCACCCCCAGATCTTGTTGTCGACGCAGGCCTGCTTGAAGCGGGCGACCTCCGGCCCGTCGAGCGAGCACATGATCTCGGGATTGATGTCCATCGACAGGCCGTGAAGCGCATATTCCGGGAACACCACGAGGTCCATCGTCGGCAGATTGCGCCGCGCCTTGGCGACGAGCGCGCAGATGCGGTCGGTCTGCCGCGCCAAATCCTCCGTGGTCACCACCGATGGGTTCTGAAGCTGCACCAGACCGATGACGACGCCGTCCGGCGCCTTGTTGAGACCGCCAAGCCCGCTCATCGAAAAGCCTCTCCATTGGTTCTGCGTGCTACTTCCATGCAAAGGACATACCGTGGCGTTCGGTTCCAACGGATAATTCGCGCACCCTGGCATTTGCCGTGCGCTTCCGGCTAGGCTGCCGAAGTTGCAAATGATCGCGGACCGACAGGTTGCGCCGGACCTTGCTCTTCGTTCTGGTGCTGCTCGGCGCGGTGATCGTCGTCGTGCCGGTGCTCACGCGTGATTGGCTGCTGGACCGCATCGCGCCGTTTACGCTCAACGATCCTCCCGGCTTGCTCACCGGCACGCAGCTTCGCCGCTTCGAGCGCGAGCCCGAGCAATGCTTCGATGCCCTGCGCCGCGGCGGCGTCGCGTTCGAGCGCGCGCCGGCGCGCGAGATCAAGGACGGCTGCGGCTATACCGATGGCGCGGTCCTGGTGCGGTCCGAGATCGACCACGGCGGCCGGGTTCTGATGCGCTGCCCGGCGCTGGTTGCGCTGCTGTTGTGGGAGCGGCATGTCGCGGCGCCGGCGGCCGAGCGCCACATGGGCCGCAAGCTTGTCGCGATCCGGCATTTCGGCACTCATTCGTGCCGCAACATCAATCACGCCAAGGAAGGGCGGCGCAGCCAGCACGCCACCGCGAACGCCATCGACGTGGCCGGGTTTTCGTTTGCCGGCGGCGAGACCGTCACCGTTGCGCGCGATTGGTCGGCCGGCGGCCGCAAGCAGGAATTCCTGCACGCCGTTCGCGACGGCGCCTGCAAGGTGTTCGCCGTCCTCTCACCGGATTACAACAGGGCGCACCGCGATCACTTCCACTTGGATCGCGGGCGCTGGAGCCTGTGCCGGTAGATTATTTCTTCGCTCGCCCCCGCCTTCGCGCGCGGGGACCCGGCAACAACGCACCGCTCTGGATTCCCGCATTTGCGGGATGAACGGAGCGTGAGGCGACCAGCGCCGGTGGATACCACCGGGACCGATTTCAGCGGACGACGAGCACCTGCGTGCCGACGCCGACGCGGCCGTAGAGGTCGGTGATGTCCTGATTGTACATGCGGATGCAGCCATAGGATACGAAGCCGCCGACCGAGCCCGGCACGTTGGTGCCGTGGATGGCATATTCGCCGCCGCTCAGGGTGAGCGCCGCGACTCCCATGGGGTTGCGCGGCGAACCGCCGGGGATCACGTCGGGCAGCGACGGCTTGTCGCGCTTCACCTCCGCCGGCGGCGACCAGGCGGGCTGCAGGTACTTGCCGTTGATGTACGAACTGCCGGCCCACTGCTTGCCGGCGCGGCCGACGCCGACCGGATAGCGGATCGCACGGCCGTCGCCCATTACGTAATAGAGCCGGCGCTGGCGCGTCATCACCACGACCGTTCCGGCGGAATAGCCACCGGCGAACGCGACCACCTCGCGCGCCGCAGCCGGCGACGCCGACGAGGCAAACACCGAGCCGGCGAGCGCGGCGCCCGCAAGCCACCAGATTCCATGACGCATGCTGCTTCCCCAGTCCCTGAAACGACGCCCTGACGCAACGCGAACTTAGCGCCGCATCCCTATCTCGCCCGTTTCGAAAATAGCGTCAATTCGCCGGAAACTCAGCCCAATCCTGTGAACAACGTGAAGGATTCCATAAATTCCGGGCGGCCGTGGCGAAGGAGCAACACGGCACCGTTCTCCGCTCCTTAATCCAGCTTCTTGCCGTTCTGGGTGACGAGGTCGAGGAAGCCGGACACCTGCGCGTTGAGGAAGTCGATGTCCGCCGGCAGGGCGCCACCCGCAGAGGCATGGCCGGTGACCGAGCCGGGACTGATGGTCGCCACGCGCACGTCGCTTGATGTAGCGGGCGGCGTCCGTCGGCTCCCACTCGGGGTTGAGCAGGTCCTTGGTGCCGACCAGCACCAGGGTCTTGGCCTTGATGGCGCGCAGCGCCTTGACGGTGTCGCCGTTGAAGCCCGGCGTCGTGCCGACGTCGTGCTGGTCGTAGGCCCAGGTCTGGTAGATCCAGTCGTTGGCGTCGAACGCCTTGATCAGCGCGGTCTCCTGCGCCTGCAGGTAGGGCAGCATGTCGAGCGGTCGGTCGAACTGGTCGCGCGACATCTCCGGCGAACGCGCGGCGAGGAAGTTCAGGATGTCGCGCCACAGCCGGATGCCCTGCTCGGGCGGCGCGTCGTAGTCGCCGTTCTTCCAGGCCGGATCGAGCATGATCGCCTTGCGTGTCGCCTCCAGCACCGTGACGGTCCAGGCCGGCGTCCTCGCGAGCGGCACCAGCGCGACCAGCGAATCCATGAAGTCCGGATAGCTCACGCCCCATTGCAGCGTCTGCATGCCGCCCATCGAGGGGCCGATCACCGCGACGACGTGGTCGATGCCGAGATGCTCCATCAGCTTCTTCTGCGACGTCACCATGTCGCGGATGAGCGAATTTCGGGAATTTCATGTGCGGCTGCGCCGTCGAGTTCGACGGCGAGGTGGTCAGCCCGTTGCCGATCGCGTCGGTGCAGATGATGAAATACTTGTCGGGTCGAGCGCCTTGCCGGGGCCGATCAGGAAATCGAGGCGGTGATGATTGCCGCTGATCGCCGTCACCATCAGGATGGCGTTCGACTTCTTCGCGTTGAGCGTGCCGTGGGTGACGTAGGAGATCGCGAAGTCCTTGATCGACCTCGCCGCTTTCGAGCGTCAAGGTCGCCGATCTTGTAGAGCTGGTGCGGCGGCTGGCTGGGCGTGTGCGCTATCGCCGGTGCGGCGGTCGCGACGGCGAGCGCAAAGGCAAGCGCAAAGGCAAGCGCCAGCAATCTGTTCGGCATCATCCCCTCCCGATTATGATTTGATTAGACGCGATAACCCGGCGGAACGCCTGTTATTCCGCCGCCGCCCCGCATTCCGACCATGGGACGATATCAGGAATATTCCGGGCGAAGCAGAAGCTCGTCGGTCGGGCAGGCACCGGAATTCGAGAATATTCCGGCCCTATCCGGCCGTGACGTCCACGGCGACTTCGCCATCGAGCACGCGCCTGGCCTTGTCGCGGTCGAGGTCGCCTTCCCAGGCGGCGATGACGACGGTCGCGACGCAGTTGCCGATCAGGTTGCCGAGCGCGCGCGCCATGCCGATGAACCAGTCGATCGACAGCACCAGCACGAGGCCGATCGCCGGGATCGCCGGCACGGCATTCAGGGTCGCGGCAAGGATGACGATCGCCGAGCCCGGGACGCCGTGCGCGCCTTTCGACGTCACCAGCGAAATCGCCGAGCACCAGCAGCAGGTCGCCGAACGACAGCGGCGTGTTGGTCGCCTGGGCGATGAACACGACCGCGAGCGTGAGATAGATCGAGAAGGCGTCGAGGTTGAACGAATAGCCGGTCGGCACCACGAGGCCGACGACCGAATCCTTGACGCCCATGCGCTCGAGCTTGCGCATGATCTGCGGCAGCACGGCATCCGATGAGGCGGTGCCGAGCACGATGGTGAGTTCCTCGCGAAGATAGCGCAGGAACTTGAAGATGTTCAGACCCGGCGAGCCGCATGATCGCGCCGAGAATACCGAGCACGAAGATCGCGACCGAGACATAGAACAGCGCGACCAGCGAGAGGAGCTGCTTGAGCGAGCCGATGCCGTAGCGTCCCGACTGTGTAGGCGACGGCGCCAAGCACGCCGAGCGGCGCGACGCGCACGATCAAGCCCATGGCCCGGAACAGCACCGTCGCGACCGAGTCGATCAGCGTGGTGACCATCTTGCCCTTCTCGCCGCCGACCAGCGCAAGGGCGACGCCGAACAGGATCGCGAAGAACAGCACCTGCAGCACGTCGTTGCGCGCGAGCGCGTCGATCGACGTCGTCGGGATGATGTTGAGCAGGAAGCTGCCGATGCCGCTGTTCTTGAGCTTGGACGCATTGTCGGCATGGCCGCCGAGCGCCGACGCGTCGAGCTTCGAGGTATCGATGTTCATCCCGTGGCCGGGCCCGAACATGTAGGCCAGCAACAGCCCGAGCGCGAGCGCCACGGTGGTCATCACCTCGAAATAGATCAGCGCCTTGACGCCGACGCGCCCGACCTTCTTGAGGTCGCCGGCGCCAGCGATGCCGTGCACCACGACGCAGAACACGATCGGCGCCACGATCATCGAGATCAGCTTGAGAAAGGCGTCGCTCAGGACCTTCAGGCTCTGGGCGAATTCCGGCGCCGACCATCCCCAGCACGATGCCGAGGACGAGCGCGAACACCACCTGGGCGAACAGCGATTTATAGATCGGCTTGTGAGCGGCAGGCGCGGGTGCAATCGGATCGGCGAACGTGGCGGTTGACATGGGGAAGCCCCTCCAATGTTGCCGCATCCGGCCTTGCCGCCAGCTTGCGGCCGATCCTCGTCGAGCAAGAACAGTGCCAGGGTGTCGGGTGGCATCGTCCGGATTTCGCTGTGCTCCCTCCGGGCTAAGGTGCAGCAACGAGCAGATTGATCGCGGTCATCGTGGCGAACCGGGCGAATCGCGATCGGCGGACCGCGTCCGCTACGCGCGCTACGCAAGATCGCGAAGCCGATCGGCCAACTGGTTCAAGCCCCATTCGCGCGCGAGCTCCGATGCCTTCGCCCAGGCCGGCGTCTGATCGCGCAGCGCCGGGATCGGCGTGGAGCGGTCCATCGTGGCGATCGAGCGAAACAGACGCAGCGCGTCCCCCTGCATGGGAAAACGGCCGGCCGCGAGCGCATTCTCCAGCGATCCATGTGCGCGCAACAGGGTGGCGGCGCCCTTCTCCCCCACGCCCCTGGCGCCCGGCAGCTTGTCGGAGGGATCGCCGCGCACCGCGATGAAATCGGGCACTTGACTCGGCTCGACGCCGTAGCGCTCGCGCACCTCCGCGGGGCCGATCCGCGCCATTTCGCCGCCGCGCACCGGATGCAGGATCGTCGTCGACGCGGAGGCGAGCTGAAACATGTCGCGGTCGCCGCTCGCGACAATCGCCGTGCCGCCACGCCGCTCCTCGGCGGCTGCGGCTGCGGCCACGAAATCGTCCGCCTCGTATCCCGGCGCCTTGGCGCTGGCGAAGCCGCAGGCGGCCACGAAACGCGGCAGCAGGTCGAGCTGGTCGAGCAGCTCGGCGTCGAAGTGCCGGCCGCTCTGGTAGGCCTCGAACGCCAGGTGCCGATAGGTCGGCGCATCGAGCGTGTCCCAGCCGACGAAGACGGCACGCGGCCGCTCGTTGTGGTAGAGCCGTAGCAGGGCGTTGGCAAAACCCAGGATGGCGCCCCCGCCGCCGCCGTCGGCGCGGCGGATCGATTTCGGCAGGCCGTGATAGGCGCGGTGCGCAAAGGAGTCGCCGTCGACGATCAGCAGCGGCCGGCGCGGCTTGGTTCGTTCCACGCGGACGCGCGTGCGTTTCGGCGATGCACGGGGAGGCTTGGCTGCTTTCGGTGAACGTGCGACCGCCTTCTTCAATTACGCGCTCTTCTTGTTCTGCCTGTTCCCCACCAGGTCATCCACCACCGCCGGGTCAGCGAGCGTGCTGGTGTCCCCCAGATTCCCAAATTCGTCCTCGGCGATCTTGCGCAGGATGCGTCGCATGATCTTGCCGGAGCGGGTCTTTGGCAGGCTCGGGGCGAACTGTATCTTGTCGGGCGCGGCGATCGGCCCGATCTCCTTGCGCACCCAGGCCACCAGCTCCTTGTGGAGCACCTCGCTCGGCTGTTCGCCGGTCATCAGCGTTACATAGGCGTAGATGCCCTGCCCCTTGATGTCGTGGGGATAGCCGACCACGGCGGCCTCCGACACCTTGGGATGCGCGACCAGCGCGGACTCCACCTCGGCCGTGCCCATGCGATGGCCGGCGACGTTGATGACGTCGTCGACGCGGCCGGTGATCCAGTAATAGCCGTCCTCGTCGCGGCGGCAGCCGTCGCCAGTGAAGTACTTGCCCGGATACGCCCGAAAGTAGGTGTCGACGAAACGCTGGTGGTCGCCATAGACGCTGCGCATCTGACCCGGCCAGGAATCCGCAATGCACAGGTTGCCGGTCGTCGCGCCGTCCAGCACCTTGCCTTCGGCATCGACGATCTCCGGCTTGATGCCGAAGAACGGCCGCGTCGCCGAGCCCGGCTTGAGCCGCGTGGCGCCGGGCAGCGGCGTGATGAGGATGCCGCCGGTCTCGGTCTGCCACCACGTGTCCACGATCGGGCAGCGCTCGCCGCCGACGACGCGGTGATACCACTCCCAGGCTTCCGGATTGATCGGCTCGCCGACGGAACCGAGCAGCCGCAGCGAGGCGCGCGAGGTCTTCGTCACCGGCGCGTCGCCGGCCTGCATCAGCGAGCGGATCGCTGTCGGCGCGGTGTAGAAGATGTTGACCTTGTGCTTGTCGATCACCTCCCAGAAGCGCGACATCGACGGATAGTTCGGCACGCCCTCGAACATCAGCGTGGTGGCGCCGTTGGCGAGCGGACCGTAGAGGATGTAGCTGTGGCCGGTGACCCAGCCGACGTCGGCGGTGCACCAGTAGATGTCGCCGTCGTGATAGTCGAACACCAGGCTGTGCGTCATCGCGGTGTAGAGCGCGTAGCCGCCAGTGGTGTGCAGCACGCCCTTCGGGCTTCCGGTCGAGCCTGAAGTGTAGAGGATGAACAGCGGGTCCTCCGCGTTCATCTCCTCGCACGGGCATTCGCTGGTCACGACGTCCGCCGCCTCGGCGTACCAGACGTCGCGCACCGGATCCATGTCGACCGCGCCGCCGGTGCGGCGTACCACGATCACGAAATCGACCGAAAATCCGTTCTCTGCGCATTTGGCGACCGCGGCGTCGACGTTGGCCTTGAGCGGCACCTTGCGGCCGCCGCGCAGGCCTTCGTCGGCGGTGATGACGACCTTGGACTGGCAGTCCTTGATACGGCCGGCGAGCGAGTCCGGCGAGAAGCCGCCGAACACCACGGAATGCACCGCGCCGATGCGCGCGCAGGCGAGCATGGCGTAGGCCGCTTCCGGGATCATCGGCATGTAGATGGTGACGCGGTCTCCCTTCTCGACGTTGCGGTTGCGCAGGATGTTGGCCATCCGGCACACCTCGTCGTGAAGCTCGCGATAGGTGATAAGCTTGGAATCGGCGGGGTCGTCGCCTTCCCAGATGATCGCGACCTGGTCGCCGCGCGTTTCCAGGTGGCGGTCGATGCAGTTATAGGCGGCGTTGAGAACTCCGTCCTCGAACCACTTGATCGAGACGTTGTCCGGCGCGAAGGACGTGTTCTTGATGATGCTCGGCTCGGTGTACCAGTCGAGCCGCCGCGCCTGCTCGGCCCAGAAGCCGTCCGGGTCCTTGATCGAATGGGCGTACATCGCCCGGTATTTGGAATCGTCGATATAGGCGCGCGTCGTCCATCCGGCCGGCACGTCGTAGATCTTGTCGGACATCTGGGCTTCCTCCCGCGCAGCAATTCCCGGTCGCGAAAGACCGGTGTGTTGATCCTATTATGCGACGGCGGCCGGATGCGCGACAAGGCGACCAAAGTTGTTGCGCTACAGGGGAATTAACGCCACGGCTCGGATGAGGAGAGGCATCACACGCCGAACCATCCGATGACCGCGCCCATCACCGCCATCACCGTGAGCCAGTGGCCCCCGTCGATCGCGAGCAGCATCGGCTTGCGGCCCGCGAAGGTGTTGTTGACGGCCATGGTGGTGAGGACGAATCCGGCCCACAGGAAGGCGGCTGAGACGATGCCGTTCCTCGCCGTCACCTGCGCCGGCCCGAGATGGCCGAGGATGCCGGCCAGCACCCACGCCATCGCGACCAGCGCCACGAACGACACGATGAAGGGCAGCGGAGACACCCCGCGCGCCTTCATCGATTCTGCGCTGATGCCGTTCGCCGCCATCCACGGCTTGCTGAACAGCGCGCCGTACCATATGGCGCCGACCAGCCAGCCGGCGACGGCGGCGATCACGATGGCGAGATAATTCAACCCGGCGAACACCATGACTGCCTCCTGGTCGGACGATTTGCCGCCAATTGTAACGACTTCCGCAGGGCTGCGCATCGTGACCCCATGGAACCGGCGGTGCCGTCGCGCATTTGATCGGCGAAGGTAACGCGTCCACGGGAATAGCGACTATGGCCAGTGCGGTCGCCGAGACGGCAAACGGGCATGTCTCCATGGCACAGGCCGCCGTGCGGCGCGGAACCTCGACCGCCGCCTTGGCGCGGCGCCTCGGCCTGCGGCTTGCTGCCGCCGACGAGTTGACCATCGGCCGCCGCCGCGCCGGCAAGGGCTACATCTATCTGTCGCCCGAAGGCCGGCGGCTGAGCGACCCCGATTTCATCCGCCGCCTCGCCTCGCTCGCGGTTCCGCCTGCCTACCAGAATGTCCGCTACCACGAAGATGCCAGCGCGCATCTGCAAGCGACCGGCGTCGACGCCGCGGGACGGCTGCAATACCGCTACCATCCCGAGTGGCAAAAGGTTCGCGAGATGCGCAAGGCGGCCCGGCTCGCGCGCATGGCGGAAGTCCTGCCGCGCATCCGCCGCGTCGTGGGCCAGCATCTGGCCGCCGCCGAGCCGACCAAGGAAACCGCCTGCTCGGCCGTGATCGAGCTCGTTGCCTGCAGCGCCATCCGTCCCGGCAGCGAAAGCTATGCCAAGCTGCGCGGCACGCGCGGCGCTGCGACCATGCTGAAGTCGAATATGTCGGTTGACGGCAGCCGCGTGAAGCTGTGCTTCAAGGCCAAGGGCGGCAAGAAGGTCGAGAAGGAATTTGCCTGTCCGCGCCTCGTCAAGACGCTGGAGGTGCTGGAGACCATTCCGGGCCGGCGGATGTTCCAGTATCGCGACGTCCACGGGGAGGTCCGGCATGTCAGCGCCACTGCCGTCAACGCCTTCCTGCGCGAGATCGCGGGCATCCAGATCTCGCTGAAGGATTTCCGCACGCTGGTGGCGTCGGTCTCGGTGCTCGGCGCGCTGTCTCAGGAGACGCCGGCGGCGAGCAAGCGGGCACGCCGCCGCCAGGTGCTGGAGGCGATCCGCGCCGCTGCGACGGAACTCGCCAACACGCCGACCATCTGCGCCAAGAGCTACGTCCACGAGACGGTCGTGAACGCCTTCGAGGACGGCATCCTGGAGCAATTCGCCGAGACGCTGAAGGGCTGCCGCTCGCAGGCACGCCGCGAGAAGGTGCTCGCCGAAGTGCTCGCCACCGCGACCATCACCGCCGCGGCGGGCGAGTCCCTCCCCGCCGCGGCCTATTCGGGAAAACGCGACAGCTTCTGGCCGTTTTTCGGAATCGGCATCCGGCTCGTATTCATCGCCATCGCGAGCAGCGTGTAATAGCCGTTGATGCCGACGATATCCATCGCGCCCTTCTCGCCGAAGCGCTTTACCGCACGGTCGTACGTTGCGTCCGACACCCGCTTGTTGCGGTGAAGCTCGGTGGAGAAATTGTAGCAGATTTCCTCGTCTTCGCTCATTCCGGACGGGCGCCGTCCGTCCGCGATGGCGTCGACGATCTCCTGCTTGATGCCCTGCTTGACCGCGATCGGGGCATGGACGTGCCACTCGTAGTCCTGGCCCGACTCGCGGGCCGTCACCAGGATCACCAGCTCGCTCAGGGTATTTCCGATCGCCGACTTGTAGCGCAGGTAATCCCCCATCGCGCGCGCCTGGCTCATCAGCTCCGGGCTGCGCATCATCACCGCAAAGGGGCCGAACACCGGCTGCTTGCGCGCGGCAAGGAAGTCTTCGGCGGCTTTCTTCTGCGTCTCGTCGTATTTCTCCGGCGCGATCGGCGGCATCCGGTCCTGCCCGCGGGCGGCGCCTGTAACCGCGATCATCAATCCGAGTGTCGCGGCGGCGATGATTTTCGACATGGTCTCCTCCCGATTTTTTGTTCTCACCAAGCTTACACGTTCCGGCATCGTCGTAGGATGGGCAAAGGCACCATTCTGCCGTGCCAATATGGCTCTGCGATCACAAACTCTGCACGCTCCGCATTGCCCGCTATGACGACTTCATTCCACCCATCTTGCAGACCAGCTTCCACTCCGCATCCGTCACCGGCTGCACCGACAGGCGCGGCTGGCGCGCCAGCGCTCATGTCCTTGAGCTTCGGCTCGGCCTTGACGGCGGCAAGCGTCACCGGCTTCGGCAACGGCTCGACCGCCTTGACGTCGACCGAGCCCGAAGATGCCCTTCTCGTCGGTCGGGTCGGGATAATGCTCGCGGATGACTTCGACGATGCCGACGATCTGCTTCTCGTCGCCGGTATGATAGAAGAACGCCCGGTCGCCTTTCTTCATCTTCTTCATGTTGAGCTTGGCGGTGTGGTTGCGCACGCCGCTCCAGGGCTCGCCCTTGGCGCCGCGCTTCACCTGCATCGTCCCAGGAGAAGGCCTCGGGTTCGGTCTTCAGCAGCCAATAGGCCATCGTGGCAGGCTCCGCGTCTCGACGTGAGCGTCATCCTACGCCCTTATCCCTCCGCCCGGAACGGCCGCGTCAACAGCGACTCGATCGCCGCATCGACGCTGAGCCGCCCGTCGAGCACGGCGGCGACGGCGGCCGCGATCGGCATGTCGATGCCGCGCGCCGGCGCCATCTCGACCAGCACCGGCGGCGGTGAATGACGCCCTCGGCGAGCTTGCCCGGCTGTCGGCGGCTGGCGGCCCTGCCCGAGCGCGATCGCCGAGCGAGAAATTGCGCGACTGCGGCGACGAGCAGGTCAGGATGAGGTCGCCGAGCCCGGACAGCCCGGTCAGCGTTTCGGGCTGCGCGCCAAAGGCGCGGCCGAAGCGCGCGAGCTCGGCGAAGCCGCGCGTCGTCAGCGCCGCCGCCGCGCTCGCGCCGAGCCCGCGCCCCTGCGACGATGCCGGCCGCGATCGCCAGCACGTTCTTGGCGGCGCCGCCGATCTCGACGCCGCGCACGTCGGTGGAGTGATAGGGGCGGAAGCGTCGGCGAGCCGAGCGCCTGCGCCAGAGCTGCCGCCACGCCTTCGTCGGCGCGGCGAGCGTCACCGCGGTCGGCAGGCCGCGCGCGACGTCGGCGGCGAAGCTCGGCCCGGACAGGATCGCCGGGCACCACGTCCGGGAGCGTCTCGGCGATCGACCTCGGTCATGAAGCGGTGCGTCCCGCGCTCGATGCCCTTGGCGCAGACGACGACCGGCAGTCGCCCCGGCACGAGGTGCGCGAGCGCCGTTGCGGCACACCGCCGCAGCGCCTGCGCCGGCACGACGAGCAGGACGGCGTCGGCATGGCGACACGTCGCGCAGTTCCGCCGGTCGGCGGCGACGCGCGTCGTCGAGCCGGATGCCGGGCAGGCGCGCGGCTTCTCGCGTGTCGCGGCCATCGCGGCCGCGGCGGCCGGGATCGCGCGCCCACAGCGTCACGCCGCGCCCGGCGCGCGCCGCGCAATTGGCGAGCGCCGTGCCCCAGGCGCCGGCGCCGACCACGGCGATGCGCGAGATCGTCACGGAGCGGCCACTACCGGGACAGCCCCCGCGAGCGGCTCGCCGAGCGGCCAGCGCGCGCGCGGCGCTCGCGTCGAGCGTGTCGGTCGAGGCCGAGCGCGCAGCCGCTCCGCGCCGGCCCAGGCGATCATCGCGCCATTGTCGGTGCACAGCTCCGGCGGCGGCGCGACCAGCACGGTGCCGCGCCTCGGCCGCGAGCCGCTGCAGCGCGCGCCGGATCGCCTTGTTGGCCGCGACGCCGCCGGCGACGACCAGCGCGGTCGGGACGCCGGGCGCTCGCGGAACAGCCGCAGGCCGACGCGCAGTGCGGTCGACCACCACGTCGACCACCGCGGCCTGGAACGACGGCGCAGAGGTCGGCGACATCCTGGTCGCTCAGCGGCGCGATCTTCTCGGCCTCCAGCCGCAGCGCGGTCTTCAGGCCCGGAGAGCGAGAAATTCGGCTCGGGCCGTCCGAGCATCGGGCGCGGCAAGGCGAAGCGCTCGGGATCGCCGTTCACGGCCTCGCGCTCGACCGCCGGCCCGCCCGGATAGGGCAGGCCGAGCAGCTTGGCCGATCTTGTCGAAGGCCTCGCCGATCGCGTCGTCGATGGTGGTGCCGAGCCGGACATAGTCGCCGACGCCGAGCACCGCGACGATCTGCGTGTGGCCGCCGGAGGCGAGGAACAGGCAGATAGGGAAACGGCGTGCCGTCGGTCAGCCGCGGCGTCAGCGCATGGGCCTCGAGATGATTGACCGCGATCAGCGGCTTCTCGGCCGACCAGCGCGATGCGCCTTGGCGGTGGTCAGCCCGACGATGACGCCGCCGATCAGGCCGGGCCCGGCCGCCGCCGCGACGCCGTCGAGCTCGTCGAAGCTCCAGCCCCGCCTCGACCATCGCCTTGGCGATGACCATGTCGAGCACCTCGACATGGGCGCGCGCCGCGATCTCCGGCACGACGCCGCCATAGGGCGCATGCTCGGCGATCTGCGACAGCACGATGTTGGAGAGGATTTCGCCGCGGCCGTCCTCGCTGCGCCGCACGACCGCCGCCGCGGTCTCGTCGCAGGTGGTCTCGATGCCGAGAACGAGCATTCGGTTTCCGGGCTACAGGTACGATCACTTCCACGGCTCGACACCCATGCCTATGATCCGGCCGCTTCGGTCCGGCCTAACATTGTGGAGTGTCCATGACGCAATCGCTCGCTGCGCATCGGGACGCGCGGCAGCCCGCTGGCGCTGGCGCAGGCGCGGTTGGTGCGGTCCGCGCTCGCCGCCGCCCATGGCATGGCCGAGGACGCCATCGAGATCGTCGTCATCCGCACCCCGGCGACCGCATCCAGGACCGCCCGCTGGCCGAGGCCGGCGGCAAGGGCCTGTTCACCAAGGAGATCGAGCAGGCGCTGCTCGACGGCGCGATCGACCTCGCGGTGCATTCCGCCAAGGACATGCCGACCGTCCTGCCGGCGGACCTGATGATCGCCGCCTACCTGCCGCGCGAGGACGTGCGCGACGTCTTCATCAGCCGCAAGGCCGGAAATCTTGCAGGCGCTGCCGCAGGGCGCCGTGGTCGGCACCGCGTCGCTGCGGCGTCAGGCGATGGTGAAACGGCTGCGGCCCGACATCGCGGTCGTGACGCTGCGCGGCAATGTCGAGACGCGGCTGCGAAAGCTCGATGAAGGCGAGGTCGACGCGACGCTGCTGGCGCTTGCCGGCCTCAAGCGGCTCGGTCTTGCGGACGCCGCCACCATGGTGCTCGACGTGGAGACTTTCCGCCCGCGGTCGGCCAGGGCGCCATCGCGATCGAGATCCGCGCGGACGACGGCCGCATGCGGAACCTGCTCGCGCCCGTCGCCCATGCCGACACCGGCACAGCGCTCGCTGCCGAACGCGCCTTCCTCACGGTGCTCGACGGCTCGTGCCGCACGCCGATCGCCGGGCACGCGGTGCTGACGGACGGCATGCTGCGGTTCCATGGCCTGATCCTGAAGCCCGACGGCAGCGCCGCGTTCGAGACCACGCGCACGGGGCCGGCCGCGGACGCCGTCGGGTTGGGCGCCGATGCCGGGGCCGAGCTCAAGGGCCGGGCACCGCCTGACTTCTTCCACTGACATGCGCCTGCTGGTGACGCGCCCGGAACCCGACGGCGAGCGCACTGCCGAAAAGCTGCGTGCCCGAGGTCACGAGGTGGTTGTCGCGTCCGTCCTGCGCACCGAATTCATCGTGGCGGCGTTTGGACGCGGCCCGTTCGCCGGCGTGGTGCTCACCAGCGCCAACGCGGCGCGCTCGCTGGCGGATCACCCGCGCCGGAACGAACTGGCCGGCTTGCCGGCATTCGTCGTCGGTGCCCATACGGCCGAGGCGGCGCGGCAAGCGGGGTTGTTCAAGGTCGTTTCCGCCGACGGCGCCGCCGACGACCTTGCTGCGCTCCTGGCCGAGCGATTCGCCGGCATGGACACGCGGCTGCTCTACCTCACCGGCGAGGACCGGGCGGGGGACCTCGCGGCCAGGTTGGTCTCATTCGGCATCAAGGTCGAGACCGCCGTGATGTATCGCACCGTATCGGCAGACGAATTTGCGGCGAGGCTGAGCACGGCCCTGGAGCCGGCGGCGTTCGACGGCGTGCTGCATTACTCGCCGCGCAGCGCCGACGCCTTTGTGGCCGGTGCCGCCACGGCCGGTCTGCTCGAGTGGGTGATCGCCGCCAATCATTTCTGCCTGTCGCGCAACGTGGCCGCCGCGCTGACCCGCGCCGGTGCGCGGATCATCCGAATCGCTCCGCATCCCGACGAGGCCTCGCTGCTGGGATTATTAAATAGCGCTTGATCAAGTTGCGGCCATATCCAACCGGCAGTATGCCCCCTTTGACGACGGAGGGCGGCAGGATGGATGAGGCGGAGAATACGGATGGTGTCGCATCCAGGCCGGGAGTGGGCGCCCGCAGCCGGCGCCTGCCTCCGGCGACCCTCGACTTGACCGCAACGCCGATCCGCGAAACCGCGGGGGCGCCGGCCCCGGCGGACGACGAAATGTCCCCGCCGTCCGTATCGGCGGAACAACATGCGCCGGACACGATTCCCGCTCCGCAACCTGCGGAGCCCCCTGTCAGCCCGATGAACTCCCTCGACCCTGCCGAGAACCCAAGCGACGTGCCGCCGTCCAATCAGAGCAGCCGTGCATGGGCGTGGGCAGCCGGCGGCATCACTGCGACCGCCATCGTCCTGCTGGCGGTACTGGCAGTGACGAGACCGTGGGACTTCGCTATTTCGCCGTCCGCCGAATCACCCCAGCTCGCGGAGCGTCTCGCCCGCATCGAAGCGCAGGTCGCCGAGTTGGCGCAACGCCCGGCGCCCGTCGCGGCCGACGCAAGCAGGACGGCAGCGCTCGACCAGCGTCTGGCGGCAATCGAATCGAAATTGCGCGAGGTGGCGAACCGCCCGGCCGTTACCGGCGGAGACCCGAATCAAGCCGTGGCGGTTTCCAAGCGGCTTGATGATCTGACCAAACGTCTGGATGCCGCGGAGCCGGCCGGCATGCGGCTGGACGAGATCACCTCGCGCCTGACGCGCCTCGAGGCTGCGGTCGCGGTGCCGCGACCGCAGGTCGCCGATCCCGCCGTCGCGCAGCGTCTCGGCGCGATCGAAACGGCGGTGAAGACGATCGGCGACCGCGTCGCCGACATGGGCCGCCGGGTCGACGACATCGCAGTCACGGCGCGCGACGCCGACCGGCATGCCGAGACCGCGACTGCGGTCGCGGCCGCGCCCTCCGCCGCCGATCAGGCGATGCGCCTTGCCTTCCTCGCCACGGCGCTGCGCTCTGCGGCCGAGCGCGGTGTGTCCTTCTCGTCCGAATTGGCGGCGCTGAAGCCGGTCGTGCCCGACAAGGCCAGGCTAGCTGCGCTGGAACCCTTTGCCGCCACCGGGGTGCCGTCGGAAGCGGCCCTGTCGCGCGAGCTTTCGACCATCCTGCCGGCGCTGACCGCGGCCACGACGCCGCCGGTGAGCGAGGGCAGCCTGATCGACCGGCTGCACCTGACCACCCAGCATCTGGTCCGCATCCGCCGCGTCGGCGAGGTCGCGGGCGACGATGCCGCGGCCGTCGTGGCCCGGATCGACGCCAAGACCGCGCATAACGACGTTGCCGGTGCGCTCGCCGAACTGGCCAAGCTGCTGCCGGCCGTGCGCGCGCCCGTGGAGGCCTGGATCGCGAAGGCGACACAGCGGACTGCGGCGCTCGACGCTGCGCAGGCACTTGCCGGCGACGCACTCGCCGGCCTCAAGTCGGCGCCGTGAGCCGGGCATGATCCGCGTCATCCTGTTCCTGGTTCTCGTCGGCCTGCTGGCGCTCGGCGCCGCGTGGTTCGTCGATCGCCCCGGCGATGTCAGCATCACCTGGCTCGGGCTGCAGATCGAGACCTCGGTGATGGTTGCCGTCGCCGCGATGGCCGCCATCGTGGTGGTGGCGGTGATGGCGTGGTCGCTGCTGCGCTGGGCGCTGCAGTCGCCGCGCCGGATCAGGCGCTCCCTGCGCGAGCGGCGCCGCGAGCGCGGCCATCTCGCTTTGTCCAAGGGGCTGATCGCGATCGGCGCGGGCGATGTCGGGACCGCGCGCAGGTTCGCCGCTGAGGCGGACCGGCTCGCCGGCCACGAGCCTCTGGCGCTGCTGCTGGCCGCGCAGACCGCGCAGCTTTCGGGCGACCGCGACGGTGCGGAGCGCGCGTTCCGCCGGATGGCGTCGCGGCCGGACACCAAGCTGCTCGGCCTGCGCGGCCTCTATGTCGAGGCGCAGCGGCACGCCGATCCCGAGGCCGCCCACGGCTTCGCCGAGGAAGCAGCACGCAGCGCGCCCGGCCTGCCCTGGGCCGGGCAAGCGGTGCTCGAATTCCGCTGCGCCAGCGGCGACTGGGCCGGCGCACTTGCCGCGCTCGCGTCCAACGTCCGCGGCAAGGTCGTCGACCAGGCGGCCTTTCGCCGCCAGCGCGCGGTGCTGCTCACGGCGCAGGCGATCGGCATCGCCGACACGGAGCCGGGCGAGGCGAGGATGCTCGCGGCGGAAGCGGCGGGTCTCGCGCCCGACCTCGCACCCGCGGCGGCGCTCGCGGCGCGGCTGCTGGTGGACAACAACGACAGCCGCAAGGCCGCGCGGATCCTGGAAGCGGCGTGGCGGGCGGCGCCGCATCCCGATCTTGCGGAAGCCTATGCCAATCTCAAGACCGGCGATTCCGCGCGCGAGCGCCTCAAGCGCGTGCAGACTTTGGTGCGCCAGCGCGCCGAGCATGTCGAGGCCGCGTTCGCGGTCGCCCGCGCTGCGCTCGACGCGCAGGAATTCGCCACCGCCCGCACCGCACTCGGCCCGCTGCTCGCGGCGCCGACCCGGCGCGTCGCGATGCTGATGGCGGAGCTTGAGGAGGTCGGGCGCGGCGACGAAGGGCGCGCCCGCGAATGGATGGGCCGTGCGTTGCGGGCGCCCCGCGATCCGGTCTGGACCGCGGATGGTTTCGTCTCCGAGCATTGGATGCCGGTCTCGCCGGTGACCGGCCGCCTCGATGCCTTCCAGTGGAAGGTGCCGGTCGAGGAGGTGATCGACGACAGGCATCTGATCGAGGCGCCCCGGCCTGATCTCGATGAGGCGCCGCCGCTTGGTGACGCCGCGTCTGCGGCCGGGCCGATCGAACAGCCCGTAGCGGCCGCGATCGTTCCGGCGAGCGCGCCCATGCCCGTCCCGCCTTCCGACCGCGTAAGGCCGCCACCGTCGCCCGTCCGCCGCATCGACGCCGTGATCCCGCTCGTGCAGTCGCCCGACGATCCCGGACCCGACGCTCCGCCTCCCCTGGATGCGCCCGGCGACAGCCGCCGCGGCCTGCGATCCCTGTTCCGCTGAGCAGGCATTCGCCTTGCGAACTGGCTCCGGCGCCGCTAATCATTGGGGCCGGAACGCCGCAATAGCTCAGCTGGTAGAGCACATCATTCGTAATGATGGGGTCGGGGGTTCGAATCCCTCTTGCGGCACCAGCTTCCCTTAATCGAACTGCGCGAAATCGCTCGACGGTTGGTGCAGCGCCATGACGGCGCCTCGCCTCGCCCGGTGTTGGTAGGGCAGCTCCTGCTGCTATCGCGCCAGAAGACCGGCGAGCGGAGCCTCGTCAGGCGCGACGTCCAGCCTGACCACGACGCCGTCGAGGTTCGAGCCCGGCGGACGGATAGCATTTCATCACCAGCGGATCGTGGCCCGGCACGATGTGGCTGAGCGGCGCCGCCGCGCGCAGCGCGTCGAAGCCTTCGAGCATCGCGCCGACATGGAACGCGGTCGTGAACGGCCGGCCGCTGAGCATGTTCTCGTAGAAATGCGTGGTGTCGGAGGCGATCACAACCCATCCGCGCCGCGTGTGCACGCGGACGAACTGCAGGCCCGCCGAATGTCCGCCGACGGGGTGCACATTGATGCCCGGCGCGAGCTCCGCGGGCCCATCATAGAACATGCACGCGACCGGCGAAGTTGAGCCGTACGACGCCGACGACGTCCTCCACCTCGAACGAGTGCGCGAGGCGCGGATAGCGCATGTAGCGGCCCGTCGCGTAGGCCATCTCGGGTTCCTGCAGATGGAACTGCGCCTTCGGGAAGCGATGGAAATTGCCGACATGGTCGTAATGCAGGTGCGTCAGGATCACGTCCTGCACGCTATCACCGTCGACGCCGATGACCTTGAGGGTGTCGATCGGGGCAGCGCAGGAACGTCCGCTTGCGCTTCGCCGCGACCTCCGCCGTGAATCCGGTGTCGATGACGAAGGTGCGCTCGGGGCCGACCGCGACCCACAGGAAATAGTCCATCGCCATCGGCGCATCGTGCGGGTCGCCGCCGATGAAATGGTTCGAGCGCATGGCATCGCGCATCGCGTAGCGGATCGCGAACAACTCGTACTCCGGCAGGCCCTTGTCCATCGCCATCCTCATGGTCCCCGGTGGCATGGCAGCCGCGCGCCGGACACGCGCTTCCTCGCTTTACCGCCGCAGTGTTAGCGAACAGACTGCCGCACGCCCAGAGCAAGGGCGTCTACGCTGGCGATGACGCACAATCAATGCGCATGCCGTTCCAAACAGGGAGGAGTTTCCATGGCCAAGGCACCGCCTTCCGCCAAACGCGACCGCATCAAGGCGTTCACGCCGGCGCTGGTCGATTACACCAACGACGTCGTTTACGGCGATCTGTGGGAGCGCAAGGCCTGTCGAAGCGCGACCGCAGCCTCATCACGGTGGCGGCGCTGGTCGCGACTTATCGGCCGGAGCAGCTCGACTCGCATCTGACACGCGCGATCGACAATGGCGTCACGCAGGAGGAGATCACCGAAGTCATCACCCACATGGCGTTCTATGCCGGCTGGCCTTCCGCGATGTCGGCCGCCCAGCTCGCCTACACGGTGCTGGTCGAAAAAAAGAAAGCGGAATGAGGGTGGGATGACGAAGGACAACGTTGTCGTCGGATTCATCGGGCTCGGCACCATGGGTGGCAAGATGGCCACCAATCTCCAGAAGGCCGGCTACAAGGTCGTGGTGCACGACCTGCACCGGCAGTCGGCGAGCCATCACCTGCAGGCCGGCGCCGAGTGGGCCGACACGCCGCGCGCGCTCGCCGAGAAGTGCGACGTGATCTTCACCTCGCTGCCGGAGCCGGCCGACGTCGAGCGCGTCGCGCTCGGGGCCGATGGGCTGATCGCCGGCATCAAGAAGGGCGCGGCCTATTTCGATCTGTCGACCAATTCGCAGAGCGTGGTGAAAGAAGATTCACGCGGCCTTCGCCGAGAAGGGCGCGCACATGCTCGATGCGCCGGTGAGCGGCGGTCCGCCGGGCGCCGCGATCGCGCAAGATGGCGATCTGGGTCGGCGGCGACAAGGCCGCCTTCGACAAGCACAAGCCCGTGCTCGACGCGATGGGCGACCGCGCGGCCTATATCGGGCCGATCGGCACCGCGACCGTCGCCAAGCTCGTGCACAACATGTCGGGCTATGCGATCACCTGCGCGCTCGCCGAGACCTTCACCATGGGCGTCAAGGCCGGCATGGATCCGGTGGCGCTGTGGGAAGCGGTGCGCCAGGGCGTCGGCGGCCGCCGCCTGACCTTCGACGGCCTGCTCGACCAGTTCCTGCCCGGCAAATACGATCCGCCGAACTTCGCGCTCAAGCTCGCGCACCAAGGACGTCGCGCTCGCGACCGCGCTCGGACGCGAACTCGGCGTGCCGATGCGCATGTGCAATCTCGCCTATGCCGAGATGAGGGAGGCGCTGCAACCGCGGCTGGGAAGGGCGCGATTCGCGCTCGGTGATGCTGCTCGAGCAGGAGCGCGCGGGCGTGCAAGATCGCGGTCGATCCGGAGCGCGTGAAGCAGGCGGCGGAACGCGCGAAGTCCTGCTGATGCTTGCGCCCGACGAGGCAAGCCGTCGATGTTGCTGCAACAGCCGGGCCAGATCGGGCCGCTGCGGCTGAAGAACCGCGTCGTGATGGGGCCGATGGGGACCAACTTCGGCACCACCGACGGCTTCTCGACCGAGCGCGACAAGATCTACTACGCCGAGCGGGCGCGCGGCGGCGCCGCGATGATCATCACCGAGGCGATGGTGGTCTCCGGCAATGCGCGCAACCATCGCGCCTCGCTCTGCATCTTCGACGATCGCTTCATCCCGGGCCTCGCCGATCTGACCAAGGCGATCCACGAGGCCGGCGCGCTGGTCTGCGGCCAGCTCAATCATCGCGGCATGCTGCTGCGCCGCTCGGTGCTCGGCATGGAGCCGGTCGGCCCTTCGCCCGGGCAAAAATCCGGCGACCGGCGATGAGGTGCGCGCGCTGACGAAGTCACGACATCGCCGAGATCCAGGAGCAGTTCCTGGCCAGCGCCGTGCGGCTCTACCGCGCCGGCTACGACGCGGTCGAGCTGCACGCCGCCAACGGCTATCTGTTCCAGCAGTTCTTCACGCCGCGCCACAACAAGCGCGAGGACGACTACGGCGGTCCGGTCGAAAACCGCATGCGGCTGCTGATGGAGACGGTGCGGCTGATCCGTTCCGAGCTGCCCGACTTCCCGATGATGGTGCGGCTGTCGGCGACCGAATATGTCGATGGCGGCTATTCGGTCGAGCGACATCGTGGCGCTCGTCGCAAGGCGCTCGAAGCCGCGGGCGTGATCGCGATCGATCTGTCGGGCGGCACCAACGAGACGCCGGAACTGTCGCGCTATTGCATCCAGCCGCCGTCCTTTCCGCGCCGCTTCCTCGAACCGTATGCGCGGCCGATCAAGGATGCGGTGACGGTGCCGGTCATCATGGCGGGCCGGATCCTGACGCCGGAGGATGCCGAAGGCGTGCTGCAGGCCGGCAGCGCCGACTACATCGCGCTCTGCCGCGCGCTGGTCGCCGATCCGCACTGGTGCCTGAAGGCCTTCGGCGAGGTGAAGCGGCCGATCCGCCACTGCATCTCCTGCAACGTCTGCTTCGAGCGGCTGACGCTCGAGCTCGATGTCGCCTGCGTGCAGAACCCGCTGATGGGCACCGAATTCGAGACGCTCGACAAGCTCGAGCCGGGGCTCGAGGGGATCAGGAAGCAGGATACCCGCGTGCTCGTGATCGGCGGCGGCGTCGCGGGCCTCGAAGCCGCGCGCGTCTTCGCGGCGAACGGCCATCAGGTCGAGGTGTGGGAGCGCGAACGCCGAGGCCGGCGGACAGATGCGATCTCGCGCTCGCGGCGCCCGACAAGGAGGACGTCTCGGGGGTGTGGACCTACCGGGTCGCGGCGCTGGAGCAGCTCGACGTGCCGATCCGCACCGGCGTCGAGCCGACGGTCGAGCAGCATCCGCGCCTATCGCGCCGGACCTGGTCGTGATCGCGACCGGCGCCGTGTCGCGCGAGGCGCCGTTTCCCGTCAACACCGATGTCCCGGTGCTCCAGGCGTGGGACGTGCTGCGCCGGCCGGAGCTGATCCCCGAGGGTTCCAGCGTCACCGTGGTCGGCGGCGGCATGGTCGGCATCGAGACCGCCGAGTGCATCGCCAAGCGCGCCAGCCACGTCACCATCCTCGAAGGCCAGAGCGTCGTCGCCAAGGAGATGGCGCGCAACAATCGCTGGGACGTGCTGCTGCGCCTGCGCGACGCCAAGGCCGAGATCGTGACCGGCGCGCCGGTCGTCGTCGATCGAGGGCGATACGATTTTGTGCCGCAGCGGCGAGGACATCGTGCGCCATCCCGCAGGCGACAGCGATCGTGCTGGCGATCGGTCCGCGTCCGCTGCGCGATGTCGCGCAACTTGGCCGACGCGGCCGGCGTGCCCTGGGTCATGGCGGGCGACTGCAACAATGTTCCCGGCGATTTCCTCACCGCGATCCGCGATGCATCCATGATCGCATGGGCGGCGGAAGAGAAATTCCCGACAGCGCTCCGCAAGAGGTGGCGCGACGACATAAGCTGAACAAGAGCAGCGACAGGGAGGATCGATCATGAAGAGCCATCTCGCCGCGCTCACCGCCGCGCTGCTGCTCGCCGCGCCGTCCGCTGCTGCTCGCGCAAGCCGGCAGCAAGGGCACGGTCAAGGTCGGCGTGCTGCTGCCGCTCACCGGCAACACCGCATGGGCCGGCAAGACCAACCGCATCGCCGCCGCGATCGCGGCCGAGGAGGTCAACGCCCAGGACCTCGCCGGCGGCTACAAGATCGAGCTCGTGTTCGGCGACAGCCAGTGCGAGCCGCGGCCGGCGCACGATCAGGCGCAGCGCCTGATCAGCCAGGAGAAGGTGCAGTTCCTGATCGGCGAGTGGTGCTCCAGCGCGTCGATCGCGGTCGCGCAGGTCGCCAACGACGAGAAGATCCCGCTGCTGGTCAACATCTCGACCGCCGACCAGATCGCCGGCGACGCCGGGCCCTATGCGTTCCAGAGCTCGATGCAGAACCGCTATTCGCAGCAGCGCGAGGCGGCGCTGCTGCAAAAGGATTTCAAGTTCGAGACGGTCGCGATCATCGTCGAGAACAACGATTTCGGTCTCACGCTTCCGCAAGAACATGGTCGCGCTGATGCAGAAGGCCGGCAAGAAGGTCGTGCTCGACGTCACGCAGGATCGCAACGACACCAACTGGTATTCGACCATCACGCGGATTCCGGCTTCCAAGCCCGATCTCGTCATCGTGTCGATCTCGGCGGTGCAGGCGGCGAATTTCGTCAAGCAATATGCCGAGGCCGGCATCACCACGCCGCTGTTCTCGGACTATCCGCCGCCGCCGCGCATCTTCGAGCGCCAGGTCGGCGCGCAGGCCGGCAAGATCGGCCTGGTGCGCGCGGCCTTCTTCGTCAAGAGCGACACCAACACGCCGGCGCAGAAGGAGTTCGTCGCCAAGCTCGAGGCGCGCGCGCAGAAGGAGCTGAACGAGGCGCATGACGTGACCTATTGGGACGTCGCGAGCTACGACGCGGTGCGGCTGGTCGCCGATGCGATCAAGCGCGGCGGGCCGAAGCCGGCCGATTACCTGAAGGCGATGGCGGCGACCAAGATCGATCTGGTGCTGGGACATTACGAGTTCGACGAGCAAGCGCGGCGTCGAAGCCCGACGGGCTGAACTTCGTGTTCATCCGCACCAAGCCGGACGGCACGCATCGAAGTCGTTCAGTAGGATGTTTGCGCCAGATTCTCATCAACGGCCTGGTGCTGGCCGGCGGCTACGCGCTGGTTGCCGTCGGCCTCACCCTGACCTTCGGCGTGATGCGGATGGTCAACTTCGCCGAGGGCCAGTCGGTGATGATCGGCGCCTTCGTCGCCTACACCGGCCGTGCCGTATGTCGGCTATGTCGGCGCGATCGCGGCCGCGATGGCGGTCAACGCCGTGCTCGGCATCATCCTGGAACGCACCGCGTTCCGCCCGTTTCGCGGCGTCGAGCTCAACGGCCTGATCGCCTCGATGGGCATGTCGATCATTCTGGTCAACATCGCCGAACTGGTCTGGGGCACGACGCCGCGGCCGTTCGACACGATCTACAACGAGACCTCGATCAACTTCGGCACGGTCGGCATCAGCGTGCAGCGCCTCATCTGCGTGGCCGCGAGCGCCGCGCATCCTGCTCGGCCTGTGGTGGCTGGTGCAGATACACCAGCCTCGGGCGCAAGTTCCGCGCGGTGTCGGAGGATCACGAGACCGCGTCCGCCATGGGCATCGACGTCAACCAGGTGTCGCGGCTCGCGCTCGTGATCGGCTCGATGATGGCGGCCTCCGCCGGCGCGCTCGCCGGCCCGGTCAACATGATCGCGCCCGACATGGGCCGCACCGAAATGCTCAATGCGTTCGCGGCGATCATTCTCGGCGGCTTCGGCAACGTGAACGGCACCATCCTCGGCGCGCTGCTGATCGGCATGATCCAGAGCCTCGGCGCGGTCTACATCTCGAACGCCTATTCGACCTCGATCGCGTTCGGGCTGCTGGTGCTGACGCTCGATCTTCTTCCCGCGCGGTCTGGTGCCCGAAAGGGTCGACGAGAATGTCTAGGCGGGCCTTGCTGATCGCGGCCGTCGCGGCATTCTCGCGGCGTTGCCGCTGACCTTCGGCGCGTTCTGGATCAACATGGTGATCACGGCGCTGATCTTCAGCCTCGCGGTCTTCAGCATCAATCTGCTCACCGGCCTGACCGGCCTGTTGTCGTTCGGACAGGCCGGTTTCGTCGGCATCGGCGCCTACACGCTCGGCGTGCTGGCCAAGCAGGGCCATCCGCCGATTCTCGCCGGGCTCTATGGCGTGCTGCTCGCGATGCTGTGCGGCTTCCTGCTCGGGCTGCCGGCCGCGCGGCTGAAGGGGCACTATCTCGCGATCGGCACGCTCGGCTTCGGCATCCTGATCTTCCAGCTGCTCACCAATTCGGTCGACATCACGCGCGGGCCGATGGGCCTGATCGGCATTCCGACCGGCGGCATCGACAAGCAGACCTGGTATCTCATCATGCTCGCGGTGTGCCTGACGGTGCTGGCCGCGCTCGCCTATATCGACCGCTACAGCGCGCTCGGCGTCATCCTGAAGATGGTGCGGCACGACGAGATCGCCGCGCAGGCGAGCGGCATCAACATCTTCGCCGTCAAGCTGATCGCCTTCACGGTCTCGGCCGGCCTCGCCGGACTGTCCGGCGCGCTGTTCGCCGCCTATGTGCGCTTCCTCACGCCCGACCTGTTCAACGAGCAGGAGTCCTTCCGCTACATGATGATGGCGGTCGTCGGCGGCATCGGCAGTCCGCTCGGCGGCATCATCGCCAGCCTGATGCTCACCATGATCCCCGAAGGCCTGCGCGCGCTCGGCGAGGACAATCTGCGCCTGCTGGTCTACGGCACGATGGTGCTGTTCGTGCTCTGGTTCCTGCCCTCCGGCATCGGCGGCCTGATCGAGCGGCTGCGCCGATGAGCGTGCTCGAGCTCATCAGGCGTGTCCAAGCGCTTCGGCGGCCTGCAGGCGCTGAGCGAGATCAGCCTGCGGTTGCGCCGGGCGAAGTGCTCGGCCTGATCGGTCCGAACGGCGCCGGAAAATCGACGCTGGTCGTCCTGCATCACCGGCGTGCTGCGCATCGACGGCGGCACCATCCGTTTCGGGGATGGCGATATCCAGCGGCTGCCGCCGCACCGCCGGGCGCGGCGCGGCATCGCGCGCACGTTCCAGAAGGTGCGGCTGGCGGATCAGCTGACCGTCTACGAGAACGTCGCGGCGGGGCTCGCGAGCCGCTGGTTCGCGAACGCCGGCGGCTGGCCCTCGGTGTTCCGGCCGCTGTCGGCGGCAAGCATCGCGCAGGCCGTGAGCCGCGCGCTGGAGCGGGTCGGGCTCGCCGACGTCTCCGGCACGGTCGTGAAGTCGCTGCCGTTCGGCCGGCGCCACTTTGTCGAGATCGCGCGCGCGATCGTGTCGGAGCCGAAGCTGCTGCTGCTCGACGAGCCCGCGACCGGCCTCGACCGAGCCGGAGCGCGAGCGCCTCGCCACGCTGGTGCAAGGACATCGCGGCGCAGGGCTGCGCGCATGATGCTGATCGAGCACGACCTCGAACTGGTCGGGCGGCTCTGCGATCGCGTGACCGTCATCAACCACGGACATCACATCTTCACCGGCACGCCGGCGGCGGCGCAGAAGCGACCCCGAAGTGGTGCGGCCTATCTCGGCATGAACCAGCTCATCAGCGGAGGCGGCGATGACGCTCGCGGTTGAGAACCTGCACGCCGCCTATGGCGAGATCGAGGTGCTGCACGGCGTCAGCCTCGCGGTCGAGAAGGGCCAGATCGTCGCGCTGCTCGGCGCCAACGGCGCCGGCAAGAGCACCACCATCAAGGCGATCATGGGCCTGGTGAAGCCGTCGGCGGGCCGCATCCTGCTCGACGGCGCGCGATCTCGCCGGGCAGGCCGCGCATCTCGCCGCCCGCGCCGGCATCGCGCTGGTGCCCGAGGGCCGGCAGGATCTTCAAGAAGATGACGGTCGAGGAGAACCTCCAGGTCGGCGGCGTGGTGCGCAGCGGCGCCGAGGTGCGCGAGCGGCTCGCCGACATCTACGAGCTGTTTCCGCGGCTCGGCGAGCGCCGCCGCCAGGTCGGCGGCACGCTGTCGGGCGGCGAGCAGCAGATGCTCGCGATCGGCCGGGCGCTGATGTCGCGCCCGAGCTTCATCCTGATGGACGAGCCGTCGCTCGGCCTTGCGCCGCTCGTGGTCGAGCGCGTGCACCAGACGATCGACCGCATCCGCCGCGAGATGGGTATCGGCGGCATCCTGGTCGAGCAGAACGTGGCGGTGGCGCTCGGCGTCGCGTCCCACGCCTACGTGCTGATGCGCGGCGTCGGTCGTGCTGGAAGGCGCCGCCGAAAACGCTGTCGCGGCCTCGCCGCAGTTGAAGGAGGCCTATCTCGGGATGACGCGATAGATTACGCTCGTCTCATGATGGCGCTTCATCCAGGAAGCGCCAGCAAGAACACATCCAAAGAAACATATCCAAGAACACATCAGGGAGCCGAGGACGTGGGACCGTCACAGAGACGCCGGACAATCGTCGCCGTGCTGGCTTTGCTGTCTGCATGGGCGTTGGCGAGCCCGGCGGCGGCGCAGGATTATCCTTCCCGCACCATCACGCTGGTCGTGGCGTTCCCGGCAGGCGGCGGCGTCGATACCGTCGGCAGGCTGATCGCGCAGAAGCTGACGGCTGCGCTCGGCCACCAGGTCATCGTCGAGAACCGGCCCGGCGCCGGCTCGGTGATCGGCAGCCGCACCGTCGCGAAGGCTCCCGCCGATGGCTACACCCTGCTGCTGATGGTGACGGGCCTCAGCCTCCCCGCAAATACCGGCTACGACGTGGCGAAGGACTTCGCCCCTATCGGCCTCATCGCCTCCGTCCCGATCGTGGTGATGGCCAATCCGTCCGTGCCGGCAACATCCATCTCCGACGTCATCGCGCTCGCCAAGAAGGACCCCGGCAAGCTCACGATGGGCACGCCGCCGCCGCCGACGCTCAATTATTTCGGCGCCGAGCAGTTCAAGGCGATGACCGGCACCGACATCACGATCGTCACCTACAAGGGCACCGGCCCGCTCACCAACGATCTCGTCGGCGGCCACGTCATGCTGGCGTTCAACACGCTTCCGCCGGCGATCGGCAATATCGAGGGCGGAAAGCTGCGCGCCATCGCGGTGGCCTCTCCGGAACGCGTCGCCGCGCTGCCGAACGTCCCCACCGTCGCCGAGTCCGGCCTGCCCGGCTTCGACGTCGTTCAATATTACGGGCTGGCGGCGCCGGCCGGCACGCCTCGCCCCATCATCGACCGGCTCAACAACGAGCTGCGAGCCATCGTGATGTCGGAGGACATCAGGAACCGCATCGTAGCCGACGGCGGCGGGCCGGTGACGAGCACGCCGGAGGATTACGCCGAGAACATCCGGCGCGAGGAAGGCAAGTGGGATACGCTGATCAAGAAGCTCGGCTTGACCGTCAATTGAGGCGGACGTCGCGTGAGAGGGCGGCATGAAAGACATCGTCGGCACCTGGCGGCTGTTCAAGACATCCGCGCGCAACGATGCCGGCGAGGCGATGCATCCGCCTTATGGCGAGAAGCCCCGGGGCCTGCTGGTGTTCTATCCCGACGGGCGAATGATGTCGGTGCTGTGCGACGGACGGAATGAACTGCCGGCGGGGGAAGCCGTCCGCGAATATAACTCCTATTGCGGCAACTACGTCTATGACGGCAAGACGCTGGTCACCCATGTCGACGCCTCCGCCGAACCGAGCCGCGTCGGCGGCGACCAGATCCGCTTCACGCATTTCGATGGCGAGCATCTCGTGCTGACGCAGAAGCCGCGGCTCTGGCAGGGCGTCATGCAGCACCGCGAGCTGCATTGGGAGCGCATCGCCGATGCGCCGATTTAGTCAACCCGATATGCCATTCGGGCACCATCTTGATATTGAATCGCGTCGGACGCCGGCGCGTCAGTTTCGAACGATCACGCTCTCAGCGCTTACCTGATATTTGATCGGCTTCCCGCCCAGCACCGCGCGGCAATTGTCGAGGATGCCTTCCACCTCGCCGAGGATTCCCTTGCGCGACCCGCCGGCGAGGTGCGGCGTCATGATGACGTTGCGCAGGGCCGCGAAGCGGTCCGGCGCCGGCCGCGGCTCTTCGGCATGCACGTCGAGGCCGGCGCCGGCGATGACGCCTTGCGTCAGCGCCGCATGGAGCGCGTCCTCGTCCACCATGCGGCCGCGGCTGGTGTTGATGAAAAACGCGGTCGGCTTCATCCGGGCGAAGGTGTCCGCGCCGAGCATGCCCTTGTTCTCCGGCAGGTTGTTGGCATGCATCGAGACGAAATCCGCCTCCGCCAGCAGCCGCGCCAGCGGCACGTATTCGACACCGAGGCTCCGCTCGCATTCCGGCGGCAACCGGCTGCGGTTGGCATAGATGACGCGCGCGCCGAAGCCTCGCGCCATTCCGGCGGCGAGCGCGCCGACCTCGCCAAGCCCGATGATGCCCACGGTCTTTCCAAACAGCCCGCCGAGTCCCGACAAGCCAACCCAGTTATAGGCGACGCCGTGCTCGGGATGGACGCGGTCGCGATCCCATTGGTCGGCGCGCACGGCGGCATCGGCCTCGATCAGGCGCTTGGACAGCGCCAGCATCAGCAGGATCGCGTGCTCGGCGGTGTAGTGGAGCACCGGGCGCGGCAGGCACGAAACCAGGATGCCCCGCGCCGCGGCGGCGGCGAGGTCGATGCTGTCGGCGCGCGCGCCCATCCGCTGGATCAGCTTGAGCCTGGGATTGGCGTCCATGAGCGCGGCGTCGATGATGCCGCGGCGGAAGATCAGGATCGAGACATCCGCGCCCTTGCGGACGTTCGCCTTCGCGCTCGTCGGGATCAGTGAGACGCCGTCGGCCTCGTGCAGGCCGTGCCCTGTTGCGAATACGAGCGAGGGTTCCATGTCCTCCGGCAGGAAGAAGTCGCGAACCCATTGCGCGGTGATCTCGCCCGGACCGCCCAGCGCATAGCGGACCATGCGGATCACGTGATCGTCGTCGAGAATCGCGATTTGCGTGGGGGAGTTCATGGTGTCCTGGATGTTCCGGATAAGGAAATGGGGTTGGAAAACCATGGAGCACGGACGATGTTGCGCTAACGTGCCGGGACTCGATTTTACCAATTCTCGAACAGCCTCTAAGACTAAAGAATGGCGATCCTGCAGTCCAAGCTCAATGCGCGAAGCGACGAGTTCCGCGGCAATGCCGCGGCGATGCGCGCGCTCGTCGCCGACCTGCGCGACAAGACGGCGACCGTGTCGCCCGGCGGCACCGAGGAATCCCGAAAGCGGCACCTCGGACGCGGCAAGCTGCTCGCCCGCGACCGCGTCGACGCGCTGCTCGATCCCGGCTCGCCGTTCCTCGAGACTGTCGCCGCTCGCCGCCTACGGCCTGTACGACGACGAGGTGCCGGCGGCCGGCATCGTCACCGGCATCGGCCGCGTCTCCGGCCGCGAATGCATCATCGTGGCCAACGACGCCACGGTGAAGGGCGGCACCTATTATCCGATGACGGTGAAGAAGCATCTGCGCGCCCAGGAGATCGCGGAGCAGAACCGCCTGCCCTGCGTCTACCTGGTCGATTCCGGCGGCGCCTTCCTGCCGCCACAGGACGAGGTGTTCCCCGACCGCGACCACTTCGGCCGCATCTTCTTCAACCAGGCCAACATGTCGGCCAAGGGCATCCCGCAGATCGCGGTGGTGATGGGCTCGTGCACGGCCGGCGGCGCCTACGTGCCGGCGATGAGCGACGAGACCATCATCGTCAGGAACCAGGGCACGATCTTCCTCGGCGGCCCGCCGCTGGTGAAGGCGGCGACCGGCGAGGTGGTCACCGCCGAGGACCTCGGCGGCGCCGACGTGCACACGCGGCTGTCCGGCGTCGCCGACCATTTCGCCGAGAACGACGCCCACGCGCTGCACTCGCGCGCCGCATCGTCGCCAACCTCAACGCCGTCAAGCCGGTCGAGCCTGGACTGTAGCGTCGCCGCGCGAGCCGCTGCTACGACCCGGACGAGATCTACGGCATCATCCCGACCGACACCCGCAAGCCCTACGACGTGCGCGAGGTCATCGCGCGCATCGTCGACGGCTCGCGAGCTCGACGAGTTCAAGGCGCGCTACGGCACGACGCTGGTCACCGGCTTCGCCCACATCCACGGCTATCCGGTCGGCATCATCGCCAACAACGGCATCCTGTTCTCCGAATCCGCGCTGAAGGGCGCGCATTTCATCGAGCTCTGCGCCAAGCGCGGCATCCCGCTGGTGTTCCTGCAGAACATCACCGGCTTCATGGTCGGGACGGAAATACGAGCACGGCGGCATCGCCAAGGACGGCGCCAAGATGGTGACGGCGGTGGCCTGCGCCACAGGTGCCGAAGTTCACCGTGATCATCGGCGGCAGTTTCGGCGCCGGCAATTACGGCATGTGCGGCCGCGCCTACTCGCCGCGCTTCCTGTGGATGTGGCCGAACGCGCGCATCTCGCGTGATGGGCGGCGAGCAGGCGGCCACCGTGCTCGCCACCGTCCGGCGCGACGGCATGGAGGCGCGGCCGGCAAGTCCTGGAGCCGCGAGGACGAGGACGCCTTCAAGGCGCCGATCCGCGAGCAGTACGAGACGCAGGGCCATCCCTACTACGCCACCGCGCGTCTGTGGGACGACGGCATCATCGATCCCGCCGCAGACCCGCCGCGTGCTCGGCCTCGCGCTCTCGGCGACGCTCAACGCGCCGATCGCGCCGACCGACTTCGGCGTCTTCCGGATGTGATGGCGCAAAGCATGTTCGACCGCATCCTGATCGCCAACCGCGGCGAGATCGCCTGCCGGGTCATCCGGACCGCGCGCCGCCTCGGCATCCGCACCGTCGCGGTCTATTCCGACGCCGACGCCGGCGCGCGCCACGTGCGGCTCGCCGACGAGGCGTGCTGCATCGGGCCGGCCGCCGGCGCGCGAGAGCTACCTCGCTCGGCCGCATCATCGCCGCCGCGCAGGCGACCGGCGCGCAGGCGATCCATCCCGGCTACGGCTTCCTCTCGGAGAACGCCGACTTCGCCGAGGCCTGCGCGGCGAGCGGGCATCGTCTTCATCGGCCCGCCGGCCGCCGCGATCCGCGCGATGGGCTCGAAGAGCGCCGCCAAGACGCATCATGGCAAAGGCCGGCGTGCCGCTCGTGCCCGGCTATCACGGCGACGACCAGGACCCGGACGTGCTGCGCGAGCGAGGCCGACCGCATCGGCTATCCGGTGCTGATCAAGGCCACGCGCCGGCGGCGGCGGCAAGGGCATGCGCGGTCGTCGACAAGCCGGCGCGACTTCGCCGCCGCGCTCGCGTCCTGCCAGCGCGAGGCGGCGTCGGCTTCGGCGACGACCGCGTGCTGATCGAGCAGCTACGTGACCGCGGCCGCGCCACATCGAGGTCCAGGTCTTCGCCGACAGCCACGGCAACTGCGTCTCACCTGTTCGAGCGCGACTGCTCGGTGCAGCGCCGCCACCAGAAGGTGCTCGAGGAGGCGCCGGCGCCCGGCATGACGCCGGAGCGCCGCGCGCGCGATGGGCGAGGCCGCGGTCGCGGCCGCCCGCGCGGTCGGCTACGTCGGCGCCGGCACGGTCGAGTTCATCGCCGACCAGGAGCGGCCGCTTCTACTTCATGGAGATGAACACGCGGCTGCAGGTCGAGCATCCGGTCACCGAGATGATCACCGGCCTCGACCTCGTCGAGTGGCAGCTGCGCGTCGCCGCCGGCGAGCCGCTGCCGCTGTCGCCAGCAGGAGCTCTCGATCCGCGGCCACGCGCATCGAGGCGCGGATCTACGCCGAGGATCCGGACAAGGGCTTCCTGCCCTCGACCGGGCGCGCTGGCGCATCTCGCGCCGCCGGCGGAATCCGAGCACGTGCGCGTCGACACCGGCGTCGAGCAGGGCGACGCGATCACGCCGTACTACGACCCGATGATCGCCAAGCTGATCGTCTGGGACGAGACCCGCGCGCGGCGCTGGCGCGCATGCGCGCGGCGCTGGCGCAGTACCAGATCGTCGGCGTCGACCAACAACGTCGAGTTTCTGTCGCGCCTGGTCGGCGTCGCCGTCGTTCGCCAACGCCGACCTCGACACCGGCCTGATCGAGCGCGAGCGCGGAGGTTCTGTTTCCGCGCATCGGGCGAGGCGCCGCCCGAAGCTGATTTCGTCGCCGCGCTCGCGATCGTGCTGCGGCAGCAGTCGCAGGCCGCCGCCGATGCAGTCGGCAAGCGCCGATCCGTATTCGCCCTGGCACGTCCACGACGACTGGCGTCTCAATGCAGCGCACGCGCGCAAGCTGGTCTTCCGCCACGGCGAGGGGGAAAGGGCGGTGCGATGTTGCTCAGGCGGAAGCGGATATCGCCTCGACCTCGGCGGCGAAACGGCGACGGCACGCGAGACGCTCGGACGCGAATTCCACGTTGCGTCTCGACATCGGCGGCCGGCAGCTCGACGCCACCGTGGTCGCGCTAGGCGAGCGGCAGCACGTGTTCGTCGCGGACAGGCCGCTACGAACTGTTCCTGGTCGACCCGCTCGCCTTCAGCGGCGATGACGCGGATGTCGAGCATGGCCTCGTCGCGCCGATGCCGGGCAAGGTCGTGGCGTGGCTGGCGGAGCCCGGTGCCCTCGTCGAGAAGGGCACGCCGCTGCTGGTGCTGGAGGCCATGAAGATGGAGCATACCATCCTGGCGCCGGCCGCCGGCATCGTGAACGGATTCCACTTCGCGGCAGGCGAGCAGGTGAGCGAAGGCGCGCAGCTTGTGGACTTCGCCAAGTCCGCGTGACCGGAGATATCCCCGGCGCCTTGCCCCCGTCGTGCGCCCTAACGGACCGCTGGTCCGCCCGCAGGACCTGATCTAATATCGCGCCGTGCAGCCGAACATCGGCGCGTGCCGGGGAGGAGACAAATGCCGGTGACGCACGAGCCGTGGCTCGTCGCGCTCTCGCTGGTCGTGGCGATCCAAGGCGCCTATGTGGGCCTGAGCCTCTCGGTGCAGGTCGAAGACGCGGCCGGCGTGCGGCGGCGCATGCTGCTTGCGGCCGCCGCGATCTCGCTTGCGGTTGCCATCTGGGCCATGCATTTCGTCGGCATGCTGGCGGCCCGGCTGCCGTTCCCGGTCGACTATCTGGTCTTCCCGACGCTGCTGTCGTTCCTGGTCTGCGTGCTGGTGGTTGGGGTCGGGGTGTTTGCGGCCAGCGCCGGGCCGCGCACGCCGCTGCGCCTCGCCGCCGCTGCGGCCTTCATGGGCGGCGGCATCGCCTCCATGCATTACATCGGCATGACGGCGCTGCATGCCAGCGCCCACATGATCCACGCACCCGGCCTTGTGGTCGCGAGCGTGCCATCGCCATTGCGGCCTCGGGACTGGCGCTGTGGCTCGCCGGCGGACGGGGCGGCCGGCCGCCGCTTGTTCCTGTCCGCCGCTGCCTTCGGCATCGCGATCACCGGCATGCATTACACCGCCATGGCGGGCCTGACGGCTTCATGCCCATGCGAGCCCGGCGACGAGCGGCGCCCGCGCTGTCGAGCGATCTGCTTGCGATCGTCGTGGCGGTCGTGGCCTTCCTGGTGTCGGGCATTTTCCTGCTCGCGCTGGTGCCCGAGCGGCCAGGTGGCGGCGCGCAGGGCGGCCGGACGACATCGCCATGCGCCCATGCGACAACACGACTGACGCCACGGCCGTGCCGCGCCCGCCAGCGGCCCCGACCGCAACACTGCGAGTCGGCCAGGGCACGGTCGCGGCCGACGACGGCGCCGGCCGCGCCGCCGGCGGCCCGTCAGCTGCCGATCGAGCGCGACGGCGCCACCCATTTCGTGCCGCGTCGACGACATCGTCGCGGTGCATGCCAATTCGCATTACACCTACATTTTCGACGGCGTCGCCAAGCTGTTCTGCCCGCTTGCGATCGGCGACGTGGCGAGCGCGCCTCGACGCCAGCCGCTTCGTCCGCGTGCACCGCAGCCACATCGTCAATGTCGACCGCATCGTCGGCCTGAAACGCGCCGGTGACAACGGGCCTGATCGAGCTCGCGCGGCGCCGACGCGCTACACGGTGCCCGGTCAGCCGCAGCCGGTTCGGCTGGCTGAGGATCGCGGCTGCGCGTCGGCGAGGCGGTATCCTGACGGCTGCGGAGCACCGAGCGTCCGTTTCGATACGGTCAGCACCTCTGACGCAGTTCGTGCATAGGCGGCGCATTCGTGCAACGCGCGCCCTGCTGGTGAACGGGCCGTTGTCGCCGGCGATGCGACGGCCGCACACTCTATCGTTCAAAACAATGGCCGGGGTGACATCCGCACGCCGGCTGGCGCGGACCAAGGCCCCGGGAGGATGCCGTGATCCCTGGATCCTTTGCCTATCACCGCCCGAAATCCCTCAACGAAGCCGTCGCCCTCCTTGTCGATCTCGGCGAGACGAGGCGCGGCCGCTGGCCGGCGGCCACAGCCTCATCCCGATGATGAAACTGCGTCTCGCGGCGCCGGAGCATCTGGTCGATCTTGCGGGCATCGGCGACCTCAAGGGCGTGCGCGATGACGGCGGCGACATCGTGATCGGCGCCATGACGACCCAGCACGAACTGATCGCCTCGGGCCTCCTGACCGACGAAAATCCCGATCCTGCGCGAGACCTCGCTGCTCATCGCCGACCCGCAGGTACGCTATGTGGGCACGCTCGGCGGCAACGTGGCGAACGGCGACCCCGGCAACGACATGCCGGCCGTGATGATGTGCCTCGAACGCGAGCTACGTAGCTGGTCGGCAAGGGCGGCGAGCGCGCAGTCGCGGCGCGGGACTTCTACCAGGGCGCCTACTTCACGGCGCTCGAGCCCGGCGAGATCCTCACCGCCATCCGCATCCCGGTGCCGCCGGCCGGCCACGGCTATGCCTATCAGAAGCTCAAGCGCAAGGTCGGCGACTACGCGACCGCGGCCGCGGCCGTGATGCTGACCATGGACCGGCGGCACGGTCGCGAGCTGCTCGATCGGCGCTCACCAATGTCGCCGATACGCCGCTCTGGGCCGAGGACGCGGTCAGGATCCTGGTCGGCTCGACGCTCGAGCCGATACCGTCAAGCACGCCGTCGCCGCCGCCGAGGCGATCACCGCGCCGGCTTCCGACAATCGCGGGCCGGCCGCCTATCGCACCAAGATGGCCGGCGTGATGCTGGCCCGCGCGCTGGCGCGCGCCCGCGCGCGCCGCCTGAAATGGGAGGGCCAGCATGGCCAAGACCCACGTCACGATGAAGGTGAACGGCAAGGCGGTCGAGGCGCTGGTCGAGCCGCGCACCCTGCTCATCCACTTTCTGCGCGAGGAGTTGAACCTTACCGGCCCGCATATCGGCTGCGACACCAGCCATTGCGGCGCCTGCACGGTCGATCTCGACGGCAAGTCGGTGAAATCCTGCACGATGTTCGCCGTGCAGGCGAACGGCGCCGACATCCTGACGATCGAGGGCATGGCGAACCCCGACGGCACGCTGCATGCACTGCAGGAGGGGTTCCGCGAGATGCACGGTCTGCAATGCGGCTTCTGCACCCCGGGCATGATCGTCCGCGCTCACCGGCTGCTGCAGGAAAATCCGAGCCCGGCGAGGAGGAAATCCGCGTCGGCATCGCCGGCAACCTGTGCCGCTGCACCGGCTACCAGAACATCGTCAAGGCCATTCAATACGCCGCCGCCAAGATCAACGGCGTGCCGTTCCAGGAGGCCGCAGAATGAACGACATGACCCCGACCATCGACCGAACGCACCGAGACGCTCGAAGGCATGGGCTGCAAGCGCAAGCGCGTCGAGGACATCCGGTTCATCCAGGGGCAAGGGCAATTATGTCGACGACATGAAGCTGCCGGGCATGCTGTACGGCGACTTCACCCGCTCGCCCCACGCCCATGCCCGCATCAAGACGATCGACGCCACCAAGGCCAAGGCGGTGCCGGGCGTGCTCGCGGTGCTGACCGCGGCCGACCTCAAGCCGCTCGACCTGCATTACATGCCGACGCTCGCCGGCGACGTCGCGGCGGTGCTCGCCGAGGAGAAGGTGCTGTTCCAGAACCAGGAGGTCGCCTTCGTCGTCGCCGCGGAGCGCTATATCGCGGCCGACGCCGCCGAACTGGTCGAGGTCGAGTACGAGGCGCTGCCGGTGGTCATCGATCCGTTCAAGGCGATGGAACCGGACGCGCCGGTGCTGCGCGAGGACCTCAAGGACAAGACCGATGGCGCGCATGGCAAGCGCAAGCATCACAACCACGTCTTCAACTGGCAGATCGGCGACCGCGACGCCACCGACGCGGCCTTCAAGCAGGCCGAGGTGACGATCAAGGAGCTGATCTCCTATCAGCGCGTGCACCCCTGCCCGCTGGAGACCTGCCAGCGCGTCGCTTCGTTCGACAAGATCAAGGGCGAGCTCACCCTGTGGGGCACGTTCCAGGCGCCGCACGTGATCCGCACCGTGGCGTCGCTGATCTCGAAGATCCCCGAGCACAAGATTCACGTCATCGCGCCCGACATCGGCGGCGGGTTCGGCAACAAGGTCGGCGCCTATCCGGGCTACATCTGCGCGATCGTCGCCTCGATCGTGACTGGCAAGCCGGTGAAATGGGTGGAGGACCGCATCGAGAATTTGTCGACCACGGCGTTCGCGCGCGACTACCATATGACGACGGAGATCGCGGCGACGAAGGACGGCAAGGTCACGGGCCTGCGGGTCTATACGCTGGCCGACCACGGCGCATTCGACGCCTGCGCCGACCCCACCAAATGGCCGGCGGGATTCTTCAACATCGTCACCGGCTCATACGATTTCCCGGTGGCGCATGTGGAGGTCGACGGCATCTACACCAACAAGGCGCCGGGCGGCGTCGCCTATCGCTGCTCGTTCCGCGTCACCGAGGCCGCCTACTGCATCGAGCGCGCGATGGATATCCTCGCCGCAAAGCTCAAGCATGGATCCGGCGGAGCTGCGGATGAAGAACCTCATCCGCCGCGAGCAGTTTCCCTACACCTCGGCGCTGGGCTGGGAATACGATTCCGGCGACTATCACGTCGCCCTGACCAAGGCGATGGACTCGGTCGGCTACAAGGCGTTGCGCGCCGAGCAGGCGGAAAAGCAGGAGGCGTTCCGGCGCGGCGAGACGCGCGACCTGATGGGCATCGGCGTCGCCTTCTTCACCGAAATCGTCGGCGCGGGCCCGTCGCGGAACTGCGACATCCTCGGCATCGCGATGTTCGATTCCGCCGAAATCCGCATCCATCCGACGGGAAGCGTGATCGCGCGGCTCGGCACCAAGTCACAGGGGCAGGGCCACGAGACCACCTACGCCCAGATCATCGCGACCGAGCTTGGGATTTCGGCCGACATGATCACGATCGAGGAAGGCAATACCGACACCGCGCCCTATGGCCTCGGCACCTACGGCTCACGCTCGACGCCGGTATCCGGCGCAGCGACCGCGATGGCGGCGCGCAAGATCAAGGCGAAGGCGCAGATGATCGCGGCGCACCTGCTGGAGGTGCACGACGACGATCTCGAATGGGACGTCGACCGCTTCAAGGTGAGGGGCAACCCCGAGCGCTTCAAGACCATGACGGAGCTCGCATGGGCGGCCTACCACGGCGTGCCGCCCGGCATGGAGCCGGGCCTCGAGGCGGTGAACTACTACGACCCACCCAACATGACCTATCCGTTCGGCGCCTATATCTGCGTCGTCGATGTCGACGTCGATACCGGCGCCACCAAGATCCGGCGCTTCTATGCGCTTGACGACTGCGGCACGCGCATCAACCCGATGATCATCGAGGGCCAGATCCACGGCGGTCTGACCGAAGCCTTCGGCATCGCGATGGGCCAAGAGATCCACTACGACGAGGGCGGCAACGTCACCACTGCGTCGCTGATGGATTACTTCCTCCCCACCGCGGTCGAGACACCGCATTGGGAGACCGACTGGACCACGACGCCGTCGCCGCATCACCCGATCGGCGCCAAGGGCGTCGGCGAAAGCCCCAACGTCGGCGGCGTGCCGTGCTTTGCCAATGCGGTGAACGACGCCTTCGCGTTCCTCGGCTCCACGCATATCGCCATGCCGCACGACAACTGGCGCACCTGGACCGTGGCGGAAAAACTCGGGTTGCACGCGTAGAAGATGGTCGAGCGACCATGCCCCCTCAAGCGTTTTCGAGAAGGCGTGTGACGCGCCTTCGAATCCGAAAGATCGGGCAGTGCAGTTGAACCGCGACCACATCTCGGACCGCCTCGCTGCCGTCGGCTACGTCGCCGACCGCGACCTCGCGACCGCGCTGTGGCTGATGGATTTCCTCAAGCGGCCGCTGTTGCTGGAAGGCGAGGCCGGCGTCGGCAAGACCGAGGTCGGCAAGGCGCTCGCCGCCGTGCATGGCGCCGAGCTGATCCGGCTGCAATGCTACGAGGGCCTCGACCAGAACGCCGCGCTCTACGAGTGGAACTATCAGCGCCAGCTTCTCGCGATCAAGGCTCATGAGGGCGCGGGCGACGACCCCGGCCGCATCGAGGCGCACATCTTCTCGGAAAAATACCTGCTGGAGCGGCCGCTGCTCGCCGCGATCCGCCGCGAGACGTCACCGGTGCTGCTGATCGACGAGGTCGACCGCGCCGACGAGGAGTTCGAGGCTTTCCTGCTGGAGCTCTTGTCGGACTTCCAGGTCAGCATTCCGGAACTCGGCACCATCACGGCACGCTCGATTCCCCGCGTGGTGCTCACCTCCAACGGCACGCGCGAATTGTCCGACGCGCTGCGCCGCCGCTGTCTCTATCACTATGTCGATTTCCCCGACGTCGACCGCGAGGCGCACATCATCGTCACCCGCTTGTCCGGCGTCGATGTCGCGCTGGCGCTGCAGGTCGCCCGCATGGTGGCGGCCATCCGCAAGGAGGACCTGCGCAAGGTGCCGGGCGTCGCCGAGACGCTGGACTGGGCCGCGACGCTTGCCGGTCTCGACATGCATGACCTGCGGCAGGAGCCGGAGACGGTGCACGACACCCTGATCTGCCTGCTCAAGACCCACGAGGACCGCTCGAATATCAGCCGGGAGGTGACCGAGCGGCTGCTGGGCAAGGTGGCGTGACATGGTGGAGTCTTCGATCCGTCACCCTGAGGGGCGAGTCCAACGAGCCTCGAAGGGCGACGGCCCGGGCTCCGCTCATTCTCGCGAAAGCGGAAATCCAGATCATCCGGGTGCTGAAGGGGTGGGTCCCCGCTTTCGCGGCGACGAGCGGAGTGAAGCCCTTGGCCCCCCCATCCGCCTTCGCCTCGCCGAATTCGCGCACACGCTGCGCGACAACGGCTTCCGGGTCGGCCTCGCCGAAACGCGAGACGCATTGACGATCCTCGCCTCGTCTGCCGCGGCAAAGCCGGGCGCGCTTCGTCCCGCCCTGCGCACCGTGTTCTGCGGCACCCATTCCGACTGGCAGCGTTTCGACGAGATTTTCGCTGCCTTTTGGCTCGGGCACGGCATGCGGCGGATGGCGACCGTCGCAGGTTCGGCCCAGGAGAGCCGCGCGTCGCTGCGGCGGCTGGCAGGGGCCGAAGCTCACGACGGGCCTGCTGGCGCGCCGGATCATGTCCACCGCGATAGCGCGTCCGACGCCGGCGCAGCGCAAACCGGCCGGCGCGAGGGTGCGTCGCGGGCGGAAAATCTCGGCGCGACCGACCTGCGCCACATCACCGATCCGGAGGACGTCGCCGCGACCCATGCGCTGGCGGCGCGGCTTGCCCGCACCATGCGGGCGCGGCTGGTGCGGCGCGAGCGCGTGCATCGACGCGGCCGTCGGCTCGACCTGCGGCGCACCATTCATCGCAGCATCAGCCATGGCGGCACGCCGCTCGAACTGGTGTGGCGGCGGCGCAAGGAGAAGCCGCTGCGGCTCGTCATGCTGCTCGACGCGTCGGGCTCGATGAGCCTCTACACCGCGTTCTTCGTGCGCTTCCTGCATGGCGTCGTCGATGCCTTCCGCGAGGCGGAAGCCTTCGTGTTCCACACCCGCCTTGTGCACGTCTCGGCATCGCTGCGCGACCGCGACGTGACGCGGGCGGTCGACCGCCTGTCGCTGATGGCGCAGGGCATCGGTGGCGGCACGCGCATCGGCGACAGCCTCGCCACCTTCAACCGCTGGCACGCCAAGCGGGTGATCAACTCACGCACCGCCGTGATGATCGTGTCCGACGGCTACGACACCGACGAGCCGGATCAGCTCGGCGCCGCGATGCGCGAATTGCGCCGGCGTTGCCGCCGCATCGTCTGGCTCAATCCGCTGATCGGATGGAAGGACTACACGCCGGCGGCGCGCGGCATGCAGGCGGCACTGCCTTACGTCGACCTGTTCGCGCCGGCGCATAATCTCGACAGCCTGGCGGCGCTCGAGCCCTACCTGGCGAGGCTGTGATGGAGCGCGCCGGCGACATCCTCGACCTCATCTCCGCCATGAAGGCGCGTGGCGAGCCCTTCGCGCTCGCCACCGTGGTGCGGACGGTCGCCGCCACCGCCGCCAAGGCCGGCGCCAAGGCGGTGATCCTGCCCGACGGTTCGGTTTCGGAAGGCTGGATCGGCGGCGGTTGCGCGCGCGCCGCGGTGCTCAAGGCGGCGCGGGAATCGCTCGCCGACGGTCGGTCTCGTCTCGTCTCGGTTGAGCCGCCGGACGTTTTGCAGCAGAAGGGCGTGGCGGCGGGCGACGAGCGCGAAGGTATCCGCTTCGCCTCGAACATGTGCCCGAGCCAGGGCACGATGGACGTGTTCGTAGAGCCGATGCTGCCCCGGCCGCAGCTCGTGATCTGCGGGTCGAGCCCGGTCGCGGTGGCGATCGCCGATCTCGGGCGCAAGACCGGGTTCGCGGTGACGGTGTGCGCGCCCCTGCCGGAGCAGGCGGCATTTGCCGACGCCGAACGCCGGATCGAACACTATACGCTTTCCGTGGACGAGCCCGGCGAGCGCTTCATCGTGGTGTCGACACAAGGGCGAGGCGACGAGGCGGCGCTGCAGGCGGCGCTCTCGGTTTCGGCCGGCTACGTGGCCTTCGTCGGCAGCCGCAAGAAGGCGGCGGCACTCAAGGCGGCGCTGACGGCGCGCGGCGTCGATGCGGAACAGCTCGCGCGGCTGAAGGCGCCTGCCGGGCTCGACCTCGGCGCAATCACGCCGGATGAGATCGCGCTCTCGATCCTGGCGGAGATCGTGGCGGTGCGCCGCGGCGGCGGTTTGCGCGGGACGGGATGATCAGCCGGCCTTGCGGCTGCCGTCGTCCTTCCAGAACTTCTTGCCCTGTCCCACGAGGCCGCGCTGCGGGATATAGACTTTCTTGTCGGGGTCCGCAGTCGCATGGCCGATGCGCTGCGCAATGCGTCCATGCTGCTTCAGAATCGCGAGCACGGCATCGGCGGCGTCCGGCGCCACCACGTAGCAGAAGCCGATGCCGCGGTTGAACACCTCGAACATTTCAGGCTCGTCGACATTCGCCAGCCGCTGGATCAGCGGGAAGATCGGTGGCGGCTCAATGAGATCGTCGATGATGAAACCGACGTCGGCGGCGACACGCGTCAGATTCAGCAAGCCGTCGCTGGTGATGTTGATCAGCGCCTTCACGCCCGCGACATTGTCGAGGATGTCCATCGCCTCCGGCACGTAGATGTGGGTCGGCTTGAGCAATTCCTCGCCGATGGTCGTGTCCAGCTCGTCGAACTTGTGCTCGACCGCATAGCCGCCAGTGTCGAAGAAGGTGCGGCGCGCCAGCGACAGGCCGTTGCTGTGGATGCCGTTGCTCTTGACGCCGATGACGACGTCGCCCTCGGCGACATCCCGGCCCATCAGCACGCCATCCAGTGCCACGCGCCCCACTGCCATGCCGACGAGGTCGAAGCCCTTGACGATGTCGCGGAGCTGCGAGGTCTCGCCGCCGGAGATTGAGACGCCGGCCTGCCGCGCGCCCTCGCACAGGCCGATGCCGATGGCATCGAGCATCGCGGCGTCGGTGCGCTCCAGCGCGATGTAGTCGACCATCGACAGGGGTTTGGCGCCGACGCAGATCAGGTCGTTGACGTTCATGGCGACGCAGTCGATGCCGATGGTGTCGTACTTGCCCATCATGTCGGCGATGATCGTCTTGGAGCCGACGCCGTCGGTGCACAGCGCGATGCCGACGCCATCCATCTCGATGACGTTGGCGAAATAGCCGATCGGCAGCAGCACACGGCCCATGCCGGCGGCCGGCCAAGTCGCGCGCACGCGGTCGACGATGTTGTGGAGCCCGGCGTCCGCTTCCGCGGTGTCGACGCCCGAGGCCTTGTAGGAGTCTTTGCGCTCGTCCATCGGGTCCCGTTCGCGGTTTCATCCCCTCCGCTCGTCCCCGCGACAGCGGGGACCCGGGGCTGCGGCTGATAACCAGGATTCCGCCTGCACAAGAATGGGCGGAGCCTATTTTAACTCCGTCTATCCGTTATCGTCGGCATGTCTCTAGCCCGCTTTCCCAGCGCGTCAACGCGTTATTGCGGCTTGCCCGCACCCGCCCACAGGGAAGCGGCCGCTTGCCAGGATCGCCCCCCGCGCTAAGCTCAACCCAAACGGCAGCCGCGATGAAACAAGCCGAACGGGAGGATGCCATGCCTGGATCGAAGGACACGATCACGCGCCGACGGCTGCTGCAGGCCGGAACGCTTCTCGCCGCGGCTCCGCTCGCCGGATTGGGTGCGCCAAACGTCCTCGCGCAGGGCCCGCCAAGCCGCCGACCAAGGTGCTCGATTTCCACGACCTACGCCGACGTGGCCAAGGCCGAGCAGGAAGGCGAGTTGGTCTTCTACTGCCACGAGAACGAGGCCGGCACCGCCGGCGATCATGGAGGGCTTCGGCAAGGACTTCCCGAAGATCAAGACCAGCTATGTGCGGGCGCAGACCGGCGCGCTCTACAACAAGATCTTGTCGGAGCGCTCGGCCGGCCGCTTCGACGTCGACGTGCTCCAGCTCTCCGACATCGCGCCGGCGATCGATTTCCAGAAGACGCGGCGGCTACGAGCCCTACGTCGTCGCCGGAGACGCGACGCCTACAAGCCGGACTATCTGAGCGACCCGCGCGGCTACGTTCTTCTGGACCGGCGTGACCTTCGCCGGCATCGCCTACAACAAGGCCAAGGTGAAGCCCGAGGAGGCGCCGAAGACCTGGAAGGACATGCTGCAATCCGCGCTGGCAAGAACGCCATCAGCTGCAAGATCTCCACCTCCGGCATGCAGTACGTGCAGTGGTACATGCTGCGCAAGCTGTACGGCAACGACTTCTGGAAGGAGTTCGCCAAGCAGCGCCCGCGCGGCTTCGATTCGCGCGTGCAGCTCTTCGACCGGCTCGCCAAGGGCGACGACAAGATCTGCGCGCTCGCCGAGTACGCGGCCTACATGCTCTACAAGGAGAAGGGCGCCGACATCGAGTTCGTCGCGCCGCCCGACGGGCTGCCGGCGACGCCGCTGATCGTCGGCGCGGTCAACAAGGCGCCGCATCCGGAGGCCGCGAAGCTGTTCGTCGACTGGGCGATGTCGAACCGCGGCCAGACCTTCTACCAGAACCACCCGAACCTGCATCTACGGCTCGCGTCCGCACCGACGCGCCGCCGATGGCGACCGGCAGAAGCGTCTGCGCGACTTCAAGCTGCTCTTCCCGACCGACTGGGACGGACTACGGCGAGCCAGCGCGACCGTTCACCAAGGAGTGGAACGCGATGCTGGGCCTCTGAGCGCGCCATGGCGCCGTCAGGCTGAGCAGCTTCGCTGACGAGGGCTAGCGGCGTCCGAGGCTGGTCCGGGCCTGGCCGTTGCCGGGCGTCAGCGCTCGCTGCGATCGGTGGCGCCGCCGCCGTCCTCGTGCTCTATCCGATCTTCTATCCTGTTCCAGGCCGTCGCTCGACGTCGGCGATCCCGAGGCGCGCCCGCCGACGGCCTACGGCCTCGACAATTTCGCCGGCGCTGCTCCGAGTACCCGCAGATCCTGCTCAACACGCTCGCTCGTCTCGCTCGCGGCGACCGTCATGGCGCTGGTGTTCGGCTTCGTGATGGCGTGGATCCTGACGCGCACCAACGTGCCGGGCCGCGCGCGCTTCGAGCAGCTGATGGCGGTGCCGTACTACGTGACGCCGCTGCTCGGCGCGCTCGCCTGGAGCCTGCTCGGCGCGCCGGAGAGCGGCTTCATCAATCAGGTCTGGCGCGCGCTCGGCGGCGAGGCGCACCTGATCGACATCAACACGCCGTACGGCATCGCCTGGGTCATGGCGCTGTTCGAGGGCTCGGTCGCCTTCGTGATGATCGGCGCGGTGATGAAGTCGATGGACCCGGCGCTCGAGGAGGCCTCGCAGGTGATGGGCGCCGGCCGGCTGCGCACGATGCTGCGCGTCACGCTGCCGCTGGTGCTGCCCGGCGTGCTCGGCGCCGCCATCTTCGTCTTCGCCGAGATGCTCGGGCTCGTTCTCGGCGGCGCTCGTGCTCGGGCTGCCCGAACCGCTTCTACGTCGTCACCACCGCGATCTATCAGCTCGTCTCGCAGTACCCGCCGCGGATCCCGCTCGCCGCGGCCATGGGCGTGTCGCTGTTCGCGGTCATGTTCGTGATGCTGTTCGTCTATCGCCGCATCATCATCGCGCGGCAGCTACGTCACCATCACCGGCAAGGCGTTCCGGCCGCGCGTGATGGACGTCGGGCCGCTGCGCTGGGTGCTGCTCGGCGGTCTGCCTGTTCTACCTCGTCGTGGCGGTCGTCCTGCCGCGTGCTGACGCTTGCTCTATGCCTCGTTGCAGAAGCTCGCCGTCGCCTTCCCGCGCCGCCGGCAACTTCACGCTCGACAACTACCGCACGGCGCTGTCGATGAACGCCGTGCGCTCGGCGCTCGGCGAACAGCCTGATCCTCGGGCTCGCCACCGCGAGCATCGGCGTGGTGCTGATGGGGCTGCTGTCGTGGATCATCTATCGCTCGCGCGCTGCCCGGGCGCGGCGTCATCGAATACATCGTGATGTTCCCGCAGGCGGTGCCGCGGCTCGTGTTCGCCTTCGGCATGATGTGGGCGTGGCTGGTCTTCCCGATCCCGATCTACGGCACGCTGTGGCTGCTGCTGATCGCCTATCTCACCGTGTTCCTGCCGCTCGGCGTGCGCACCATCTCGGGCGTGATGCTGCAGATCGACAAGAGCCTCGAGGAGTGCGCGCAGATGTGCGGCGCGTCGTGGGGCTATCGCATGCGCACCGTCACGATGCCGCTGCTGCGGCCCGGGCTGGTCGCGGCGTGGCTGCTGCTGTTCGTCGCCAGCGTGCGCGAGCTCGGCGCCTCGATCCTGCTGATGGGGCCGAATTCCAAGGTGATCACGCCGGCCATCGTCGAATCCTGGTTCGCCACGAGCACCGAGCTGACCGCCGCCATGGCGCTGATGCAGACCGCTGGTGGTGGCGCGTCGCCCTCGTCGATCCTGTTCGCGGTGTCGCGCCGCGCCACGCAGCATCGGGGGCGAGTGAGCCCATGACTGCTGCAGCCGGAGATGCCGCGGAGGCATCGCCCGCCGACCGACGGCCATCGAGGCGCGGACCTCGTCGTCCACTACGGCGACGTCACCGCGGTGCGCGGCGTCGAGCTTCCCGTCGCGGCCGGGCGAGCAGCTGACGCTGCTCGGGCCCGTCCGGGTGCGGCAAGACCACGACGCTGCGCGCCATCGCCGGGCTGCGAGCAGCCGACGTCGGGCGAGATCCGGATCGGCGGCGCAGCCGGTCTATTCGTCGTGCGCAACGGCATCAACATTCCGGCCGAGAAGCGCGGGCTCTCGATGGTGTTCCAGTCCTACGCCATCTGGCCGCACATGACGGTGTTCGACAACGTCGCCTACGGCCTGCGCGTGCGCCGCAAGCCGGCAGCGCGAGATCAGCGAGAAGGTCGAGCTGCGGCGCTCGACCTGGTGCAGATGGGCGAGTTCGCGCGACCGCAGCGCCTCGCAGCTCTCCGGCGGCCAGCAGCAGCGCGTGGCGCTGGCGCGCGCCTTCGTGTTCTCGCCGTCCGTGCTGCTGTTCGACGAGCCGCTGTCGAACCTCGACGCCAAGCTGCGCGGCCGACATGCGCATCGAGCTGCGCGAGCTGCAGCACCGGCTCGGCATCACCTCGGTCTACGTCACCCACGATCTCGAGGAGGCGCTGGCGATGTCCGACCGCATCGTCGTCATGCGCGACGGGCGGATCGAGCAGATCGGCACGCCGGACGGAGATCTACAACCTGCCGCGCAATGCCTTCGTCGCCGACTTCGTCGGCTCGGCCAATCTGATCCGCGGGCGCCATCGGCCGGACCTGTCCGACGGGACTTGTCGCGCTGGAGACGGCCGGCCACAACATCGTCTACGGCACGGCCTACGGCCGCACGGTCGGACCGGAGCTCACCGTGTCGGTGCGCACCGTCCACCTGCGGCTGCACCCGACGCCGCCGGCCGGGGACGCAGAACGTGTGGCCGGTGCAGGTCGAGCACCGCGGTGTTCCAGGGCGACTTCACCCAGGTCTACGTCGCCTGGGGTAACCAGAAGCTGGTCATCCGCGGCGCCGCCATGGAGCCGGTGGAGGAGGGGCGGTGGGTCTGGCTGGCGGTCGAGCCGCGGCACGTCGTCGTGCTGGAGGCTTGAATGGCGCGAAGGCGTGCGCGAGACCGGCCGTCACGCCTTGGGCAGCCTGCGGCGGCTCGCGGCCCTGATGTTGCGCCGCTGCATAGTGTTCGGCCGGCTCACCGTCCGCTCGACGGCGCTCCGCTCCCGCCAGTCGAGCCGCTGCGTCCGCAGGAAGGCTTCGAAATCGCTGGCGCAAAGCGGCTTGGCATAGAGGAAGCCTTGCGCCTCCTCGCAGGTCTCGTGGAGCAGGAATGCCGCCTGATCCTGCGTCTCGACGCCCTCGGCGATGACCTCCAGCCCGAGGTTGTGGGCCATGGAGATCAGCGAGCGCACGATGGCGGCGTCTTCCGCGTCGTCGGTGATCTTGCCCACGAAGCTGCGGTCGATCTTGATCCGGGACAGCGGCAGCCGTGTCAGGTAGCTCAGCGAGGCATAGCCGGTACCGAAGTCGTCGAACGCGAGCTTGACGCCCTTCTCGTGGAGCTTCTGCAGCGGCACCGCCGCGTCTTCGTAATCGAGGGCAACGTTCTCGGTGATTTCAATCTCCAGGGCTTCCGCGGGAAGACCGGCGTCCCGCAGCGCGTCGTCGATGTCCTTCAGCAGGCCTGCGTCGCGTAGTTGCGAGGGAAACAGGTTGACGGCGATGCGGCCGAGCGGCAGGCCGGCGGCGCGCCATTCCGCCATTCGGGCGCAGGCGCTATGGATGATCCAGGCGCCCACGCCGGGCGCGATGGCGCTGTCCGCGAGCGCGTCGATGAAAGCCCCCGGCGCCAGGATGCCCTTGGCCGGATGGCGCCACCGCAGGAGAGCTTCGGCGCCGACGACCACGTCGTCCGCCAAGCGGATCTCGGGGCTGAAATAGAGCTCGAACTCGTCCTCGGCGAAGGCGCGCCGGAGGTCGCCGTCGAGCCCGCGCCGCGCCTGCGCCTGTGCACGCAGCACCGGCAGGAAGAAGCGATAGACGCGCCCCCCGGCCGACTTCGCCTGATACAGCGCGAGGTCGGCATTCGCGATCAGGTCGTCGCTGGTCGCACCATCATTGGGAGCGATGGCGATGCCCGCGCTGCCGCCCAGGTGGAGCACGTCGCCGCGGATCGGATAGGGCTCCGCGAGGCGCGTGAGCATGGCATCGACGATATGCGCGATCACCCGCGGATCCCCGCAATCGGGGACGATCACGACAAACTCGTCGCCGCCGAGACGGCACACCCGCCCACGGTCGCCGGCCACGTCGGTCAGCCGCCGGCCGACCTCGATCAGCAATTCGTCGCCGATCGAATGGCCGAGCGTGTCGTTCACGTCTTTGAAGCCGTCCAGGTCGAACAACGCAACGGCGGCCGGCCTGCAGGCGCTGCCGCCGTCGAGCAGCGTCCCAAGCTGCTTCTGCAAGGTCACGCGATTGGGCAGCCCGGTCAGCACATCGTAATGGGCAAGGCGACGAAGCTGTTCCTCCGCCTCTTTGTGGCCGGTGATGTCCTCATAGGCCCAGGCCACTCCGCGCACGCGGCCATCCGGATGATACATAGGCGCGGCCGCGATCCTGACGTCGACGAGCGTGCCATCCTTGCGCAGCCGCTTCACCTGCACGTCGCGGATGGTCTCGCCGTTCAAGGCCCGGTCGAAGAGCATCTGGGATTCCGCGCGCTCGCCGGGCGGAACGAGCAACGTGGGGCGGTCG